>NC_016633.1:2504000-3130000 GCF_000236685.1 Sphaerochaeta pleomorpha str. Grapes | reverse complement strand
TAGTCAGTTACCCAGTAATCATTCCCATTGAGGCTAGCTCCTCCAACAAAACCTGCGGCTGCAGAAGGACTGGTGAATCTAATGTCCTTCGTCAGAACAAACGTACTATCGATAGAATCAGAAAACTTTGCCCGTAATCTAATCACTTGCTTCGGAGCACTTTGGGTCAATTCCTCTGCAAGCCGACTACCTTTTAGAACTACTATTCCATCGTCTGTGAGCTTTGCTAAAGCTGATGCCTTCTTCCCCTTGGAATGAAAAAGATGATCTCCGATAAAACTTTCGGGGATCCTGCTAACTACCGGTTCAAAAACCTTACGACCAAGAGCCCTCACCACCAGCCGAATATAGTCAATGAAATCTTCCATTTCATCTTCTTTCTCTTCTGGAAGGCTCCCCTTATGTGGAGACCCTCCATTTGTGACCTTACATCGATCAGCATCCAGAGCAATTTCATGGAGACGGTATTCCAGATAGTTGAGTTCGGTGGCACCGAGGGAGTTGTTGTCGGCAGTAATAACGACACACTCAGTCCAATAATCTATGCTTTTATGGGGTTCAAGTATCCTATATAGGACCCCTCTTTCGTTTTTCCGGATATCGGCTTGACCGATATAAACTGCTTCTTCGTCTTTCTCGGTAGTACCAAGAAGAAGATAAACCCCACTTCTGTTCAAATTGTCAATCTGCTTGCCGACTTCGACAAGTATACGAGGAACGATATAGACCACACCGCTCCAGTTCTTGATGGTGCATTTAGATATGCCATCCTTGATGTAAAGGTTTATATTCTTTCCTCTAGCCATTGCTTGCCCCTTACTCTTCATAGGTCCATGATACTAATTCATGATTTTATCTCTTAGCGCTTGATATGAATCGATCACGTCATATTTTATATCCGCATGCCCCAATGCTTCGAAGTGTTTTTTTGCATAGCTGATTTTCTTCTGCTCAATTTCCTTGAGTTGCAACGTTTCCATGCTTCCTTTGGTTTCCGCTATGAAATACACATACTTGAATTTATCTGTATTGAAAACGATAGCCCAGTCTGGATTGTAGTTTCCGAGAGGGGTAGGTATTTTAAAGCCATTTGGGCCACTTGGCAGTTTAGCATAGACAAGCACTTCCTCGCATTCAAGATCAGTCGCAAACTGTCGCTCAACCTTTGAATCGGTTTTGACGTAGTTGTAAATATGCTTTTTCACTTCGAGGATATTTTTAGCCAACGAGCCATTGAAATTATTGATCGTGAAAATACTGTCATCATAGGTCTTGTCTATTTTTGAATAGACGATGTTGTTTATCAAAGTGGCGGCTTTTTCATTATTGATCAGGTTTGAAACACCCTGAATGAAACTTTCCGGATTCACTTTAAAGTTATGAAAAGTTCCAGGCTGCAATCCTTGCAGGATCTTTACAATCGTCTTGCGTGTGAGATTTGTCTCTTTGGCAATTTCGGCCACGAGATCGTATTTCACATCCCCCAATAAAGATTCAGCTCTTTCAGTGATGCTCTTTTCCTTATGCATGCTTTGTCCAGATTTCAGTGATGCTTCATCAATCTTGTCGTCCTGTTCGCCTGAGGTAATATTTATCAAAATCTTTTTGACACTCAGATTGCTTTCGATCGCTCGAATGCATTTATCAACTAACTCCTGACTCTCAAAATCTACCTCATAAACCGTTTTGACCTTTATCCTTTTCCACAACTCCTGGAATTCTTCTTTTGCAAAGTTGTCGTTGGGTTTAAGAACTGCCTCATGTATATTGTTTTCATTTTCATTCTCAGCTGCCTTGAAATTTGCAGTCGTATAAACTTCTGTCATAAACTCGGCCACGCTACTTTCAAATCCTTTAAATTTACTAGGAACAGAGTACGTCTTCTTTTCGATGTCCTGTATCAGGGCTTCTGTGATATGGTAGTTTTCATCCAGATAGCCTTTATTTTTCATATCTATAATTAGGTCCATGGAAGCCATATCATCAAAAACGAATATCTCTCCTTTCTCGTTATGCAGAACCCGGTGTTTCAATACTTCAGATGTAATAACGACCGGTCGTTCAGAAAGTGATGCTACAATTTCACTCTGCAAGGCTTTGGCAAAGGAGTCATATGATTCACTGGCAACAACGGTAAGTTTATTAATATCGAAGAATTCACTATCCAAAACCGATGCGTCCATTCTTTCGCCCTGTGAGTTTACACAAATGCGAAGTCCACGCCCAATTTCCTGCCTCTTACTGATCTCGGACTGGCTGTGTTTGAGTGTACATATCTGAAAAACATTGGGATTGTCCCAACCTTCACGAAGGGCCGAGTGTGAAAATATAAAACGAGTAGGTTCTTTCAGATCAAGAAGCTTCTCCTTGTTCTTCATGATCAGATCGTAAGCACTCTCATCATCACTACCTAGTTCACCGCGCTTTTCCTTCGAATCGATGAAGTGCCCTTTCTTATCTATGGAAAAATAACCCTTGTGTATCTCCTCAACGGAATGGCTGCTGAGATATTCGTTGTATTCCGGTTCGAAGAGGTTCAATTGGCTGACGGCTTGCCTATATTCTTCTTCGAACACTTTCGCGTATAGACCTTTCTCATCAGGACTACTGTAGTCACGATATTTTGCCACTTCATCGATAAAGAACAGGGACAAAACTTTTATCCCCTTCTGATACATCAGACGTTCTTTTTCAATATGTGATCTGATTGTCTCACGTATCTGAATACGCCGGACATGCTCCTCATCCACATCACCAGTAGTTTGTCCTACAGACAAAGTAATTCCATTGGTGAAGGACACTGTATTCGTACGTCCGTTGATTTCTTTGACAACAAAACCCTTATACTGCTTAAGCTCATTTGAATAGACATACAGATCGTCTCTTTCTTTGATTTGTCGAATTTTCTTCTGTATTCCATTGGCTTGTTTTACTTCCAATTCAACATATGCGACAGGGTATTTGCTTGTACTGATTTGGATTCTATCCAAGAACAAGTAACTGTTGGTGCCACTATTACCGACAACTTCAATTCCCTTGACACTGATCTTCTTAACCAATTTTTGATTATACGCATCGATGGCATCCAGCCGATAGATCTTATTAAAGTCTCTTTTATGGGTAGCAGAGTAACGAAGGGTAAAAAGCTGATTGAATTCCCTTGCAGTGAATATCTTTTCTGCTTTATCCCCGAACCGCTGCGGTTCATCAATGATGAGTATTGGCCTTGCCCGCTTGATGATATCGATCGGCCGTTCACTCTGAAGTGTATCCAACTTTTGATATATTTTTCTGGATTCTTGGCTGGTGGTAGCGAAGGCTTGGTAATTCATGATGATCACTTCAATATTTGACGTATTAGCAAAAGTCTTGATATTGATCAGGTTTGACTTGTTTTTCGTATTGTAGATGGAGAAGCGAATTTTTTTTCCGTATATCTCCTGAAAGTGATCAGTCGTGATTTCCAATGACTTATGTACCCCTTCCCGTATTGCCACAGAGGGGACCATGATGATGAATTTATTCCAACCGTACTGTTTATTGAGTTCAAACATGGTCTTGGTATAGACATATGTCTTGCCGGTTCCTGTTTCCATCTCAATCGTGAAGTTGAGACCATCCAGTCTGTTGCTGGTTTTCAAACCCTGCTCTTTCTGTATAACTTGTACATTCCTCAAGATATCAGCATCGGTGATTTCCAATTTTTTATTAGAGAAAATTTCTTCCACCCTGGTGAGTTCGGCGCCAAATAGCCCATTGTCGAGGACATCTCGTCCAACTATTTCCTTTCTGATACCTTTTCCCTGTCCTTCAAAACAGCGGACTACCGCCATGGTGGCATCAGCTTGATAGGGTTGTTGTTTGAATTTCAGCTTCATATTAGATCACCGTGACCTTAGTTTCCGGAGAGAGCCGTTTGAATCGCTCTTCAACATTGATGCGATCTTTATCGTCTACAAAGCTAGCATCTCTAAACACTACCCTCAATGGTTTGTGATCTGCTATGTGATCCACAATATTAAAATCTACATTTTCATCAAAGCAAGCTACCAAGGCATTGGCTTGAACGAAAAACACAGTATTACCTAAGATTTGATTGATTTCGATTGGCAGAGTCAGCTCGAGCCCAAGATCAAGTATCACTTGGGTGAGAAGATCTTCCGGAGTGCGATTTTCTTTTATGTTGCTCTCAAAAGAAGAAAGCATCTCCTGATCAAGCTCGGAAGGAAGATAAAAAACATCTTTCAAATTGGATGTGTCGGTTTTGTACACCCGAAACCCAATATCGAGCCTCTTCAGATATCCTGGGTCTTCTCCTAACTCCAGCTGCTGGCTCTTGTTTTTCAGTTCTTCTACTATCTTTTTCCCAGCACGCCGTATCCGTTCTTTACCGATTTCAGCAATAGTTCTATATCCAGCTTTGAAAGCCTCGCTTTCCTCATCACAAATCTCGGGTAGTTGTACCATAATAAATTTTCGATTACCCCCATCTTCGGCATTGAGCTGTAACACTGCGTCTGCAGTAGTAGATGAGCCAGAAAAAAAATCAAGTACAATATCATTTGGATTTGATGCTAATATCATAGTTCTTTTAATTAGCCTTGTTGGTTTTGGGTTATTAAAAAGTCCTCCAAGATTAATTGCTTTTAACTCATTATTGGCCTCATGGTTATGACCAACCTCATCATAAGGCCATATAGTAACAGGAGTAACCCCATCTTTTACATCACAAAGAAAGCTTTTACGTGAGGGCGTTTGCAAGCCATCATTTCCAAACCAAATTTCATTTCCTGCTTCCATTTTCTCCATTGCAATGTCATTATAACGTCTATAGGTACCTCTTGGGGGTTGCCATGTTATTCCATTACTGAAAGTATAAGAAGACGTATTTGTACCACTTTTAGCATGCAAAGGAGTAGCCTTCCAAAGTCCTTTTGGATGGTTATCAGGATTTGTATATGCATTTTTTTGTGTTTCATTTCGAGGAAGCATGTTAAGTTTTGTTTTTTCTTTATTCTTCGCGAAACATAAAATATGATCATGATTATCTGAAAACCAAGTTGCATCATTCGATCGGGTATATTTTTTTTGCCATATTATATTTGCAAGAAAATTCATCTCTCCAAATACTTCATCTCCTAGTTTTCTTAAATTTCCAACTTCATTATCATCAATACTAATAAAAATCACACCATCATCTTTAAGCAGATCCCTTGCAACAAGCAGCCGCTCGTACATCATGCTCAGCCAATCCGAATGGTACCTTCCGTTGGTGTCGGTATTCCTAAATAGTCTCCCGCCTTCTTCATCTGCAAGCCCTAATTCTTCTTCATACTCATCCTTATTCTTTGAGAAGTTGTCTCTATAAATAAAATCATTTCCTGTATTGTAGGGAGGATCAATGTAGATCATTTTGATTTTACCTAAATAACTTTCCTGCAATATTTTAAGAACTTCAAAATTATCACCCTCAATATACAAGTTCTCAGTGGTATCAAAGTTGACACTTTCTTCTCTGCATGGTCTGAGCGTCTTGGTAATTGGAGTATTTGCTTTAAAGAGGGAAGCTTTTTTACCCGGCCAGTCCAGACGGTAGCGTTCGTTCTCGTCTTCCACGATACAATTTGACAAGACCTGCCTCAATAAATCAAAATCAACCGCTTTTTTGATATCTCCGTTTTCATCTTTTGTTTCAGTTATCACGTTAGGGAATAGCGCCCCAATTTTTCCTATGTTCACATCAGTCAAATCAGGCGTGCTCATCTTCATCTTATCCATTATTCTGATCCTCCAGTAATATCTGTTAGCAGCGTTTTTTTCTTCAGCAAGATCTTATGAAGCTCAACCTTCCGGTTAAATTGCTTTTCCTTTTGGATGCTGCTCTCCAAAGAGACAATCTCTGTTTCCAGGGTTCTGATCTTCTGATCTGTACTAACTATATCATCAAAATCATCTTTATCCTTGGCTTCATCTCGAAGAAAAGCTTTTACCAGTTTCTGATAAACCAGTTCAAGGTCAATTCCTGTGAAATCAAATACCAGATTTGTATTCCAATCTGAGAAGTAGTAGTTGCCAATATTATCCCCATTTTTCAGCGAGATACCATATGTGACATTTTCCTCATACACAAACCGGTATAGGATTTGATAGGGAATACTTTTATCAATGATCTTCACAACATTCTTTGGAACTTTTTGCTCCTTCAATTCAATCTCAAAAATTTGTATCTCAGTTACAGCTTCTGTCTTCGCAATCCCGAGGGTATTTTCCGCGAGCTTGTACTTCCAGGTAATCCTCTGAACCTTATCTACAAATTCTTTCTGAAGTTTTGAGCTCAGTTTTGACCTCTCATAAAATCGAGATTTAGCAACAAACTTGTTTACTAGTGTTTCCTTGGGAAGCTTAAAATCATCCTTCATCATCGAACCACCACAAATGCGAGTAACTCAAAATCTTCCAACCCCTTGATACTATTCACAAGAGCGGTCGTTCCTCCACCAGAGAATAGACTATCTACTTCGCTCTCGTCCTTCACGTTGAGAATTGCTTCAATGGCTTTGTTCAGGAGGCTTGAATACCGTTGCATATTCTTGCCGTCATCAGTCTCGTCATTGAAGGGCTCATAGACTTCTTTGATCGGTTCATCTCTGTCCTTGCATAAGGCTCGAAGGATATCAAGAGTGTTCTTCACATCAAGATGGGAGGAAAGAATGGACCCATCGGTTTTCAGATAGACCAGGTAAAACGGATGCAGTTGGTTGGAGTTATCAATATTGACCCCGTTGTTGATATTTCTTAAAACATAGATGACACCTTCCTCAATGCCACGCTCCACATCTTTTTCGCACACGGTATGCATGCCGGTTGCCACAGAATCCATCGATCCGTTTTCTTTGACGTAATTCACCAAATCCATACGGAAGTCATTCAATCCCAGATCCGTTATGGATAGGCCTGAACCCATATCCTCAATATCAACAACTTCTTCCTGGAGTTTCTCAAGTTGCTTTTTACGGAACAGTAAATCTGATGACTTGTTCGTAAGCACATTATCTTCACCGGTAGCAGTGGCATCCACCATGAACATTTTGTTTTCAACCCTGCTCTTGAGATTAATGTAGTCATCCAATGAGAGCTGTGGCCAAAAATTGATCAGCTGGATGTCTTGGTTGATGGAACCGATACGATCGATCCGCCCAAAACGCTGGATGATACGCACAGGATTCCAGTGGATGTCATAATTGATCAGGGTGTCGCAATCCTGAAGGTTCTGCCCTTCCGAGATACAGTCTGTAGCTATCAAGACATCGATTTGGGGAGCTTCTATATTTCTGCGTTCCTTAGACCGAGGCGAAAAATTGATCAGCAAGTTGTTGAAACTGGTATCTATTTTCAAGGTACATTTATTGTCATCCGATCCAGTTATCTTCGCGCATTCAAGCCCATAGGTATTTTTGCAGTATCCAGAGATATTATTGTACAGGTAGTTAACAGTATCGGCGAATGCGCTGAAAATCAGCACTTTCTTGTTTCCTGGATTGATAGGATTTACAAATTTGTTTCCGATGAGATCTTTCAAGTCATTCAGTTTAGTATCGTGCTCCGGGCCCACCCTCATCATTTCACGGAGTATTGCTTTTGCTACACGTACATCAGCTTCAAGGTCCTGCTTCCAGCCGCTTGTATTCATATCAGCAAGTCTGACCCTTACTTTCCCGCCAACACACGACTCATCGTTCTGCCAATCATCACTATCAGCATCCAGATCAATATCATTCAGATGTATTGCCTCTGTATATCTGTCACCACCATTCGCCTCAAAATTTATAATCTGTTTTATGGTTGTCTCGTTCGCTTGGATGAATTTATTCAGCGTTATCCTGAAAGAGTCCACAGAACTTTCCAGGCGTTTGAGCAGATTGACCCGCATCAGGGTCTGCAAGCTCTTCTCCCGGTGGGATTGCTTGAAACTGGATTTCTCACTGATATTCGTATCATACAGTTCACTGTAAAACTGCATTTTGCTTTCGAATATATATTCGGTCGGAGAATAGATAGCCAAGCTCAACCGAGAGAGTTCCCGATACAGTTCCGATATCTCGATGAAATTTTCAAGGTCTGTGATATCCGCATGATGGGTGATGGGTTTCAGTCGGTTGGGAAATCGGCCAATCTTGTTCACATCATAATACTTCTCGATATGCTTCCTGCTTCTGGCGATGGTCACACTATCGAGTAACTTGAAGAAATCAAAGTTGCTGTTGAGGTTTGCGAGAAGCTCCTGGCTGGTGCGCTTTTCGATCGGCAACTTCGACCAATCGTTGAAAATCTTCTGAGCATTTGAGAGGATGACCTCGACTGATTTCTCCGTGCCCAATCGTTCGTCGGCGATACCGGTCTCCCCTTCCCAAGCGAGTGCAAGCTGGTTCTTGAGATCGGTGAATCTATTGTTGACTGGAGTTGCGGAAAGCATGAGGACTTTTGTTTTGACTCCCTTGCGCATCACATCGTTCAACAATTTCTGATAGCGTGTCACATGATCCTTATGCGGATCATTGTTCCTGAAGTTATGGGATTCATCGATGACTACAAGATCATAGTTCCCCCAGTTCACCCTTGACAAATCTATACCGTTCGACTCTCCCTTGTCCCTAGATAAATCCGTGTGGTACAGCACATCATAATTGAGCCTGTCCTTGATCAGCGGGTTGTCCTCATAGTTGTTCAGGAAGGTCAGCCAGTTGTCACCCAGTTTTTTTGGACAGAGGACCAGGATTGAACGATTCCTTTCCTGGTAATACTTAATTACCCCCAAAGCGGAAAAGGTTTTTCCAAGCCCGACACTATCGGCAAGGATGCATCCGTTATGCCGCTCCAGCTTATTGATGATCCCAAGAACAGCATCCCGTTGAAAGTCATAGAGCTTGTTCCAGGTGACGGATTCCTTGAAACCGGTTCGTTCGTTGGCCAGCTCATCCTCAGAGATATCTACCAAAAACTCGTTGAAGATATGGTACAGGATCAGATAATAGATGAATTGTGGCGAATTTTCCTTGTATAGATTAGCAATGTAGTCAGTAACCTCCTCGGTAACATCCCGCAAGATCTTCTCATCATTCCATATCTCATGGAAATTCTGGATATACTGTTTGGTCGTTTCGTAATCGTCAGTCTTGATGATCTGGTTCAGAATCGAATTATCCTTCTCATATCCAAAACCGGCACTACTGAACTCGTTGATTCCCATATATACAAAACTATTCTCTTTATTGATCAGAGTAGTATGAGGCTGGATGTATTTGCTTCCCGCATTTGTCTTGAACGTTACTTTCTGTTCAATCCATTTCTTGCACTCTCTGGCAATCGCTTTCCCTTTGAGTTCATTCTTGAGGTTTATCTCAAATTCTGTCCCGCTAATCGATTTTTGTCGATAGCTGGAATTGATGTAAAACTGTTTCTGTTCCCTGTTCTTCTTATCAAGCTCTATGAATGTTGGATCAGTGAAGATGAACTTCAAAGAATCGATCTTCCTCAATTCAGTCTTAAGCGCTTCATAGCCATAAATTGAAAAGATACCTGCAGCAATCTGAAATTTACTTTCTTTAGCGATATTCTTCTTTAGATCATCTCCGACTTTTTCAGTCCGATTGTTGAAGGTTTGAATCATGATATCGACCTTGGCATATTATCGTTGATTATTCGATTTAAGTATCGCCTTCTTTTAGATAAAGAAGCCCCATACTTTTTCATCATAGATGTCCCACTCTGATCTCTATAATCTCGTTGCTGCATCCCGAATTGCAGAGGACAAATGTCGATACCCGATTTCATACAAAGTTGCTCCCATCATTGGCCTAAATTATTCATTCATTCGTATTTATTGATAACGGTCGTGCTTGATTTGTAAGTATAGTCCCGATGCCTGCTGAGGGCAATTATTAATTTCATTAAGCAAAGAATTGATGACTTTGCGCAAATTCATTATCAAACACACAAACTTCCAAGCATATTCATGTACTTTCTCACTCATCTATTCTTGAGCTATAAACTCATGATTCAATACCGATTGACACCTCTTCTCCAGTCCGATATTCTCAAGCCCATCCACATACTACTTAACACCTGTTTACACTATTTTCCAAAATCCTATTGACCCTCAACCATCTTTCGTACTATCCTTCCTTTATTGAGCCTGATGACTAACAGGCTTACAAGGATAGTAAGGATTATGAAGAAGACTACCGTGACTTTTGGCGAGTACCTAAAGCACAAACGCGATGAAAAGCAAATTAGCTTGCGTGAGGTGGCTCGTACTTTGGGGGTGTCAGCACCGTTTCTCAGCGATGTGGAGAACAGTCGGCGTGCACCTTTGACCGAGGAAAGACTGGCAGATTTGGCAAACGTGCTGAATCTGAATGAAAAAGAGAAAGCCGAGATGTATGACATAGTCGGCAAGCAAAAAGGCCTGCTCGCACCGGATCTGAATCCGTATGTGACCGACAGGCCGTATGTGAACGCCGCACTCAGGACTGCAAGAAACCTGGAAGCGAACGAGGAAGATTGGCAACGATTTGTCGATGATTTGATCAAGAGGAAACACGGGGACAACTGAGGAAAGATGAAAAGATGCGCATGTAGACTCGACGCCAACGGGATACCCCATTTGAGCAAGAACCAGCTGGAAACCTATGGAGAACGAGTGCTGCGTGACTTTTCCCCTGAGGTCCTGCTAAAACCACAACCCATGGATATCGACAGACTTATCACCCACTACATGGGCTTTTCCCTGGAATACCAATACCTGTCGCATAACCAGGTGTATCTGGGGATCACGGTTTTCGAAGATACCGAAGCCCTGCCCGTGTATGTCCCTGAGTTGGACCAAGCCAAGTTCCTCTCGGTGAAAAAGAATACCATCATCATTGAGGGAACCCTTGCCGACAATCCATCGTTCATCCATCGTGAGCGGTTCACAGAAGGGCATGAGGCATCGCACGGGTTGATCCATCCCGAATATTATCAGCGGAAGGCCCAGATTGCCAGCTTGCACGATTACTGTGGTGGTATCTACTCAAAACCTGCCTTCCCTGATCTCAGCGGTGTAGATACCGACGGCAAACGCTTGAAAGGTGAGGCATGGCTCGAATGGCAGGCAAACTATCTGGCATCAGTATTGCTGATGCCCAGACCTGCAGTCAAACGACTGAGGAATTTGATCGAACCCAAAGGTAGTCCATTCTGGCAACAAGAGCTGATCCAGACAATGGTCGATGTGTTCAATGTCTCTGAGGAAGCTGCAAGGGTACGTCTGATTTCACTGCACTGCCTTCCCACATAACCAACAACCACCGGTGTCCGCCATGCGATCCCTGTGGTCGTTAGCGGATTGTCTATCATAAAGATTCCTGACTGCCACTTCGCAGCAGGTTTCTTTTTCACTTCTATGTTAGCTTTAAAGCTAACATTTTACAACAAGAGGAGTTGCGATGAGTATTCCTATGAGATGCCCCAACTGCGGAAAGCGGGCATTCGATGCTTCCGGATTTCACAAGGCGGATGAGCCGGTGGAGATCTCGCTCAAATGTCCGCAGTGCGGTCGATTCGTGAAAGTTCCTATTGCACAGCACATGTGCCTGCCCAAGAGAAAAGGAGGAAAGCGCGTTCATATCATGAATACATAACACTGGGGGAAGCTCCTCCACTAAATATACCGACATCATGCAAGTCGGACATACCGAGCAATGGGACCGTATGACGAGTCACCGAATAGCCGGATGATGCACAAGACACACGTTTTGTAATCATCCGGCTTTCTTTTTGCCCGAAAATCTTATTCAGGATCATCAAGACCCTTTGCTCCATAGGCCGAAGAGTAATGGTCATCGTCTTCTGGATTCGTTGGATCCAAACAACAGCATCCCTGTGCCAGGCCAGGATTCCCCACCGGGATGCACCACATCAATCACTGAACACCGGTTGTAGGGAATGCGCCGGTCGAAGGTCAAAACGGAGATGCGTTTTGATTTCGGCCAGCATGCCCTCGTCGCTGCATACCCGAATGCCTGTCTCCGTTTTGCCCAAACCCCAAGGAGGGGAACATGGCAAAGGACGCCAGGACAGAATTCTTCTATTGCATCGACGGAAAACCGTACCGACTTACCCCAGGTAAGGACGGAATCACCGAGGAGATCATCACTGTTCTCCGCGACTCATACCATGCCGAGAAACTGAACGATCGGTATGAAGATGAACTACAGGATGCGAATTTTAAATTCTCAAAGTTTCTTCACGATGCCAACCCAATAACTCATCCTAATGATCCCATCGAGCACCTTGTGGATACTTCCCAAGCCCCCGAGGAGATTCTATTCCAGGATGAGCTTCCCCCCTCGATCAGGAATCAGGTGCAGACGCTCATTCCCCAATTAATCCCTGCCCAACAGGAGCTTTTCTGGAAACTCTGTGAAGGCCGACAACTCGCTGATATCGCCCGAGAAGAAGGGACCACAGACAATGCGATCCGTAGCCGCCGCAGAAAGATGTTCGATCGTATCAGGGCTCTCTATGCTGAGGAGTTCGGGGATGTATAGTCCCCGTTTTCTCCTTGGGGTACGGATTTCAGGTATTAAGCAGAGGATGTACATACGGGGTGATGACACACCGAAACAACCTCCGGGGAAACACCCCGTACAGCGATGGAGAAACACAATGAAACTTCAACACAGGGTCCAGATCAATGTGGCCCAAGGCGGGGAAGGAACCCAGGGAGTGCTGGGTAGTCGTGGACGAAAGTTACCCGCAAGGCTGCTGCGATTCCTGTTCGGCCAGTACAGCGAAGTGCTCGTACTTACACCGGGCAAGACGGTCAGAAGCGTCGAGATACATGAGATGCAAGAAGGAGCGAATGAAAATGGAAGATAAAGCCCAGTTGTTGCTTGATGGAGCCAAGGGATTCAGATCTCTTGCGGAGGCGCTCGAGTTAGCCGCCGAAGTGCTTCGCACACAAGACCTGAAGAATCTGCTCGGACAGAAGGATATCCAACCAGACCTTTTTGAAGCACAGGACTCACCAACGATTCAAGAGCCCCCAAAGGATGAAAATCCTTTGTCTCTGATCGATGTGCGCAAGATACTCGCAGAGAAGTCACGTGATGGTCACACGGACCAAGTGCGGTTGCTTCTGCAAAAGTATGGTGCTGACAAGCTCTCAGCGATCGATCCCTCCCATTACAGAAATCTTGCCGATGAGGCTTTTTGTCTGGGTGTGACATTGGAAGATTTGAAGTCTGCCGTCGACGCAATCACCTCGAAGGACAAGGCCGATCAGCTGCCTGCCATTTATGAACACCACTATGCAACCTGTCTGGAGAATCTTAAACCGGAATATTACCCGGGTTTCCTAAGGGATATCAGGAGGCTTGCCGATGAGTAGGCATGCCCTTCTTTCTCCCTCATCGGCCTCGCGATGGACAATGTGCCCGCCATCGGCACGCCTATGCGAACACATCGAGGAGAAATCAAGTGTGTTCGCCGAGGAAGGAACCGAAGCCCATACCCTATGCGAGTACAAGGTCAAGCTTGCCCTGGGAATCAAGATGGAGGACCCGAGACCCACCCTGCACTACCACAGTGAGGAAATGGAAAGCTGTACCGATGAATATGCCGCATTCGTTCTCGAGGCATTGCAGCTTGAGAAGGAGGCTCAAAAAGATCCGTTGATACTCCTTGAACAACGCCTGGATATCAGCACGTATGTACCTGAATGTTCTGGGACAGGAGACTGCATCATCATCGCCGACAGGAACCTGCATATCATCGACTTCAAGTACGGACAGGGGGTTGAAGTCTCTGCAGACCACAATACCCAGATGATGCTCTACTCCCTCGGAGCTCTTGATATGTTCGGCTCGCTGTATGAGGTGGAAGAGGTATCGATGACCGTATTCCAACCCCGCCTTGCAAACGTGAACACGTTCACCATGACTGCCGATGACCTAACAAACTGGGCTGAATCCTATCTCAAACCAAGGGCTGAATTGGCATTCCGGGGCAAGGGTGAATTCTGCTCAGGTCCCCATTGCCGCTTCTGCAAGGTGAAATCCACCTGCCGCAAGCGTGCCGAGGCGAACCTGGATCTCGCTCGCTACGAGTTCGCCGAGCCTGTACTCCTGGGAGATGACGAGATTGCAGAGATCCTGAGGCAGGCTGACGAGTTGGCTTCTTGGGTAAGCGATATCAAGGGGTACGCTCTTTCGGTATTAGGTAGAGGAGGAAAACTGGAGGGATTCAAACTGGTCGAGGGTAGGTCGATACGCAAGTACACCGATGATCAGGCCGTAGCTGAAGCAGTCAGCTCATCTGGATTCGATCCCTATGAACACAAGGTACTGGGAATCACGGCAATGACCGAGTTGCTGGGAAGAACACGATTCAATGAGATCTTGGGCCCATTCATCTACAAGCCCAAAGGCAAACCGACGCTCGTACCGGAAAGCGATAAAAGACCGGGTATCACAATCAACGACTTTGACGACATGGAGGAAAAGTAATGTCAACAATAGCAAATCCAATGAAGGTAATCACCGGAAAGAACACCAGATGGTCCTATGCAAACGTGTGGGAGCCCAAGTCCATCAATGGCGGATCACCGAAATACTCGGTCTCCCTGATCATCCCCAAAAGTGACAAGGCCACGGTGCAGAAGATTAAATCTGCCATCGAGGCTGCGTACAAGGAAGGCGAGGCAAAACTCAAGGGCAACGGAAGGACAGCCCCGTCCCTTGCATCGCTGAAGACTCCCTTGCGCGATGGGGATATCGACCGCCCGGATGACCCAGCTTACGAGAACGCATTCTTCATCAATGCCAACAGTGCAACCGCACCCGGTATCGTTGATGCGGATTGCAATCCCGTGCTGAACCGCAGTGATGTGTATTCGGGTGTCTACGGACGGGCCTCGATCAGCTTCTATGCGTTCAATTCCAACGGCAACCGCGGCATCGCATGCGGCCTGCAGAATCTGCAGCTGATCCGTGATGGAGAGCCTCTGGGCGGTAAGGCAAGTGCAGAGAGTGACTTCGCCACCGATGACGAGGATGATTTCCTTGCCTGATCTCTTAGGAAGAGGACGGTGGCATAATGCTGCCGTCCTTTCCCTATTCACTTAGTTGAAACCCAACATCGTTACCAGGAGATCCGAATGAAATACCTTAGCATCGATATCGAGACGTATTCCTCTATCAATCTGGCCAAGAGCGGAGTTTACCGCTACTGCGAAGCAGAGGACTTCGAGATCCTCCTGTTCGGTTACAGCTTGGACGGCGGGGAGGTGAAAGTCGTCGATCTCGCCCGGGGGGAGAAAATCCCCAAGAACATCGTCAGAGCTATCTCCGACGATGGCATCATCAAATGGGCGTTCAATGCAACCTTCGAACGCATTTGTCTTTCCCGCCATCTAGGACTGCCGACAGGGACCTATCTCGATCCGTCCTCCTGGCGTTGCACGATGATCTGGTCGGCGTATCTGGGCCTACCCCTATCGCTGATGGGCGTCGGTGCCGTGCTCGGTCTTCAGAGACAGAAGCTCTCCGAGGGCAAGGACCTGGTCAGATACTTCTGCACCCCATGCAATCCTACAATCACCAACGGCGGGCGTACCAGAAATGAGGCTGATGATGCACCTGACAAATGGAAACTGTTCATCGAGTACAACAAGCGCGATGTCGAGGTTGAGATTGCCATCCATCAGCGCCTCTATCGACTTCCGGTTCCCGATGCAATCTGGGATGAGTACCTCCTTGATCAAGGCATCAACGACCGGGGTGTGTTGGTCGACAAGAATCTCGTGGATAACGCAATCAGGATGGACAAGCGTGCCCGAGAAGAGTTGATTACGAGGATGAAGGATCTCACTGATTTGGAGAATCCCAACTCAGTGCCACAGGTAAAAACCTGGCTGTCAGAGAACGGTCTTGAAGTCGATTCTCTTGGCAAGAAGGATGTGATGACAGCTTTGCAGGACGCCCCGCCCCAGATCCAAGAAGTACTCGAGCTCAGGCTTCAGCTTGCCAAGTCGTCGGTGAAGAAGTACCAGGCGATGGAAAACGCAGTTTGCAGCGATGGCAGGGCAAGGGGCATGTTCCAGTTCTACGGGGCAAACCGAACCGGGCGGTGGGCTGGAAGACTCGTGCAAATGCAAAATCTACCCCAGAACCATCTGGAGGATTTGGAGACTGCAAGAACCTTGGTTACGAGCGGTGGGTATGAAGCAGTGCAGATACTGTATTCCGATGTTCCCAACACCTTGTCACAGTTGGTCCGTACCGCATTCATTCCTAGAAGCGGATATCGGTTCATTGTTTCGGACTTCTCTGCAATTGAAGCAAGAGTACTCTCCTGGCTCGCTGGGGAGACTTGGCGTATGGAGATCTTTGCCGAGAACGGGGATATCTACTGTGCATCCGCTTCTCAGATGTTCAAGGTCCCTGTAGAGAAGCATGGTCAGAATGCCCATCTAAGACAGAAAGGGAAAATTGCCGAATTGGCACTTGGTTACGGCGGGTCGGTGGGGGCTCTGAAGGCGATGGGTGCTCTGGATATGGGCCTTGAAGAGGATGAGCTCAAGCCCTTGGTGGATGTGTGGCGTCAATCCAATCCTAACATCGTCCAGCTTTGGTGGGATGTGGACAAGGTGGTTAAGGAAGCGGTGAGGGGAAAAACCACAACCAACACGCATGACATCAATTTCTCACATGAGAGTGGCTTCTTGTTCATTACGTTGCCATCGGGAAGACGGCTTGCCTACGTGAAACCCCGTATGGGAACCAATGATTTTGGTAACGATTGCGTAACGTATGAGGGCGTGGGAGCCACGAAGAAGTGGGAACGTATCGAAACATATGGTCCCAAGGTGGTGGAGAACATCGTTCAGGCAATCAGCCGTGACATTCTCTGCTACTCGATGCAGCAACTCAAGGATCATCGGATCTGCATGCACATCCATGACGAGATCGTCATCGAGGCACCTGATGAAATGGAATTGGAAACCATCGAGGCTTCCATGGCGGCATCGCCATCATGGGCAGATGGATTGTTGCTCAATGCGGATGGCTTTGAGACCAAATTTTACAAGAAGGACTGAATATGAATATTCGCAACAGGGAAGGATATATGGATAGGACACCCTATGAGGCCATGAAGGCTATTGAGAAACAAGCTAGACCACATTTCGATTATCACCCCATGGTGTATATCTGCTCTCCATATGCTGGAAATATCGAAGAGAATGTGTTCCATGCCAGGCGTTACAGCCGTTTTGCAGTCGAGAAAGGTTATCTTCCGGTAACCCCTCACCTGCTCTACCCCCAGTTTCTTGATGACGGGATTCAGAGCGAACGCGACCTGGGCATGTTCTTCGGTATCGTGCTCATGAGCAAATGTACGGAGGTTTGGGTGTTTGGTGAACACATTAGTGCCGGGATGAGAATCGAGATAGACAGGGCAAAACATAAGGGTTATAAGGTGAGATTTTTCAATAATGAATGCATTCTTATAAATACTCAGCCGCTGCCCTAACCCAATTAGGGATATCCCCCACGCGGAGTACCCAGTCCCAGCCTAACATTGCACATACGCAGCATTATTGAAAATTGTTAATTACTCACAAAGTAAACTCCTCCATTCTTCCTCGACAATATCATCAATTTGTGATTTGAATCGTTTCTCTTTTTTGTTAAAGAGAACCTCTTGCAATGGCTTAATGGAGATTTTATTTACAAGTAGATTAATAATGAGAGCAATTATGGAGGCTCCTAGAGTATTCGGATTTTCACTATTCTTTTGATACAAAAATATCACCAAAATAGAAATTAACACCAGTGCTACTATCTGGACTAGAATTGCAATTCTTTTAGCTCTATTATTTTTCTTTTGGAACTCGGATAAAAGTTCATGCTTCCGACGTTCAATAAAATTTACCTTACGTTTTTGCATTTCATCAGTCAGCTTCTCTGCTCTCTCTTTTTCAGAACTATAACTTCTTTTTGCTGCTGTGAGCTCATCTTTTACTTCAATTTTATAGGATTGAATTCTACGTTGCACCTTCAATGCTATTTTGCTATCTGTAACACCTGATATCCGGTCTCTATTTACTTCTTTAGCTAATTTAACAATATCCTCCTTTGGCATTTGCGTAATTTGGTCCTGGATTTCGTACATTCGAGTTAAGTCTTCAATTTGAAAAGTATTTTTTTCTGGAATCACATCATTTCTAATAAAATTTGAAAACAGTGGCAGAAAATCTGTAGGCTTTAAATCAATACCTCCATCGCTAACAGAAAATAAGTTAATCAACGTTTTCAAACTTACTGCCAAAGGATACTTATTTGCTTTAGCATTCTCCGTTGAATATGTATGAATGGACCCATCACGCGTTAGAATCCAGACATTACCTCCATCAGAGCGCAAGAATTGTGTTCCAGCAATTAATCCAGCATCATGGCCTAGAATTGAATGAGTTTTTTCATGATTATGAAGCCTTTTGAAAATTTCATTGAGTGCTTCTTTTAGTTTGGTATCCTTTTGTCCGTTTTCTATTGCAACCGATAGTTCTCGATAATCCAACTCTTCTATTTCTAGTGAATTATTAAATTTGTCTGGTATGTTTTTAATTTGCTCAAAGAAAGTTATAAAATCCTCTTCCTTTGTACATTTCCTTCCTAGTGCAGTTTTTATAAATGTATCATCTGACTCCACTAAGACTTCAATACTATACTTTCTAAGAATTCTTGTAATCTCATCAATTTTATTTCTGATTGCCTTACTGTATTCTTCTTTGGTTATATGAAAATAAACAGGAGTAATTTTCAGTTTCTCAAAAATTGACTCAAGGGATTCGTAAGCATCACTATAGTTATCTTTCTCTAAATCAAGACACATCAGAATATTTGTATCTAGCACCATCGTTGCATTTTCAAAAATGTCAAGTATACTGTCATCAGCATATATATTTGCAGCAATCAATTGGCATGAGAACATTGTATTTGCATAATCCCACATCAATAATTGATCTTCTGGATTATTACTTCTTAAGAATTGTATATATTGGTCATTAAGCCAAGTGCATAACTTTTTATCGATTTTATGTTTCTTATGTATTGCATTGTCGTCTAGAATTTTTAAGGTATTAATATATTTTCTATTCTTGTCAGATCTTCCTATTACATCTTCGATCCAATTCATACTATATTCACTAAAGAATTTCGTATTCATATCTTCAAACCAACTTTGAAGAGTTCCCTTATCAAGATCGCTATCAGAAAAGTATTCTTCAAGAACTGAGTTTAACCTTTGACTTCTTTGGTCATATAATGACTTAAGTTTTCTCCTGTAGAAGTCCCGAATTTTATAGTTCCCTTTGCTTTTCTTGACATAGCTATTTTTAACTAATTCATTAAGGGATTCATCAATTCTTGTATCGTCAATTTGAGACCCAACTAATTTTCTCAAATTTGCTTTAATAGCTCGAAAATCAATACCTTCATCTGCTGAATACAGTATCTTTACAATAGCCTGCGATAATGCATTTACCAGTAGCGATTGATTGGCAATATCCTGTTTGATATAAATTGTTGAAATAAGTTTATCCATAAGTTCCCCACAAATAATTTGAGTAAAACCAAAGATGACTCAAATATATAAAATTTAATAAGTTAATAGCTGTGAGAAGTAACATTAATGATACACGTCGTTAATAGTACCACAGACTTGGTCAGTCCGCCCTATAAATCATTAATTATATAGCGATGTACTTGGTAAAACTATTTCTTTCTCCAATTCAAATAATGAATTTCTAACTCAAGGGGTACGCTTTTTCGGTGGTAGGTAAGGAGTGTCTAATCGTCATGAAAACTCTCTACTTATTTACCAAGGAGCATACGATATGCGTAACCTGCCCATAGCCTATGGCAATAGTTGCTATGGGAAAACCTGGACAAACAAGACCACGACATTCGATGAGCTCTGCATGCGATTGTCGGAAACCATACGCACCTCCTCATGAGCAAATGTTCGGAGGTATGGGTGTTTGGAGAACGAATCAGTACAGGAATGCAAATTGAGATTGATAGGGCACGCTGCAAGGGATACAAGGTGAGATTTTTTGGCAGCGATTGCCACGAGACTGAACCCAGGAACACGTGATCATTCCAGTTTCTCCTCTGGTGGTTCTCCTTTTCCCAAATTAAGGGGGTACGGTTTTCCGGCAATAAGAAGGAGGAATAATTATGAGTCGAAAAACCTTACCCTGTGATAGCCAAGACCTGTGTAACAATGATGTGTGTCATTCCAGTGAAAGGACATCCCCTTCATTAGATACGCTGATTCCCATCAACTATGAAACCCCAACTCCAACTGTCAACGCGCGGAATCTGCACATAGCGATGCAGGTGCCAACCCGATACAACGACTGGTTCCCCCGCATGTGCCAATACGGCTTTGTGGAAGGAAAGGACTTTTACTCGAAAGCAAGTAAAAGTATCGGAGGGCGTCCGAGCATGAATCACGAGATCACCATAACGATGGCCAAGGAGCTGTGCATGCTGCAGCGCTCAGCGATAGGCCGCAAGTTCCGCCAATACTTCATTGCCGTAGAGGAAGCATGGAACTCTCCCGAACACATCATGGAACGCGCACTGCAGATTGCACACCAAAGAGCACTCGAGGCGCAGCGACGGATCATGGACCTCACGGAAGAAAATGAAACCCTCGAGATCGCCTTGAATGCCTCGCTGCAGTTCTACACCGTGGCGAAATATAACAAGGTTTTCGGTAAGCACTGGAATCTTGCACAATCGCAGGCCATCGGCAAGCAGCTGTCGGCATTCTGTCGGTCACGAGCGATCGAGATTCGCTCGTGCGAAACGAACGACGAACGCTTCGGTACGGTGAACAGTTATCCGATCACCGCATGGGACGACTTCCTGAAGGAGATACAATGAACGATCAACTCATCAAGGTTGCACTCTGCAACCGAAAGACCGACCGGAAGTACAAGAATCAGGAAATGACCTGGCAAGCGATAAAGGATCGCAACGCCAACCCCATCCGAACCTCGGAGACGGTACAGGAGTACCCTCGGCTCCCACGTGTCCAACGTGATCAGCTGAAGGACCAGGGAGGCTTCGTCGGAGGATGGTTGAAGGAAGGCATCCGAAAGAATGGTCACGTGATTTGCCGGATGGTGGGAACCCTGGATGCAGACCATATCGATGGCGGAGAAGACTTCCCCACCAAGGTGAAGAGTTCCTTGACGGGTATAACCTATTTCCTCTACTCAACACACAGCCATGCTCCTGAGAATCCCCGTTGTCGCATCGTGTTCCCGTTCACCCGTGAAGTAGGCGAGGACGAGTACCCCGCTCTCATGCGCATGGTCGCGAAGCAGATTGGCATAGACTATTTCGATGACTCCACCTACCAGGCCAACCGCATGATGTACTGGGCGAGCTGTCCATCGAACGGGGAATTCTTATTCGAAGCCCAGGATGGGAGTGCGCTTGATCCCGACAAGTACCTTGGCATGTACCACGACTGGAAGGATGCCTCCCAATGGCCGGTCAGTTCCCGTCAGTCCGAGATCATCCAAACCTCGATGCGTAGCCAAAGTGATCCGCTGACGAAAGAAGGAATTGTGGGGGTATTCTGTCGAGCCTACCATCCGATCGACGAAGCAATCGATGCGTTCCTTTCCGGTGTGTATGCTCTCTCCACCCAAGAGGGAAGGTACGACTACATTCCCGCCGACTCAAGTGCCGGAGTGGTGATCTATGATGGCAAATTCGCCTACTCACATCACGCGTCCGATCCTGCATGCAACAAGACTCTCAATGCATTCGACTTGGTAAGAGTGCATCGCTTCGGGGATGATGATCCAAAGAAATCATTCAACGCCATGGCAGATCTTGCCAGCAAGGACGAACGGGTGAAGTTGCTCATCCTTCATGAGCGCAGAATGGAAGCAGAGGCTGACTTTGTACCGGAAGAGGACTGGAAAAAACGGTTGATATACGAGACCAGGAGCACCGTGCTCAAAAATTGCGTGTGGAACCTGAACCTGATCCTCGACAATGATCCGGATCTCGCGGGGTTTGCTTTCAACGATCTTGCCGGGCGAATCCAAGTCACATCCAAGATGCCATGGGACAGGCCGGTGGGAAACAACTTCTGGCGCGATGCTGATACGGCACAGCTGAAATCCCTCATCGATATCCGCTATGGGTGTTTCTCGAGCCGCAATCATGATGTGTCGTTCACGAAGATCTCAGATGACCGCCATTTCCACCCCATCCGCGACTATCTGAATGGCTTGCCGCCATGGGATGGTGAAACAAGGGTCGAGGAGCTTTTCATCCAGTACCTGAAAGCCGACGATACCCCCTATGTCAGGGAGATCACCCGCAAGACATTCGCCGCCTCTGTGGCGCGCGTCTACCACCCGGGCACCAAGTTCGATAACGTCCTGGTGCTTGACGGCGAACAAGGTATCGGCAAGAGCACGATCGTGAAAGACCTTGTGGGCAGTGAATACTATTCCGAAACCCTCTCTTTAGCCGATATGGAGTCCAAGGCAGGTGCGGAGAAGCTGCAGGGGGTGTGGATCGCAGAGATCGGGGAACTGGCGGGAATAAAGAAAGCCGACATTGAGAAAGTGAAGGCATTCTTCTCCACATCCGACGACCAATACCGCCCCAGCTATGGCAAGGTGGTCGAAAGCCATCCCCGCCAGTGTGTGATCATCGCGACGGTCAACGGAGAACACGGGTACCTTCGCGACATCACCGGCAATCGCCGGTACTGGATCATCAAGTCCAACCTGGCTCGGCATAAGATGACCTGGCAATATTCAGAGGCATATCGGACCCAGTTCTGGGCGGAAGCAAAGTCAATCTGGGAAAATGGCGAAAAACTGTATCTCGAGGGAGACTTTCTGGAGGAGGCGGAGGAGGTCCAGAGCGAAGCCATGGAGATCGACGTGCGCGAGGGTTACGTCAGGAATTACCTCGACTTTCTGCTCCCCGAGAACTGGGAAGCGATGGACCTCTATGCACGACGTGCATTCCTTTCGGAGAAGGACAGCGGCATGACGGTAAAGGGGACCGTCAGGAGAACCGTGGTCTGCAATATGGAGATCTGGTGCGAATGCTTCGGCAAGGACCCCGCCATGATCAGCAAGAACGACTCATATGCGATCACTGCCATCATGCAGAAGATCGAGAGCTGGGGCAAATACCAAGTAACAAAAACAGGAACGCGATACTTCCCGATTTACGGAAAGCAACGCGCCTACGTTTTCCAGGGGACGGAACAATCTTCAGAACGTTCCAAGCCTGTTCCAGAACTGGTTCCATTGGACTATGACGCAATCCCGTTCTGAGGAGCACGTTTTGGGGCATCAGGAACAATGGAACAAGAATATCTACTACATAAGTGGAAGTAGATATACAGGGGATGAGTGTGGCGGCGAGGGCGTATATACGCACGTGGGACTTTATAGGACCCCCTGTTCCTTTCGTTCCACTCGTTCCTTCGTTCCAAAGGGAGATTTGGAATGCTTGAGAAAGAGATCGAGTTGCAGCTGGTGATGGCTGTGAAAAAGATGGGAGGCCGGGCTGTGAAATTCATAAGCCCGGGCTTCGATGGAATGCCGGACCGATTGGTCCTGCTGCCCGGCGGACGGTGCGGCTTTGTGGAAGTGAAGGCCCCGGGCAAAAAGATGAGGGCACTCCAACAGGTAAGGCATGAAATGTTGAGGGCCCTGGGATTCAAGGCATACGTGCTGGATGCAAGAGAGCAGATAGAGGAGATCATCAATGACATATACACCGCATGACTACCAACAGTATGCGAGCGACTTCATAGAGGAGCACCCCGTGGCAGCGGTATTACTGCAGATGGGACTTGGCAAAACGGTCATCACCCTGACGGCCCTTTCCAATCTCCTCTTCGATTCATTCCTGGTGCGCAAGGTACTGATCATCGCGCCTCTTCGGGTTGCCAGGGATACGTGGCCTGCCGAAATCGGCAAGTGGGATCACCTTGGGGATTTGATTCCGTCAGTGGCCGTGGGAAGTACCGCCGAGCGAATTACAGCACTCGAGCGCAAGGCTGACCTGTACATCATCAATCGCGAGAACGTGCAGTGGCTCATCGAAGAAAGCGCCCTGCCCTTCGACTTCGACATGGTGGTCGTCGACGAGCTCTCATCGTTCAAGAACCACCGCTCCAAGCGCTTCAGAGCGCTGATGAAGCGCCGTCCTGTGGTAAAACGCATCGTTGGCCTGACCGGTACCCCGGCCAGCAACGGCCTGATCGACCTTTGGGCCCAGTTCAAGATTCTGGACAAGGGTGTGAGACTCGGAAGGTTCATCGGAGCCTATCGTAATGCGTATTTCACCCCAGACAAGAGAAGCGGACAGGTGGTGTTCAGCTATAAACCCGCCCCCGGTGCGGAGGAAAGGATCTACCAAGCGATCGAGGACATCACCATCTCCATGAAGGCCCAGGACCATATCAGGATGCCCGAGCTCGTGACCAATGAATATAAGATTTCCCTCAGCGGCGATGAGCGGATGGCCTATGAAAGACTACGGAAAGATCTGGTGCTCGACGCCTCCGGAGGACAGGTGACAGCAGCCAATGCGGCAAGCCTGTCGGGCAAGCTGCTGCAGCTGGCAAATGGGGCTGTGTACACCGACGACGGGAAGACCATTGCCCTTCACGATCGCAAGCTCGATGCGCTTGAGGACCTCATTGAGGCGGCCAACGGAAAAAGTGTGCTGGTGGCCTATTGGTTCAAGCACGACCTTCAGCGGATTGCGGGGAGGCTGGAGAAGCTGGGGGTATCGTTTTCGACTCTGGATTCGAGTGAAAGCCTTTTGAAATGGAACCAGGGAAAACTGCAGGCCGCTCTGATACACCCAGCCTCCGCCGGGCACGGATTGAATCTCCAAGGCGGGGGGAGCTTCCTGATCTGGTTCGGCCTTACCTGGAGCCTCGAACTCTACCAGCAGACGGTAGCGCGCCTGTGGCGCCAAGGCCAGAAGTCCGAGACGGTGGTGGTCCAACATCTCATCACCGAGAAGACCATCGATGAGCGCATCATAAAGGTTCTTTCAGGTAAGGCACTAACCCAGAATGCTCTGATCGAGGCGGTGAAGGCCGAACTTACAGGGGGTAGCCGATGACCGAGTCAAGCATGAGGCAGCTGGCGGCAGCAATTGTAGATCGAGCTGTGATGGACTGGCACAAGGCGATGTCCCAGTTGGAAGACAACCCCGATTACCTATACGCATGGGCAGACAAGGATGAGATCGAGCGGTTTTTCAAGAGCGAGTGGTTTGATTTCCTGTGCGACATCAACCCCGACTTCACCAAGATTCACCTACAGGAGGCAAGAACATGAAAACAAAGGAATATCTGTCACAGGCATGGTATCTGGACAAACGCATCAAGACCAAGGAACGTCAGCTCGATTGGCTCAGAAGTCATGCCGTCTATGTATCTCCCAAACTCACCGAGGTCCCCAAGGCCCCGTCGATCCGGCGTTCCCCTGTGGAGGAGGCGGTGGTGCGGATCACCGAACTGGAAAATGAGATCAACACCAGCATTGCACAGTTGATACTTCTCAAGACAGAAATCGCTGATGCGATCCGAAGTGTCAACAGCATGGAGTGTGAGACGCTGCTGGAGATGCGGTACCTCACCTTCCTGGGCTGGGACCAGATCGCATCCCAACTGAATTACAGCCAGGACTACATCTACCACCTGCATAGGAAGGCGCTGGGGTTGGTGAGGGTTCCTTCTATATGATATTTCGTTCCACCCTTTTCCTGGGTGGAATATTCAGAAGCTACAGAATATGGTCATAATTTTATCAAAATGATAGTCTAATTATTATCATCATCAGGAAAGATCGAAACTAAATGCCCATCCTTTACTTTGAATCCCATTTGAAGTCCCTTATCATCCCAATCAGGATTCTTGAATAATCTTGACTGAATAATGAAATGGTATGCGTTTGTATCTATTGATTTCAAATAGAGTCTATTCAGTAGAAAAAGCGCAGCAAGAGAACCCACAACTGATTGCAGGTTAGCAGCATCAAAGTTATTAATACGATCGTGTTTAACAGCATTGTAATTTTTCCACCAAACCATTGTTCCAGAAAGGTTTTCAAATGGCTTGATCTCACAGTTGAAGTAGTTTATTAGAATCCTTTCTGATTCAACAGAGGGAAATCGGCTTTTTATATCAACTGCATAATCTTTAATTGTTTTATTATTGGCTCTTGGATACCCACACATATCCTTGAGTATTACGTCGATCTCTGAACAAACCGTCTGTAAAAGTGCAACATACTCATTCGAGAACGTTCCATAATTCGTTTCATCGAAAGAAACATAATCTCCCGTGATCAGAAATCGATTTTCTAGATGTAGATAATATCCCCAATAGACCTTCTCAAATTCTTTAATATTCATGGATCTCAATCCTTTTGTAGGCTTTTCAACAAAATCAACCCGACTGCCATTTCTTTCTCAGTAATGACCGCAGAAAATTCTATTACTTAGGATAGCACAGATTATCGTTTCCTAAAATTCACAATAAGAACCGTAATCACTTCAGGAACACTTGTATCCAATCGTTAAAATATCAGAAAATAACAGTTGTGCTCAGTTTGTTTTTCACGCTACTGTACACTCAGACAAGTCCAATCGAGAGCTCGGGAATTCCTCCCGGGCTTTCTTTTTGCCCCAAGGAGTACCCCTCATGCCCTACAAGCCCAAGCGACCGTGCAGCCATCCAGGCTGTCCACGACTCACCGAAGGTCGGTACTGCGAGGAGCATGCGAAAGAGGCTGCGAGCACCTACGAACGCAACCAACGAGATCCCGGCACCCACAAGCGCTACGGATCCTCTTGGAGGAAGGCCCGGAAAACATTCCTTGAAGGGCATCCCTTCTGCGAGCTGTGCAGGAGAGAGGGACGCCTTACACGAGCGACGGTTGCCCATCATATCACTGCCACTAGATATGGTGGTACGGATGACGAGGAGAACCTCATGGCACTATGCAACAGGTGCCACTCAGCCCTCCACGGGCGCCAGAGAGACCGATGGAACGTTAAAAGGTAACTATTAGTAGCGCCAACCCTAGGGGTATCTGAATCTCTACACCATATGTGGTGTACAACGGGCAGGGGCAATCACGCGGAAAAATTGGAATTCAAACGGGGGATTGACCCCCTCATCATACGAAGGCGGTGCGACATGGCAAAAGACGGTACCAACCGTGGCGGTGCCCGCGTCGGTGCAGGGAGGAAACCCAAGGCTCTCTCAAAGAAAATCCACGAAGGCAGAGAGGCCCGCGTGGTGCAATTGCCCGAGGCTCCCGAGCTCGAGGGCGCGGACATGCCTGAGGTCAAATATTACATGACGGTCAGCCAGAAGAGTGGCATTGAGCTCGATGCTGCAGAGGTCTTCCAGGAGACATGGGATTGGCTCAAGACCAGACGCTGTGAGAATTTAGTCAGCAGCCAGATCATCCACCAGTACGCGATGGCAGTGGCGCGATGGATCCAGTGCGAGATGGCAGTCAGCGAGTACGGCTTCCTCGCAAAGCACCCTACCACAGGTGCTGCGATCGCTTCTCCGTATGTGGCGATGAGTCGTGAATACATGAAACAGGTCAACCAGATCTGGTACCAGATCTTCCAGATCGTGAAGGAGAACAACGCCACTTCATACCAAGGAGCGAACCCTCAGGATGACCTGATGGAACGACTGCTCACCGCACGCCGGTAGCGCAAAACAATCAAACAACCAAAGGAATTCAAACATGAAGAACTACCTCACATCCGAGAGTGTCTGCCAAGGACATCCCGACAAGCTGTGCGACTACATCGCCGACTCGATACTCGATGCCTGCCTGAGCAGCGATGCATATTCGCGCGTGGCCTGCGAGGTCATGGCGACCAAGGGCCGGATCATCGTCGCCGGAGAGATCACCAGCCGCACCAAGGTCAACATACGCCAAACCGTACGGACCGCCCTTGCAGAGTGTGGCTACAACCCCAAGGAATTCACCATCAGCGTGTTCCTCCACAACCAGAGTCCGGACATTGCAGGCGGCGTCGATACAGCCCTGGAGATCAGGGATGCCGAGGGTAAGGTGGATGAATTGGGAGCCGGGGACCAGGGCACGGTGTACGGATATGCAACCGACGAGACACCCACCTGCATCCCCTTGCCTCTTGAACTCTCCCACCGCATCTGCAGCATCCTGGACACGTGCAGGAAGAACGGAACCATCATGGGAATCCGCAGCGACGGCAAGGCACAGGTATCGGTGGAGTACGAGAATGACAAGCCCGTCAGGGTGTCCGCCGTCATCGTCTCGGTCCAGCATGAGCGTGACAAGAATCTGGACACCCTCAAGGGCGAGCTCATCGAAAAGGTGCTCGAGCCTGCCTTCATTCACTTCCCCATCGATGCACACACCCGTATCCTCATCAACCCATCCGGCCGTTTCGTTGAGGGCGGGCCCGGTGCCGACACCGGCCTGACAGGTCGCAAGATCATGGTGGACACCTACGGGGGCCTGGCACTCCACGGAGGTGGCGCCTTCAGCGGCAAGGATGCGACCAAGGTGGACCGAAGCGGGGCTTACATGGCGCGCATGATCGCCAAGAACATCGTCTCAGCCGGTCTTGCCAAGCGCTGCGGTGTAGCGATCTCCTACGCCATCGGAAAGGCCGAGCCTGTTGCCGTGAATGTACACACATTCGCAACCGGCAGGGTTGATGATGCCAGGCTTGCCGAGGCAGTGAGTAAGGTTTTCAGCCTCAAGCCGAAGGACATCATCGAGGAGTTGGGGCTGCGCAGTCCCATATACAACCTTACCTCCTGCTACGGCCATTTCGGCAATTCCCTCTTTGCGTGGGAACAGGTGAGCGAGCGGTATATCGAGGCGCTCAAGGGAGAACTTGATCATGACCATTGAACAGAAACACATCGATGAGTTGCTGCCTGCTGACTACAACCCGCGCAAGGACCTTAAGAGCGGCGATGCCGAGTATGAGAAGCTCAAGCGCTCCATCGAGCAGTTCGGCTACGTCGAACCGGTGATCTGGAACAGGACCACCGGCCGGGTCGTAGGGGGCCACCAGAGGTTGAAAATCCTCAGGGATGCCGGGCACACCGAGCTCGAGTGCGTGGTCGTGGATCTCTCCGAGGACAAGGAAAAGGCCCTCAACATTGCACTGAACAAGATCAGCGGCGAGTGGGACAAGGACAAGTTGGCCTTGCTCATAACCGATCTGCAGGGTCTGGACTTCGACGTATCGCTCACCGGCTTCGACCCGGCAGAGATCGACGACCTGTTCAAGGACTCGCTTGCCGACGGTGTGCACGACGACGACTTCGACGTGGAAGCAGAACTGGAAAAGCCAGCGCTCACCAAGAGTGGGGACCTGTGGAAACTGGGAAGGCACCGCTTGGTATGCGGGGACAGCACCAAGGCCGAGACATTCGAGCTGCTCATGGCGGGTGCCAAGGCGAACCTGGTGGTCACCGACCCACCCTACAACGTCAACTATGAGGGCTCGGCCGGCAAGATCAAGAACGACAATATGGCAGGCGATGCTTTTCTGCAGTTCCTGCTCGATGCCTTCACGAACACCGCAAAGCACATGGCCGACGATGCCTCCATCTACGTATTCCATGCCGATACCGAGGGACTGAACTTCCGTAAGGCCTTCTGTGAGGCGGGTTTCTACCTCTCGGGCACCTGCATCTGGAAAAAGCAGTCGCTGGTGCTCGGCCGCTCGCCCTACCAGTGGCAGCACGAGCCGGTGCTCTTCGGATGGAAGAAGAAGGGCAAACACCTGTGGTACACCGGGCGCAAGGAATCGACCATCTGGGAATTCGACAAGCCCAAGAAGAACGGCGAGCATCCCACGATGAAGCCGGTGGCCCTCCTGGCCTACCCGATCATGAACTCCTCGATGAGCAACACGCTGGTGCTCGACCCGTTCGGCGGCAGCGGCAGCACCCTGGTCGCCTGTGAGCAGACCGAACGGAGCTGTGCCACCATCGAGCTGGATGAGAAGTACTGCGACGTCATCGTCAGGCGCTACATCGAACTCACCGGCTCGACGTCAGGGGTGACCGTCCAGCGCGACGGATTGGATTACCCCTATGAGGTAGTCGCCTCCCAGGAGGCCCAGGATGGATGAGATCACCCTCGTCACCACTCTCTCGGTATGCCTGTTCGGCTCGGGGGGCATCGTCCTGTGGCTGCTCAACCGTCTTGCAAAGAAAAGCGACGACAGGCTTGCCTATGCCAAGGACCTCAGGGAAATCAAGACCACCATCAGCAGGATCCAGATGGGCTTGGTCATGGCACTGGAGAACGACAAGGTCATCTTCAAGTCGCTGAGGACCCATGAGATCAACGGGGAGAGTGAGGAGCAGGAGAAGAAGATGGACGATTACTTTCTGTCGCTGCTTGGGAGCAAGGGGGAGCATACATGATCCTCAGTGCCATATTACTTGCCTTCGCCGCCTTTTTAGGCTTGGTGATGGAGCTCTACAAGAAAAGCCTTCGCCGTGACAGGGCAAGCGAGAACGAGATCAAACTGGTCGCCCTCGCCTGCTCGGCGCTCCTGGGGTATGTGACATTCCGCATCGTTGTGGGGACCGGCATCGACGGCGGCCTGAACCCCACGCCATACCTGGTGGTCCTGTACACCATTGTGATCTACCTGCTGCAGCTTCCTGCGTGCATGGCATTCTGGAAACCACTGGTCAAAAAGTTTATGGAGAGAAAAGCCGATGAATGAAATCATGCAGATGCTGATCCTCATCATCCTGGGGTTGCTGGGGATCACACGATTGCAGGCACACAAGACCAAGGACCTGAAAAAGGATATCCAGCAAGCCCAATTTACGGTGAAGAAACGAGAACAGGAATTGGAGAAGATCGATGAAGTACAGCAGAAGATCACCACCATCACCCAAGAAAAACCTCCTGAAAAGATCGAACCTCCTGAAAGCGGTGATTCTGCCGGCCGTCTTGATCGTCTCAACCGGCTGCACGAGCGTGCCAACGGTGGAGGAGAATGATCCGTATCGTCAGGTCCTGGTCTCGATGGCTCCCGAAGCACCGATGATCCCGGCCTTCCCCACCCTGAACTGGACATACCAGAATGGATTGTACTGCATATCGGAGACGGATGCCGACAAGCTTCTGGACTACGGGGAGAACGAACTTCCGCTTTTCGCTCACCGCTACGAGCAATACCTGCGCCAGATCGGCCTTATCCTGGATGCGTTGTCAAAACCTTAGGGTATGGGACTTGCTATTAGCGGAAACCTAGGCAATCAATGCAGCCTGACAAGGAGGGTACACCATGGATGAGATGAACAAGAAACGAATTGAGGTACTCAAACTCCAATACCCAAAGGGATGTACGGTTGAGCTGGTGCACATGGATGACGAGCAAGCCCCACCCAAGGGGACCAAGGGAGTCGTGATCCAGGTGGACGACATCGGGACCTTGCACGTTGCCTGGGAGACCGGCTCGACACTGGGTGTGGTGCCGGGTGTCGACATGGTCAGGAAACCGGGTGAGGAGATCCCCCGGCATAAGATCTTCTAGTGTGCCTTTTCCACTTGAGACGGCAGGTTTCCTGAAGGTCGTCGTAAAGGGAAAGGAAATCCTCAAGGCTCATGACAAGGGTCGACGGATCCTCATCAAGTGCATTGCTGGCGGCGTCGCCCCATGAGAGGATGAAGGTCTTCCATTCCATATCGCTGGCCCTTTTTTCAAGCAACAGCGATGCCAGTTCCGTTGCCTCATCTCTTTCCAGCCTTCGGTCCTTCAATGGGCCGGAGGCATTGTATCGTGCCCCAAGCTCTCTTCTCACTCGTTTGAACGGGTTACACGGATAGCATCTCACACCCTTAAGGAGCCGCCAGCCGTCGTTTCGTGAACGGAAGTACAGATGGTACAGCTTCTCCACGATCATCGGAGGCAGCATCGTAGGCGAGAGCAGAAGGGACGGACAGGCCGGTCCCATCAGGGCGAACAGAGGCTCGAGGTTCATCTCGAAGGCAGGAAGATCACCCAGGGCTGCCTTGCCGACCTCTATCACTCGCACTGATAGCGGGCTCAGCTCCAGGACGAGCATGTCAGCCTCATACAGATGTTCGGTCCTCCCAAAGCCCAGCACGAAGAGCGATGGATTGACCGGGTCGATCGTACCGCAGCCCATGAGAAGCTGGAAGGTTTTCATGCTGATACTGTCCAGTGCCCTGAAAACGGGCACATCATGCATCGTGAATATCGAATTGGTGTTGCTCAAGAGGATCTCCTAGGTTGTTTCTGGTATGGAATCCGGGTTGGGAACCTCATGCATTGTCATACAGGGTCCGTAAAAAGGCAACAAAAATTCGATCCATTCATAATACTAAAATAGTGTATCTTATTTGCTTATATACACTTGCTATATATCCCTCTTTGAGTGATTACTACAGTACGAAGAAAAACACACCAAAGAGAGGTAGACGGCATGGAAAAGACAACACGGTTCGGAATCGAGATAGAGATGTCAGGCATCACCCGCAAGGACGCAGCCCTGGCTGCCCAGACGGTCCTCGGTGGAGAGCTGCTCTACGGTGGTTCCTACTACGACACCTACGAACTGAAGACCTTCGATGGCCGCACATGGAAGTTCACCTATGACGGATCCATTCGATGCGAAACCAAGACTCGAGGGATCAAAGAGAGTGCATCACGCCTGTATAGCGTCGAGTTGGTCAGCCCGATCCTCACCTACGAAGCTGACATCGAGAACCTGCAGGAGGTCATCAGGGCACTGCGCAAGGCCGGGGCCTTCACCAACAGCTCCTGCGGCATCCACATCCACCTTGATGGCCAGCCGCACACACCACGCTCGATCAGAAACTTTGTGAACATCATCTACGCCCGAAACGACCTGTTCTACAAGGCCCTCGGCATAGAGGCTTCACGGGCACGGTACTGCAAGAGGATGGACGAGCACCTTGTGGCGACCATGAACCGAGCCAAGCCGACCACCTTCGCCAAGATCGAGAGCATCTGGTACGAAGGCTACCGGGGAAACCGGGACGCACACTACCACGAAAGCCGCTACCATTTCTTGAACCTGCACTCTTTCTTCCACGGCCACAAAACTGTCGAGCTACGCGGTTTCAACAGCACTCTGCACGCCGGGGAGGTCAGAAGCTACATAGTCCTCGCCCTCGCGCTGAACAGCCAAGCGCTCACACAAAGCTCGGCGAGCACCAAGAAGCCCCAGGCCGAGAACGAGAAGTTCGCGATGCGCACCTACCTCAACCGCATCGGCTTCATCGGCGACGAGTTCAAAGCCTGCCGGGAGCACCTGACCAAGCGCCTCACCGGATCCGCCGCATGGAGACGGCGGGTTGCCGCCTGAAGGGGCGACGGATCTGCAACCTGAGGGCGGGACAACCGCCCTTGGGGTGGTAGAAGACCAAGTGAAGGAGTGTAACAACGATGAAGAAAGTCTATCTGGCCTATGGAAGCAATCTGAACCTCGAACAGATGGGAGAGCGATGCCCCGATGCCGCAGTCATCGGAACAACAGTACTGCATGATTATCAGCTGTTGTTTCGGGGAGGCCGACATACTGGCGTGGCCACCATCGAAATGAAACGAGGAGCAAGGGTTCCGGTGCTGCTTTGGCAGATCACCGAGAAGTGCGAGAAGGCCTTGGACCGCTACGAAGGGCACCCCCACCTGTACCGTAAAAAGCGCTTGATGGTGAACCTTGACGGGGATGAGTTGGTGGCGATGGCCTACGTCATGAACGAAGGACCTCCGCTGGCGATGCCGGATGCATACTATTACTCGACCATCCTTGACGGTTACTACGACTGTGGCTTCGATGAAGGTATCCTCAAGCAGGCGGTTATGGAATCGATGGAGGCCGCCAATGACTGAGCAGATAAGGGATCAGATCCTCAAGGTACGTGACAGCGGTCTGACGAACATGTTCAACACGGGGGCGGTCCAGTGGATTGCCTCCCAGATGGGACTTACGGAACTTGTCGACTACCTTGATGGGGACAACACAAGGGAATACGCTCACTTCATACTCACAGGCGAAGGATGACAGGAGCCTTCACAAGGTGTCATACCCGACTCTGCACCAGTAGTGTGTTTCTTCAAATTATTGCTCTGTAACAGGTTGCTATAGTTTCCGATTTGAGGGATGTATACACCAACAAAACGGACACGGAGGCAAGAGCATGTGGAGAGAAGGAACTTTGGAGATCGGGAAGAGCGTTTTCACCTACTGTATCAAGGTGTACGGGGAGGGTTCGGAATACGGGATCGACGAGGGCAGGATCTCCAAGCTGATGCTCAAGAGGAATGGCAACGTCGTATGCAACTATGACCGCGGCTGGGACATCAGGCCACGTGACACTGATACCAGGCAGGCCCTTGTGAGCCTGAAGAAAACATACAACTGACAACAAGTACCCACCACTTGAAGGGACCCACGCCGGGTCCTTTTTGTTTGCCCTGAGGAATGAAATAAGTTATGCCGAAACCGAAGAAATACACCCCTACATCCTTCATGGCAAAGGAATCGACCTACGACAAGACCCTGGCCGACCGTGCAGTTGGGTTCATCGAATGCCTCTGCCACACCAAGGGGGTTTGGGCGGGAAAGCCCTTCAAGCTGCTTCCCTGGCAGGAGAGAATCATCCGCGACCTGTTCGGTATCGTCAAGACCGATGGATATCGGCAGTTCAACACCGCCTACATCGAGATTCCCAAGAAGAACGGCAAGAGCGAACTTGCAGCTGCGGTGGCGCTGCTGCTTACCTGCGGGGACTTCGAGGAACGCGCCGAGGTCTACGGATGCGCGGCCGACCGCCAGCAGGCCTCGATCGTCTTCGAGGTGGCAGCGGACATGGTGCGCATGTGTCCCTCGCTGAATCGACGCGTCAAGATCCTCGCCGCCACCAAGCGCATCGTGTACCTGCCGACCAACAGCTTCTACCAGGTGCTGAGCGCAGAGGCCTACTCCAAGCACGGATTCAATATCCATGGGGTGGTCTTCGACGAACTGCACACCCAGCCCAACCGCAAGCTCTTCGATGTCATGACCAAGGGCTCGGGCGATGCCAGGGCCCAGCCGCTGTTCTTTCTGATCACCACCGCAGGCACCGACCAGCACTCCATCTGCTACGAGCAGCACCAGAAGGCCAAGGACATCATCGAAGGTCGCAAACACGACAAGACCTTCTACCCGGTGATCTACGGCTCAGAAGAGGACGACGACTGGACCGATACAAAGACATGGAAGAAAGCCAACCCGTCGCTTGGGCATACCATCACCCTCGAGAAGGTGAAGGCGGCCTGTGACAGCGCAAGGCAGAACCCGGGCGAGGAGAACGTGTTTCGTCAGCTCAGGCTCAACCAATGGGTCAAGCAGGCTGTTCGCTGGATGCCGATGGAGAAATGGGACCTGTGCAACTTCCCCGTCGATGCCGAGGAGCTCGAGGGCAGGGTCTGTTACGGGGGACTGGACCTCTCAAGCACCACCGATATCACTGCGTTCGTGCTCGTATTCCCACCCAGGAATGAAAATGACAAGTTCGTGATCCTCCCCTGGTTCTGGATACCCGAGGACAGCCTGGGCCTGCGTGTGAGGCGTGATCATGTGCCCTACGACGTATGGGAACGAACCGGCCACGTACAGACCACCGAAGGCAACGTGGTCCACTACGGCTTCATCGAGGCCTTCATCGGCGAGCTCGGCAAGAGATACAACATCCGAGAGATCGCGTTCGACCGTTGGGGAGCGGTGCAGATGGTGCAGAACCTTGAGGGCATGGGCTACACGGTGGTGCCCTTCGGACAGGGATTCAAAGATATGAGCCCCCCGACCAAGGAGCTGATGAAGCTGGTATTGGGGCGGAGTATCGCACATGCAGGCCATCCGGTGCTCCGCTGGATGATGGACAACATTTTCATCCGCACCGATCCGGCTGGGAACATCAAGCCCGACAAGCAGAAGTCCACCGAGAAGATCGACGGCGCGGTTGCCACGATCATGGCACTGGACCGGGCGATCAGGTGCGGCAACGAAGTGCGCGAATCGGTCTACGAGGACCGAGGCATCCTCTTCATCTAGGAATCAGGAGATACACATATGGGACTCTTATCCAAGCTTGTCACCAGAACGCGTGACAAACCGCAAAACAGGACCAGCGGGTCCTCATACAGTTTTCTCTTCGGAGGATCGACATCCGGCAAGGCGGTGAACGAACGATCGTCGATGCAGATGACCGCAGTCTATGCATGCGTGCGAATCCTCGCCGAGGCGATCGCAGGACTGCCGCTACACCTCTACCGTCACGACGATGACTCGAGCAAACACAAGGCCAAGGATCATCCGCTGTACACCCTGCTGCACAGCGAGCCCAATGCGGAAATGACCAGCTTCGTGTTCCGCGAGACGCTGATGACCCACCTGCTGCTCTGGGGCAATGCGTATGCGCAGATCATCCGAAACGGCAAGGGCCAGGTTGCCGCGCTCTATCCGCTGATGCCCAACCGCATGCAGGTCGACCGCGACAAGCATGGCAAGCTCTACTACCAATACACCACCAGCGCCGAGGACGCTCCCACCATGCAGGGAAACTCGGTGGTTCTGGACGCCTCAGAGGTGCTGCACATACCGGGCCTGGGCTTTGACGGGTTGGTGGGCTACTCGCCGATTGCTATGGCAAAGAATGCCATCGGTATGGCGATCGCCTGCGAGGAGTATGGGGCGAAGTTCTTCGCCAACGGCGCGGCTCCCAGCGGTGTGCTGGAGCACCCGGGAACGGTGAAGGACCCTTCCCGCCTGCGCGATACGTGGCAAGGCCAATTCGGCGGCTCATCCAATTCGCACAAGGTCGCGGTACTCGAAGAGGGAATGAAATACACCCCCATCTCGATCTCGCCCGAGCAGGCGCAGTTTTTGCAGACACGCAAGTTCCAGATCAACGAGATCGCACGCATCTTCCGCGTCCCTCCGCACATGGTGGGGGACCTGGAGAAGTCCTCGTTCAGCAACATCGAGCAGCAGTCCCTGGAGTTCGTCAAGTACACACTCGACCCGTGGGTCATCCGCTGGGAGCAGGCGCTTTCGCGAGCACTGTTGGCCTCCGATGAGAAGCAGACGCATTTCTTTCGCTTCAACGTCGAGGGTCTGCTGCGTGGCGACTACCAGAGCCGCATGGGCGGGTATGCCACCGCGCGCCAGAACGGTTGGATGAGTGCCAACGATATCCGAACGCTGGAGGACATGGACCAGATAGCCGACGAGGACGGGGGGAACCTCTACCTCATCAACGGAAACATGCTCCCCCTCTCTCGGGCAGGGGCATTCGCAGACAAGGTTACCAACACATCCCAGGAGGAGAGTAATGAAGAACAAGAAGTTCTGGCAATGGAAAAACCAGAGCGAAGACGAAGGCAGAGCGAGAATCCTTGAGCTTTCGGGCACGATCGCCGAGGAGAGCTGGTTCGATGATGATGTCACCCCCGAGCAGTTCAAGGATGAGCTGTTCGCCTACAACGGCGAGGTGACCATCTGGATCAACAGCCCCGGTGGGGATTGCATCGCAGCGAGTCGCATCTACGCGATGCTCATGGATTATCCGGGAGCAATCACGGTGAAGATCGACGGGATCGCAGCGAGCGCAGCTTCGGTCATCGCGATGGCGGGCACGAGGGTGCTCATGGCGCCCACTGCCTTGATGATGATCCACAATCCCATGACGCTCGCCTATGGCAACCATCAGGACATGCAAAAGGCCATCGGCATGCTGGATGAGGTGAAGGAAAGCATCGTCAACGCCTACGAGATCAAGACGACCCTCACCCGGGCGAAGATCAGCCACCTGATGGACAACGAGACGTGGATGAACGCGAAGAAGGCCATCGAGCTGGGCTTCGCCGATGCGATCCTCGAGGACGCGAAGAAAGCGTCCAATGAGGCCTCGTATGCGTTCTCGATGCGCACCTCGCAGCTCTCACTGATGAACAAGATCACCGAAACATATGCAATCGCAGAAGACCAGGAGCCACCTGAGGAAGGCACAGCCGGGCTTAACGAGCTCGAGAAACGACTGAATCTCATCAAACCCCAATAGGAGAAGACACAATGGGAAAGATCAACGACATGCGTGCACAGCGCGCGAAGACCTGGGAACAGGCAAAGGCATTCCTCGACTCCAGGCGCAACGACAAGGGCATCCTGAGCGCCGAGGATAGGACCACCTACGAACGTATGGAAGAGGAGATCGTGGATTTGGGCCACGAGATCGAACGACAGGAGCGCATCGAGGCGTTCGAGCGTGAGCTGAACGCGCACGTGGGCTCTCCGATCACTAGCCGCCCCGATGGAGCGCAGAAGGCTGAGAAGAAAGCAGGACGAGCTTCGGACGAGTATCGAAAGGCATTCTGGAACCACCTCAGACGCCGCGAGAACGCACCAGAACTGCGTAACGCATTGCAGGTTGGCACCGACACCGAAGGCGGCTACCTGGTGCCCGACGAATTCGAACACACCCTCGTGACAGCGTTGGAGGAGGAGAACCTGTTCCGCTCAATTGCCAGGATCATCCAGACTGCCAGCGGCGATCGCAAGATTCCCATTTCCGCATCCAAGGGCGAGGCGGCATGGATCGATGAGGAGGGAACGTATCCTGAGAGCGATGACAGCTTCGGGCAGGTGACCATCAGCGCCTACAAGCTGGGTACGATCATCAAGGTGAGCGAGGAGCTCATCAACGACAGCGTGTTCGACATCGAGTCTTACATCGCCACCGAGTTCGCCCGCCGCATCGGGGCCAAGGAAGAGGCAGCGTTCTTCACCGGGGACGGATCGGGCAAGCCGCTGGGTATCCTCGCGGCCACAGGGGGTGCACAGATCGGCGTCAACGCGGCTTCCGCAACCGCCCTGAATGCCGACGAAGTCATCGACCTGTATTATGCGCTTCGTAGTCCGTACCGCAAGAACGCGGTGTGGGTGACCAATGATGCCACCGTCAAGGCACTTCGCAAGCTCAAGGACGGCAACGGACAGTACATCTGGCAGCCTTCGCTGACTGCAGGCACTCCCGACACTATCCTCAGCTGTCCGGTGAAGACTTCGGCCTACATGCCCGAAATCGCAAGCGGGGCCAAGACGCTGGCCTTCGGGGACTTCTCGTACTACTGGATCGCCGACCGCCAGGGACGTACCTTCAAGCGCCTGGGCGAACTGTTCGCACCGACCGGACAGGTTGGCTTCCTCGGATCCCAGCGTGTGGATGGGCGACTGATACTCGGCGAGGCCGTCAAGGTCCTGCAGCAGAAAGCCTAAGGGAGGTAATTGATGTCATATAACACCAAGAACTACCGCGAGCAAGGCGGTGAGAAAACTGTCATCGGCGGCGAGGTCATCCTCGCAGCGAATGCGAAGGTAACCATCGATCCTGCGGCGATCATCGATGGGCTGCCCGGTGGAAACTTCACTCCTGCTGCCAGCCAAGTCGATAGCACAGCGACCACCATCGAAGAGCTCGTGATGGATTTCAATGCACTGCTGGCAAAGCTAAGGAGTGCGGGCCTGATGGCCAGCTGACAGTAAACGGATTCCAAGGATTTTTGGGGGCATCCCGGTGAGAGCCGGGGTGTCCATCACCTTGATGAAGGAGGAAGTACATGATCGCAAGCATCGCCATGTTCAACACCTACAGCGGCAACTACGAGGACGTAAGCGAGGCCGTGCAGCTCAAGGGCGCCTTCTTGTCCACTGCTGAGGATATCGTGACCTCGTATTTGGGCTTCGATCCTAAGCAGCAGGAGTATACCGATGTGGTCGCCTCGGGCTCGGGCTCTCGTCGCCTGTACCTACCCTGTCGCAATATCCAGTCGGTCGAGTCTCTTATCATGGGGACTACGCCTATCGATACCACGCAGGTGAAAACCTACGACGACTACATCAGCTTCATCGACCATGCCACGAAGTTTCCCATCGGGGAAGACAATATCCGCCTCAGCTACACCGCTGGATGGGAAATCGAGCAGATGCCTTCGGTGATCGTCGTCTCGATCCTACGCATCGCCACGCTCATGCTCAGCGAGACCGGGGGGAACATCGGCCTGACAGGCAAGAGCTTTGCCGACAACAGCCGCACGTTCGTCAATTACAGCAACTACCGCAAATACCTCCAACCGCTGGACAGCTTGCGCATCCTGGGGTTCTGACATGTTTGAGAGACGGAAACGATACAGCACTGAAAGCATATCAGTTCAAACCGAACTGGATGAGGCACTTTCCTTCCTCGAGGGTCTGGGGGCGAAGCGGCACAAGGCGATGCGTCGCATTCTGGGCGGCATCGGTACGGCCGCAAGAGCCCAGGTACGTAAGGCCTACAAGTCCCAAGGGCTCTCTAAAGGTAGTGGGGCGCTGTACAAGAGCATCAGCCGCCGCGTGATCCGTAGCGGTAAAGCTGTCATTGTCGAGGCCAAAGCTTCCTCACAAGAGACCAAAGTATTCTACGGCTACGCACTGGCCAAGGGAGCTCGGATCACTGCCAAGGATGGGGGATACCTCACATTCCAGAAGGACGGAAAATGGGTGCGCGTGCACTCGGTGAAGCTTCCCGAGCGCGACTTTGTGGCCGCTCCGGTGAAGAAGTACCTGAGCACAACGGCCTTCAAGACGAAGCTCGATCAGCTGGTGCAGCGGGAAGTGGCGCGCATTGAAAAGGAGAGTAAACGATGATAACCGAGATGCAGGTGCTCGAAAGGCTCAAGGCGGTGATTGCCACCGATTTGGTCGGATTGCAGGAGAGCGAAGAGGGAATTTCCATCGAGCACTTCGACGATAAGAACATAGAGATCGACTTTCCTGATGTGGACAGCATGCGGCGACCCACGATGCTTTACATCCAGCCCGATTATGAGAACCTCGAGCCGCTGGGCATGAACAGCGACCTGGCCACCATGCGCGCAACCATCTTTCTCCTGTGCAAGAGTGCACCCAACGCGATTCTGGTCAAGCGTGTATTCGCACTGTATGGAGCCCTGTACCTACTCGTACGAGGTGATCCCACGCTGGGAGGATTCATCGAGGACGCGCGCATCACCGACATGGACTACTACCCTGCCGTAACCGCAAGCACGACGGTCACCGCCATCGAGGCAAGCATCGATTTGCAGTGGTCCAAGGAATTCTAGATACCACAAGAGAGGAAACGCATATGGCATTTTACACAGGAACGGGATCGCGGCTGCAGGCAGGCAAGGAAAGCTCCTTCGCCCAAGCTGCCAGTCCCACAACACTGGTCGATCTGACCAGTGAAAGCATCAAGGTGGCTGTCGAGAAAGGTGACGAGGGTTCGCTGCTGGGAAGCAAGACTGCTACGAACCGCGATCTTCTGGCGGTGACGGTGGAGGGCTCGGTGAGCTTCATCCTCCGGCCCGAATCGGCCGGTCTCATCCTGCACGCCGCCCTGGGGGGAGAAGACACCTGCGCCCAGGTGGGAGACTCGGAATCGTACACCCACACCATCGGCCTTTGCGATGTGAACGAGGCACTTCCCAGCCTCACCTTCACCATCGACCGCAAGGCGGCAATCAAGCGCTACGCGGGGTGCACCATCAGCGCCCTCAGCCTGGATTGCGCAGCCGGCGATTATGTGAAGGGCAGCATAGACATCAAGGGGACCACTGAAGAGAACGGAACCATTGAAGAGGCACTGAAGAGCTTCTCCATCCCCTCGTACCGGTGCACCAATGCGACCTTCACGGTCAACGGAAGCACGTACGACATCACCAGCGCATCACTGAAGATCGACAACGCGCTCGAAAGCTCCCCGCGTACCTATGCCTCGGGCCTGTATGCAGGCAGGCCCCAGCATGGAAAGAGAGCTGTGACCATCAACTTCGAGATCCCCTACAGCGCCGAGGTGGAAACGCTCAAGAGTTCGTACCTGACCAGCGAGGAGAACGCTTCTGTTCAGCTGACCTTCTCATCCCCTGGTGCAGGGCACAGCATTACCATCACCCTCTCGCATGTGGCGATCAGCGAGGTGGATGCGAATGTCGGGGGAACGGGCATACTCAGCTCCACCGTTGCAGGCGAGGCACTCAGTGTGGGCACCGAAGAGCCCATCACCATCGTGATCACCGACAAGATTTCGACACCCTACGGAGGATAACAGACATGTTCATCAAGACAAGACATTATGACGCGTGCATACAGAAGGTGCGCATTGAAGTGGGAACACTGGTGGGCCTCAAGGCGGACGATGAAGCCTATATCGTACTCAAGGAACTGCCCACCTTGGAGATGCTCCGACTCAAGGAAGCCTCAGAGCAGGGGGAGAACCAGACACTCACCCTCCTTCGTGATCTGCTTCCCTCGATCCTGGTTGACCACAACTTCTACGAGGATGCGGATGCCAAAAAGAAGATGGACAACCGCGAGGTTGCCTCTCTGGTATTCGAGTCGCTGGATCTGACGGTGAAGGTCGTCAACGAATACACCCATGCCGCTTTTTTTTCCCGTGCGGACGCGAGCGGCGGCAGATCGCATCCCTCTGCTGCGAGGTCTTCAACGGAAGAAGAAGCGCAGAGCTCTACGCCGAGTACGGCCACTGGCTCTTCTACATAACCGATATCTTCCTTCCCTGCTGCGATTCTGAGAGCGGGGACTTCAGGCACCTACCGTTCGCTGGTTCTCTCATGGACCAGCCGTACATGAGCATGCAGATCCTCAAGCTGATTCAGCTCAACTACCGGAGACATGTGCATGAGCAGGCTAAGAAAATGACACAGAAACACTAATCACAGGGCGTCCATGGGGCGCCCTTTACATTGCATAAGGGGAAAGCGAGTATGGCAGCACAAGCGAAAGTCATCATCAAAGGCCAGAACGACATCGGAGGGGCTGTCAAATCAGCTGCAGCCGACCTGGGAAGCCTCAAGGGTGCTGCAACCAAACTGGGTGGAGTGCTTAAAGGCGCCTTCGCCGCCACCGCGATCATCGCTTCAGTGAAGGCTTTGGGAAGCGCGGTGAGCTCAACATTCTCCGAGTTCTCCGCTGCCGAACGATCCTACAAGCAACTCGCCCTCGCACTGGGCGACAGCACCTCGTATGAGAAGGTTACTGCCGTGGTCGAGCGGCTGAGCAGCCAGACACTCTCTGGCAAGGGCGATATCGAATCCATGGTCGCCCAGCTGGCCGCCCTGGGCAAGAGTGCCGACGAAATTGAAAGCATCTCCGAGGCTGCAGTGTACCTGTCCAACGTGACGGGCAAGGACCTCAACGGCTCGATGATGAACCTGCTGGATTCTTACACCGGGGCCACCGGGGAGCTGAGAAAGCTCGGCATCGAGCTCGATGGCCTCACCAAGGACGAGCTCGCACACGGAGCGGCGGTCGACAAGGTGATCGACAAGCTCGGAGAGTACTCGGCGATGATGGCCGATGGGGATACCGCCCAACACCTGACGAACATGAAGAACACCTGGGGCGACATCCGCCAGCAGGTGGGCGGCATCATCGATTACAACTTCGGTCCGTGGTTGGGTAACCTCGATGTAGCTTTCAGCGGCATCAAGACCAACCTCACTGCTCTCATCAACTACGTAGGGGCGGTGATGAAGAACCTGCCCCAAGCTTTCAAGCTGACGCTTTCCACCGTGTGGGAGTTGCTCAAGCGCACATTCGAGTGGGATTCGCTCAAGCTGATCATCACCACCACAGCCCAGAATATCGGCATCGTCATCAGTGCCATGCTCAAGGCGGTGTTCGAAAGCATTCCCAAGCTGCTGGGCAATGCAGTGGTGGGCATCATCAGCTGGGTCACCTACATCGCGCTGAACATCGAAAGTGCGATCCTGGGGGCATTCCAGAATGCGATCAACAAGGCGGGGGACAAGATCCAGGGCACCTGGGTGGGAAAGATCTTCGGCCTGGGTGACAAGCTGGCAAACCTTGATATGGGAGCCGCTGAAAGCAAGGATGAGGCGACCTTCTACAAGCAGCAAGCCGACCAGAGCTTTGAGAATCTGGGACCGCTGTTGCGTGATGCGCTCACCGATGCGATCGATACCGCCCAGACGGTCGTGCTCAATAGTGCCGACATGGTCTCTTCCCTGTACGGCGATATCGGCCTTGATTTCAAGACTGCACTCGATGAGATTGTCGCACCTGACCTTGAGGCGATCGCCCAGAAGGCTGATGCGGCGAATCAGACCAAGCTGCTTTCCCAGATCGCCTCCAGTGGTGAGGGCACGGCAGCCTCTACAGCTGAGACAGCCGATAACACCAAGCAGACCGACACACGCATGGGCTCTCAGATCGCCTCGATGCTCTCTGACGGATTGACCAGTGTGTTCACCGGCCTGTTCGGGGACGTAAGCGGAGGCCTTATGGGCATGGTGGCCACCGAGATGCTGGGAGGGGTTACCGCGATCATATCAACGTTGCAGCCGATCCTCGACATCATCTTCAATACCCTCTCTCCCTTGGGCATCCTGCTCACCATCCTCCAGGGGTTCGTATCGGTGATGGAGCCGGCGCTCACGGCGGTGTTCCAGCCACTGGTGGACACTTTCACCTGGATCGGGACCACCTTGGCAAGTCTGTTCCTGCCGGTCTTGGATGTGCTGCACACAGCCTTCGCCTTGGTGGGAAACATCCTCATGGCGGTCCTTACCCCTGTATTGCAAAGCCTTGCCCCGGTCTTCCAGGTCATCAGCGGCATCATGATGGCATTCTCACCCATCCTGCTGTTGGTGGCCAAGGCGTTCACGATCCTCATGAGCCCACTGCAGTACGTCGCGGACCTGTTGTCGTGGCTCGGAAGCTGGGTGCAGTACCTCGGGTCCGTGATTGCCACCGCGGCCTACAACCTGGTGCACCCGTTCAGAAAGAAAAGCTATGCATCCAGTCCCGGATCCTTTTCCAGCGACGCCTTCAGCGGCCTTGCTGATCGCCTGGCGAACATCGATGCGATCGCAGACCAGGGGAGCGTGGCAACCGACGCGGTCTCCACCACCACGGCAGTGGGAAACGCAGGGTATCAGGGAGCGACGCAAGTGACCATCAACATCTACCAGCAGGCACCGGTTGTAGGCAGCGACGGGATGCGCGCCTTCGCCCGGATGATCCGAGGCGAGTTCGAGCGGCTGGATTACTACGGAGTGACAACCTAGATGAGCATCATACACAGCCCCTCTCTCACCCTCACCTTCCTGGGAGGCGACCTCGAGGAGGGACACTCCTTGGTACAGACGATCGGCGAACAGCATATCGCACGCAGGTCGATCACCTTCCACCAGCAGCTGCTGTCCGGCTTGAAAAGCGCTTCGAATCAGGTTGATCTGCTCTTGGATAAGGCTTGCCCTGCAATCGAGGATATCATCGCCACCGAAGGCGATGTGAAAGCCATCCTCGCCGATGGGGCAGGAACCGTGTTCACCGGATACCTGTCCACCAGCTACAACTGGATGCTCACCGACAGCGGAAAGCAAGCGCTGGCGATCACTATCGAGGACACCGGCACCCGGTTGTTGGGAAAGGCTTTCATCGAAAGTGGACGGCACCTATTCAACTGCACAGCCAGCGAGGCGATCGCCTCTATCTGCACAAGAGCGGGTATCACCGTATCACCAGATTGCATTTCCCTCACTGCACCGGTCACCCGAAGCGTGGATGGATCGGTCACCTGCGGCGAGCTGTTGGACCAATTGGTGTATGAACTGGGTCATGTGTATTTCTTTGATGCACTGGGACACCTCAGGCTCTTCAAGGTGGACTGCACTTCCACTGAGAACCTTCCCACCCTCGATAAGGACGACTTGGTTGTGGTGGGAGGCAAGGCGATCACGCTTTCCAAGAAGATCCGCCAGTACAAGAGTGCGCGGGTTTCATTTACCCGTTTAGGGACGGCAGGCGACTATCTGGTGTACCGCAATACCACAGAAAGAGGGGATGGGCACCCGTATTGTTACCTCAAGCTGGAAGGTGGTGCGCACTTCGACGGCAGTGAAATCTATACCCAAGGAGAGTGGACCGAAGCCCAGACGGACAGCTTCCGCACTCTAGCCCTCATCGAAGCCTGCAACGCCGCTAGTGAGATCGATATCGTGGGATCGAGCGACATCATCGCCGTCTCGAACGTGCGCACCGAGTTCACCGCCGAAAGCGGCTACATCACCGCCAACATCGCTGCTGCAGGCGGTCCGTACCTGCAGGTGGCGGCGCACAACAACGGGACGCTGGCCTACCACATCACCAGACTCGATGCCTATGCCGATATCATCTATGTGCGTGACACGAACATCGTCAGGACAGCCGACAGCGTCTACGAAGGTGAAAATTCGGACAATTTGCTTTCCGAGGAGCTGGTGTTCGTACACGAGCGAACCCTGGCCCAAGAACATGCGAACCTCCTGGGCCAGTTCCACCGCCATGCTGGCAGCCAGTACACATTCTTCTCGGCCGTCGACTTGAATTGCGGCACCCTGGTACGCCTGATCGACGATGCCTTCAGCGGCCTGAATGTTTCAGTCCTGGTGACCGCACGCACCTTCACCGATGAGAGTGCGGTGTACCGCTACGAGGCGGTGGGCATCTCGGCATTCGACCTGAGTGCCCCAGCCTACCTTCAGGTACTCGACAGGGGCAAGAACGACACCGTCGGATCCCCGGGGCCACCGGGGGTGGACGGATCGTCGTACACCGTATCCATCCAGTCGTCCAACGGCTCGATCTTCCGGCCCGAGCAGGTCGATACGATCCTCACCTGCCACGTCCACAAAAACACCACCGAGATCACCGAAGAGCTGGATGCCTCGCGCTTTCGGTGGAAGCGCCTCAGTGCCGACCCGATCGATGACGGGCGGTGGAACACCTCATCAAAGGCAATCGCCCATAAGAGTGTCGAAATCAAAAACGCAGACTGCGTCGGGCGTACGGTCTTCTTCTGTGAGATCGACCTGACCGGCTACGAAGCATAAGGAGCACATACAATGGCAAAGACAAGCGCCAGTTTCACGCTGATGGATTATACCGACGGTATTTCCCTCATCACCGGTATCGACAGCAATCTGCCCCTCACCAGCCTGTACGATACATCGAACCAGACCCTCAACCCCTCGTGGGCAGGAGACACCTCGCTGCAGCTCACCCCCGTGGTGCGCAAGGCCGGAGGGACCGATGTCGTTTCTACCATGACAGCCAAGACCTGGAAGCGCCGCATCGCGGGTTCTGCCACCTGGACTACGGTCACCAGCGGTTCCAACGGTGAAACAATCAATGCCACCAGCGGGGTACTCACGGTGAGTGAGGACAAGCTCACGACCGATGTGTGGCAGATCGACTACCAATTCAGCGGCACCTACACCGACCCGGTTCTGAACCTCGCCTTTCCCGTGACGGTCGCCATCACCCTCTCGCGGGTGGCCAACGGCACCTCATTCGTGGTCGCCCGGGCTTACGCCACCGGAGGCAGCCAGTTCAAGAACCACAGCCCCTCCTCCCTGTCGCTCAAGGCCGAGCTCATCCGCGGTACCACCAAGGACACGACAAACCTCGACTACCAGTGGAAAAAATCGATCAACGGGACCGTCTGGGAAAATATCGCAGGAGCAACTGCGGCCACCTTGGCTGTCACTCCTTCCATGGTGGATTCGTTTGCCATGTTCAAGTGCTCAATTCTGGACACCGACGCCACTTCCGACACTTTCAACATCAGCTACGACACCGAGGCCGTTTCGATCCTGGACGTCACCGATCCCTACCAGGCGGTCATCGAGTCCACCGCGGGAAGCTATTTCAAGAACGACACGGGAAGCACCACCCTCATCTGCCGTGTGTATCAGAACGGCGAGGAGATCGACGGGACCGGGGTGAGCCTCACCTACAGCTGGACCAAGACCGACAAGGACGGAACAGCGGTGGCGTTCACCCCCACGGCGGTTGCCCATGGCTCGATCGTCACCACCAAGAAGAAGGCAATATCCGTCTCGCACGACGACGTGTTGATCAAGGCCACCTATTTCTGTTCTGTCAGCTGACCAAAAGGAGAACACATGGCACTAACCGGCGCAAGCTATACCCTCACATCCCTCAGCGATGCTCCCTCGTACCAACTGCAGCTGACGATGTCTTCTGCCTCCTCAGGGATTTTGGATCTGGCTTTCTACAAGAACGGGTCGCTGTACACACCCTCGGTATACGTGCATGCACGCAGCTGGGACGGCAGCAGCTGGGCCCAAAGCGGTGCAAGCGGGACCATGACAGGTGGAGTTCGCTCGTACAGCTACAGCTCGGCGGGTGCCTTCGATGTGCAGATCTACACCGATTCGTCCAAGACCGAGCTGCTGGCCACCTCATTCGTCTCCTATGGTGAGACCGGAGAGGCGGGCTCTGACGGGGAGGCGGGATCCGATGGGCTCAGTGTCACCCCGATCCACCAGTTCGCGCTTCTTGAAGAAGGGTTATCTCCGGGGGCCGCTACACAGTGGAGCGAAAGCTTGCCCGGCCCTTGGTATTACGGTTATGAGTACTGGACGCGCGTCAAACAGGTGTGGAGCGACTCCACTCCCCAAGAACCCCATATCACCTACGCAGAACCTTTTTTGGATGTCGGGGCGAACACCCTGCTGCGCAATTCGATCTCGTTTTCCATCAAAAGCAACCGAAGCACCTATGAGCGCAATGTACGCAGCGTGGAAAATTCGGTCGTGGTCCTCACTGCCGATAGCCGGGGGTACGAGAACGCTACCTTCCAATGGCTGATCAATGCCGAATCCTATGCGGGAGGAGAGCTGACACTCACCATCCCCAAGAAGCAGGCGCCACCCCAGATCGATATCACCTGCACGATGTCTTATACCCGTCTGGGTAGTACCGAGACGATGATACGCACACTCACCCTCTCGGCCAACGATGTGACCGAGTACACCAGGAGCTACGGGATCCTGGGAGGTCCCGGGACCATCAGCGATGCAATCGAAGGGGATTGTTATGTGCTGCAGACGGGGGACGACTACGTTCCCCAGGTGTTCGCCAGCGGTTCGTGGATTCCCATCACCAGCCAGAACGCAGCCCAATATCCCGAGGCGATGAGCAAATGCGGCAACGCGGTGCTCCTCGGTGGGGCGAATATTCCCGTCACCTCCACCGCACTGTACGCATACTATCGTACCCTGTATGCGCAGTCGGCGAATATCGATGTGCTCTCCACACAGGATCTGCAGATCATCGATACCGGACGCATCCGCTCGATGGGAAAGCATGCGATCGGGGATGGGAACTCGGGCTTCATCATCAACAGCGACGGAACCAGCGAGTTCGTCGGTACGGTCATCCGCAACGCCGATCTCTCGGAGACCCGCATCGAGCGCCTTGATGCCGATGTGCTGCGCACCGTCAACGAGGTACGTACCGGCGAATCATTCAACGGCTCGTTGTCCTCCACCCCCTATTGGGACATGGGGACGGTGATGGGGGACCTCATCGCCCTGGTCGCAGCCAACGCGGTTGTGCACAAGGGCGGCTCGTTCATGGCCACCAAGGTGGAAGGTGGCTCTGTATCCACCGTCTTCGAGAACGTGTTGCATGTCACCTCTTCTGGCGAGCGTGATCAGGACCGCAGCCTGCTCAACCAGCAGGTCACCACGGCAAATGCGGGAACCGCTTTCACCGTCCCTGCCCTGCCTGCTTACACCCAGTCTCCACTAAAGCTCGGAGGAGTCAACTACCTTGCGAAAATCACCTCCACAGGTGCTGAGGTTGCAGGCAAGAAGCAGTACTCGCTCGATGGAGGGGGCACCTGGAGCGACTACGAGAGCCGCACCCTCGACCATGCGACGGTTGCGGGCAAGACGGTCAAGGTACGCCAAGTGCTCAGCGGCGTTTTGTATGACCCGGCTGCCTGTACGACCGGACGAGTATCTGGCATCAGTTCGACATCCTCATCAACCCCTCACTTGGCGGAGGGAAACGGCAGGATGGTAGTCGCGTGGGGCTCGACGCTCAAATCATTTCCCACCGGGAACGTGGGCTCGGTCTCATCCTATTCGCTGAGCACTGCGTATCCTTCCACCATTGGTCTGGCATTCGGCAATGGTATCTTCCTGGCGATCTGCTCGGGCTCGGTCCAACGCCGGGTACTCTCCGGTGGAGCGAACGGCACTTCGTGGAGCGAGCTGTCCAGCGAGGCTTACGACAACCTGTTCTTCGCCAATGGATACTTTTACGCCCATGTGCTTGGCGGAGGGGCCTCCGATTGGAAACGCTCGACCAACGGAAGCGGATGGGTAGCCGCAGGTTTCACCTGTGCCCATCCATTCCCATCCTACAATAACGATTTCATGAACTCGCGAATCGCATACGGAAACGGCGTCTACATCCAGGTAAGCTATGTCACCCTCTCATCAGCATCGGTGTATCGAAGCACAGACGGGATGAACTGGAGTGCAATCAATATCGCCAGCACGTGCCCCAGCAGCATAGCTTGGGGCAACGGGTTCTTCATCGCCTATGAATACGGCAGTGCGTATTACTATGTCTCGGGCAACGGAGGAACCATCTGGTCCAAACGCTCCCTGGGCTACACGCCCACCAAAATGGGAGCTGCCGTCTATGCCGCCAGTGGAGCCAATCCCGTTTCGACGGGTACCACGCTACAGCGGGTGTTCTACGCCATCGACAGCGCGGGGTATCTCAGTGCCCTAACGCTGGGTGAGGCAACACCCACCTCCTATACGGCCGGGACACTCAGTGCAGCCTACAACTACAGCGCCTATGATGTGGGAGTGAACCTCCTGGATGGGCAGGGGGCAAAGATCAGCAGCCATACCACAGCAAAGGATTATTATGCCGGCACGTTCATCTTCGACGGGACCAACCTTTCTGCAGCTCTAGGCTCGTTCTACTACAAGTTCGCAGGCATCTTCAAAGCTGGCACCCAGGTGGCTGCCGGGGCCTTCGACATGTTCCAAAGCATCGCCATTGCCTGGAGCCGCATCTACAACAGCATCGAAGGACCTGTGGCGAGTCCTGCGATCGTAAGCTGGTCGGGAACCAGTTTGACGATCACCGGTGCCGGGGGAGTTACCTCTCGCATCCGCAGCAACGACCTGTTCTCTGCCCTTTCGATCTCCTTCACCGTGATCGCCGAGGCGAAGGGAGCATATACCAAGGCCCTGTATCCCCAACAAGCCAGCCAATTTGATATCGGCGTGTCCTCGAATCCATATGCGAATGTCCATGCGAACACGTTCCATGGGAATCTGCAAGGGAGCGTGAGTGGGAATGTGAGTGGCAACGTCACCGGTAATGTGACGGGAAATGTGAATACACAAGGCACCGCCAACAAGGTGTGGGGGGCTGTATGGAACTAGGAGGAACAACCATGCAATGCAATGAATGTGGACGGCAGCTGACCAAGCTGCCCTTTATCTTGGACGACAGTGAGATCGCCGACATGCAACTGGCGATCGATAAGATCAATACCGCACAGACCGCCCTGAAGGCTGAGGTGTACGCATCCTACCGATTTGAGCAGGACAGGGACATCTACGCCTACTTCAAGGCTGTCTTCGACGAGATGGCGGAGGGCAGGTTCCTGTATGCCACCTGGGAGCGTCGCGTCCGTAGCCATTACAATTACCCGGAGGGCGAGCTCCTGGTGATCAACGGTGAGTGCTTCGCCCATGAGGAGCCGTGATGGGAACCTATAATGATATCAAAAGCCGCTTCGAGGCGATCCAGGAGGCCTTCCTTGTCAACGGCTACCAGCGCTACGACAACTATTATGTGTTCTCCCCGCCTGCTGGCTTTGCCATCGGCCTTCCCATGAGAGCCTCGGATATGAACTCGATGAAGGATGCTCTGCAGGGTAATACCCGCGCGCTTCTGTACACCACCTACCCCATCTCATCGGTTGCAACGGGGAGCCTGATCAGCGCCAATCTGCTGAGCCAGATCGACCAGTACAAACAGGACATCAATGATCTGCGCGGCTGTGCCAATTGCAGCAATACGTGTACCTCGACGTGCTACAACGGCTGCCACAATTGCACCGGAGGATGTACCAGTTCGTGCACCGGGTGCAGCGGTTGTTCGGGCTGCAGCGGATGTTCGGGCAACTGCTACAGCTGTAAAGGGGGACTGTGGTGTGTTTCGTGCCATGGGTGCAGCGGATGCGGAGGATGTCGCGGCTGTGGTGGATGCACCGGCAATTGCCAAAGTGCCTGCTCGGGCTGTACCTCCTGCAGTACCAACTGCAACGCCAGTTGCAATGTGAACTGCTCGGGTGCATGCAAGAATTCCTGCTCGAGCGGTTGCTCGAACTCATCCCGCATTGGAGGCTGATATGCTCATTCCCTTTAGAGAACCCGGCTTGTTCAACGTGACGCTGAACACCACCGAAGACTGCAACCTCAGGTGCACCTACTGCTATGAGGTGCACAAGAGAAGAAGAACGCTTTCGATGGAGGATGCGAAGGCATTCATCGGCCACATCCTCACCGATCCCGATCCTGCAGGGCTGCTCGATGATCCGGATCCAGTGTTCCGCAAGGCCTACCAGAAAGGGTTGGTTGTGGACTTCATCGGTGGCGACAGCTTCATGGATGTGCCGTTTTTGGATGAGATCTGCTCCTACACGCTGGCCAAGGTGATGACCACCGATACCCCCAATGCCAAAAACTGGCGGGGCAAGCTTCATTTCTCCATTTCCACCAACGGCACGCTCTTTTCCGAGCAGGCCAGGCGGTTCTGCGAGAAATACAAGGACCTCTTGCTGGTGGGCATATCGCTGGATGGCTGTCCTGAGATCCATGACGCAAACCGGGTGTTCTCCGATGGGTCCGGTTCGATGCAGAGCATCATCCGCCATTGGCCGTGGTATAAGAAGACCTTCCCGATCCAGTCGATGCAGACAAAGTCCACCGCAAACCGCCAGAGCATCCCCTACCTTTACGACTCGCTGGTGTATTTGCATGAACAGCTGGGACTGCGGTACATCAACCAGAACTTCATCATGGAGGATACCGGATGCACACAAACCGACTATGATGAGTTGGACCGTCAGATGGAGAAGTGCACCGCCTATGTACTCGAGCATCGCGACGATCTGTTTTGGAGCATGCTCAGCAAGGAGCAATTCGGCTACGCACACCTGTCCACAGGACCTGACTGGGACTGTACCGGCCACTGCGGAAGCGGAGCCATGCCTGCCCTCTCGGTGGACGGTAGGATCTATCCGTGCATCAGATGGCTGCCGCATACCCAAATCGACAAGGCAGAGTTCATCGTCGGGACTGCCAAGGAAGGGTTTACCCACAAGGAGAACTTTCTGAGAGTGCGCGAAGGCGCCTATCGCTCCAATTGCTCACTCGACGAAAAGTGCAGGACCTGCGAGGTGGAGAGTGCCTGTTCATACTGCATCGGAGGTTGCTATTCGGAGTTCGGCGAATTCAGGCGGACGACCTACATCTGCGAGATAACCAAGCTGCTGGTCAAATGGGCCAGACGGTACTGGGACGAGTACAACCGGCTTGAGGGATTGGAACCGATCGACTGGGCTGTTGAAGCAATGGAGAAAGGGAACCGGCATGGGATCCAGAGTATCAAACAATGAACGGCATTGAATATCCAATGCTTGGGACGATATTCTTAGGGATGAAGTAAATTACTCTTTTGCTAGAATCGTCTCTGTTGGAAACTCAGAAAGATCTATATGTCTATCATCGTTTTGAACCTTTTGCTGCGAACTGATCTGGTTTGCAATCTTTTCAATAGTATTAACTGTGAGGACAGCTCTTCCCAATATTTCATTAAGATTGTCTGGCAGTGCAATGAAAAATATGCTGATCGTCACCACAAGTGCAGCTCTCCACACTTGTATGAGGATGCATTGCAAGACATGTTCGTAAAAGCGGTCAACAGTATCATCACTCGTAAGGATGAAATCATAGGAAACTTTGGGAAGCTAACCGAAGAAATCTTCAACACTTCCCAAAATGAAGCACAGCTGGAAGCGGTGAGAGTTGAACGTCGCGAAATTGTCTCACGCATGGAAAAACTCAATACCGAGAATGCCAATGTAGCAATGGACCAGCACACATATCAGGACCGTTTCAAACAACTTAGCAGCGAGTACACCGAGGTCAACAAACATCTGACAAATTTGGAAGGCGCGATACATGAACGGAAGTCTTGAAAGACAAAAACAGAACTGTTTCTCAAGGGTTGAAGAAGCAGGAGGGTGTGGTTACCGAATTCACCGAGCACCTTTGGTATTTCCTTGCCGATCATGCTGTGATCTACAGCAAAGAAGATGTGCGGTTTATTTTCAAGAATGGGATGGAGATCCAAGTATAGATTATACCGTATGAAGACTTGTCGCTTCTTACACCTGTAGTTACTTTAATTACCGTCGCAGAAAAACTGGTTCCACGCGTAACTGTTGTAGGTCTCGTCCTCCGAGGAACTCCAGCAAGACCAAAATCAGAAAACCCGCCCAATCCTGTATCCGTGCTGTATGCCATAATCTATATACTGTTCGACTATTCCTTCTCCCTCAAGGTAGGCAAGCTAATGGTGAAGGTTGTCCCATACCCCAACCTACTCTCAACGCTTACTTCACCAGAGTGTTCGGCGACAAACCACTTGACAATCGAAAGCCCCAACCCGGAGCCCGACGATTTACCGGAACCTTTGTAATATCGGTCGAAGATGTGTGGCAAATCGGCTTCAGCGATGCCTGTTCCAGTATCACTCACGGTGAGTTGGGCCGTCCTTTCATCGGAACACAAAGACAAAACCACCCTACCCGAAGGGTCGGTGTGACGAAGAGCATTATCAACCAGATTTAGGATAACTTGCTTGAGTCTGTCCTTGTCGCCCATCACTTTTGTGGAATCACACCGCTTTAAAACAACCCTTGTTTTGCCTGGCAAGAAAATTAGTTGTTCGTAGACACTCAAAAGGATCTCATCCAACTCGAGCGGTGTTGGTACCATTACCAGACCGGCATCCGCCTGGGCAATTAAAAGAAGGTTTGTCACGAGACGGGTGGTACGGTCAGTCTCTTGTTTAATACCTGCAATAGCCAAATTCCTCCGCTCGGCATTTTGTCCGAAGCGAACCAGAAGATCGGCATTGCCCCTTATGGTCGCCAACGGCGTTCGAAGTTCATGAGCTGTGTCGGCGATGAATCTTCGCTGGTAATCAACTACGGTTTCCAGTCGCTCCATCATCAGATTGAATGCATGCATAAGCTGCCCAATTTCGTCACCAACATTTCGATACTGTAATCTTGCTTTCAGATCGACGGATTCGGAGATAAAAGTCGCAGTTCGTGAAATCTCCACAATAGGCCGTAGACTCAGTTGAAGCAAGAACAAGCTGATTCCAGTTCCCAGTAGGAGGGTTACGACAATCCCAATCATATAAAGAGCTTTCAACCGCAACAGCGTTTCAGTCAATTCCTGAAGTGATTGACCCACTTGTACCACACCCACTGGGATTCCATCCCGAATAATAGGCTGATAATAGAGTCTAATCTGTTGATCGTTTAAAGTAGTCGTTGTGTAGGGTGTATCGCCACCGAGAACTTGGTCAATAACAGCTTGGTCGACTGGGAGACTGTGCGGTCCAATGTTATAAGAGCGAGCAACTACTTCTCCATCGGGTTTTAAAACTTGGACATAAACCCCCAACTGCGTAAAGTCGTCAGTTGCGCTATCTATCATATCAAATCCTCGGTTTGGGACCTCCTGAAGGGCTTCGGATACATGTTCTGCCCTTTCACGCAATGTTTCATCGATTCCAGATTCCATACCTACAGCTAGGAAGCTGTACGAAATGGCCGCAAATGACACCAGTGCTGTTACAAAGAACCCCATTTGCCATATAATCAAACGTTGACGCAATGATAACATCATACTCGGTCGGGTTCCCGTAAGATATAGCCAAGACCGTGAGCTGTCTCTATCATATTCGGAGGGCCAAGTTTTTTTCTAAGCCTGCGAATGTAAACCTCAACGACGTTCGATTCCGGCTCATACTCAAATCCCCAAACATGAGATAATATTGTCTCTCTGGGGACAATCTGCCGGGGGTGTTGAAAGAGCAAGTATAACAGTTCAAACTCCTTTGGTGTCAGTGAAATGGTGATGTCATTTCTTCGAATTCTTCTCTCTTGGGAATAAAGGCTCAAATCACCAAGACATAGTTGATCGCCGTTGGCACCTGTCCTGCGAAGCAGAGCTGAAATTCTTGCAATAAGTTCATCAAACGCAAACGGTTTCGGTAAATAGTCATCTGCGCCTGCATTCAAGCCCAATACACGATCAGATACATTGATACGTGCGGTAAGCATTAAAATGGGCATTTGGTGTCTTTCAAGCCGAAGGGAACGGCATAAACTTATTCCATCCACGTCCGGCAATCCAACGTCGAGAATCACAAGGTCTGGATTACTAAGCAAGATCAGATCCCAACCCTCCTCAGCATTCTGCGCAGCCGTTACTTTGTATCCTTCATAACTCAGGCCTCGACACAAGTAGTCCGCGAATGCAACTTCATCATCTATCACCAATATGCTTGGAACTGTTCCTCGGGCTTTCAAATTTTTCCGCGTTGACATGCAAATAATCATATGTGGGAATGGAACTAATATCAAGCATACTCAATTACCTATCACTGTTATTGAGGCACTAAGGGAACCATTCATAACCAAAATCTGATGCGGCATGTATCTTACCAACCTTCCTTATCAAACTTCCCTAAACCAGGAAAAGATGCTTGAACACACAATCGGTCTGGATAATGATACACCAGTAGAGTCCAAGGTGTAATTGTACCTGTCTATGAACACGATCCCTGCCTCTCGGATTCTGATCATACCCGCCGTCGAGCTCAGTCACTACGTCTCCCTAGAGATCCTTAACGCGGTCAATGATATAATTCAAAGAACAGGAAGGCTAATAGTGCAATCGAATCCAACCGTTCGTGAATATTTAATTTTTACTCATCGAAAGCCGCTTTCAGCTCTTTCTCATAGAACTCGACATCGTACCGCTCCATGAGCTTCGAAGACAGTCTATCGCGAAGCTCCTTATGTTTCTGGGAACGCAAATCCTCATCCAAGAAATGTTTGGCTTCTTCAAATGTAAGTTGTTCTGCTTCGGTCCTGTCCGTAACCTGAATGATATAGATAGCCCCATTCCATTCAAACGGTCGGCTGATTTCTCCAACATCGATCGCCATAACCGATTGGTGGAAACTATGGACTTCCGTTTCCATAAATAGATCAGGACCTTCACCAATCCAGCCCTCCAACAGGCCGCCCTGCTCGGCGGTGGTCTCATCGTCAGAATATTCCCGAGCAACATCGGCAAAATCCGAACCATCTCTGAAGAGACCAGGAACAAGCAATTCGTAGGCTTCCTTTGCACGATCCCACGCACGGCGAGAATCTTCTTCGGACTGGCCTAAATCCACCATGATGAATCGGATTTGGGACTGTGGTGGTCTTACAAGCTTTTCCTTGATTTCCTCATAATATGTCTTGGTCTCTTGTTCAGTCACCTCAATGAGATCGTCAACCTCTTCCTGCTCCATCATTTGGGCAAGTACATCGAGTTGGGCTTCTTCAATGGCAATGGAATCATCGGAATCTGTCAGTTGCCTCGAACTGTCATCCAATAGCAAAAGACGATCGATTAATCGTTCAGCAAGGAGTTTCCACCCTGGTATGCCTTGATACTCCAATGCAAAACTTGTCGGGAGTTCCTTGAATTCCTGCCAGAATTCTCCCACAGTCAGTCGTTGGCCATTAACGGTCAACAAAGTTTGATCGCTCTTTGAATCAAACCATCGGTCCTGTATTTCCGGAAGAATAATAGTCCTTATGGCTGGCTTAGCCTCGGAAAGTGTCAATGTCCGCTGAGGTTCTCTCGAGATCAGGCGAAGAATGTAGAAGGACTCTCCTGCCAGGAACACTTCACTGAACTCTTTGTAATCCAAGTTGTCAAGAACTTCATCGTAACCTGGTGGGTTCTGGCCATTGTTCACAATCAACCCCGATTTTACAGATGTTCCCGATGTCGTACCAATGGCACCCAAGGTCTCACCTGACCGTAAACGAATAAGAATTTGGGAAGCCTTGTTCCTTGCCGCTTCGATATCAGCACCAACGGGTATCCGGATTTCGTCCACCTGTATCCTTGCTGGTACTTGAAATTTCTCCTCATTTTCGGAAAAAAACCTGAGGTAGTCCGACTCGCTAGGTTCTGGTACTTCAAGTAGCTCAAGATTACTGGTGATGCTGGCATTAGTCCTCAAATTATCAATGTAAAGCTTGACAAATTCTCCTTCCCGCTGTGATTGCAGGAACAACCGGATATCATCCTTTGCCTGGGTAAGTGTCAGTTCACCAAAATCTTCCCGATTGGCATCGTAATACGACTGGAGATCCTCCTCACTCACCCCCATCCCCTTCTCGTGCAGAGCTGCATCGATATCTCCAAGGTTGATGTCCTCTTCGATGTGCTCCATCACATGGCGGAAATCTTGTTCTTGCTTAACATCACGTGTCTTCGACCATTGCCGCACCAACTCGTCCGATACCATTTCCTCAACCATCGCACGATAACCTTCAATAGTTTGCAGCTGTTCGTTCAGTTGAGGTTCATTCAGCGCAAGTTCCTCGATGTGCTTTCGTATATCCCCAACAGTTACTTGCCCCCCAACAAAAGTCGCTACGACTCCCGGAGCCGGTGCGCTTTTGCCGAACAACTTCTCACCGAACAACAGCGAAGTGCCAATCAACACCACGATCATCACAACAATCCACCACTTCACTGTATAGCTAACGGAAAACCCTTTTGCACGAATCTTGCTTTCAGCCATCTTATTGGTTTGCTGTTCGCTCAGATCAGACACCTGTGGCGAATCGTCTTCAATATTCTTCTTCGTACGTGTCATCTCAAGTATCTGTGCATCACTTCCATGGACCGGTGGTTCTCCTCCCGCCAGTTGCTCAGGGTTCCGTTGATCACCGTTCTGTCCCGGATGTGTGTTTGATCCATTTACCGGCAATTTTAAAGCAGCCCTAATGTCACGTAATATCTGTCGCCAGCCTTCAATCATGCTTTCGTTCTCCTCTCATCTGTCCAGTTTTGGTGGAAAGGTTGACGTTCTACTTCCATTCAGAATACGCAGATCAATTTTCTCGGATGGCGGAACAACATACGTGTTCACCTTGGGCAGAACCTTCTCCATCTTCTCCAGATACAATCGGAATTTGGTCACATCCTCTCCAAAAATCTTGCTGTTCGTACGATATTGAGCCAGTACGGCATTAAAACTCTGGGCAGCACCTGCGGCTTTATCTTTTTGAGCTTGTGCCGCGCTTTTTGCTTGGGACAGGATGCTCTTCGCCTCGCCCCTTGCTTGTGGGACCACACTGTTGCGGTACCCCTCAGCGTCGTTTACCATCTTATCCTTGTCTTCTCTTGCACTCGAGACATCACGAAACGCGTCGGCTACAACTTCTGGGGGATATGCCTTCTGGAAACTCGTGCTGATGATGCGAATGCCGCTATCATATCCGTCAAGCACGGATTGAGCCTTATCACGCACATCGTTCTGCAATTGCTGTCTTGCAGTTGTCAAGATATCGTCCACTGCTGATCGCCCGCTGAGACCAGCGACCGCCGATCGAACACTATCCCTGACCAACTGGTACGCGGGATAGTCGATATTGAACAGATAAGCAACAGGATCATTGATTTGATACTGGACAATTACCTCAAAGTCGATGATGTTCGTGTCTCCACTTAAAACCTGCAGTTTTCGAGGACCATCAAGGTGAAGCGGATGTTCCTCTGATTCCGATACTCCCACGCTCTCTCGGCGAACCTGTGCGATATTCACAACTGTTTCAGACTCAATGGGCCATGGTAAACGATAATGCAAACCGGCGGGCACATTTGTCGCGATCACCCGGCCAAACCGTTGAACCACTCCTATTTCTCCAGGTTGGACAGTGTATACGCCTGATAGTATGTAAACTAGAATGATCAGCAATATTGCTGCCATTACAATGAATCTAAGGTCCAGATGTTTAAACGCACTCTTCACATCGTCCAATGGTGACAATCCGTCTTCCTGTGATTCAAATCCCTTCCTCACCATTCCACGAACACGATGGATAACCTGACGCAACCTATTCAAGACTGGTTCGGATTTATTTGCGTTCATGTCCTCTGCAACCTGTTTCGAATCTGCTTCGAATTCCGGCGAAGAATCGTTTTTCGAATGTCTGTCATTCATCATGATCTCCTCATTTTACGCTTTCAGGCTCCGGGTCGGACGACTGTGCCATCAGCATCGAGATACTTTAGCAACTCGGAGTCGGAGGGAAGAATGAGCGTCGTTCCCGGTGTAATGACATCGTCATAGGCTTCGAGAGTGCGTAGGAATTGGTAGAATTCCGGATCCTGGCCAAATGCCTCGGCGTAGATTCTAATGGCTTCAGCTTCTCCTTCTCCCCTGATACGTTCTGCCTGCTTCTGGGCTTCAGATAGGATTGTTGTCCGTTCAGCCTCCGCCTCAGCACGGATGACGGTAGCCAGCTCAGTTCCTTCGGATCGTAGCTGCCGAGCGATTCTTTGACGTTCGGCACGCATCCGCTGGAAAACACTCTGTCGGTTCGCCTCTGGGAAATTAAGCATCTTGAGCCTTACATCTGTAACGGAAAATCCGTAAGGTGCCACTCGAAGTGCAACTTGGTTGGTGATCCGTTCTGTCATGGTCGTCAGTTGCATCGATGCGGGATCTGTCGTGACCAGATTTGTCAAGTCATATTGGCTCAGAGCCACCCCCAATTCAGACGACATGATGTCAGAGAGACGGCTATTAGCCCCCGAAGGATCGCGTACACTCGTGAAAAATTTTAGCGGATCGTCAATTTTCCATGTTGTATAGGCTTCGACCAAGATATTCTTCTTATCTTTCGTAAGCAATTCAGTCTCCATTACGTTGTACATCTGCAAGCGCCGGTCCAGTCGGATGACGCTCTGTACGGGAGCAGGCCACTTACCATACAAACCTGGCTCGGTAATCGCCCTGACTGGCTTGCCGAACTGAGTAACAATAACATATTCAGTAGTGTCTACCTGAAACAGTGATAGTCCAACGACAATGACTGAAACTGCAATCAGCGCCGGAATAAGGTAACGAAACACACGCATAACGTTCCTCCTATAATACTTTGGAAGGGCATCAAGTCCCTCCTGGCATCCTTTGAAATGGACAAATGATCCTGATCGAGAGGCAATTAAATTTCCGCAGAGACAATGCTCCTTGACATCATTTCGTTGCCTCAGGATTCGTGAGCCACAACTCGGTACCGTCGGTCCGTACAGTCGGATCGATGATAAATTTGTTGACACTTGGTAGTACTCTCTCGAGCGTCTCGAGATAGAGACGGGTTCGGGTCACACCGGGAGCAACCAGATAGGCTGCCAGTTGAGACTCGAAGCCTGCCGCTTCCCCAATCGCGAAATCGATCTTTCGAGTCTTTTCCGCCCGCGCGGTCTCTATAATACCAACAGCCTGGCCCCGAGCAGACGGGATGACTTCATTTCGGTAGGCCATCGCTTCATTGATGTATGTGCTCCTGTCTTCCCGCGCACTGGATACATCACGGAATGCGTCTGCAACCGAGGAGGGAGGATTAACCGCGAGTAGCTGTACATTTACAATCTTCAACCCAGCCTGATGCTCATCAACCAGCGCCTGGGTTAGATTCTTCGCTTGGTTATTGATCTCCCCCCTTCCGGTGGTTAGAAGCTCATCAACACTTCGCTGCGCGACAATCTGTCGGACGGATGACTCAGCTTCTTGTTCTACAAGCTGCTCGGAGTTCACAACATTAAAAAGGAATGCATTTGGATCCGATACGATGTACTGGACACCCACCTTGACTTCGATCAGGTTGGTGTCTCCGGTAAGCACCAGAGTGTTCTCGGTCTGCAGTTGCCTCACCCGGTCGAGAGCTACCCGGTCCATCCGGCTGACCAACGGCAATCGATAATGCAAACCCGGTCCCACATCAGCAACTACTTGACCAAATTGCCGAACGATACCGCGTTCATCAGGTTGAATGGCATAGACGCCTGATAAGAATATCCCGATTATTAGTGCCCCAATACCGATAGATGCGAAGCGCTTGGTATGGCGCCTCACGCGAGCGATATTATCCTCCTCCAGATTGAGAAGACCACCAGAGAAGAGAGCTTTTATTGCCGATGCTGCTATCTCCCATCCAGATTTGAGGACGAGCAGAATAACAGCAAGTGAGACGATAAGATCCAGGGAACCGAGACCTAGAGCGGAAGCGATCAGACTCGTCACTACCAGTGCTGAAGCGTACATATCCATTCGGGAATGATAGCCACTTGCAATCAGACTTGGAGAATTGGTGGCTTTGCCCACATAATTTTTAAGCCGGGCAATGAAGTAGGTTACCGCAATCGTAAGTAGGGACGTAAGCGCCACCAACCATGGATTGCGCAGTCCGGCTTGCTCGCCTGCAAGAACTACCTCAATGAAAATAGTATACGCCACGTAGAAAATGAATCCTGAGACGACCAAGGCAACGATATTCTCTATTAATCCCACGCGATGACGTCGTTTTGCCTCCCAGCGACCAGCAATCAGACCTGCGAGTACAAAAAGGGAAATGAACACATCACCCATGGAATGCCAAGCACTTGCCCGCAATGCAAAACTGCCGGACCAAATCGCCAGTCCGAACTTTAGGCTAACCAACAATAAATTGGCAACAATGGTAACCAGAATCGTATTCTCTTTTCTGTTCATACCTCACCTCATATACCGTTCGTCAGTTGGAATTGACCCCGGCCTACTCACCCGGCGATTTGCCGTGATTGTCCAGTATTCACACAAGCGCATTCATGTCTTTGAACGTTAATGTCTCCATATGAACAAAAAATGAATTTTCAACACATGTTTATCCTTCATAAAATTCTCTCTAGTAAACCAAGGCAATCAGTCAAGTGACTATTGCCACCCTTTTAGGTTGCGGTAGATTCACCGGAGGAGTTAGCGGTAAGTGTTGGTTGATGAAATGTATGCCGCCTGTGGACGCTTCTGGCATGTCTCGTTCCATATTGCCCAATGTATCCGCTACTTTCATAAAGGGGACACAACTGGCTCCTATTCGTCAACGATTGTATCTATTGTTGCCTCGATATAAACGTGACGAATGAAGTCGTGTGGATAATACTATTCTCCGTTCAGCCTCAAACCTTGAAGAATTTTTTGGGGAAACAGCCAAGAGAAGCTTTTGATCTTGAGCAGTAGTCAATTACTTCTACCATCGCAATTGCTGTCTGGGGATATGTAGTCCGGGTCCCAATGCTTGAGCGGTATCCCCCATTCCCTTGGGCCCAAATGCAAACAGATTTAAATAATGACGAAACATATCGGAGATACCCGAGGCGAGGCAGTCTGTTATTGCCACTTGGATAGTTTTCCATTCCAGCAAAATACCCCTGCAGTTGTTTCATTCCGCCAAGGGGACTAGTCATTGCTGGCTCCCCCGTTGGCATCAGTTGTCAAAAATTATCAAAACCTATTCCTTTCGGATATTCAGTTATTACTGTTACAGCAATGATGATGAACCGTGGTATATGGAAACTTGTGTTCTAAATAGACACCTCGACCGCACTTCAATCTCACTGTGATTACATCTCATGCAAGCCAACGATGTTTCCGATACAATCATCGGCATCATGCATTACTTTGGTCCATCACCGATTCGTCGCGAATACCGCAACGTCCGTGTCGAGTTGAGGACAGCAAGCAGGGAGACCCCAACATCCGCGATGACCGCTTCCCACATGGTAGCGAAACCGACCGCACCGAGTGCCAGAAAGGCAAACTTGACTAGCAGCGCAAGGGAAATATTTTGCATGACCACCGACCGGGTATGTTTGGCGACACGTATCGCTGAGCCGATTCCGTTGACTTTGTCATCCATAAGAACCACATCGGCAGCTTCTATAGCCGCATCCGAACCGAGTGCGCCCATTGCGAATCCGACATCCGCACGCATAAGAACCGGAGCGTCGTTTATGCCATCTCCCACGAACGCCAATCGCTGCCCCTTCGGGAGCTCTTTAGAGAGTTGTTCGACAATCCTCACCTTATCTTCAGGTAGTAGCCCGGCATACCACAAATCAACTTTGACAACCTCGGCGACACTGCGAGCAACCGCTTCATTATCTCCAGTAAGCATCACCACCCGCTGTACACCGGCAGCCCTCAGGTCAGCTATAGCCTCGGCGGCTTCCGCTTTGATCTCATCAGCAATTACCAGATGCCCTACGTAGCTTTTATCCAACACCACATACACTACCGTTCCTTCCGCGTCGCAGTCGCCATGCTCAATGTTTTCACGGTGAAGGAGCCGATCACTGCCGGCCATAACCTTCCGACCCCCTACATGAGCGATCACACCATAACCCTTTTCCTCTTTAACATCAGTGATTGTCTCCATGTCGATGTTGTGTTTGTATGCTTCCCTTATTGATCGTGCAATCGGATGCGTCGAATGGGCTTCGGCGCTTGCCGCCAAACGAAGCACATCATCGGCGGTGAAGCCGTTTCTCGGCACCGTCTTTGTCACCTTAAAGACGCCCTTCGTAAGTGTTCCCGTCTTGTCGACGACTACTGTAGAGACATCCCTGAGGGCATCAACGTAGTTTGCTCCCTTGATAAGTATTCCTTTGCGTGACGCACCTCCGATACCCCCAAAATAACCGAGCGGTACCGAAATGACCAAAGCACAGGGGCAAGAGATGACAAGGACAACAAGAGCCCGGTAGACCCACTCACTCAAAACGGCACCCGGAACAAACAAGGGGGGCAAGAATGCGACCAACGCAGCAAGACCGACAACAATCGGTGTATAGACAGATGCGAATTTGGAAATGAATTTTTCTGTGGGGGCCTTGCGGGCGGCGGCGTCCTCCACTAGTTCAAGGATTCGGGAAACTGAAGATTCCTTGTATGGCTTAGTAACCCGGATCCGTATCGTTCCCGAGTCGTTCACAAAACCTGAAAGTACAGTATCACCAATCCCAACCGATCGCGGGACCGACTCACCGGTAAGCGCGGATGTATCAACAGCCGATTCGCCTTGGGTAACTTCCCCATCAAGCGGGATACGCTCTCCTGGCCGGACCTCGATAATCGCACCGACCTCTACAACGTCGGGACTGACTTCTCTCATTCCGTCGTCTGAGATAACGCGCGCGGAATCCGGACGGAGGTCCATCAAAGAGGATATCGATCTACGCGACCGACCGACAGCAAGGTCCTGTATGTACTCACCGATGGAATAAAAAAGCATTACCGCGACCGCTTCAGGTAACTCATGGATGGCAATAGCTCCCAATGTTGCAACGCTCATCAGGAACATTTCGTCAAACAGGCGACCTCGAAGAATATTCCTTCCTGCACTCAGCAGCACCGGTCCGCCGACGAGCAGATATGCGGAAAGGAGGACAACGTACTCGGCCACCTGATACTGCGTCGCATGAAGGGTCTCATTGAAGATGATTCCAGCTCCAGTAAGAACGAGGGCTAGCACCATACGTACAACACGCCAACCTGTATTTTCGTCATCTCCAGAAGTTCCGTTATGATCGTGGGAGTGGCCATGGTCGGTATGTGTATGTGAATCAACATTGATGCCAACGATTCGCGCATCCGGTTCAATTCGTGCGATCACATCTTGGGCAGTCTGTAGGCCGGATTCAGGAATAACAATCGACTCGGTTCCGAAGCTGACCGTCGCATCTTCAAAACCCTCTATCTTACGGAGTCCCGACTCGATCTCGTTCGCACACTGTGCACAATCCAGACCATTGATACGATACTTCTTCATATTTTCTTTCTTTGACATAGTTTAACGCTCCTCCTTATAGTGTTCTTGACTTGTCTTGATCAGAGCCAGCACATGCTCATCGTCAAGTGTGTAGAACACCTGTTTGCCTTCCCGTCGTGCTCGAACCAAGTGTCTCATCTTCAACAATCGCAGATGGTGTGAAATCGCTGGTGAAGACATCTCCAATAGATAAGCAAGATCACAAACACACAACTCTTGCTTGGAAAGCAAGAAAAGAATCTTCGTTCGCGTCTCATCGGCGAGTACGTGGAATAACTCCGAGAGCCCCAATACCTCAAAGAGCGAACTGCGAAGCTCACCCTCGTTATCCCTACAGTTTATGCTGTACTCTGAACATACATCTGGGTGTCGCTCAAGAATCTTTTGTTTCATAGAAGTTTCTCCATATCTACAACAATTAAATGTTTGTTTAATTGTAACAAGTCGTCCAGATATTGTCAACTGCACACGCTTGAGATGTGGCATTCTATGGAATCAAGACGTTTCTACCGGAAGCGACTATGGCAGAAAAGAAGGAAGCATAACGAGAAGCAGGTGGCAATCACTATCCATTGCATCCTACAAACTTGATGCTCTCTTATCTGGAAAGGTAATATCTTCACTGAACAACCACAAAGATTGATACTTCACCTCTCGATAATACAAAACAGGTTGTACTGTGCTATGATGCTCGTATGTCCAGCAGCCGGTTGTGTTCAATCTTTCTGGTGTTCCTCACCCTCTCTTCGCTCTTTGGCGCCTCGTTACGCCAAGAACCTATGTTCACTGATCCGTATGCGTCAGAAAAACTTCTGGAAGGTAGAAACTTTCTGCGGGACCTGGCACCTGGTGAAGCCGAACCTGTGAAGGATTTGCGAATCTCGTTGGTGACAACGGGTCGGGGCGATCCGCTTTATAGTTGGTTCGGCCACTCGGGACTTGTGGCCACAAACACAAGTAACAACAAAAGCGTGATGTATGATTATGGAATTTTCAACTTCAAAGACGATTTCTACCGTACATTCGTGCTTGGTCGGCTCAGTTATGAGGTCTGGGCGACATCCACCCCGGCACGCATCGATCTCGCCATCAAAGAAAATAGGGATATGACCGAGATTATTCTTGACCTTCCTCTTTCAGCACGACTCGAGGTACTCAAATTCTTGAACTACAACATCCAGGAGGGTCCTAATACCTACCTGTATCATCAGTATGAGGAGAACTGTTCGACGAGGCTCCGCGATATTATCGACAAAGCGACTGACGGCCAACTTCGGGCTTGGTCCACCTCAATCCCAATGGAGGAGACGATTCGCATGCTCGTCGGTCGGTATACCCGAACAAACCCAGCAATCGAATGGATCCTTGACTTTCTCCAAAGCGGCTCGATTGATAAACCCATAACCCTATGGGAGGCTATGTTCCTCCCGCAAATTTTCGAATCGGCGCTCCTCGGGTTCACCTACATCAATACAGAGGGCAATGTTATGCCGTTGACCACCGGACGTCAAATCCTGAATATGGCAACTGGGGGGATACGGGAAAGGCCACTCGATTCCTGGACAAGTTATACCATTCGGTTCACCTTGTTTGGAATCGGCACCGCGATACTGACCATCCTCCTTGGAGGGTTCCAGAAGACTCAGTTCCCGATTCCGTTGCGCCGCGCACGACGATTCGTCTACGGTACAATCAATTTCCTTTTATACACTACAGGAGGTGGGCTGGCTCTCTTGCTTACGTTCATGATGATTGTCAGCAACCATGATGTGACTTACTTCAATGAGAACATCATTTTTATCAACCCGTATCTCATGTTGATGGGAATTCAGGCACTTCGCGGAGGATTCGGCCACAACCGCCCCCTCGTTCGATTCCGCCGGGCCAACATGTTGATGGTAATCATCACCATAACCTGGATGGTGATGAAGTTGGTATTCATCGACCATCTGATCCAGCAGAATTGGCATATTGTGCTCACCGTTCTCCCGCTCTATTTGGCAAATAGCACTATACCGTTCGAGCGACTCCTCATTCCTCGCCACCGTACCATCGACGATTCCGATTCCTAAACTATTGTCCCCTTTGTCCACCTGCTATGGTGGAGCAGTTTTGTTACGTGTCTGTGATATTAGTAATTTCTTGACCAGAGGGCTGGTTATATCTTGCTCGGACACAAGCACCATTGGATTTCTAGCTTGTTCGGCCCGTAATGTATTGGAAGCAATCTCCTGGATGTCTTTGTCTTTAATCTCAATATCTGGATTGTTGAAAATAGCTGAACGTTCTTCTTCTGCTTTTCTACGTCTTTCAAGATCATCAAGGGATGATTGATTTTTCCATAGCTCATACTTGGTGAATTCCACCTCGGGTAAAGGTATCTTCTTGATTAACTGTCCAAGGCTGATTTTCCTCCAGTAACCTCTCGGAGGAACAGGAACCTTGAGCCTCTCACATAATTTTGCCAGCCCTCTTCCTGATATTCCAAATTCTTCGGCCAATTTCATCATAGGTTTTGACCAAACAGCCCTATACAAATCCTCACGTGATTTGATTTCCTCAGACATCCCATTCCCTCCATAATCAGACATCAGGTTTTTTAATGCTTGAGTCTATTTCTTCTTTCTTGGATTTCCTTAATAGTCACTTGCTTTCCATTACCATCTAAGTACTTTCCATTATCGGATCTCCAGAAAACCAAGTCATTCGGATAGTCGGGTTTATCATTATGCCGAAAGCCATTGATTGAAAAATGCAATGCTTGTTCAACCGAGGGATAACTATGCAAATCCCGATAAGGATCAAATTGGCCGGGACCCCAGAATGCATAGTTGCACTTACCGGTAAACATACCATCCTTGAGTGACTGTAAAATCTCCACCTTAAGATCTTTGGGTGCCCTATAATATTTGATGTAATAAGTAGTCACCAATTGTTCGATCTCATTAATACCCGAAAGGCTTACAATTTCTGAATAATCGATTGTGCTTTTCATATTTGAACCATCCTTTAATAGTAGACTATGGTAACACTATGAGGCCATCACAGTAATTGTCAATCAACCAAGAAAATAATGCAGCTGTTTTGGGATACGATAACCGTGTTACCCATTCCTGAGTCCTTTGGATGAGCAATCATTACCTTATTTTTTGGAAAGCTTATGGAAGAACACATAGGACGAAATGAACTTATTCCACATCAGTTTTGGTCATTACTGGATACTTGATGTGAAGCTGTCAGCGGTATGCGATGATTGCTGTTCATTTGCTATCATGACAGTGACAAGAAAGCGGACTCCTTCTGTATAGTCGAATAAGTATCTTTCACCTATGCTGAGGATTACCAACTTTTCTCTTTATAACGTTTTATCAAGTTGACTTACATCCCACTTGTAGGAATGTATAGACCAACAAATTAAACGAGGAGAAGGTAATGACTGATCAACAATCAACGCAGATTACGAACATGAGAGAAAGTGGCTTTGGATATTCTACGATTGCAAACCAAATAGGGCTTCCAAAGGAATGCGTAAAATCTTATTGCAGGACTCACGGACTTACGGGGAGGAGATCCTCCTCGCATGTGGATAAGGAAGTGGGTAACAACACTTGCCGAACTTGTGGGAGATACTTGCAGCACACTCCTGGAAAGAGAAAGAAACAGTACTGCTCGGATGCTTGTCGTATGGATTGGTGGAATGCGCATCAGGACAAGGTGAAGCGAAAAGCATACTATTCGTTCACATGCGCCGAATGTGGTAAGACCTTCAGCTCATACGGAAATGCAAAAAGAGTCTACTGCAGCCATTCTTGCTATATCAAGGCTCGTTTTTCCAAGAGGGAAAAGTAGCAGGGGTCCCAAACTTCGATTAAGGAAACGAACCTTAAATCAGTTGCTAGGGATTTTGTTGAAACTATCCAAGGAATAGTATTCTTTGGAATCGTGTTTGGCCGGTTTTTACCGGCCAATCTTTTTAATTACTCCCAGCAATTACCATACCAAGTAAGAGTTGTTAAGCATCTCCCAATTTCACGAATCCTCTTCATTATCGCTGATTCAGCTCTCAACCTCAAATTTCAAAACCCAATGATTCCTGCAGATTACTCCAATGTAGTTCATCAGAGTAAGCCATAAGGATTGGAGCAGAAGATTGACGATAGTTCTCTTGTTCCCTTGCCATTCAGGGGCTTCAAAAAACTTCAGGGGTACGGTTCTCCGGTATCAAGCAGGAGAACACAATGACTGAAAAAGAAACTACACAAATCACTGAAATGAGAAATGATGGTCTGGGATACACCACCATCGCATCAAGGCTCGGGTTATCCAAGGATTGCGTCCGGTCCTTCTGTAGAACCCACAATCTCAGGGGTAGGAGATCTCCTAGCCATGTTCCTCAAGATCTGGGAAAAGATTATTGCAAGACCTGTGGTAAACGTTTGGAGCATACTCCCGGCAAAAGGAAGAAACAGTACTGCTCGGATGGCTGTCGCATGGACTGGTGGAATGCCCATCAGGATCAGGTGAAGCGTAAGGCCTTCTACCAATTCACCTGCGTTTGCTGCGGCAAATCATTCTCGGCATATGGGAATGCCAAACGCAGTTACTGCAGCCACGAGTGCTATATCAAAACAAGGTTCAAGAAGGAAGTAAGCAAATGACAAAAGAGCAGTTCAAGGCAGAGGCCGATTACCAGATGGCTCTTTTGCTCATCAAGAATCTGTTTGCTCAGGACCTGTTGACTGACGAGGAATTCAAGACTGTCCAAGGAAAACTCATTGTTAGATACCAGCCAATAATTGGCAATCTATCTCCTTGACATGACTTGATTTAATCTCAATTCGTAGGGATGTATAGACCTAGGAGGAACCAGTGAGAACAATTAAGCTGATACAAAAACCAAAGCAACTGGCAACCAAAAATCGAAAAAAGCGAGTTGCAGCCTATGCACGGGTCTCTACGGTACATGAACGACAAGAGCATTCGCTTGAATCCCAGGTCGATCATTACAAGAGACTGATTCAAGCTAATCCTGAATGGGAATACCAGGGGATCTACATTGATGATGGCGTCTCTGGAACACAGATATCTGGCAGAACGCAATTCCAAGAACTCATCACCAAATGCGAGCAAGGCATGATTGATATTGTGCTGACGAAATCGATATCGCGATTTGCCAGAAACACGGTCGACTTGCTTGAGACTGTAAGGCGGTTGAAGGAACTCAACATCGATGTCAGGTTCGAGAAAGAAAATATTGAAACAATCTCGAGTACAGGAGAATTCCTTCTGACCGTCTTGGCATCATTTGCTCAAGAGGAAAGCAGAAGTACTTCTGAAAACCTCAGGTGGGGAGTCAGAAAGCGTTACGAGAAGGGAATCAGCCTGCATCACCGCGTCTATGGATACCGGTGGACCGGCAAGGAGCTCGTCATTGAACCGATGACCGCAAAGGTAGTGAGAAAGATATTCAGGGATTATCTGAAGGGAAAGTCGATGAAACGTATTGCAGACGAACTGAACAATCGTTCCATCCTACACTTTGGGAAACCTTTCAATGATGTGGCTATCCATACCATTCTACACAATGAGCGTTATATCGGTGATACCTTGCTCCAGAAAACGTATTGCGTGGATTTCATGTCCCAGCCCCGGAAGAAGAATCGCGGGGAGCATCCCATGTACTATGTCGAGGATACGCACCCACCGATCATCAAGCGGGAAATATTCGAAGCCGTCTCGAGAGAGATTGACCGTCGAAGAGAACTCGGGGTGTACAACATGCCGAAGGTGAGTCGGCGTTGTTTCACCGGTAAAATCATCTGCGAGAAATGCGGAAACAACTATATCCGGACTTACAAGACACCAACCAATGCGAATTGGAGATGCAAATCCAACCGAAGAGATGGAATCAAAGGATGCAGGAGCATCGGTATCAATGAGGAACAGTTGAAGATTCTGTCCAATTTCATGTTGGGGATCGACGAGTTTGATGAGCAAGCCTTTTACAAGGAGGTCGATCACATCTCCGGTGATGGAGAGGGCTCATATACCTTCCATTTTCGTGATGGACGGCAAATCAACCGGTTCTGGCCTTCCAGGGAAAAAGCCTATAAGGCAGCAATCGATAGAAGAAGAAAAACCAATGACAACGGAGCGCATGCATGGCAAAGGTAAGGATAATTCCAGCAAAGAAAATCATAACAAACAATCGCAACAACCCCCATTCAACGAAAAGAAGGGTCGCAGGCTATGCCCGGGTTTCGACTGACAGTGATGAACAATTCACCAGTTATGAAGCCCAGATCGAGTACTATACCGAATTCATCAAGAGTCGTCCTGATTGGGAATTCATCAAGGTTTATACCGATGAAGGCGTGAGTGGGACCAGCACCAATCGCAGGGAAGGCTTCAAGCAGATGATAAACGACGCCTTATTGGGAGAGATCGATCTTATCGTCACAAAATCGGTAAGCCGGTTTGCCAGAAATACTGTAGACAGCCTGACCACCATTCGCATGCTCAAGGAGAAGAATGTAGAATGCTACTTCGAGAAGGAAAACATTTGGACCTTCGACGGAAAAGGTGAATTATTGATAACCATCATGAGCTCAATCGCACAGGAAGAAAGCCGGTCGATCTCCGAAAACACCACATGGGGTAAGCGAAAGCAAGCCAAGGATGGCAAGGTTTCAGTTCCCTACAGCAACTTCCTTGGGTATGACAAAGGGCCTGATGGAAACATGGTCGTGAATGAGGAACAAGCTGAATTGGTAAGACTCATCTACGCTCTGTTCCTTCAGGGAAAGAGCCCGAATGGGATCGCCGAGATTCTCACCGAGAAAAACATCCCCTCACCCGGACGTGGGAAACAATGGGTTTCCTCCTGCATAAAGAGTATCCTGCAGAATGAAAAATACATCGGTGATGCCTTGTTGCAAAAAAGCTTCACCGTAGATTTCCTTACCCACAAGCAGAAGGTGAACGAAGGTGAGGTACCTCAGTACTATGTGGAAGACCATCATGAACCGATCGTATCCAAAGAAATGTTTGCTCTAGTCCAGAACGAGATGAAACGGCGCGATGGAATGCCTGGCAGACGAAACCGCCGGAGAATGCTTTCAGGACGAATCCTCTGTGCCCAGTGCGGATCTTGGTTTGGAGAGAAGAAATGGCATCCAAACAGCAAATATCAGAAAGTGGTTTGGCAATGCAATGGGAAATATGATAAGGCACACTCCCAATGTACCTCAGGCAACTTGATAGAACAGGATGTCCAGAGAATGTTCGTTGTAGCAGTCAACAGACTACTGAAGGATTCATCCAGCATTCTTGAAACACAGAAACTTGTCTACGATACGGTTTTCGATACCGCTGGTCTGGAAAGGGAAAGGACGGCACTCATAGCTGACATGAGTGTTACAGCCGAACTCATGGAGCGTATGTCGAGCGGACAACCCAGCTCAAGATCCAATGGATATACCCATACTCAAGAGTATCAAGCACTACAGATACGATATGAGCAGGCTGAGAAACGTAAAGAGGAGCTCGACAATACTATCCAGGACAAGGTAGCCAAAAAAGCACTTGCAACTTCATTCTTCGATAATCTCAAGAAACAGAATAGCCAGGTCGTGCGTTTTGATGAGGACCTATGGAGCGGACTGGTTGATCATCTCAAGGTGCATTCTCCAAATGATGTCCGATTCATCTTCCGCGATGGATCTGAAATCAAGGTTGACTTATCCGAAGAGGAAAAGAAACGCCCTCCTCTCACAGAGAAACAGATGACTGAGATCAGCAGTCTTCGGCGAGATGGAATGTCTTATGCGAAGATCGGAGAAAAGCTGAACCTTCCTCGTGGACAGGTTCGCAGCTTCTGCCTTTCCAGAACTTCGGGGAATGAGGCTGCTGTACAAGAAGATGGAGAGCATGTGCTCTGCAAGACTTGCGGAAAAGAGCTAGAGCATACCCCCGGGTTTAGGAAAAAGATTTTTTGCTCGGACGGCTGCAGGCAGGATTGGTGGAATCGGTATGCAAAATTCAAAGCCGGCGAAGGACGGGCTACAAACAAAGTTACTTGTCAAAACTGTGGCGAGACGTTTGTGACCTACGGCACCAACCGAAAATATTGCAGCCGAAAGTGCTATTCCGAGCACAGGGGGCAAGAAGGAGATTCAAGGGACTGACCTCTGCTTTTTAGAAAAATCATGAAAGGCAGGTTTTGCATCAGCATAGCCTGCCTTCAGTTATCTGATTGCTTGCTATCGTGCATCAGAGGGCTTGTCTTCCAAATGGATGATCAGACAGCCCTTCTGGCATTGGACATTGATTTCCTGACCAACAGAAAAACCAAACTGTTCAAGCCATTTCCCCTGCAATCTTATTGCTGGAACAGCCTGGTATTTATAGCCACTTTGGGCACAGATCTTCAGCTTTCGGTGTGTTTTAGTCTCCAAACGATATCGTTTGATGGGGTCAAAACATTGCTCAGGATAGGAGATTTTATCAAGTACGTTATCTAGGTTACTCCGATCCGCGCTCGAGTGAAGATCCAACATTGAAAAGAATTGCATCAATTCATCATCTTGATAATTCATGGCGACCTCCCCTACTCAAGCCATAGCAATACACAGTTAACTCGTTACAATATATAGAGTTAGAAATACAAACGTCAAGCAGCACAGAATTCAAATTATTCATACCAGCCTCCAAACACCTTGTGGTTCAGATCCTCTCCAGGCTCAAGCCCAGCTTTCAGGGGTACGTTCCAAAAAGGTGTTCAGAACTGTAGACACATTTGGAGTCATATTGCTTCAGTGGTTTTCCTACTATTCGGATTTACTGCCAAAACGGTCTTTATGATAACTTCTCCTTTCGGTATAAAGATAGATCAACATAACTTCTATGTATTACATAATGCACCCTCATCTTGGTGCCGCCAGTGCTCTCATACTTCCCAACCTACAAGATTTAAAGGAGCTACACGCTCCTTTCGCCAGGATAACAGCCCAATATGAAAAGGAAATCCTTTAGGTCTTCTGTAGGCAGTTCGCAATTCAAAATGCTCATAAGCAAACCATTTTAAAATATTAGCCGGAGCAGAATTTTGCTCATAACAGGAGCCTCTCCCTGGAATTATCAAGTACTTATATTGATAAAATCATATAGGGTGAATCATTCGTCCAAGGAAACAGCCACCATTTCCTATTCTATAAAGATCTCATCATGCTAAACAATGCGCGAACTTTTTGGACTTGAAGCTGTGCAAATTACTGCTGCAAGAATACCGGCAGGAAAGGATGCATACCCGCAATTTTCCTTGTTAATTCTTGTGTAGTGAATGTATAATTAGTCAGCTTACACATAAAAGGGTCTTTTCAATGTTTCTAACCAAAAAGAAAATCAGTAAACAATTCCGTATTATCATTTTCTTCATATGCATATGTTGTTTTCTTGGATGCAACGCATCAAAAAAGGATACTTCCAAAATTGAAAAAGACAACGGGATTATTGTAGGTTTTTCGCAAATCGGTGCTGAAAGCGCATGGAGAACATGTAACACCCGTTCTGTACAGGAAGCTGCAGCTGCGCGAGGGGTGCAGCTGGTATATGACAATGCTGAACAGAAACAAGAGAATCAAATCAAAGCATTACGTTCCTTTATCGCTTATCAAGTTGATGTAATAGTATTTGTACCGATCGTAACTGATGGTTGGGATAATGTATTGCAAGAAGCCCGGGATGCCGGAATTCCTGTTTTAGTCACTGACCGTAAAATTGATGTCGAAAATCAATCGTTATATGCAGGATTTATTGGTACCGACAGCCTTAAAGAAGGCAGGAATGCCGGACAATTTGTATTGGATACATTTGAAAGCAAACGTGACAAAGATCATATCAATATCGTGGAGTTATTCGGAACAGAAGGTTCTTCAGTAGCACTCGGAAGAGCTGAAGGTTTTAGGGAAGTTCTAAAGGACCATCCCGAATACCGCATCATATACAGTAAATCAGGTGACTTCCTCCGCTCAAGAGGGTACGAGTTGGCTATTGAATTTCTTGAGATGTATGATGATATCGATGTCATTTACTCCCACAATGACGGGATGACCCTTGGTGCTATCGAGGCGATGGAAGAGAAAGGACTTCGTCCTGGCAAAGATATCGTCATTATCACTATTGATGCACAGCAGGCAGCAATCGATGCGCTGCGCGGAGGCAAGGTGAATTGTGTCATCGAGTGCAACCCAAAAACCGGTCCAGAAATAATCGAGCTGGCTGAGAAACTGGCAGCCGGTGAGAGCATACCACGATTACAATATGTTCATGAAGAAGTGTTCTATGAAACAGATGATCTTTCACTCATAGAGCCCCGCGGGTATTAGCATGAAGAAACAGATATCCATTATTGAAAGAATTTTTTCAGTATTTAAGAGTAGTAGCATAAAAGAGAAAATTAAAATTTCCTATGTAATCATAATCCTTCTGATGATAACACCTCCGGTTATCACGATTTTTTCGTTTATTGTCCAAATGGGTCGCTATGACCGTATTATAACCAGTGTCAGTAAGACGAACCGCCTCAACCAGACGGTGAAGATGGATATCTCCAATGAAGTATGGGACATCGTGGCTGGAAACAAGAAATTCGAGGAAGGCAGACAGTACAACATTATTGATGGCATCAATGAGAGCCTGGAAGATATCATGAGAACGACTGAAGATCGAGAGAACAGACAGATGCTCGAAGTTGCCGGTCGTGCAGTCGATACACTGAAGCGTAATGTCGACAGACTGGGAAACCAGATGGCAAACCATTCCCTGGTGAGTGAAAACGAGGAGAGCCTCGATGAAATTCGAGGTGTATCAGCCCTAATCTCTGACATCCTTCAGAATTATACGGTACGCGTAATAGAGTCGGCCACAATATCAAATGAGCATTTCAAACGCATTACTTTCGCACTTACCATAATCCAGATTTTCACCGTATTTCTTGTTACCATCTTCGCAATCCTAACGCAGCGCTCAGTTACCGCCAGTATCAATAATCCAATCAAGAAACTTGAAAACCTGTCAAAGAGAATTGCTGAGGGAGATTTCACTGCAAGAGTGGAACTTCCTCAGGTAAGCGAGCTTGATGGCCTTACCGACAACCTGAACATCATGGCAGTCAAAATCCAGGCTTTAATCGCAGAAAATGTCAGAGAACAGCAGAATTTCCAAAAATCAGAGATGAAAGCTCTTCAGGCTCAGATTACACCCCATTTTCTCTACAATACATTCGATACAATAGTCTGGCTTGCCGAGGAAAAGAAGAATGATCAGGTTATTGACATCACACGTGCATTTTCAAGCTTTTTCAGGATATCTCTCAACAAAGGTAAAGACTTTTTAACGGTAAGTGAAGAATTTGAACATGTCAGGAGTTATCTGACCATTCAGAAAATCAGATACAGTGACATCCTGGACTATACAATTGAGTACCAGCCTGAAATGGCTAACTGTCAAATATTGAAGCTTCTTCTCCAGCCTCTCGTTGAAAACGCATTGTACCATGGAATTAAGTACAAAAGAGGTCGTGGATTATTGTCGGTGAAGGGCTGGCGTGAAGACAATCACCTTTGTTTTTCCGTGGAAGACAATGGTATCGGTATGACCGAAGAAAAGCTTGCATCTATCGTGGAACAGATTAGTGGTTCTGCCGATCTTGAAGATCTGAATAATATCTATGGATTATACAATGTTAACAAGAGACTTGAGCTGTATTATGATAAAGACACGAAGCTGCAAATAACAAGTCAGTATAAAAAGGGTACTACTGTATATTTCAGCATACCAGAGGCTGGACTCAATGTATAAAGTTTTTATTGCAGAAGATGAGATAGTAGTACGTGAAGGACTGCGAAACAGCATACAGTCTGGGACAGGCCCTTTTGTTCTTGTAGGTGAATCTTCAGATGGTGAGATGGCCTTGTCAATTATGAAGGATGTGAAACCTGACATACTGATTACTGATATCAGGATGCCTTTTGTTGATGGACTCAGTCTTTCGAGAATTATCAAAAAAATACTTCCCTGGATAAAAATAATCATAATCTCAGGTCATGACGAATTTCAGTATGCACAAGAGGCTATATCAATTGGTGTTGATGAATACATGCTAAAGCCCATTTCCGCTTCAGATATGCTGTCAACACTCAATAAAATGGTAGATAGGATTGAACAAGAGAAAAACCATCTTTCAAGTATAGAAAATCTAAAACAGCAGGCCCAGTCCAATTCTGACCTAATTAAGGAACGCTGGTTATGCGACCTTGTAACCGGAATCGTAAAGACGGAAGATGCACTTGAGAAAGGCGGTAATATGGGCATCGACCTCATTGCTCATGGTTACCTTGTTGTAATCATCAAGCTATCCACCTCCTCAGAAAACTATTCAGATTTGATTACCGCCAAGCTCCATATAAACAGCCTTATAGACAATCAGGAAGAGGTATTATGCTTCTCCCAAAGCAGGGATACCATCATCTTGTTGTTGAAGCAGCTTGTATCCGAATCTCTCGAGGAAACTGCTTATACATTAGGCCAGGCAATTAAATATGAGGTTGAACGAAACACAGAATGCATGGTTGTAATCGGAATAGGCTCATTGGTTGAACGAATCGGAAGCTTGTCCCAATCATATGCTGAAGCGGAAAAAGCTGTGAAATTCTCTGTTAAGACCGGTCAGAAACTCATAGTCGGATCACATGATCTGAACGCCTTTTCCGAGATAGATTTCTTGAAACTGGATGGAAGTCCCATATCGGAGCGGCTGAAATATGTGAAGAAGTCAGGCATTGATGAAATCATTGCCCAATACATCACCATGGTAGGAGAACACCCTTTCCAGACCACACTCATTGGATATTACCTTCTGTATGATCTTATGGTTGCCATATCTAAGATCATTGATGAACTGGGTGGTGTTGTTCAGGAAGTGATACCCTGGGGATTACAGAAAACACAGCTTTCAGAGATTGCAAGCTCAAAAGAGACATTCTGTGACGGGGTGAAATTAATCCTCAATACGTTCATAGATTTCAGGGAATCAAAATCAGCGGGAAAATATTATGAAATGATCCAGAAAGCGAAGCAGTATATAAACCTTCATTCTGCCGACCAAGATATTTCCCTGCATTCAGTGGCATCGGTCGCAAATGTAAGCCCAAATCATTTCAGTACCATCTTTTCTCAGGAAACCGGAGAAACCTTCATCGAATATCTTACACGGGTCCGAATAAACAAATCAAAAGACCTATTACTGACCACACAACTGAGAAGCGTGGATATCGCATATGAAGTAGGATTTGGAGATCCCCATTATTTCAGTTTTATTTTCAAGAAATATACAGGCATTTCCCCCCGGGAGTTTAGAACCGGAAGCAAATGCCTGAATTAAGGAAGTAGTCCCTCTATGACTGTAACGGCTTCCTTTAGTTTCCGGGCTGTCCTTTGTTTGACAATCGCAGCCAAGACGGTAGAGCTAAACTAAATCTCTTCTTGTCACGAAGCGACATGATGATACTTTGCAACACTATGAAGAAATATAGCAGAAGTCCGCTTACCATCGCTTGAAAGTTTGATTGAACACCAGCTGCACGGATCAGTTCGTTAATTACCAAGAGAGTTAGGGTGCCTATTGGTGCCCCAAGCAGGTTTCCTACCCCGCCGTTGAGCAGTGTACCACCAATGATAGCCGAAGCTATTGCTTTCATTTCGGCTCCAGACGCATTCCCGACATTGCCGGCTCCTGTTGTCATTATGTACACAAAGCCCGCGAGACCAGCTGTCAATCCACTTATCACATAGGTGAGAAACATCGTTTTCTTAACGTTGATGCCGAGCATATTAGCGCTATGACTATTGCCACCAACGGCGTAGACATTGCGCCCGAAACGAGACCACTTCATCACGGATGCAAGCAGGATAAGAAGGATTACAACAATTATCGTGCCTGGTTTAATTTCACACGGAATGAAAACACCCAGTCTGTTTTTCGTGCCAAGCCATGTAATCACAATATCAAAATCCCTTAACCTCACGAATGCAGGCATGGTTACGTTGATTGGATCTTTGTGAAGTGTGGTCAGCAATCCCTGAGCCAAGAACAACCCTGACAAGGTAATGATAAACGGTTGAATCTCTAGATAGGATATGAGATACCCCTGTAAGATACCGAAAGCGATACCTATGCCCAGAGAAATAAGGATGGCACCACCGATGTTCCCCTTATCGGATTCCAGAAATACGGCACAGGCCATTGTCACCAACCCGCACACTGAACCAATAGAGATATCGATACCTCCACCGACCATTACGATGCACAAACCCAGTGTCATAATGATGAGTGGAGCATTCAGATTGAACAAGTCGAAGAAAGTCTGAAACTGCGTGAAACTGCCTGGATAACTGATGATTGCAAATAGGTACATCAATACAAATATGACCGCAGCTATGAGAAACAGAATATTCGAATTCGACATCCTTGTTTTTGGTTTGATTACGTTCACAGAAGCCATCCTATTCCTCCTTCTTCCCTGCTATGTTCATGGTGGGAATATGAGCATCGTTTGGGACACTTCCCTTTCTCTTATTTAAAGAGCGTACCTTATCCAGTGCTTTCGTGAAAAAAGCTCTGGCTACAGGCGATGCAACTACCATGAGAATGATAATGAAGATTGCCTTGAATACCTTGATCATCGCCGGTTCAATCTCCAGCCTAAGCAGGGTCCTGTTCAGCATCTCTATGGTGTATGCACCGATTATGGAACCGGTAATGCTGAACTTTCCACCGCCTAGAGAGTTTCCGCCTATTGCCACGGCAAGGATTGCATCCATCATGATCAGTTTGAGCAAGTTTACACTATCGTGACGACCTGCCTTGTTAACTGCGATGAAGCCCGCAACTGCAGAACAGAAACCCATAATCAAAAAGGTCAGAAATATGATTTTCTTTGGATTGATACCATTCAGACGTGCCGCATTCGGGTTTATTCCAACAGCCTCTACATAGAGCCTGAGATTCGTTGTCTTGAACACCACTGCGATAAGAACAATGAAAACAACAGTCAGGATAATTGGAGTTGGTATTGGTATTCCCGGTATTACAGTGCCGATTTTATTCGATATATCGTTAGCCAGGATGGGAGACAATTTCCCGTCGATCATAAAGGCTATAGACCTGCCCCCGGTAAACAGTATGAGGGATGCAACCATCGGCTGAACCTTGAATATAGAAACCAGGGTGCCGTTAAATGCACCAAGAACCAAGCCCACGACGCAACTTAAAAGGAAAGCTACAACTATGGTAAGAGGTGTGACCTCACTGGCTTGAAGGACATATTGGACAAATATTGCGGAAGTAATGGTCGCACTTTCCCCAATACTGATGTCCTGTCCTCGTGAAGATGCAGTTATCAAAGTCATACCTATGGACAAAATGACTAACTCCGAAGCCCCAAACAAGATATTCGGGATATTTCCGTATAATGCCCCATTAACCATGGTAATGCGGAAATAATCGGCGCCCTTTACCAGATTGATGATAATAAGCAGAGCCATAACCGAGAGTGGGAGAAAAAGGTGAGAAAAGCTTTTTTTCATTTTACTCATACGTTCTTTCCTCCCTTTGCTATTACGTTCATTACATCGTTCTCCGTCAAACCCGTTCCCCTGAGTTCCCCTACGATTTCACGGTCTTTCATGACTATCAAGCGGGAACAGGTTCTGATCATCTCGCCAATTTCTGAGGAGATGAATGTCACGCTCATTCCTTCATTAGCAAGTTGAATCACAAGTTTCTGAATCTCAACTTTGGTTCCAACATCAATTCCACGGGTTGGTTCATCCAGAATCAAGTACTCTGGGTGAGTGAGCAGCCAGCGGGCCAGAATGACTTTCTGCTGGTTTCCTCCAGACAGAGATCTGATCGGAGTATTGGCAGTCGGAGTCTTGATGTTTAACTTTTCAATATAATCATCGGCAAATTCCTCAGCCTGCTTTAATGAGAAAGGTTTGAAAAAGCCTTTCAGGACCTGCAGCGTTAGGATGATATTGTCCCGTACCGACAGGTCAGCAATAATACCATCACCCTTGCGGTCCTCAGGCAGATAGCCTATTCCTTGCTTTATGGCATGTAAAGGTGTTTTGATCTTTACCCGTTTGCCCTTCATCTTCACCTCGCCACCTGTTACCTTGTCTGCAGTAAAAATCGCGCGGGCACTTTCACTGCGTCCGGAACCGAGGAGGCCGGCAAACCCGTTCACTTCACCTTTTTGTATGGCAAAGTTGAAGGGTCTCACCCCCGCAACACTGGAAAGCCCTATCCCTTCAAAGACAGGGTCTGAGGTGTCGGTTACAACAGACTCATGTTTCTTTAGTTTTGTGATGTCCTCAAGAACATTCCCCAGCATCTTCGAGATCAGTTCGATTTGAGGAAGTGAGGCTGTTTCATATTCTCCGACCAGCTTACCATTGCGAAGCACGGTAATCCTGTCGCTGATTTCGTATACTTGTTCGAGAAAGTGGGTAATAAAGATGATTCCCACACCTCTATCTTTCAGCTCACGCATGAGCTCAAAGAGTTTATGTACCTCATCTTCGTCAAGAGAAGATGTTGGTTCGTCCAGAATAAGTATTTTACAGTCCATATCGACTGCACGAGCAATCGCAATCATCTGTTGCACTGCAAGCGAACAGCTTGAAAGTTCCTGCGTTGGGCTTGCCGGAATACCGAGTGAGGCAAGCAACTGTTCCGCTTTTTCGTTCATCTGTTTCCATTTAACGACTGGGCCGTGACTACGGCCGATAAACATATTTTCAGCCACAGTCAAATTGGAACACAGCATTATTTCCTGATATACTGTACCTATTCCTTTGTCTTGCGCTTCTTGGGGCGTCTTAAAGTGGATAGGTTCTCCCTGCAAGGTAATTAAACCAGCGTCTTTCTCGTAGACTCCGGTAATGATTTTTATCAGTGTGGATTTACCTGCCCCGTTTTCGCCCATGAGGGCATGGATTTCACCTTTTCGCAGCTTGAAGTCCACTCCATCCAGAGCTTTGACCCCTGGAAATGATTTGCTGATATCCTTCATTTCAAGTATGATTTCTGACAACAATCAAAGATCTCCTTATACTGATACGGTACAACCTAACTGCGGTGCGGTATGCAGAATTATATCCGCGTACCGCACTGCATATCTAACATAGTGGTGTTTGTAAATTATTACAAATACTTATCTTGTGACTACGCCCTTACCAGGATCTGCGTTGATTCCCCACTTATCGATGAGTTCATCGGTAATGGTATCGGTTGTCAAGAGAAGCTCTTCCTGATAGACGATTCCGTTAGGAATGGTTCCACTCTTAATCCACTTGGCGATCTCTGCTGCCTGACGGGGGTTGCACTGCATGTCGGCATCCCAGTAACCAGCCTGTACGTTCCGAAGTGCAAATCTGTTAAAGTCAAATCCAATGACCTTGACCTTTCCGCCCTTTCCATGAGTGATGCCAGCTGCTTCGAGAGCCTGTACTGCACCTTGTGCCATACCATCGTTCTGGGCATAGATGACGTTAAAATCTTTGCCAGCTGCAATTGCTGCTTCAACAACCTTACGGGCTTCTTCAAGACTCCAGCTATCTCCACCAGTTCCATCGGCAACTATGTTGAGTTTTCCAGCTTTTGCAGCTTCGAGCACTGCTGCACTACGGCCAATCTCAGCTGCAGAACCCATCTGTCCACGAATGAGGATTAGATTGATCTTATTAAGACCAAGGTTCAAAACCCATTCCACTGCCTTCTTACCTTCATAGCCCATATCCGAAAGGATTGCTGCCTGGTAATTGGACGCGTCAGTATCGATTGCGCGGTCAAACAGAATTACTTTAATACCAGCATCTTTTGCTGACTTCAGGGTGTCATCCCATCCAGAAGCGTTAGCCGCTGAAATCAAGAGATAGTCCACTCCGTCTCGAATGTAACCCTTAGCGGCAGCGATCTGCTCGCTGTTGTCGCCTGTATTGGTCTGCTTTGCATCATAGCCGTTAGCAGTTGAGAACACATTGTTCATGTCTTCAACATTAGCCTGGCGATATCCGGATTCTTCTGGCGGCAGATTAACAATACCAATCTTTGTCTGACCAGCAGTTTCCTTTGCACCAGCTGCGAACAGAACACCTGCCCCCAACAGAACCAGAATCAACATAATGCTTAGAGCTTTTTTCATGTTCTCCTCCTTTTAAGGAATCACAAAAAAAATTTGGATAGTCATTCAGCGGCAACGCCGCTTCCATTGCTAAAAGACTAAATCCTGCAATACCAGAAGTACATGTTGTATTCTATCGAGTTTGGTATATTATTTTACGCTTTCAAGCCAAATCCAAAGCAAAGAGAAAAAAGGTATGTTATTTTACGATAAAGGTTTGTTTTCTTCCGATTCTAGATGAATTTGTGCACCTGTCATGAAAAGTTAGCATAGAAAATGGGAATTCCACAATTACATTTATCCAAAGTAGAGATGCATTCTTACGTAAGGAATGCGTTATAGGTTATTGGCTACTTCTGATGAAGGGATCTGTCTGATAAACCGTAGGATAAGCATAAAACACATCCACAGCATGACTTGCATCGTCCTCTGGCAAGACCAGTCAACTTGATTTCTGTAAATAGTCAACAGCAGAAACCAATCCTGGTTTTTTGTTGAATGCTTTTCAGTACTGAAACGAGACAAATGAGCAGCGTAAAGAACATATAATCGGTTTGGTATTTCTGATAGAAAAGAGCCTGTGAGCTCGGCTTCACCGGCGGAATTTTTCGTTCAAGGGTGATGTACCCGGGCGAACCCTGCTTGTAGGCGCCGGCCTTCTGGGCATCGACGAATTTCCTCCTCAGGTGCGCAGCACAAAGGCAGAGGGTGAACCGGTAATCCTGTTTGCTGGTCTGGTAGCCGGCGTCGGCGTCAGCCTGCAGATATCCGTTGTACTCCCCCACCATGCCCTTCAGCACATCGCTGGAGCGTGATAGGTCATACTGGAAATAAGCGGCCGGCTTGTGGGGAGTCGCACTGCACAGGACCCCGGTGGGATACCCAAGTTCCCTTACGACGGAACAAGCGCTCTTGTCAAACTTTATATAAAGTTCAACGGCTTTCTTCCTTTCTTCGTATGAATACATTCCCCTCTCGTTATGGAGTCCAAGATAATGTCTTCACCTCCTCAATGAAAAACTTCCTTGACATTCACAGTTTGCTTCAGTGTTTGGCATCTTATATCTTATGAGATCCCTTCATGCATTCTGAGACGAAGGGATCTCAGGGTATTGTCCATGCCTGGGTAAATGCGAAAGAGGCCATTTCAAAACTTGATTTTGAGATGGCCTCTTTGTACATGAAATACGTTACGTTAAAACACTACACACCAAAAGGAACATACCCCCCGATAACTTTAGGCAGAAAAAGACTGATGTCTGGAACGAATGATACCAACAGCAGCGCTATAATCATGCACATATAGAAAGGAAGCGTTGCCTTGACAACCCGTTCCATGGAAATCTTTGCTACAGCCGACCCAATGAACAGCACTGCTCCTACCGGAGGGGTCAACAGCCCGATACCACAGTTGAGCACCACCATAATGCCGAACTGGATAGGATCGAGGCCACAGGCTCCTGTTGCTATCGGGAACAAAATCGGAGTTGCAATGAGAATGATCGGTGCCATATCCATGATCGCACCCAACACCAAGAGAATGACATTCAAAAGCAAAATCAAAAGTATCCTATTGCTGGTAAGACTGGTGATTGCAGCAGCTGCAAGATCGGGAACATGAAGCGTAGTGAGACAATACCCGAACACTGAGGAAGTAGAGATGAGAATGAGTACTATGGCAAGCGTACCCACACAATCATCCAAGACCTTCCATACACCCTTCCAAGTTAGGCCTTTGTACACGAAGACCGAAACAATCAAGGAATAGATTACTGCAATTGCAGCAGATTCAGTGGCAGTAAAAAAGCCTGCCACAACACCGATGACAACGATTATAACTGCTGCGAGCGCCCAGAAGGATTTCCCCAACTGGATAATGAAGTTCTTTGGACTGAACTTTTCTCCCTTTGGATAACCGCGCTTCACCGCGAAAATGTAAGAGCCGATCATCAAGGTGACAGCAAGGAGCGCGCCAGGTAGATAGCCGGCTAGGAAAAGGCTTCCAACGGAAATTCCCCCTATCGTTGTCGCATAGATGACCATGTTGTGACTCGGAGGTACAAGCAGTCCCTCACAGGAACTGGTAATGGTGACGGCAGTGGAGAAGTCTGCATCATAACCTTCATTGACCATCATAGGAATGAGGATTGAACCGAGGGAAGCAGTATCGGCAGCAGCCGACCCGGAGATGCCCCCGAAGAAGTAGGAAGCAACAATATTTACTTGGGCCAACCCTCCCCTCATCCACCCTACGCAGGCATTTGCCAAAGCGATGAGCTTTTGTGAGATTCCACCGGAACCCATCAACACACCCATGGTGATGAAAAAAGGAACAGCCATCAAGGAGAACGAGCTGATGCCTTTGACCATAAGTCGGCAGATATCATTCAAATTGTTCCCTTGGAAGAGCATGCAAAAGACAGAGGAAAGGCCTACCGCATAGGCGATAGGGAAACGGAGAAAGATCATGACAAAAAAGCTCCCTAGCAGTATTAGGACTGCGATGCTATTAACGTCCATCAGGCCTTCTCCTCTTCCTTCACATAGAAGGACTTAATATGGTTATAAATCGACTCAAGCTCAAAAATGATCATGGCAACTCCTGCAAGAGGTACAGGGAAATACATCCAAAATCGGCTAAGCCACGGCATGGAAACATAGAAGCCTCGTCCTCCCAGCGTTGTGGCATACCGCCAACCGACATGCGCCATGATCAAGCCAAGACTGAGGACGGCAATATCGGAGAGGATATCGAGAATCTTGATAGCAAGCTTGGGAAGATATTTATCGAAAGCCGTCATCCTGATATGTGAACCCTTTCGTATGGCAAGGGCTGCGGAAAGAACTGCCATATAGGACATGCAGGTCAGCACCACTTCTTCCGACCAAGCCGGATCCTTCAGAAAGGGAAAGTACTGATTGAGCATACGGCCGGCTACTGCATAACTGGTTATCGAAATGTCAGCTATAAGTAAAATTTTACAAACTAGCAGTACAATCCTATCTGTCCAATCATATGCCTTTTTAATTTTGTCCACAGTTGCAAAGAACTTTGGCATGGTTAATCTCCTGAGAATTGAAAAGGTGGGATTGAAACATCAATCCCACCTGGCGCTGGTTGTAAACCCTTATTTCATAGCCTTGATTTTCTGATACAGAGCTGCCTGGCTCTTGGTATTCTGTTCAATCACAGCCTTACAGGCGTCGGCCCATTCACCCTTGTTGGTGACTTCCACAATATTCACACCTGCTGTTTTGAGTGAGGTAAGAACCTCGTTCTCTGCATTTTCACTAATCTGCGCATTATACGCCTGTGCAAGCTTTCCAGCTTCCATGATGGCGGTTCTCTGCTTCTCGGAAAGCTTGTTCCAAGCATTATCCGTGATAATGACCTGGATGGCACCAAGGGTATGGCCGTCAAGAATCATGTTGGGGGCAACTTCATGGAATGCATTGGACTTGTAGTTTGCAATCGGCTGTTCGGCTCCATCGACGACCCCGGTCTGCAGAGCAGAATACAGCTCACCAAAGGAAACAACGGTGGGAGAAGCACCAAGACCTTTTACCATGCCGTTCATAACAGGGTCGTTGGATACACGAAGCTTCATTCCCTTGAGGTCGCCCATCTTTTCAACCTTTTTGACTGTAAAGAAATGTCTGAACCCTTCCTCACCGTAAAACACTCCGCGGATAGGAAGACCGATGGTCTGGGGCTCGTTCAGGAATTCCGGAGCAAGTTCGGAGTTTGCAAAAGCCCAGAAATGTGCCCGGTTCTCAAAAGTGAACGGGATGGAAAGAAGCTTGGACTTCTCAGCGCCATAGCTGGTAAGTGCGAAGGCGGAGATTCTGGACATATCGATCGACGTAGCACCGCCGAGGATTGAGTCAAGCACATCATTCTCTGAGCCAAGTACACCTGAAGCCTGGATGTCGATGGTAACTGAACCATCACTGAGCTTTTCAACCTGTTCCTTGAAATACAGGCCGGTCTTTCCCACAATGGTATCAAGTGGATTGACCTCTGCGTATACAAGCTTGACGTTTTTTTCGCCTGCAGGAGCTGCAGCTGTACTTTCTTTCTCTCCCGCAGCAAAAACCTGGGAAGAACAGAGTAAAAGTGCCAAAAGAACAAACGCTACACGTTTCATAATAGCCTCCTCTAATACATTCGACCTGATTACCACAGGCATAAGCAAAAATGTAAGAGCGAGAAATCGGGAACGCAAGTGCCAGTTAAAGAAAGTGCAACCTATCCAAAAAATTGAAAACTCTAGGCATCGCCAATTCTCTTAACAATTTCGCGCTGTTGCGGGCTGAGTTCCTCGTACAGTGGCTCCATGGATTTCTTCAGCTCAAGCAGGTCTTCCTTGCTGGGAATGGTGAATATCACCCCGGATTCCACTGCTGCCTCGTAGGCGCGTTTCTCCTCTTCCTGCCAAAGCTTTCGTTCATACAGTCCGCTCTCCTTTGCACACTCGATAAGGACATCGACAAACAAAGGATCGACAGCCGCCACCTTTTCTTGGGCATCTACACTGATCATCACCACCTCCGGCAATCGGAAGTGTTCATCTTGGTAGAAATAGGGAGCGGCCTGGTTGTGGTCCATGAACACGTAACTAGGGAGATTGTTCTCCGCTCCATCGATACGCAGTTTCTGAAGTGCGGAATAGATATCTTGATAAGGAATCTGCACCGCCTCAGCACCTAGCAATTCAATTGTTCTGCTCATCATGTCATTCTCTTGAACCCGGATGGTCAAGCCTTTCAGTGAAGAGATATTTGCGATGGGGTTTCTGGTGTAGAAACTCCTGGCCCCTGCATCATACCAGGCCAAGCCGACAATACGTTCACCTGACATATTGCGCAGGTACATGTCTCCAATCTCCCCATCAAGGACCCTCCACATATGCTCGTTATCGGTGTAAAGGTAAGGCAACTGAAGCGTCCAAAGCTCGGGGAAGAAACGATAGAGAGTCCCCAGCGAGAAACGGGACATATCGATACCCCCGTAGGACATCTGCTGCATTACGCTGGTTTCGGACCCCAGCACACTATCGGGATACACCCTGAGCTCTATTCTTCCTCCAGTCCGCTCTTTCACCAGTTCTGCAAGATACTTTGCCGCCTCAACCGTCGGGTACCCAGAGCTCTGATTATCTGCATACCGGAGTACCAATTCTGGATGGCTCGGCTGATCTTTTCGACACGAGAAGCACACGAGGACCAAAGTCAGAGCGACAAGCAGGAATCTTTTCATCTTCGCAGGCCCCTTCCCACTTGGTTTCGGTATTCAGTAGGAGTAAGCCCGGTGTTTTTCTTAAAGGCACGAGTGAAATAGCTTGAACTGTCGTAACCCACCATTGTGGCTATTTCGGAGGCGGACTTGAAAGGATCGGCAAGGTGTTCCTTTGCCGCCTTGATCCTGAGATTTGTAATATAATCGAGAAAATTGATCCCAGTGCATCGCTTGAAAATACAGCTGAGATAGGATGAATTGATATTCAACAGGCTACTTACCGAATCCAGGGAGAGATCGTAGTTCATGTAGCTGTATTCAAGATATTTCTTCACTTTGGCCATCATCAAAGTTGCTTTGTCGGTCACCTCCTCGAGGCACTCGCCGTCCGATGATTGCACAGCCAACAGCTGTCGTTCAGCCTCGACCTGACTGACCGCGCGCTTGACGGTCCTCAAAACATCCTCCTTATCCACCGGCTTCAGGATGTAATCGAGAACTCCTAGTTTGACAGCTTCACGGGCATAGGAGAATACACTATAGGCAGTAATGAAAATTATTCGGGTGGAAGGTTTATCCTTCAGGATCCTCTGGGAAGCTTCCAATCCATTGAGTGAGGGCATCTCGATATCCATGAGCACCACATCCACATCATACAACGATGCATAGGTAACGGCCAACCGCCCATTTTCCGCTTGATAGATTTCCAAAAGAGGATTGGGGGAGAGGAATGTGCATAAAATCTCTCGTTCAATGCTCTCATCATCAGCTATCAACAGTTTGATCATCTTCTTCTCCTTTCTTTTCCAACAATGGCATTTCAACTCGAATTACCGTGCCTTCGCTCTTCCTTGAATCCACCTCCAAGCGGCAACGGGAATCGAGCAACTTCAATCGTGCTGCTACAGAATAGAGTCCTATATGCTCTCCGGTAACCGGTGGATTGAGTAGCCGGCTCTGCAGTATCTGAAGCTGTTGAACCTCCATTCCCACCCCATCGTCCTCGACCCGAATACACAGCAATCCGTCCAGCTCCTTCAAAGTGAGCCAGACACTCCCCGAAAGTTCTTTCGGTCCAAGTCCATGCTTGAATGCATTTTCCACCAATGGCTGGAGAAAGAAGGAAGGAACCAATGTCTCGGTCAATATAAGAGAAGGCGAGACATCCCAGAAAAGTGATACTTTTTCCTTGAATCGTGCCTTGTAGAGGCTGTAGTACTCATCCACAATCCGAATCTCACGGGAGAGAGGAACCATCACCTCATTATCAGCCAAAACATAGCGGAACAAACGAGCAAGAGAAGAAAGCAGGGCATCGGTTTCTGCTGCATGCTCCTCCTGTGCCGTGTATTTAATCACATTGATGGTATTGAAGAGAAAATGAGGATTTATCTGGCTTCGAAGCAACTGTAGTTTCTCGCGTTCGAGCAGGTTCTGCATTGCCAAGGCCTCCGTATTCTTTCTATGAATCTCTTTCTCCATCTCATTGTTCGCAGTGAGCAACCTCACCTGATTCCTCATCGCCTGCTTCATTTCATTGAACGCGTGCGCCATGTCACCAATTTCATCCTTTCGATGCACAGAAATCTCAGGCCTGTCATAGTCTCCTGCCGCAATTGCTTTGGAAGACCTTGCCATCTCCTGCACAATGGAAAGGATCCGTATGACTTCCCTGAGGGCGGCGAACCCGAATAGGATCATAACCAAAATCGTCAGGGAGTATAGGAAATCCAAATCATCGTTAAGCCCCATCAACCGGTCGTAGGTAGATTGGTTATCCATGATTGCCCGCTCGATAAGCTGCTGGACATAGAGATGGAGGTAGTGGAGGCAAGGTTCGAGATCGGAGTAATACACTTCGGAGGCTTCATTTACGGAATTGTTGATAAGCAAGTCCTGCATATAATCAAGATAACCACGATAATTTTTGTAGGTAGTAGCCACTGCCTGCACAAGAAGATATTGCTCAATCCCAATGTTCTCCATATTTGCATCAATGGTTCCGAGAATTTTCTCAGAGAGTTCATTTTCCCGCCTCAATTCGGAAAGAAGGGATGCAATATCCCCGAAATCCCAACGATAGGAGGAGAGCTCCTCCCGTGTCTGCCCCAAAGAGTTGAGCAGCAGGCTGATTTTCTGGACATTGCCGGAACTCTTCTGTATCGGATACATGATGAATCGTTCCCGATACATCGACATTCCCAGCTGGAGGAATATGAAGAGGGAGAAGACAATGAGAAAGAGAAATATTCTGCGAAAAAGATTCAGGCGCAGGCCTTTTTCCTTATGTGTTTCCATGGGTATTTGCATCCATATTAGCATTCAATATGCAAAATGAGAATGAAATGAAATCACATATATGATATAGTCGCCCTATGACCATTCAAGTGTATTTGAACGAAAGCCACTTTTGGCAGTTTCTCATCTTCAACTTCCTCAAGCACCTGAAGCTGTATATTCGTCCAGTTATCTTTGCGTCCATCCTCACCGTATCTGCGATTATTTGCTTTCTGATGTACCAGGTTGAGGGTGCAGTCCTACTGGGCACCATACTGCTTGTGACAGGCCTGGGAATGCCGATGGTTTATTTTGCGTCCGTCTTCTTCTCGTTGAAAAAACAGGTTCGGTTGCAAAACCTAGACCCTCCTCGCCTCGTCTATACCTTGCAGTTCTCAGAGGATTCGGAAGTACTGAAAATTTCCAACGACAAAGAACTGGCAAGCTACCGATGGCAGGATGTATTTCATGCATATTACGAAGATGAAAGCATCTACCTGTTCATCACGAAGGACAGGGCATTTTTGCTCCCTTGTGCGTTGCTTGAAGACAGAGACAAGGTGTGGAAATCCATCACAGCAAAACTCCCGGTTGATCGTTGTAGCAGACATCATTGATGCATCGATTAGGCTACCGGGGAAAGAACCTCGGTTGGGGGAATATGCACAACGCAATGCCATTTGAAAGGGCTTTGCAGTTTCACCAAAGAGGAAACGAACAGATGGTTCCTCTTTGGGACACAGTACAAAGCAATTTGGATATAAAGCGAACATGCTTCCCCTTCGAATCCCGGTTATATTTTTCTACCTACCATTTGGATGATATTGAAATACTTACCGGCTCCTGCTTCCATCATCACGAGATCTTGCTGTGCATAGGGGTTGGGAGATTGCAGCCATTCATCCCAGGCCTGTTTGCATGAGTCCATTTCTCGCTGCATGGTAATGGTGATGCCCGATTCTTTTTCCCATAACGCCCGCCACCAAGAACAGGAATAAAAATACCATTCAGGTGTCCAGAAGGGTTGCACTTCCTTTGGCAACTGCCCTTCAGGGAAATCTTGTATGAATCCAGGTACGGCAACAGCCACATAACCCCCTTTTTTCACAAAAGGCAGTAGCTTTGGCAACATGCTCTCATTATTTCCAAAGTACTGATAGGAATCCACGCTTATGATCATGTCGAAATACTCATGGGCAAACGGTATCTCTTTGGTTGCATCAACCAGGAAGGGAAATATCTTCGAATCAAGGCCCAGGCTTGTGAAGCGTTTTGCGTTTTCACTGGGGGAAATCCACAAATCGGCTGCAAACACGGTCACATCATATTTTTTGGCAAGCAGAATCGAAGAAATTCCCGTTCCGCAACCTAGGTCAAGAATACGCATACCTGGAGAAATCGGGAGAAAACTCGCCATTTCTTCTGTAATGCGCATGGCATTCGGACCCATCATGGTATCCAGAAGAAAAGCTCTGTCATACTTATCAGTAAAAGAAGTTCTCATTGTCATTTTCCTTATATCTAAAATGTTTATCAACATTCTACGTTATGCAGCTTCCAAATGCATCCCACTTCTTGTTTCAGAAAGGAAAAAGCGCCCCAAGCGAAGTCGGGGCGCTTTGATTTCAGCCATTTTTACAGGCGTTGATAATTTTGTATATAGCTTTTTCTGACAAGAAATATTCTTCAGCCAAGTCGCCAACAGAACAACCTGCCAGACGTTTGTCCAGAATTTCCCTGTTCCTGGCCTTTACAATATTCCTAGTATCTGTGTTTGCACCCCACGGCAACTTGCTGTCCTCTTTACGTGGAATGTACATATACTCGCCGTCTATATACTGTTGAACCGCACTCAATAAATGCTGCGGTAATACATCGTTTGCTTTTTTGTAGCCCATTATGCTCCCCCCTACGTTTGTGTCAGGATTGAGCAAGAGCTATTGCCTATGCCTTATTGTAGTATGCAATAGCCCTTGCTATGCATAACGAACCGAATCCAATGTACTGAACATCCAAGCTCCTTGTTAAAAATTAGTCATTATTCTTAATAATGCATGCACCTCATTAGTGAATGATAGGCTGACAAGGTAACCCGGTCAATATGCTGTTTACAAAATTGATAACATCTACACCAAAGAACCTTGATGCGACTTGATTGTACACCAACTCGTCAAGAGGTTTTCTTTCACTGCAATGGGAACTCTTGAGAACGTAGCTTCAGGGCTCACACGAAAAAACAAAGCTATCCGTTTGAGCTTTAAAAGGACGATGTGTCCAAATGGTTCTGGTCTATTCTCGGACATGAATTGTCACTTATATCACAGATTGTATTGTAGAGGTTTGAAAGTTCCAACCTACAAGTCTGTTTCCACCGTATGGATCGAGTTTTAGAATTGAATATTTCCGATTGAAAGTTTGACTTTCGGTCCTCCATAAAATATGATAGTTAGAATAAAATTCTGGTATTTAAGGTTTTAGATTAAGGGGTTTGCTAGTATGAGTGACAGGGATACGATCCAGATTATGATCAAGGGTGTCGTGGAGCATTCCGCGGAAGAGGAAATTAAAACCAAACTTGATAAGGTCAAAAAAGAGAATCGTCCCCTCAGGGTTAAATTAGGACTTGATCCTTCAGCTCCAGATATACATCTTGGACATGCCGTGGTTTTAAGAAAACTGCGGCAGCTTCAAGAACAAGGCCATACGGCGATAATCATAATCGGTGATTTCACAGGAATGATCGGTGATCCTACCGGAAAGTCAAAAACTCGAAAACCGTTAACGAAAGACGAAGTCCTGGTTAATGCTAGGACCTATGAAAAACAGATATTTAGAATCTTAGTAAAAGAACAGACCGAAATCCATTTCAATAGTTCATGGCTCAACAAACTTACATTCTCCGATGTAATTACATTAGCTTCAAAATGTACGGTAGCCAGGATGCTTGAAAGAGATGATTTTACGAAACGGTTTACCAAGCATGAACCGATAGCCGTTCACGAGTTTTTCTACCCGTTGATGCAAGCTTATGATTCTGTTGCGATCGAGGCAGATGTTGAACTGGGAGGGACAGATCAGATTTTTAATATCTTAATGGGGAGAAACATTCAAAAAGATTATTCCCAAGACCCTCAGATCACTTTGTTCATGCCTTTGTTGGAAGGTGTAGACGGAGTTGAAAAAATGAGCAAGAGCCTAGGAAATTACATAGGCATTGATGAGGATGCGAACATCATGTTTGAGAAGATTATGAAAATACCTGATGGATTGATACTCAAGTATTTCAACCTCTGTACTGACATGCATCCAAATGAGGTTGAGACAATTAGAAACAGACTGGCTGGGGGCGAAAATCCACGGGATATCAAAATTGAGCTAGCCCGAGAAATAGTCTCTCTTTATCATTCTCATGAGGAAACAGCCAGTGCTGAAAATTATTTCAGATCCGCATTTCAACAGGGGAGACTCCCTGATGATGCACCTGTAATTGCTATTTCACCCGATGTTTGTGAGAACGTACAAAACACCTTACTTGAAGAGCTAATGATTGCGGGTAAGTATACTTCAAAAAGTGAGCTACGCAGATTATTTTCTCAAGGTGCTGTGTCCATCAATAATGAGAAAGTTTTTGATGTAAAAACAATTTCATTGTCTACCGGAAACAATATTATAAAGATTGGAAAAGGGAGATTCTTCTTGGTAGTACTCGCAAAAGATGACAGATGAAAATAAGAATCCAAATATTTCAGGGTACTGTGACAAATTGAGCCAGCTTCTTTGGCTAGACCATATCAAGCACGATTTCATCATTATCGACAAGATAGCCGAATGAGTTACATTTTCATAAAATTTATGTAAGAACTGTTCAAATTTTTCCGATAATTTTGACTATGCAATTTCTTTAAAAGCTACTCTATTTCCGTACAGCAACTCTTACGGTTTCTGCGTTGGATTTTATACCTAACAGGTTCGGGGTTTTGGGACCTTCTTCACCCATTTCACAGTCTTTTTCGTACAGTGCCGGGGTTTTACGAACCTGGTTCCCGCGTTCGCCGATCTTGATGTTGGAGCGCTTCGCCTTCCGTCTCTGTACCCGCTTGAAGCGACGTTCGTGAATGGCTATGGTGCGAGGGTTTCTTGACCAGTGGGTATCGAAGTGTTACGACAGATTCTTTGTGGAAGTAATTCTTACGTGAAATAGAAACTTTCTGAAGATACAGGATTTCTCCAAAATCATATGAAAAATGCCAAGATTGATTAAACAAGAATACAAGTTTTACTATACGCTTAGTATCATCTTCTTCGATCTGGAGCTTAGATATGGATAATCAGATATCACTGGCAACAACCATCATTGACTACATCGAGAATCATTTGGATGAGAAAATGAATCTTGAGTCGATTGCCAAAGAAGTATCCTATTCAAAGTTCCATATCCACAGAGTTTTCAGTGAAACCGTTGGGATGCCACTTTTCACCTATTTGAAACGTCGCCAACTCACCGAGGCGGCCAGCATGCTCACACAATCAGAAATCCCGATCCTGGACATCGCTTTGATGATCGGATATGAAAGCCAACAAGCATTCTCAACTATGTTCAAGGCTTTATACAAGAAAACACCAAATACATTTCGTCAGGATCAGCAATTTTATCCTTTGCAATTGCCATACAGCCTCCATGCATTCTCAAAAAACACCTTTTCAGGCATCAATTGGGTACAAGAGATCACATCGGCAACTATGCAGGAAATGTCTTGTTGGAGATCCTTCCTTCCTTTGATCATTGATGGGTTCCCATATTTAGAAGAAGAAAATTGTTTATTCGAACTTAAAAAGGCAATTGATAATGACCAGTTATTTAGTATCCAGGAGGAGGATGTAATAATCGGTGCGATAATCTTGGATCCAGAGACTGGTAAAATTCCTTTTCTAGGAATACACCCCCAATTCAAACAGAAAGGTGTCTATAAAGCCTTTTTTATCTGGGCTGCACAAGAAAGTCCTAGGGCAGAGAAGCTAAGCCTCACAACCTATCGAGATAGAGACAAAGCAGATACTGGTTACAGAACTATGCTGAAGAACCTAGGATTCAAAGAATCCAGATTCCTCGTTGAATACGGATACCCTACCCAGTCATTTGAGATTCCAAAAATCCAGCTATTAGGACAATAACCTTCCATGGAAACACATATCAATACAATACATAACACAATCGCTGCAAACTTTACTTTGAAATCCTTGCTACGCTTTACTCTGCCTACGGTAACCATGATGCTGTTTATGGGGCTCTATACCATGGTAGATTCAATACTCATATCCCGTTTTATTGGCACGGACGGATTGTCAGCGCTCAATATCATAACACCGGTCATCAATTTGATTGTAGGATTTGGGGGGATGTTTGCCACAGGCACAAATGCAATAGTTGCTAGAGAATTAGGAGAAGGAAATACCAATAGGGCTTCACAAGACTTTTCTCTGCTCGTAATTACAGCGATAGTGGCCGGTATAGGCATTGCAATAGCCGGCACTCTATGGAAAACCTCACTCATCCAAACACTTGGATCAAACAAGGTATTGTTCCCCTATTGCAATTCATATCTATCAGTACTACTGTTTTTCACCCCCGCAGCCATCATGCAAATACTTTTCCAACACCTGTTGGTGACTGCAGGTAAGCCTGGAGTAGGCCTGATGGTATCAGTAGGTGCTGGAATTCTGAACATTCTGCTAGATATCCTTTTCATCGTAGAATACAAAATGGGAATAGCAGGAGCAGCTCTCGGAACTGGACTTGCTTATACATTTCCCTCACTTGTTGGAATCGCTGTTTTCATTCAAAAGGATGCTGTTTTAACATTTTGCCGGCCTATTATTGACTTTCACGTGATAATTAAGAGCTGTAAAAATGGTTTTTCGGAGCTGGTCAGTCAAAGTGCAATGGCAGTAACTACTTTTCTATTCAACATAACTATGATGAAATTGGCAGGTGAAACAGGAGTCGCGGCAATAACAATCATGATCTATGCCCAATTTTTGGTTACATCAATCTATATTGGATTCTCAATGGGCGTCTCGCCAATATTGAGTTTTAATTATGGAAGCCACAATTCACCCCGGCTTACACGTATTTTCAGCTATTCATTTTGGATTATCGGTATCTTTTCGGGAATCCTATTCATCTGCTCCCAGCTGTATGGACCAGTATTGGTTTCATTCTTCACCGATACTACCTCACCCGTATATCACTTGGCTTCTACCGGGTTCCGCATATTCTCCTCCAGCTTTCTTTGCAGTGGTTTTACCATCTTTGCTTCAGCAACATTTACAGCATTTTCTGACTGGAAGCGATCAGCAATCATATCGTGTCTACGCTCTTTCATTTGTTTGGTAATCGCATTGATGCTATTTCCTCGGATCTGGCAGGAAACAGGAGTCTGGCTGGCAGTACCATTCTCAGAGTTTGCTTCCCTTCTAGCCTCGCTTATCTTGCTTCATAAATTCCGACATGTATATAATTATTGCCAGTCTAGACATTCAAAGCCATTTGCCTCACCTTGTCCTCATGAAATCAAATCGTGAGACAAGGACATCATTCATAAAAAAAGTTCAGACCAAATTTCTCACATTGGGGGAAGGAACAGGACGAACCTATACTTGCGAACATCGTTCCAGCTCCTTTACAGCAAGAAAAAGGTCAGATTGATTGATGAGAGCTGTAACTGTAACAAACCCTTAAGACATTCGTTTGCAAAGCGCAACAGGTTTCCCAGATGCATGAGAATCTGATCACTCGAATTGAAGATCTATCAACTAGACCATACATTCAAATGTCTTTACAATACGCTGACTGTCAGTCTTACCATCTCAAGTTTCTACCCTTGGCAACGAGAAATCAAACGGGGAGCAATGCATGGAAGCACAAGCATTTTGGGAAGTAATTGGAGCCTACAATAGTGCGACATGGTGGGCCTCTTTTGCTTTTCTCACGCTCCTTCTTGCAGCTCTGTTGATTTCCTATACAACGAAAATACATTTTGCGATAAAATGCGCTCTGGGGCTTTTCCATCTCTTTATCGGTATTGTATTTTTTGGGATCTTTGGAACAGAACCTATTCAGAAATTCTTTGCTCTCCCACTTTTCATCTCTTGTGGTATATTGTTTTTCTATGAGGCAATAAGCAATCACGATGATAAACCCAGAAAACCAAACTTCTTCCAGATTGTACTCCTCAGTCTTTACGCCCTCTACCCAGCCTGTTCCTACATGCTCGGCCATAGATTCCCACACATTGTTACCTACAGCATGCCTTGTCCTGTGGTCTGTTTGGGACTATCCGCCTACGCTCTGTATCCTAGAAAAAATAAGGTTCTCCTCTTGCTCCTTACTGTCTGGGGTTTGACAGGAGTGAAGGCAATATTCTTTGACGCTTATGAAGATATGATCCTCCTGGTATGTGGTATTTATGGAGTGTTGCTACTTCGGAAGGAATTACTGTTACCTAGGATATCTGTAAGAGACAAAGAAACAGCCTGAGTGATTTCCTTTGCTTCACAACGTTTGATGGTCCTGTACCGTTCCTACTGATTTTACAAAATTAATTTCGCCAGGCTGTAACGTTACACTCCACTATTGCTTTCCCTATTGGAGGCTTTCCATGAACGAATGGTTTACAATAGACAGGATTGATGAAGATACTTTCATACTCAGTGAGTACCGGCATTGGGAAGAAACCCATGCTTACCTCTTGCTGGGATCTAAAACCAACCTGCTCATCGATACCGGGCTGGGCATTTGCGATATACGGGAACAGGTTTTGAAATTCACCCAAAAGCCAGTAATCGCAGCCGCTACACATATTCATTGGGACCATATCGGTGGGCATAGGTTTTTCCCAGACTTCTATGCCCACAAGGATGAATTGCACTGGCTAAACGGCGAATTCCCCCTCTCCCTTGACCAAATCAAAGCAATGGTAATCGACCGCTGTGACATTCCTGTCGGTTATGATGTTAATACGTATGAGTTCTTCCAGGGTACCCCTACACGGATTCTTGACGATAATGATGAAATCGACCTAGGTGGTCGAATTATCAAGGTATTGCATACCCCCGGACACTCTCCTGGGCACATGTGTTTCTGGGAAAAGAATCGTAGATATCTGTTCACTGGCGACCTAGTCTATAAGGATACCCTCTTTGCATACTATCCTTCTACCGACCCCCAAGCCTATCTTTCCTCCCTTGAGAGGATTGCTGTTTTACCGGTCGCGCGAGTATTCCCAGCTCACCATTCACTCGATATCCGGCCTGAAATCCTGATAAGGATGCGTAATGCGTTCCAAGAACTGAATGAAGAGGGAAAGCTAAAGCATGGTACCGGTATTTGTGAATATGGAGACTGGGCTGTGTGGTTGTAAATGAAAAAAAATTACTCAAACTTACTGTGGTTACTATTAAATAGAAAATGTATGCCGAAATTATTTCAGCATCCAAAATTCATTGAAAGCCGAATGCAACCCTTTGCAACAACGCCTGTAATATAGGCCGAAAAAACGTTAGCCAACAAAAACCTCTAAATCATTTCTTTTCCAGGCGATAAATTGCAGGTTTTTACCGATAACAAATAGCAATGTCTGTATGCGGTATTGGGATGAGATCAATCGCTTTGAAGGGCTGGTGCCGATGATCAATTTGGTTGCCGAAACCCGAGAGAAGGGAACCTGGCAGGGGATTGAATTGATAGACAATTTGAATCCTTCAAAAAGTCCTTCTACTGTGAAAAATTTGAGATTCACGAATGGTAACTTATTTGAAATCCCCCGACTTATTGGTTCATACCAAGGGTTGGGGGGATTTTTTGTGTCCAAGCAAATCAGAAAAAAAGCCAGATGACACCAAGACCTGCCTGTCCTCCATTATTTTTTAATGGTTCCAGATTTTCTCTGCAATCGATTGGAACTACTGAGCAGTGTGACTTTTCTCAACCGAAAGACTCAACAGCTTGATGAACAAACAATAGAATAGGATTGCTTCAAGAGAAAACCGGATTTGAAAAATGGCAATCTGAAAAACGTCAATAAACGGGAGCATTAAGAATCCCAAAATTTCGAAAATACAGGCTATCCTATTCGTCTTGTAGTGTAGTTTTGATGAAATCAATATAGCTGTGCCAATTGAGATAAATATCCCAAGGAGACTTCCCAATATACTGCTATCCGTATGATGGAATGAGACGAAAAAGAAATAGGAAGCAACCAGACAGTACAAGGAATACCCAATGAAATGGTATCTATGCTTGAGCGTTGTAGATCCAAGAGCCTGTCTCATTTCCAACTCCTATTGGTGCATCTTGAAAATTGACGACTATGCTGATAACCAGCTTGCTTTCATCATTCTGGATCCTCGGACATTTTGCAAGACTTCCTGTACGCAACGCATTATTTCCCTGCAAACAACAACAAGAATTCAATGCTATTCGCTCTTCAAAGAGTCTCTATGCTAGTGACGTTGCTTCAGTTTTCGGTATTGCAGTGCAAACCGGATGAAAATATACAGGTAGAAGACAAAGAGCATCAGATAGATATAAAACAACGTCCGGTGCGGTTCCGATTGCAGATAGCTGGCCTGCAGAATGGTTTGAGGGATAATAGTCAAGAAAAACAGGAATACCAGAGGAAGCATACGGCCTTTGAAGACCCGCTCGATGAAGTCTATACGGGAAGCCTCATCACAAAAAATCTCCTCATTGCCCTGCATGTGTGCAATACTTTTCCTGACATAGCTGTAGCCCATAAAGTCGAATAGATACTCCCATCCACAGTCCTTGAATATTTGCACGTAAGAGTCTTGGGATCCCAAACCCTCCTTGTGGTAATCAAGTTGGTAGACCACGTCCTCGCTTTCACAGGCTTCGAAGAGGTAGATGCCTGGAAAGGTAAGATGTACCAGTTTCCACCCTTTCTTGTGCTGGGAACGCAGGTACTCCTGCTCCCTTTCATACTCGACAATAGTAAAAATCTTGAATTCCCGCTTCTGACTTGACATTACAGAGCCTCCTTCATCGTCCGATACAGGCGAGCAATGCGCTCTTGTTCCTTGTTGAGTACTTCGAGCCCAAGACTGGTGATGTGGTAGATTTTTCGCTTTTCCTCTTCCCTCACAAAGCGGATCAATCCATCCTTTTCCATTTTGGAAAGGCTGCCATACATGGTCCCTGGGCTGAGCAGAATCTCTGAACCGGTCAACTCCTTCACCTTTTGTACTATGCTGTAGCCGTGCATTTCTTGCTGCAGGCACAAAAGAATGTAGAAACCGGTCTCAGTCATCGGGACATAGACTTTCCTGATATGGGCATCCATACAACCACCTTATATCGAGATGCAATACATCGCACTGCGTTATAATAGGCTAAAGCATGTTTCTTCGTCAAGTGCTACTCAGAGGGTAATGTTTTTACATCCAACCCCTATCCTTTTGCAGACAGCACAGCTAACTTTCTCAACTGTAAAAACGTTAGCTTTCTTTAAAAAACAGTTCACCCTAATGGAAAACCGTACCAGTACACTTCCGTTTCCCCTTACAAGAACCTTTTTCGCTTATGTAGCTGATTGCCCTCACGTAAAACCGAATTGAGAATATGCATGATTTTTTGTGCCGCAAGGTCGTTTTACCGCAGCAGCAAAGCTTCCCTTTTACCAGCTTCACCATGACTTTACAAATTCCTAAGGGAATGAAGCGCTTCTATCGCTTCAACGATTGAGATAGGACATTATATTTGGTACCATGCTCAAGGAGGACTTTATGAACAAGTTGGCAGTTTTATCACTAGGGGGCTCGATCATCGCTCCTGATAAGGTAGATTATACCTTTCTCAAGCAGTTGAACGAAAACCTGAGGAAATATCTTAAAGAAGACAAGACAAGGAAAATTATATTGGTCTGTGGCGGTGGAGCACCTGCCAGAGTCTACCAAGAAGCTTTGCGAAACATTGTCGAGAATGCGGACAGCGAGGAACAGGATTGGCTCGGCATCCGTGCAACCCACCTCAATGGGCAATTGCTTAAAGCAATTTTCAGCGACCTGTGTACTGACAACCTGATCACCGACCCTACCGGGCATATCAATTTCAAGGGACAGATTTTGGTAGCCGCCGGGTGGAAACCAGGATTCTCAACTGATAATGATGCAGTAATCCTTTCGGAACGGTTCGGAGGAAAATTGATTATCAACCTTTCGAACATAGCCAAAGTCTATACCGACGACCCAAAGAAAAACCCTGATGCAAAACCGCTGGATACCATCAGCTGGGATCAATTCAAGGCAATGGTTGGCAACACTTGGACTCCTGGTAAAAACACACCTTTCGACCCCATTGCGTCAAAACGTGCAAGCGACCTGAAAATGAAAGTCGTATGTGCAGATGGACGGAATATCGAAAACACCATGGCCATTCTCCGCGGGGAAGAGTTCGTAGGGACAGTCATCGGCTAAGTTCGTTTTTAGTACCAAACTCCCAGATTTCACATTCCTGGGAGTTTTTTATAATCCTTTTGCCCAGTCAATGACTTTGAGAATATCCTGTTCGTTAGGATGGCTAGGCCAGATCAGTTTCTTCATATTGCCATAGCACTCCATCCAGGATGGTTGCAAATCGATGTTCTTTTCTGCAAGGTAGGACGCGAGTGAATTGAAGGTAGCCTTATTGGAACTGCCCCTGCCTATCCAGGTCATAAACAGGTATACCTTGCTACCTTCTTTGAAATCCTCCGCACAAAGAATATCCAGCCAGGAAAGCAGGTTCCTGTGGACTCTGTTGGCGTAGACCCCCGAACCCAACACAATTGTGTCATACTTTTTTAATTGGGGAAATATCGGGTCGGCAGCCGTGACAAAATCTGAACCCAAGGCAAGGGAAACGGCAGAAAGAACCTTGAATGTATTACCATCCTCTTTTGCACTTACAAACAATGTACTCATATTTTCAATCTCCGGTTTCTGTTCTGAGACAGCACTCCTAACTAACTTGCAACTCTTTATAAAAGAATAACCTATATAGTCTATCATAGATTATGCATCTTGGGAAAATACTGTTTGTTAGGAAACCAAACAATCATGTAAAACTATTCTTACCTGGTTTCTTGGTGCATTGCCTTCTGCTTCAATGCAAGAAAATATGGTGACACCTCCGCAAAGGAAGAGGGAAACGGAACATCCCTGTTGAAGTCTGGGATCCAGGGAATATTATCTGCCAATTCCTGTACGAAACCTTCTTCGATCTCCAGTTCTTCCATCAGGTCTATGAGGCTGTCATATTCCTTTTCAGTAATTTCGGGAAAGGTAACGTCACCTTTGGGAGGAACAAACTGAACCATCAAGGAAAGCCAGGCATGATTTTTCAGTGTTTTTGCAAAATAGTGCAAAAACTCTTTTGTTGCAGGCAACGTAAGCGGAAACAAAAGGTGACGGACCAACAACCCCTGCATGTTTCCTTTCTCGTCGAAGGTTACCTCGCTGTGCCTTGCAACCAGAAAATCCATCACAGGTCGAATAATTTCACTATACTTGGCAAGTGCACAGAAACGTTGCGCTACCTCTGCATCCAAGGTCTTCACATCTATCAGGTACAAATCTACATAGGGATCTATCAGGGTAAGGCCTTCGATGGATTCATAGCCTGAACTATTCCAAACAATCTGTAAGACCAAGCCTTGATTGCGGGCTCTTTTTATAGCTTCGATTATGGAGGGAATGAAATGCGTCCCTGTTACCAGATTAATGTTGGTTGCCCCCATCTTTTGCAGTGCAATCATCATAGAGGCTAGTTCTTCAATCGAAACAGTAATGCCCACAGAACTGTCACCACCTGTAAGCCCAGCGGAAATCTGATGATTCTGGCAAAAGGCACAATGGAGAGGACAACCGCAGAAAAAGATCATTCCTGATCCTTTTTCCCCTGTTACCGGTGGTTCTTCCCCCCTATGGAGGCCTGACCAAGCTACACGTACCGAATCGGTTTCACCACATCTGCCTATATCACCTGCAGTCCTGTCTACCCTGCAGTAATTGGGGCATAAGGTACAATAGGTATATGCCTCCAGACCTTTTTGAAATTCACTCATCGTATGCACTTCCTCCAAGTTCAGTGTAGTCAAAGACCCTGTTCTCCTCCAGTAGCGAGAATCCATGAAGAACATAAATCTCGATGCTAGTTCTTTAATAGTAACTTCTTTTATTCCTAAGTAGGAATAGTATAAAGGTTTTATATAAAATTTCCCTCGGCTTTTATTTTTGGCCACGCTGTTTTTTTTGGTACCGTTCAAGGAGTGCTTGACCCTTCGAAGTAAATATACCACTCTAAGAATTATGGCAATCAAGGATTTTTTCAAACGAAACAAACAAGGAGATATCGAAGAAGAACGATATATCCTCTCTATAGACGGAGGGGGGATGAGAGGTATCATTCCAGCTATCATCCTTGACAAAATGGCTACTCTCATGGAAGAAATGGGAGACAACAGACCTTTTTATTCTCACTTTGATCTGATCAGTGGAACCTCAACCGGAGGTTTGCTTGCACTTGCGCTTACTGTCCCCGTGCAGAAATCCGAACTTCCCGCTGATACGCGATATGTCAGTTACATCTATGAACAACTCCCCCAGACCCTTAGTCAGAAACTGAAAAGGATCCGCGGTTCAGAACAATTGTCGGGAACCCTGCCATTCGGGGTCAAGACAAACGAATTGGAATCGTTGTATGCAATCCATGGAAAGGACATCTTCCCCAAAAGCCAGGGAAGAATCTTTTCGCAGATTTTTACCGATAAATATGACTCCGAACCTCTTGAGAAGTATTTAAAAAGGGTATTTAGGGAAATTCCCCTCAGCGAAGCACAAGTACCTGTCATGGTTATGACCTATGATGCTGCAAACGGGAGACCATTTCCTATCTCCAGCCGCGATAGCCATGGATTCCTTTTCTGGGAAGCCGGAAGGGCTACCAGTGCTGCCCCAACTTACTTCAAACCGGCTTTTCTGTTCGACCGGAGCGAGCAAACAATGCAAACCTTGATAGATGGGGGAATGGTCGCCAACAACCCAGCCCTCTTTGCCTACAGTGAGGCAAAAAAACTCTATCCGAATGCAAAAAAGTTTCATATTCTTTCGCTCTCGACAGCCTCCAGTGACTTTAATTTCAAGATAAGCGGCTCAGGAACAGGGGTCATCGGATGGATTGACCCAGCAAAAGGGGCCCCGATCCAAAAAATCTATGCAAACGCACAGGTACAGACAACCGATGTGTTGGCCCAGGATATTCCCGGCCTTCTCTATACCCGTATCCACGGCACCCTCGGGGAACAAGTCAAACTCGATGCAACCTCTCCCAATGCAATCGCTATGATGAGGGAGGGGGCCTTGGGAATCTACAGGGAAAATGAAGATAAGATCCGTTCGTTCGCAACATTGCTGACAAAACGGGTCGAATTCGACCAGTTGAAATTAGGCCCCAAGGAAGTTGAGCCAATCATGACAAAGGTTGAGCCAATCATCGAAGAAGTCTCTTTGAACGAGGAGGTTTCCCCTTCTCTTTCCCCCTACTATTCCTTCCTGAATCGCTATGGAATAACAGATGATTCCAATGAAGGGGCAACGGTATGAGTACGCATCCCAAGCAGGAAAAACTGGAGAATAGTCTCCGCTTGCTTTGTGATGACCTTGATACATTTCTCGAAGACCGGTTTGGCTCCAGATTCAAACGGCACCCGAACCGGCTAGAAAGGGGAAAAGCGGCAAGCGTAGCTTATGACGGGTTGTTCTCGACAGGGACTCAATTCACTCTCGGCTATGGAAGTATCTATGGCAGGGGCTATGTGATTAGTATTGAAGTGAGAACCTTGGAAAAGGTTCCTTCTGACAGTATGGCAGAAATTGAGGAAGCTGCTATCGAGCACCTCAAGACACGTATCCCTGCCAGGTTTCCAGACCGGAAAATCTCAGTGGTGAAAGATGGCGAGGTCTATAAGTTGATCGGTGATTTTTCACTCGGTTCTGTCTAACAGTATACCGAGCACCCTTACAAACTGCCTGTTTGCCTGGTTACTGAATTCTTTGAAATGTTTGGGCCTATGGCCCTGTTCGTCATCACTGATTACCCTGCAGACAGTGCAACGGCATTGCATGGCAGAACAGGCAAACGCAACGGCATAGCTTTCCATATCGGCAAAGCCCAGGTGCAATTCATTTGAAAGCCACGGGTTCGCTTCCCTGTAAGGGCGTAACAGGAACCTGTCGGCAGTACCACAGACACCCGCAAAAGTTCCCTCGATCGAGGGACAGTCCAATTGCAAAGCCCCTACTGTTTCCCCTTGTAAAGCGGAGGGAACCTCGCCCCGGCCAAGATGAAAAGAGCGCAGGTCGATATCGTACTGCACCACAGAGGAAGCCAGGACACAGTCTCCGATTTTATAGAAAGGATCGACAGCTCCGGCATACCCAATGCAAAGGACAGCTTTTGGTTGATATTGCACGATTGCCTTGAGTGTCAGGACCGCACTCTGCACCTTGCCAACCCCAACACAGACCAGGACAAAGGTGCCCCCATTCCTTTGTTGGACCTCATCGAGGTTTGTTTGGAATCCTTCCAATTCCAACTGACTGGAGGCAACAACCAGATAATCAACACTCATGCTGTTTCCTTTTCTTTACCAGCTCATCAATTATAAGAAGCGGTGCTACTCCATGCCTGCGCTGATACCCAGCTTGCAAAGTGCGTTGCAAGGCGAGCGTACACAGGGAAACAGCATCTTCAACGGCAGTTTGCAAGCCAACCTTATGAAGCAGTAAAGCGGTAAGGATGCTTGCAAACAAATCGCCGCTACCCGGGTAGGTTGCCTCCACGCTCTGGTAGGGGACCAAGGCACAGCGGCCCCTGTCACAATAGGCAACAGCCATTGTGTCGTGAAGCCTTACACTGGTAATGACTACGTACTCGGGACCGAGATGATGCAAGGCCTGTGCCCAGCTGAAAATTTCCTCTTCGGTAAATATTGTTTGATAGGGTTTGTCGAGCAACAGGGAGGCTTCTGTGGTATTGGGGGTAATTACATCACCATGGCAAATGAGGGAACGCATCTGGTCTACCAGCTCGGTATCGACAGGACCATAGAGAATACCGTCATCCCCCAGCACGGGATCTACCACCACAAGCGTCTTGTGTCTCAGTTTTTCCCTGGCAATAAGGTTTTTCACAAGCCTTACTTGTCTAAAAGAACCCAGAAACCCTGAATAGATTGCATCGAAAGAAAGCCCCAGGGAATCCCAGGCAGCAAGCACCTTCTCCATGGCCTCTGTTTTGTCCTCACAGTAGTAGGAATCGAAACCATCGGTCTGGGAAGACAACAAAGCGGTCGGAAGCGGGCAAGCCTCAACAAGAAGCGCTTCCAGCGTAGGAATAACAACAGTAAGGGAGCTCTTTGCATAGCAGCAAAGGTCGTGGATTGCAACACAGGAAGGTACCATACATTCTACACTACAGTACATCTTCAAACTACGCAATATATGATATACTCGCACCAAGGAGGCCTTATGCTCATCTATGATTATCTCAGTCACCTGCCAATAGCTGATGACCAGCTTGATCCCTTGGATTTCACGACCCCTTCACAAGAACAACTCAACAAGGCCCTTGAGGGGATGATTCTCTCAGCTTCCGGCTGGAGAAAAGTATTCGCTGTCAGCGGCAATGAAGAAGACAATACCTCTTCCATATCTGATCCCGATTCCATCCTCGCTGCTTTTGCCGCACTCTCATTGGCTAGGCATCTGGGAGTCAAGAAGGCTCAAGAATCATCCATAGACAGTACCATCACAAGGCTTCCCGAAATCGGCGATGCGCAAAAAACCGTGTTGGTCGGACTCGACTCCAGACCTACCGGCCAGATACTCGGCGATATAGTCTGCAGGACCCTTACCGCCCTTGGGGTAAAAGTCAGGTACCTGTTTATCTGTGCAGCCCCAGAGATTATGGCCGACTGCAACCTCTTCAGTGAAGAAGCCGACGCATTCCTATATATTTCAGCGAGTCATAACCCAGTAGGACACAACGGGATTAAATTCGGAAAACAAGGTGGTGTCTATACAGGGCAAGAGTCGGCGCTGTTGGCAAATACATTCCGTTCCCTGGTAGCCAATCCTGAAGCGGCACGCTATGTACAGAAGCTCTCCTCTCTATTAGATGAAGAAACCTACCATCAGGTACTTTCCGATACCCGCTACCAAAAACAACAGAGCTTGGAACGGTATGAGACCTTCGTGCTCGGCACCGCCTGCAAAAGCTTTGTAAATGATAAAATCAGGACATTCTCCCGCGCTATCCTTGAGGGAACCGAAACCAACCCAATCGGTATCGTAGCGGAACTGAACGGAAGTGCCCGTTCGGTGAGTATCGATTATTCCCTGTTCAATTCCCTTGGCATCAGGGTATATATGCTGAACAACCAACCTGGGAAAATCGTACATGCAATCGTGCCTGAAGGCGAAAACCTGGAACTTTGCAGGAGAACCCTTGAAGACCAATACAAGAGAGACTCCTGCTATAAACTCGGCTATGTCCCCGATAATGACGGGGACCGGGGAAACCTTGTCTACATCAAGGATAGCAACCAGAAAGCAGTAATCATGGAAGCCCAGGAGGTGTTTGCCCTGGTAGTGCTGGTCGAACTCTGTCAGGCAAGACTGGACAACCCCAAGGCAAAGATTGCCATTGCCGTAAATGGCCCGACTTCGATGAGAATTGACAGGATTGCCAAAAAACTCAATGTCGAAGTCTTTCGCTCTGAAGTCGGCGAGGCAAATGTGGTGGAATTGGCAACAAGGCTGAGAAGCGATGGCTATATAGTAAATATTTTCGGAGAAGGTTCAAACGGAGGGAATATTACCTATCCTGCAAAGGTTAGGGATCCCATGAATACCCTCATGAGTCTTATTAAATTGATTTCAGACAAAAACATCTTCAGATGCTGGTGTCGGACCAACGGCAAAGACCTGCCAAAAAGCATGACCTATGAGAATATTATAAACAGCCTTCCCTCCTTTACCTCGACTGGAGCTTTTTCAACCCAGGCAAAGATGCAGGTAACGGTTTCACAAAAAGACCTGAAAAATGCCTATGAAGAGATCTTCCTCCTCCAATGGGAAGAACGAAAGAGCGAGTTGCTTGCCATGGGTATCGAAGACTATGTGGCCTACCAAATGGAAGGGACGGTATGTACAGAAGGTCTCGGCGAAACGTTCCGTACTCCGCCTTACAAAGGCGGACACAAAATCGTTTTCCTTGATAAAGATGGTTTATGTACCGATTTTATCTGGATGCGGGGAAGTGGGACAGAGCCGGTGTTCAGGGTGATGGCAGACTGCGAAGGCTCTAGCCAAAAGCGGCATGATTATTTGCTTGCATGGCAGCGGGATATGATTGCCAAGGCCGACCAGCTGGCAAGGACAAGAAACTAAAGCACATCCCAGATTTCATTGGCAAGGCCCAAAAGCGTGGCCTCACGCTTTTCCTTGCCTTTGAGTTCACATTCCCAGACTACGATTACATGCCAGCCTTGTTCGGTAAGGGCCTTTATTACCCGCTCATCACGTTTTCTGTTTGTCTCGATCTTAGTATCCCAGAAAGCAGTATTTGTCTTTGGCCTGACAAAATCGGGACAGAGCTCATGACCATGCCAGAAACAGCCATTTACAAAGACTACGGTCCGGTATTTGGCAAGGACAATATCAGGTTTCCCTATCAGGCGTTTGTCATTCACCCGGAACCGGAACCCCTTCCTGAAAAGATAGCGGCGCACCAAAAGTTCCCCCTTGGTGTCCTTGCCCCTGATAGAGGCCATTATCTTGCTTCTCTTTGCAGGAAGGCAGAAATCACTCATAGGTAAAAGATAGCACACGGAAGACAAGCTGGAAAGCCAAGCAAATGAGTCCGATAAGCATCCAGGAACTTGCGCCTTTTCAGATACAAAGGATCATCTACTATTACAATTTTGGTAGGTCAAGTATGCAATCACATTGCTGAATTGCTTCATAATACGTAAGCGGGGCATCACGGCAATACGCATCCTTATCCTGTCCATTCGAAGAGGCTAGAACCTGACCGGAGTTGTCCAGTAGAACAAATCCGGGGATCCAGAATTTGGGTACATCAACCAGATGCATAATATTAGTCTTCTCCCGATACTCATATTTAACATAGGGGAATGAATAGTTCCCCTGTCGAAGAAATGATTCCAAATCAGTGTTTGAGGTATCCCGTTCGTGACCTGCAAATATAATCTCAACATTTCCATACATCCGTTTCAGTCTGGAATAAGTCTGTTTCAAATCTTCGGAATATTCTTTGCAATAAGGGCACCAATCTGCAGCATAATAAATCAGGTAATAATCACAGGAGACCTTCACTGGACTACCTGAAATATCATAGCAAGCCCCATCCAGCACAGTGGAGAAATAATTCTTTGATTGCAACGCATAGATTTTGGAACAAGAGCTTACTGATACAAGCAGAATCAAAATACAAATATAAGCAAATCTTTTCATTTACCAAGCTTCCCCTTTCTAAACCATTTTGCAGACACCTTTCACCCTATCCAACCCTGTATGGGCAATCAAATATTCGCTTTGTCTGAGTACTCCACCCATGAGAATATCATCACTTCGATGTTGCATTAAAGAATTTTGATACTCAGGAAGCATGAGATGATATTCCTTGGCTCCAATTTTTTGGTGCATCTTTGTAAAATTCCGCTCATGTAACCCACAACCCGGCATAACAATGATTCGATTCCCTGCCTGCTCGACTAAAAGGCTGAGCATATCTACACCCTCTGGGACAGTAGGTTCCAATCCTGAGGTAAGAACTCTATCGATACCAAGTTCAATGAGTTTTTCCAAAGAAGAAGATCCATCCTTAGTCATATCAAAAGCACGGTGAAATGTTATGGAAAGAGGTTTCGCTCTTTCAACAACCTCTCGAGAACGTTCCATATCAATTTCACCATCGGCTTTCAAAATACCAAAGACAATTCCCGTGGCCCCATGGGATTTAAATATATCAATATCTTTTAACATAACACTGAATTCGATATCACTATAACAGAAATCACCCCCGCGGGGACGAATCATAACCTGCATAGGAATTTTTGAATTCTGCTGAGCTACAAGGAACGTTCCCAGAGTGGGCGTAAGCCCTCCTTCGAACAAATCACTACACAGCTCAACTCTGTCAGCACCGCCTTTTTCAGCATTGATAACTGATTGTACGTCCTCAAGACAGATTTCTATTTGGATTTTACTCATGAATAATTGCACTCCTTTTCAGTTTTCGTACTCGATTGCCACCAGTTGATGACATGAAAAAGTCGGAACGGTAAAGTCAATCAAACCATCTGTTTGGGTAAAAGTCAGGTCACTTTCCTGGGGAACAAGGTATATTCTGATAATTTTTTGAGAAATCCTCAAATGCACAGGCGTAGGAAGAAGTGGAATAAAATCTTCCACAACTTCCATTTGCAATCCATGATTAACACGGGAGCCATTGACTACATGAAGAACCAAGCGCTTAAACGATACCTGGTGCATCAATGAAATCTCAACCTGTGAAGGATACTCACATCTCACGAGACGCAAAGGAAGCAACATCTCAAGCAGATTCAAGACTATATACTTTGCTGCAAGATTTGCCTTCAGTGCATATTCTGCAAAAAGGTTCCAGGTACAGTAAATCCCTCGATTTGAAGCAACTACCCCAGCACCAGAATCAATTAGTGTACTGGCAGTATGATAATGCGAAGAAAAGTGTTCAAGACTACGATTGAAAAATGGTTCTTGTATCCGGGCAAGTGTTTTACTCTCAGGGGAGACTTCACATAGCTGGCAACCCAGATACATGACAAAGGAGTCACTTTTTAAATCACCAAGAGTGAATGAAGGATGGATATAGTTTGGCTGGTAGGGATCCTTGCCTGTCCAAGTCACTCCGAGCTGCAAGTCCATTCCACCGTTTATTCCAATACCGCTGGTCCCTGTAGCAAGGACCTTTCCCCCATTGGTGATAAAAGTCAGTATTTTTTCCTGTAACTCAGCATCCCCAACAATACAATCAGGTAGGATGATTACCTTGTAACACGAGAATTCGGTATCCGGGCCAATTACATCGAAAAGATAATGCCCTTCTTGCAATATCCTCACAACGCCAATATCTGAACTCCCCTTCCGCAGAGAATCTTCGACACCCTGAACAACATAGTTTCCAGATATTTCAGTCGATAAAATGCCGATTTCTGAGACAGGAACTACATCCTCACACCATTTTTGAACTTGCTTAACTTCCCTATAGACATTTCCTATCATTTGATACAGAAAAGGATCAAGTTTCCCGTACGGGTGCATCTGATCTCCAATAGAACATCCTGCGCCATTGGCAAGAAAACGGGAAGTCTCATATCGCAACCCATTGGGATGCTTGAAACCACCGAAATCACCCCATCCATATTGGAATCGTCCGGTCATCCCGAGAAAGGGTATACCTAGAGGTTGCACAAACCTTGAAGACAAAAGAAAATGGTCATACCCCCAACCACCAGTGGGAAGCGACTCAAGTTCCAGATGGGAATTAACTTTCATCAGGTCAATCCTCCCACGGTTTACATGCCCACTGTTATGAAATACTTCAATTCCCGGTTGAACCCTATCAACAACTTCCTGTATTCGTCTAACATACTCAGCATAGGTTCTTTTCCAGATTTTTCCCATGGCCTTTGTATCCTTGGGATCAATACCTAATATCTGTGATTCTCGCATACAATATGCACAATAACATTCCCGTTCCCCGACGATATCAAGAAAAATTCCGTCTACCTTGTAAGAAGAAAGCAAATCATCCACTTGGGCACATACCCTATCAAGATAGGGACTGTTAAGACAAAATTGATGATATCCGGGAGAAAGGAAGTCAGCAGTAGAATCAAGACTCTGGTCTGCATTCCTTATGAGCCAATCACTATGGAGCAATGCAATGTCTTCATCGTACCCAACAGAAATATAGGCTTCAACTGTCAAGCCAATTTCGTGGGCAGCAGAGAGCATCTCACCAAATAAATCACAGGTGAGATGGGGATGGGCAGAAAATGTTCGTGAAGGATAATACATCCAACCATGATGGCACTTGGCACAAATGGTTATTGAGTCGACACATCCGTCAATAAGAGCCTGTTGGAACTCTAATCTAGAAAAATCTTTTCCAATTCCATCAATTACCCCTGATGTATGGAAATCCAGATGAATATGTCTATAGGGAATTGTATACATGTAATATTCCTAATGAGTATTAGGAAGGGGTGTAAACCCCTTCCTAGAGAGTTTGTGCATTACGTAGACTAATTGCTACCATTCTGGCGATTATACGCCTTTTGGTTTATTCCAAGAATCCCATTCAGATCAAGTTTATCCAATCCCTGGATATACTGATTCCAATCTGAATCGACCGACCATGCTCCTGTGACAAATTTCACAAGGGACTGCCGTACATAATTCGCATAAGCAACTTTCTTGGAAGCAAAAGCAGTTTCTTCGTCATCAAGAAACCTAAGTGTCGGAATTTCCAATTCTGGATGTGCATAAGGACTATACAGTTCAGCTGATTTCTGATACAGCAAAGCCTCAAGACCCTCGGAGCTATACAGATTGACATCGGGATTGACAGCCTCTCCATTTCTGATTGTTGAGGTATTTTCACGGACACCGAGCATTACAAAACAATCATTCTGGGGATCCATATCATTCCAGGCTTTTAGCAACTTATAGATAGCTTTTTTCCCATCCAAACCGACATCGCCATCTTTTGCCCATTCCCAACCTTCACCTTCAAATCCATAGTTTGACATCAAAGTACCTTCATCGGAATAAAGATAATCAACCAAACGAGCGACGACTTCGGGATTTTTACAGGTCTTTGAAATAACAACATTTCCGATTACCGGTTCCTGAGTGAAAAAACGTGCATATTGAGCACCGCTTGGTCCTTTGAGTGGAGCAAGGAGGCGGAAATTTTGATAGCGTTCCCCTCCGACAATAGAGAACATACCACCATACCCACCGGCAACAACACCAACGATTGGCTCTTTTGGTCCTTCGACAAGTTGGGTCAATTGATCCGAGTTCTGTGTGTAAGAAGCAGCATAAATCAATCCTTCCCTATATAACTTTGCCATATAACTCAAGGAATCACGATATTCAGGAGTATTGACCATTGTCCTAATGGTATTACCATCCCGATAGAACCCAATGGCACTTGAAGGGCTAGCATCCAAAGAAGCTACCAAGTTGGAATAAATAAAGGAATTGAGTAAAAAGGTTTCAGGGGTATTATTCCAACCCGAGATTGCCCCAGCGTACGGAATCTCATCTTTTTTTCCGTTTCCGTTAGGATCCTTGTCTCTGAAAGCAACCAACATCTGGTAAAATTCATCAGTTGTTGTCGGCATCTTTAACCCAAGGGCATCCAACCAAGGTTGATAAACCCAGACTTTCTGGGAAACCGTACAATGATAACATTCATTGAAATCTGGAAGACTATAGATATTTCCATCGGGAGATGTAAGAAATTGTCTGATTCCGGGACGTTCATCGAGCAACTTTGAAAGATTGGGCATATAGGTATCGATGAGATCATTGAGAGGGAGAAACATGCCTTCCTGCACTCCATAGGTCATTTCCTGAGACGCTCCAATCCCCTGTTCCTGACGGCCGAGGCCAAAAAAAACATCAGGATAATCACCGGATGCAAGAATGATATTGAGTTTTTCCTTTACTGCATCACGAGGAATGGTTTCCCACTTGATATCAACACCAGTCTTATCTTCCAAGTACTGAGCAAACCGGTTCGTGGTGAAATCCTCGATATAAACCGGTTGCATTGTTAAAAATGACAATGATACAGGCTTGGTGACAACGGGATAGGTACCTACAGGTGTAACAACCACCGTACCCTGGCCTGCCGCAGCCTCAGTTTTTCCTTGTGCCCAGAGACTTGCCGAGGCTAAGACAATCAGGCATAGAATCCAAACACCACCTTTTTTCATTCTGTTCATACAGTTCCTCCTAACTTTATTTCGAGGATAACTACAGTTATCCTTTGATGGAACCGAGCATTACTCCCTTTATGAAGAACTTCTGGACAAAGGGATAAATCAGTAACAAGGGAGCTGAGGAAACGACAATAAGTGCATATTTCATAACATCTGCCATTCCTTGTCTCCTGGCCATAGCAACTAAATCGCCACCCATTGAAAGATCCATCTGGTTGCTAATTAGAATGTTTCGAAGAATAATCTGTAAGGGAAACTTACTACTTGTTTTAAGATAAATAAGGGCATCAAAATAGGAATTCCAGATCCCTATTGCATAGTAGAGCGCGATGACTGCAATAATTGCCTGAGAGAGGGGAAGTACCACTGACCAGAGAATCCGAAGGTCGCTAGCTCCTTCCAATTCAGCAGCTTCAAACAATTCCTCTGACAGGGAAGTTTTAAAGAAGGTTAGAGTTACCATAAGGTTCCATACACTCAAAGCATTCGGAAGAACTATCGCCCAGCGAGTATCAATCATATGCATGTTCCGCACTACAAAATAAGTCGGTATAAGACCACCGGAAAACAGCATCGTGAAGACAAACATACTGGTAAAGAATCTACGTCCAATAAATATTTTTCTTGAAAGCGGATATGCGGCGGCTATAGTTAAAAAAACACTTATACAAGTCCCTCCAGCTGTATAAAAAATTGAATTCATATACCCTGAAGCTACTTGTTTATTTCTTAGTACTGCACTATATGCTTGAAGGTTGGGCTCAACTGGGAAAAACCATACACGCCCTGAGATAATTGCACTGCTACTACTGAAAGAACTACTGACAATATAGATTACCGGGTATACGACAATGATTGTGCAGAAAAGCATACATAGTTTATTGACTATATCAAATACTCTGTCTGAAAAGGAATCATGATTTACCATAGACTGGTCTCCCCTACTTTCTGGGCAACCTTGTTAACTGATAGCATCAGAATCAAATTGACCACCGAATTAAAAAAACCGACAGCTGTAGAAAAACCAAAATTACTGTTGATCAATCCCACTCGATACACATAGGTTGCAATTATCTCAGACGTTCCTAGGTTCATAGGGTTCTGCATCAGGTAGACTTTCTCAAAACCAACACTCATGATGTAACCCATGTTGAGAATCAATAAAATTATAATGGTAGGTTGAATACCTGGCAGATCGATATGCCAGATGCGTTGCCATTTGGAACAGCCGTCCACCTTGGCTGCATCATATAGTTGGATATCTATTGCAGAAAGCGCTGCTAGGTACATGATGGCATTGTAGCCTGTCTGCTGCCAAATTCCCGACCATACATACAGATGGCGGAAAGCCGTCGGGGAACCGAATATATTGTCGCCACTATACCCAAGCGTCTTCAACAATTTCATGAGCAGTCCAATCCTAGGATCAAAAAGCTGCATCATCATAGATACGAGAACAACCGTTGAAATAAAATAAGGAGCATACGTAAAAAACTGAACAGTCTTACGGGCAAAAACACTTGATAATTCATTCATTCCAATCGCAAGCATGATTGCTAAGGGAAACGATGCAATAATGGAATAAAGGCTTATAATAATTGTATTTCCTATAATCGCCCAGAAACTGGGTGAAACAAAGAAATTTCGAAAATGTTTCAGCCCAACCCAAGGGCTACCCCAGAGACCCTTGCTTACACGAAAATCTTTAAAAGCCATCTGGAGTCCCAAAATAGGTAAATATTTGAAAATAATCAGGTTCACCAGAGGAAAAACCAATAACAAATATAACTGCCAGTGCTGAAGTATCAAACGGTTCTTTTTCCTTAAATCGGCCATGCACACCATCCTAATAGTTGAAACGTTTCCACTTAATCAATTAAACATTTTTTACTGAATCTGCGGTAAGCAATCGGGTCTTCAGCAACATTTCCACAGGGTTTTCGCCTTCCACCAGAGCATGTTCAATCCGTTGCAACAAGAGATGGACTGCCTGCCTTCCGATTTGAATTATTGGTTGTTCAATAATGGTCAAGGGAGGTCCCAGGACAGGGATTGCCCCAATATTGTCAAACCCAATAAATGACATATCTCTCGGAAATTCCAGATGGTTCTCCCGGCAATATCGTAAGACACCTATCGTAGTATAATAGTTTGTGGTAAACACGCCGGTTGGGCGGTCTTGCATTTTCATAATTTCTTGCATCGAACGATAGCCATCCTCGATTTCGAAATCTCCATCAAAAAGCAATGATCTATCAGGGGAAGGACCGAATACTGAAAAAAAACCTTCAGCCCTCAATTGGCCAGGTCTGTTGCACATCTGCGAAATGACTGCAACTTTTTTATGCCCATGGTTGTAAAAAAATTGTCCAGCTTGTTTTCCTGCATCAAAATCATCACTTCGGATGCTATCGAAGGGAGAATCTGAAATGGAACTGTTGATCATTATCAAAGGTACGTTTAAATGGCCATAGGCTTCGGAGGTTGTTTTCTCATTGACCGGAAACACAATCAGTCCATCGACGTCCCGTCTAACTAGAAGGCTTATCTTTTCCCGCTCCAAATTATCATCTCCGCGAGAATCACAGGTAATGGTATTAAAGCCGTTTTCGTAGGCGTACTGCTCAATAGCTTGCACCAACATAGTGGCAAATATGTCAGTAAGATCAGGGATAAGGACACCGATAACATGGGTTCTACTAGTTTTTAGACCTCGAGCCAATTCATTTCTTTCGTACCCAAGTTTCTTTATGGATAGGGCAATTTTTCGTTTATTAACAGCCGTTACAGGCTTATCATTTAAATACCGGGAAATAGTACCTACACCTAACCCAGAATCTTTTGCTACATCCTTAATTGTTGGCAAAGGTACCTCCATAGTTGAAACGTTTCCAGTTTCTTTTCACTTTATCCTAGGTCACTTTTCTTGTACTGTCAATAAAATAATTTCATTTTTTTCGAACAGATTTCCATACAAGATATCCAGTATACCCAAAGGATCAAGAAGTCCAACGTCTGGCTACCCAGAGGTTTCTTGCTTCTTGATCCCTTATCCAATCTTCCTACAGCCCCAAGCCTGCAATGGCAGCCCCTATTGTGGGGGAGTCGTCAATCCTGACAAACTCTACATAGCGCTTCTTGCCTAGTTGCAGGTATGTATGCAGGTAATATTCGGTATATTTTTTTAGGTATTCGGTCTTGTAGTAGGTAGTACCATCCGCGTTGATACAGACCGGTCTTCTGGGATCATCACCTTTTCCACTCTTCAACACTGTTGCAGCCAGATTGGCAGCGGTAAGCTTGGCTGCCCGGGCAATGATGGAATCGAGGATGATCCACAGTGCCTTTGCATCGTCTTCATTACCATCGACACAGGCAACCAGGGCATAGTCTTTGTTGAAAGGCATTTCCAGGTAATTGCTCATCACCGTCGTATTAATCGGTTGTACCTTGGCAAAGCGCTCGGAAAAAGTCTTACTGAGCAACCCTTCCTCGATTGCCTTGTTGATAACCAGATTGCTCATGGGTCCCAGATAGGCCCCGCTGATCATCTTTTCCAGATGATACTGGCCAGGTTGCTTGGTAGAGGCAAAGAATTCTTCGTCGAGTCGTCCCGGACAGTAGTCAAAGTTTCCCGATTCGATGTTTATGATCTGGGAACCTTCATGCAGGGAAGGGACTGTTCCTATGTTTGCATTGGACTCGACATAGGCTGTGTTGGTGCCTGTGCCCAGAATGAACCCGATATACCCAGAATAGGGAGTATCGGAAGGAGCTGCCTTACCGGCAAGCAAAGTGGCCACAGTATCATTGAGTACAGAGACCCGCTTCTTGGAAACATCATGCCCACGCTTGGCCAACTCGGCTAACAACGTGGCACCGACAGGTTTTCCGATAACCTCGGGAGCTTTAATCTCTTTTGAAAACACTAGGGGGATGCCATCATGATCAGAAGTGATGGAGGCTGCATAGGAAAAGCAGAAACCTATCCGATCGCTTTTATCGATGAGACGTTCGACTTCATTGGCAAATACAGCAAAGAACTGTTCGGCTGTAACCTCTTGCTTTACTCCAGGCATCGAGGTTTTTTTGAAATCCTCTATATGGGCAGTTCCTTTTTCATCAAAGGTTACCAGACAAGTCCTGAGGTTGGTCCCGCCAGCATCGATGACAATAACCGGTTCCCCCTTTTTCACCTCATCTTCTACCTGGGTGTAGGTAGGGATCATCTTCAAGGAACTTTTTCCACCTTGTTTCAAACCGCTTTCCATTTCCCTGCGAAACTTACCGAGCAAGGCTTCCATATCGACACTATCGCTACTCATACCCCACTTAGCAAGAAACGCATCGGTTCGAGAATCGATTACCACCATCACACCCTCCTATTCATCCCTTTTCTTAGAATACCATCCTATCATGTAGCCATGGAAAAAATCAAACATCCTTCTGGACCCCATTGATTTTCAATTGAACAGGTTTGACTTCAAAATAGCCATCCTCATCGTTATGAATAAGGAAAACCCCTTCCACCCTCACAGGTTCCGAAACCCTTGTCCCCTTAATCGTGACATCGGTGGCCACGGCTATCGTCGGAGGAGCACCCATCATCACGGCACTCATCAAGCCATTGAGCGACGACGATTCGCCAAAATATGGAACAGCAACACCATCGAGATGAGCATGCCCCAGCTTCCAGTCATGCACGGTCAGATATTGCAAGGCAATATCATTCAAAGGCCCTTTTGCAGAATTGAGCAGGGAATCGAGAAATGAAGTACCAGCAGGTTTTTTTGCTGCCTGGAAAAGCGGGAGGTAGGTACCGATATCAGAATCAGAAAAAGAAATGGCATAGGGAAGCGTTTCCCCATCCCTGAGAAAAAGCTGACACCCAGGCAATTCAAGCTTCGGATTATTTAAAAAAGCAGCCACAGCACAGATCGACGAATCGGTAATCGCTGCCAGGGCTACAGTTACGTCATTCGCCGTCGGTTTTGCAAACAAAGAACTGCAGAGCAGGGCTGCCAATAGCAAGACCAGTATCTTCTTCATGTATATCTCCCTTATCCATAGTAAAACACGTATGAAAAGAGAACAACCCAAAGGCTAAAAAAGACACAAAGGAAGTTCTGTGGTACTATAATGCCATGAATTACCAAAACAAAAAAGCCACCATCTTCTGGTATGATCTGGAAACTTTCGGACTGGACAGTCACTATGATAGAATTGCCCAGTTCGCAGGACAACGGACAGACCTTGAGCTGAATCCAATAGGAGAGCCAGTCGTCTATTATTGCCGGCTGAGCTACGATTACCTTCCCGATCCCCTTTCCTGCCTCATTACCGGGATTACCCCGCAGGAAGTAAACCGCAAGGGAATGTGCGAAAGCGATTTGATTCTTCGTATCAACGATGAATTCTCTGTCCCGAACACGACGGTGGCAGGGTTTAATAATATCCGCTTCGATGATGAGTTCATCAGAAATGCCCTGTACCGGAATTTCCTCGACCCCTATAAACGGGAATGGGAAAACAATTGCAGCAGGTGGGATATCATCGATTTGGTCAGGGCTGCCTACGACTTGCGCCCGGAGGGCATCGCCTGGCCACCCAGAAAAGCCGAGAATGGGAACCCCACGTTTAAACTAACCTCCCTGACCGAAGCCAATACAATAGAACAGGAAGGGGCCCACGACGCACTGGTCGATGTCATGGCAACCATTTCCATGGCACGACTGATCAAGGAAAAGCAACCCAGACTCTATGCCTATTACTATGGACTCCGCAAGAAAGCAAAGGTAAAGGAAGTCGTAACTACCCCGTTTGGCGAACCGGTACTGTATACCGCATCTTTTTTCAGCACGAAGGAAGGATGTTCCCGCCTCATCGTCCCCTTGACCCCGCTACCTGATAATGGAAACAGCATACTCTGTTTTGATTTGAGCAAGGATGTCGCTCCCCTTTTCCAGGCAACCAGCGAAAACATCATGCAAGTCGATGGAATATTTACCCTTGCCGTAAACAAATGTCCGTTTGTAAGCAAAATGTCGGTACTGACTGACAAACTGGCTGTCAAGCTGGGAATAGACAAAGAGCTTGCAATGTTCCGCTATAACCAGATCTGCAGCCAACCAAGACTACTGCTACTCGGACGAGAATACAAAGAAACCTTCGAACCGGTAAAAGACGCTGATTTTTTGCTCTATGACGGTTTCTTCCCCGATAGCGACCACAAACGTTTCGAACTTATCCGCAAGGCCGAACCGAAAGACAAGCTTTCCCTCAATCTTGCTTTTGACGACCCCAGGAGTTCCCAACTGCTTTTCAGGCATGTCTGCCGAAACTGGGTGGAGGTTTTGGACGAACCCACTATGAAAAAGTGGAGAAGTTTCTGTGCAAACCGCATCCTCAATCCACCGGGAAATATCAAGGTGAACTGGGAATTTTACCGCCGCAAGGTAGATGAAAAACTTGCGAGCAACGAAACGAAAGCAGAAGAGAAGCTTGTACTTGCCAAGTTGAAAGAGTATGGCTCAGAACTGGAAAAAGTGATTTTCGGTTAGATACCATAAGTATGGCAGAAGGCCTTGCTAGCAATAGCGAGGCCTTCTGCTATAGGGAAATCAGATTGTCAAAGCCCTGGATGATTCTTTGGGCGAAAGCCTCACAGATCTGACTGCAAAGCCTTCCATTCATCCTCCAGGATACTCATTTCGATAAGGTTCCAGTAGGTATCACCCACTTTTCTGGCATCCCTGAGTACCCCATCAATTGAAAAACCGACGCGTTCATAGGCTTTCACTGCCGTTATATTGAAATCGTAGACCCCGAGGGAAACTTTGTGCAACCCCAACTTGCCAAAGCAAATAGAGAGGGCAGTTTCAACCATGGCCTTCCCTATCCCCTTCCCTCTGAGATCAGGGAGGCCGATGATGACTTTGGTAATCCTCGCAGAGGCATTTTCCCGGTCAATGCTCCCGATCGAGATATGGCCGATACTTTGTTGAGTCTCGGTAAGGACAACACGGTAATTCAGTTTTACCGAGGTTTCCTCATTATTTGCATCCCTGTTATACGCAAATAGTTGATCTGGCGAAAGGGGATATTGAAACAGGGGACCGGCCCACTGCATAAGGAAAGCCTGGTCTCCGCTCCATTCGATGAGTTGCTCAAAGTCCTGTTCAGTAAACGGTACAAGTTGGATATTCATACTAGCATTCCTCTAGGTTGGCATAGTGTGACCATATGCAGTCTGGGTTGTATCGTCAAGGTATTGGTTTTACATTTTCTGTTTTTATTGCCAGGATGCAGAAGGACCTGACAATGAAATTCATCAGACCAAAGATTAAAAAAAGGATATATACCTTTTTGACTCAATCAGCAGGTATATATCCTTAGGGTTTTTCCCTTTGTCTCCACGCAATCTACGAGAAGATTAAAAATCTTTGTTTAGATAAGTTCCATTTCCTTTCCAACCACAGTGAAGGCTTCGATTGCAGCATCGAGGTCGTTCTTTGTGTGGACTGCAGAGAGCTGGACCCTGATCCTGGCCTTACCCTTCGGCACTACGGGGTAGCAGAAGCCGATCACGTAGATACCCTTTTCAAGGAGCGCATCGGCCATGGCTACGGCCTTCACCTCATCGTAGATCATCACAGGGACAATGGCTGTGTCGCCCTTTACCAGGTCGAAACCGGCCTTATCCATCTTTTCCCTGAAGTACTTCGCATTCTCCAGCGTCTTTTCCCGGTAAGGGTTGCCTTTTTCCAAAAGGTCAAAGACCTTCAAGGTCCCGCCGCAGATAGCAGGGGCGACTGTGTTGGAGAACAGGTAGGGCCTTGCACGCTGTCGATACAGGGCAATGATTTCTTTCCTTCCACTGATACAGCCACCGCTTGCCCCCCCGCAGGCCTTTCCGAAGGTAGTGGTAATGATATCGACTTTGTCCTGTACATGGTGATATTCGGCAGTCCCTCGTCCGGTATCACCGATATACCCAGTCGCATGGGAATCATCTACCATGACCAAGGCATTGTACTTTTCTGCAAGGGCGCAGATTTTGTCAAGCTTTGCAATATCACCATCCATGGAGAACACCCCGTCGGTGGCAATGAGCTTGCGGTCAGCATCCTTTGCCTCGATCAAACAGTTCTCCAGCTCGTTCATGTCGCTGTGCTTGTATCTGAAGCGCTGGGCCTTACAGAGCCTAACCCCGTCAATTATCGAGGCATGGTTCAATTCGTCACTGATAATAGCCCCGTCAGGGCCCAACAGGGGTTCAAACACTGCTGCATTTGCGTCAAAACAAGACGTGAACAGTATGGTATCATCTGTCTTGAGAAACGAACTGACCCTTTTTTCCAGTTCCTTGTGGATTTCCTGTGTACCACAGATAAAGCGCACCGAGGAAAGGCCGAATCCCCAACGGTCCATGGCATCCTTAGCCGCCTGGATTACCTCTTTGTTATCGGCGAGACCGAGATAGTTGTTTGCGCAGAAGTTTATGACCGGCTTTTCATTTACCGTAATGGTTGCCCGCTGGGGGCTCGAAAGGATACGCTCTTTCTTGGACAACCCCTGTCTTTCCTGCTCATCGAGGAATTCCTGCAATTCATGACGGACATATTCGTTCATAGCTCCCTCCTCTTGATCGTATCGATCATATCCTTTGTCATCGAAAACAAATCATATTTTGGTTTCCAGTCCCATTCGACCCTCGCTGCATAATCCTCAAGGCTATCTGGCCAGGAATCTGCAATTGCCTGCCTGACAGGGTCGACCTCATACGATATTGTAAACCCTGGGATAAGCTTTCTGATATAGGCTGCCTGTTCCTCTGGACAGAAACTCATGGAGGCAATGTTGAAGGCATTGCGATGCCTGAGTCTGGCAGGGTCTGCTTCCATTATCTGGATCGCAGCCTGGATCGCATCAGGCATGTAAATCATATCAAGGTAGGTATCACCCCGAAGGAAACAGGTATAATGCTCTTTCCTTACAGCCTCATAATAAATTTCCACCGCGTAGTCGGTGGTTCCTCCCCCCGGAGGAGTCATATTGCTGATAACCCCAGGGAACCGGACACCACGGGTATCGACATCATACTTATGATTATAATAATCGCACAGCAACTCCCCTGCAACCTTGCTGACCCCATAGATGGAGGTAGGTCTCTGGATCGTGTCCTGGGGAGTGAATTTTTTGGGAGTGGTAGGACCGAAAGCCCCGATCGAAGAAGGGGTAAAGACAGCACAACCGTTTTCCCTGGCAATCTCCAGTGTGGTAACCAGACCCCCGATGTTGATATTCCAGGCATTGAGCGGATTTTTCTCTGCGGTTGCCGATAAGATAGCGGCAAGGTGATAGATCGTATCGATATGGTGTTTCTGCACGATTTCCGCAATTGTCTTTCCGTCACGGCAATCAACCTTGTAAAAGGGACCCCCATGGACAAGCTCCAGATTCGTATCGTCACGAATATCGGTAAGCACAACATTATCTGAGCCATAACGCCTACGGCATTCCATTGCGATCTCAGATCCCAGTTGACCAAGCGAGCCAATGATCAAAATATGTTTCATGAACACCTCCGAAAGCGTCATTCCTTGACAACCAAGAAAAGCAAGCTTACAATTATCATGTTTATTATATTAAACAATATTCACTATGTCAAACTTTATACAAGGAGAATACCCATGGAAAACCCTCCTATGATTGGAAAAAATATCCAGCGGATCCGCAACAGCAGAAAGTTGACCCTTAACGTGCTTTCCGAGCGGTCAGGTGTTTCAAAAGCGATGCTCAGCCAGATTGAATCCGACAAGGTAAACCCAACTGTAGCCACCGTATGGAAAATAGCGCGTGGCCTGAACGTAGATCTCAATGACCTGCTCGAGACAGGAGTGGAACCCAAACGGGTATTTTCTGTCAATCCTGCAGGCGATGACGCCCCGAAACTGGAGACCCATGAACATGGGGTTTCCATTCGTATCCTTTCTCCGCTCACGATGGTAGAGGAGCTTGAAATGTACCTCCTTACCTTCGAACCCCATACCTCGCTTCCCAGCGAACCCCACTACCCGGGGACACAGGAATTTCTTACCGTGGTGAAGGGAACGGTCAAGGTACAGGCGGGGGATAATATCGCTGAGCTTAAAAAAGGTGATTTCCTCGTATACCATTGCGATATCGACCACACCATAACCAATGAATCGGCCCAGCCGGCAGTGGTACATATGGTCGTACGGTTTACACCGGACAAACGGTAGATTTTCTTTCCAGCCATTGCAAAAAAGCCGGGGTAATTGTTTCCCTGGCTTTTTTATATCCGAAAAGAGCTGAAAAACCCCCTCTCGGGCAAAGACTTTTTGACAAAACCCATAGTTCCCTGTTATAACGAAATATCGCATCAAGGAAGGTTCAAATGTTTTCAAAGAGAATCATGGCATCGTATGGCTTCGGCAAGTTCATCGCAGAGTTCCTTACCGGCGCCTTTGGGGCGATCGTATTCATGTTCTATGAGACCGAGGTTGGCCTGGCAGCAGGGTATGCAGCGACCGCGACGGTAATCTATTCCCTTTGGAATGCATTCAACGATCCCATCATCGGCTATGCAACCAATACATTTGCCCCGTTCTCCAAAAAATTCGGAAGAAGGTTCCCTTGGATTGTCATCGGCTTGGTTCTCTGCAGCCTTGCCTTCCTTCTGATTTTTTCCGTCCCTACCGGTTGGGATGCAAAGGCAAATCCCTTGCCAGTCTTCCTTTGGATGGTTTTGAGCATCTGCCTCTTTGACGGGCTCTATTCCCTGTGGGAAGTAAACTACCAGAGTGTCTATCCGGATAAATTCCGTACGGACAAGGAACGAACCACAACCGCCGCTATCAGCACAGGTATCGGGGTTTTGGGAATCGCCTCGGGCTTTATCATTCCTCCCCTGTTTTTCCAATACGGGAACCGTGCCAGTTATGCTACCTGTGCCTTGGTAATTGCCCTTGTCGGTATAACCTGCACCCTGTTGGTAATCCCTGGGGTCCATGAGACGAAAGAAATGATCAATCGCTTTGCAAAACAGCAGAGCGATGAGTCCAATGAAAGCCCCTCGTTCTTCACCCAGATGAAGCAAGGTTTGAAAGACCACAACCTGCTGGCCTTCGTACTGTTCCTTTTTCTCTACCAGAGTGGATGCATGTGCATGACCAGTAGCATAAACTATGTGGTCAAATACATCCTGGAGGCAAAAAGCTCCCAGTCAACCCCAATCTTTGCGGGGATGCTCGTCGGGGCTTTGCTCTCCATTTTGATCTGGACCCAGGTGGCAAAGAAAATGAAAAACAACCAGAAAATGCTGGTTGTCTGTGCCTTGTGTATGGCTGCCTTTGCTCTCCCGCTTACTTTTGTATCCACTCAACTGGGATTTATTATCTGCATGACTCTCTGGGGACTTGGTTTTGGTGGGTTTTGGACTTTCATGAGCCCTGCGATGGCCGATGTCATCGACAGTATCGTGGTCAAGCAAAAAAGAAGGGACGACGGGGTTCTCATGGGAATCCGTGCTTTCTTCATGCGTTTCAGCTATGCAAGCCAGGCTGTGGTGTTCTGGTTGACCCACAAACTGACAGGATTCAACCCAGAATCCGTAACTCCCCTTGCAAAAAAAGGCATCAGTTTGCATATGGGGGCCATACCTTCAGCCTTCTTTTTGCTCGGTGTGTTGGTATTCGTTTCCCTCAACAAGCTTACTCCCGAGGCAATCGAGACAAACAGGAAAATGCTCAAGCAGATGGATGTGTAGCAACGCTATGCAAAGCTGTTCGAGTTTTATATAATTCCCTATAGATTTTACAGGAGAAGACAATGCTTGAGAAACTGAGCGAGTATATAAAGCAGCTTGAAAATATAGATACTACCCTGAGCAAACCAGAAACCATGCAGGATATGAAACTATTCAAAAACCTGAACATGGAGCGTGCCCATCTCGCCCCGATCGTAGATGAATTGAAAACCATGCAGAGCCTGAAGGACCAGATTGCCGATGCCGAGCAATTACTGCATGAGGAAACCGACGCAGAAATGCTTGAAATGACAAAAGAGGAACTTTCTGCTTTAAAAAAAGCCTACACAGTCAGCGAGCAGAAAACCAAAGTATTGCTCATTCCCCCAGACCCCATGGAAGGGAAAAACATCATCATGGAAATCAGGGCTGGCACAGGTGGCGATGAAGCGGCTTTGTTTGCTGCCGACCTCTTCAGGATGTACAGCCATTTTGCCGATACAAAAGGCTGGAAAATTGAAATCCTCAGCTCGAATGAAACCGGTATCGGGGGGTATAAGGAACTTGTCTTCTCAGTTAGCGGAAAAGACGTATATGGCTCTCTCAGATGGGAAAGCGGTGTACACAGGGTCCAGCGTGTTCCCGAGACCGAAAACGGGGGAAGAATCCATACTTCCGCGGTTACTGTCGCAGTGCTTCCCGAGGCAGAGGAAACCGATATCGAGATACGGCAGGAAGATCTTCGTATTGATGTCATGCGAGCCGGAGGCCCAGGCGGCCAGTGTGTCAACACAACCGACAGTGCCGTTCGATTGACCCATCTACCGACAGGACTCGTTGTCATCTGCCAGGATGAAAAGAGCCAGATCAAAAACAAGGCAAAAGCCATGAGGGTTTTGCGTTCACGCCTTTTTGACCTTGAGGAAGATAAGAAAAACAAAGAACGGGCAGAAGCCCGCAAGAGTCAGGTTGGGTCAGGGGACAGGAGCGAACGCATTCGCACCTATAACTATCCCCAGAACCGTTTGACCGATCACAGGATCAATTTGACGCTCTATAAACTTGAACTTATTATGGCAGGCCAGATGGAAGAAGTCGTAGAAGGGCTGAAAGTCGCAGCAGGCGAAGCAGCCTTGAAGGAAGCATAATTTGGAAGGCCTTTCCCTCGCCCAGGCAAAAGAAATGTGCAGGAAGGCCCTCTTGGAAGCTGGCATTACAGACACTGCGGACCTTGATGCCAGACTTCTTTTGGAAAAGGCGACTTCACTTAGTCAGATTGATTTGATTCTCCATTACGATTCTCCCTTGGGTAAAGAACAGGCAACCTTACTTGAAGGATACCTGAAGGCTCGGCTCGATAACGAGCCGATAGCCTATATCCTGCAGGAGAAGGAATTTTATGGGCGGACATTCAAGGTTGATAAGCGGGTACTCATTCCCCGTCCAGATACTGAAACCCTTGTGGATACAGCAATTGTGTTCGCAAAAACGCTGAAAAAGAACCCCAAAATCATAGATGTATGCACAGGAAGCGGCTGTGTAGGCATAACCTTGGCTGCAGAACTGGCGGCTTCGGTAACTTTGAGCGATATCTCAGAGGACGCCCTCTCTGTCGCAAATGAGAATGCATGCTCCCTGCTTGGCCATCCCCTTCCTTTGCTAAAAGGTAATCTTCTTTGCCCCTCAGACGAAAAATATGATATCATCGTCAGCAACCCCCCTTACCTTACCGCAATTTGGTGTGAGGAAGTCGCAGCGGATGTAAAGAAAGAACCGCGCCTTGCTTTGGAGGGATTTGGCAACGATGGATTGGATTGCATTCGCACGCTTATCAAGCAAAGTACTACCCATCTTGAAAAAGGTGGCTCTTTGATGCTTGAATGTGACTATCGACAGACTGCAAAAGTAGCTGAATTGTTCAGAGAATCGGGATTTACCGAAATCAGGTCGGAAAAAGACCTCTCACTCAGAGAACGGGTTATATGGGGGATTCTTTAATGTACGAGCAACTGATTGAGCGATTCATACAGAAAGCATTCAAATACCCCAAGAGCGACCAGGAGAAAATCCTAGCGGCGGCAACCTTCTCTGCTTCGAAACATGAAAACCAGAAAAGGGCCAGCGGGGAACCTTATATCATTCATCCCCTCGCCGTTGGGGAAATCCTCATCCAGCTGAAAATGGATGCCGATACCATCTGCGCCGGACTGCTACACGATACCATTGAAGACACTGCAACGACCTATGAGGAGATCGCAACCCTTTTCGGACAGGCTGTAGCGGACATGGTCGAGGGTGAAACCAAGATCGGGGCTCTCAAGGCGATGAACAAAAGCGTCCAAGAGGCCGAAACCATCCGCAAGATGTTCTTTGCCATGAGCAAGGATATCCGCGTCATAATCATAAAACTTGCGGACAAGCTCCATAACATGAGGACGCTGCAACATCTCAAGCCTGAGCGGGCTAAGGAAATCGCAGGCGAATGCCTCGATATCTTTGCACCGCTGGCAGACCGGCTCGGTATTTCGTGGTTGAAGGACGAACTGGAAGACCTCTCGCTGAAAGTCCTCAAACCTGACACTTTCCAATACATCCAGGAATATCTGTTGAGCAAAAAAGGCGAACAGACAGCCTATCTCAACCGGATTGAGAAAAGTATCTACCGGGCATGCGGGGAAGCCAGCCTGAGCGATGTCATTGTCACCAGCAGGGCGAAACATACCTATTCAGTCTACATGAAAATGAAAAAACGCAAGAAGGAAATCGATGAAATCTTCGATATCCTAGGCGTAAGGATCCTTTGCAACACGGTTACCGAGTGCTATACAATCCTAGGGGTAGTCCATAGGATCTGGCCCCCTATCGAGGGGCGGTTCAAGGATTATATTGCCATGCCGAAGGCAAACAATTACCAGAGCCTGCACACTACCGTCATGGCCCTGGACGGAAAACTTCTGGAGATCCAAATCAGGACCAAGGAAATGCATTTCACCGCCGAATATGGTGTTGCAGCCCACTGGACCTACAAGGCAGAAACCGGCAGTGATAGCGGTTCCTGGTCCAAGCTCGACAACGAACAGTTTTCCAAAATCATTTCAAAACTGAAATCCTGGTCGAATGAGATCGAAATGAGCGAATCCTTCATGGATGATATCAAGGGCGAATTACTCAAGGATACCATCTATGTATTTACCCCACAGGGACATATCGTAGAATTACCGAAGAAAGCCACTGCTTTGGACTTCGCCTACCAGATCCATACTGAAGTAGGAAACCATACCACAGGGGCCAAAGCCGATGGGTCGATCATAGCACTCAATGAACCTCTGAAAAACACACAGGTCATTGAGATTCTTACCTCCCCGAATGCGAAGCCCCATCTGCAGTGGTTACGATATGCCCAGACTTCAAGCGCAAGAAAGAAAATAAAAGCTTGGCTGAACAAGTACGACGAAAACATCCTTATCGACAAGGATATTATTGCAAAACGGAAAACCGTTGAGCAGCAAAACAAGACCGACCAGATCCAGCAACCCAATGTCATTATCAACGAGAATGATATCGTCATGCAGGTTGTCGATACGTCCAAGATGAAATTCCGTGTCGGTGATGAAAAGAACATGATGATCCACATCGCACAGTGCTGCAACCCTGTCCGTGGTGATGATATTGTGGGGTATATTAGCAGAGGCCGGGGAGTAATCGTACATAAGCGGAACTGCCACAATCTCAAGAACATGAGTGAAATTGTAGATAGGTCGGTAGAGGTTGAATGGGAAAACGAATCCCCGAAACTGACTAAGCGCTTCAGCGTTACCAGTAAACGGACCTATGACCTTTTCGGGGAAATCGAGGGTGCGCTACGCAAGTACAAGGGGCATCTTATCGAAGGCCGGTTGCACGACGATGATGAAGGCCGTTTGATCGGAACATTCACCATGGAAGTCGAGCATGAGGAAGATTTCAAGAAGATCATAAAAAACCTCAAGACCATACCCTCGATCAACACCATTACCGAAATCAAATAAACGCTATTCTTCGAGCACCCGGAGTACTTCCGGGAGAAGCTGCTTCTTTCTCGACAACACACCGGGAAGGAAATATTTACCGTCACTTTCTTTCACATAGGAGAGTTTTCGCTCCAAAATCGGCATAGAGGTCAGTAACAAGATACTGTTTTCCTTGACCACATCGGTGATCAGGAACATAGCCCAATCGAGGCGGTAGTTTTTCCTGACTTCTTCGAGCTGGCTAATATACCGTTCCTTGTAATCGTCCACATCGCTGAGGGTAGTCACTTCGCACTGCCCTATCCCGAAGGAAACCCCAAGCTCGGAATACTTCTTGAAGTCGGCCTCGATCATCCTTCTTGGATTTTCGTTTGCCAGCGAGGCTCCGCTGGAGAACATGGTTTCCCCGAAGACGCGCATATCATCCACTTTTGCAATCAGGCAAAGGTCCTGTACCGCGGTAAAATCCTCGAAGGTAGTCGTAGGGCTCTTAAGCATAACCGTATCACTGACAATACCGGAGAGCAGAACCTTCGCGATTTGCTCGGAAACAGTTACATGATGCCGGAGAAACAGGTTGTAAACAATGGTACAGGTAGAACCTAGGGGTTCACAGCAGATATAGATGGGGTTTCTCGTCTTGGGGGCTCCGAGCCGGTGATGGTCAACGATTTCCACGACTTCGGCCTCATCGATTCCCGGGACACTCTGTTCTGTCTCATTATGGTCTACCATGATTACCTTGGTCTTCGGCCTTTCCAGAAAACAGCGTCGGGTAACAAATCCCTTCCAGACATCTCCGCTGAAAACAGGGAGTCCCCGGAATTCACTGTCTGCAAGGATTCCCTTGGCTTCTTCGAAAAAACTATCATCTTGGATTATCGGTGGACACTTGCTAATAAGCTGGGTTACGGGGATAGAGAGCCTGAGCAAACGCAAAGTCTCCGCGGTATCTGCCTCACTGACAAAAACCGTTCCCTGGTAAGAATCAAAATCAACCTTTGAGGTAAGTCCGCTTTCCAGTCCCGTAAGCACAATTGCAGGTATCTGCAATTCAATTGCCCTGCGGATATGATCCTCGCGGTCACCAACGACCAAAAGCGGTTTATTCTCTGTCAGGGCTTCGATATGCTTGCAGAATACCGCATAGCGCATAGCACCTACCACGATTGCAGAATCAAACTCCTTCAATTCGCCTATTTTCATGAAACGACCACGCAGGACCTTGGGGAAATTCTCCACGACAAAATGGTAAACCGGCCTGCTACCGCTATTTTCCCGAAGGACAAAGCTATTGACTTCATCAACGCTGAGAAGACCTTTGTACACTTCTCCCTCGAGGATGGGGACAACCGAAGAATGGACTGATTGACCGTACAAAGAAACCAGATTGTACACAGGGTCTGTCACCTGCAAAACTTGCTTTGCAGTTCTCATTACGCTCTTTACCCTGGTCTTTACATCTTTGATAAAGACAGGTGGGACAACGCCAATCCGTTCGAACTGAGCTTTTGTAGAGTCATTGAGATTTCCACATCGGACCGGAATATACGTATTGGAAGGATCGACCTTGTTCTTCAACTGTGCATAGCTATAAGCTGCACAGACACTATCCATGTCAGGATTACGATGTCCGGTAATAAAAATCTCTGCCACAAGCTTCTCCTACTGGTATGGGGTATTCTACCGCACTTCCCCTACGGTGACAACTGAGAAACCAAGCTAGCAAGAAAAAGGTAAATAATGTACCATCAAACCCGGAGGAACCTATGGCAAAAATAGTGATAGCCAACGACCACGGTGCAGTGGAATTGGCTCAGTCTTTTGTAGACTACCTGAACAAACAGGGGTATGAAGTAAATCATCTCGGAGTTACGAGCAACGACTCCGTAGATTATCCAGATATGGCCGAATTGGCCTGCAAGGAATACAAGAAAGGCGGATATGAATTCGGAATCGTCTGTTGCGGTACAGGAATCGGAATTTCGATCAGTGCAAACAAAATCGAGGGAATCAGATGTGCCCTTCCCCAGAATTCCTATGCAGCCTCAATGGCAAAAAAACACAACAATGCGAATTTCATTGCCTTCGGTGGAAGAATCGAATATCCGCAGGAGCCTATCGAAATACTGGAGGCCTTTATCGATGCTGATTTTGAAGGTGACAGACACCAAAGACGCATAGACAAGATGATGGCGCTCGAAGGGACCTGCTAGGGTCTCCAGTCGCGGTATGTCCCGATAACATAGAAATCATTTTTCAGCAGGTCCATGACCAAGCTGATCTGATTGTTATACATATTGTAGGCAAGCGTGAAGGACAGAATCCTCTCACGTTTGCCTGCATAGGGTGACCCTATCGTAATCGGGGTCACCGAGAATAGCAGATGGGTAGGAACAAACTGCCCCCCCTCGTGGTAATCCGAGAACATGACCCCGGCTCCTACAAGGGTATTCACCCCTATACCTGCAATCTTTTTCCCGGTATTCCGTTGTCCTTGCAAGGTTCTCTGGACCATTACCAAGACATTTGTATCGGCAAAGAAGCGCGGGACCAGCTGGCTGTTTGCCTGCAAATCCAACTCCAGGATATCGGTCATACCGATGGTAGCGCCATATGCAAATTTGACGGCATCATTGTCATAGCTATGCTCATAGAAATGTGTATTTGTACCCAAGGTGAAACCTAGGTCGAAAGTACCTGCAAACAAGGCAGGAATGCAGATAAACAAAAGCAAAAGGGTTGCCATGCGTTTTTTCATACCAGCCTACCTAAAAAAATATGTATAGCGAATCAAATTAAAACCCCAGTTCTCGATTTTTTTCGTCGAAACATCCAAGGAAACGAAAGGACTGAAAAACTCATACCAAAAATCCTTCTGACTCATTTTCAATGGGCTTGCCGACAGATACAGCAATTGCTGTTCAGCTTCAGGAACCCACTGGTAGCCGACAGACACAGAAGGATCCCAGGCTATCGGATTATGGGCTATCAAAGAAAACGGATGATGCAGGGTCCTGAATATATCAATTGAAAGAGCTGCCTGAATATAAGGCACGCCACGATTGCCATTAATATTTTTTCCATAGGCAGCAGAAACGACCAAGGCTGGGTTGCAGACCGTAAACAGGAAGGGTTCGTAAACAAAGGATACTTCCAATCCGCTATTGGTTCTCTGTTCGTCCTCTGTAACCGTCTGGGCATAGTATCCCAGGCCGTAGGCTAGGGTTCTGGCCGAAAGCGGCATAAAAAGGAAAAGAAGAAGTACTATCAAGGGAATTTTTTTCATCATCAACCTCCAAAGAATCCAAAGACAAACTGTGGGAAATGAAGCAAGCTATGCCACTGTTTGGCTTCTTCTTTGGTAATAGGGAGCGTCTGATCATACAGTATCTGGTAGTGTTTTTCTATTTGACTCGCAAATTCGGGACTATCGATTACCAAAGAAATATCATATGCGAGGTTCATGGTCCGGTAATTCAAGTTCGAGGAACCGATTACCACATACCGGCTATCGACAATCATGAGTTTTTCATGGAGGAACTGCTGGGAGACCTCGCTTGAAAGCTCATGGCGAAGATCGATATTGGTATCCAAAAGATAGGTAATCATATATTCGATACCCCTTCGATTAGCCTCACGGCGGTCAAAGGGAATGATCATGGAAACATGGACACCCCGGTCTACGGTCTGGCTCAAAGCTTTAAGCATATTGTTATCCATGTAAGGGAGGAACGGAAGGGTCTTCACAGAGTGCTTTGCCTCGCTAAGCAAAGAACCATAGAATCCGCTGAGTTTGCCAGTTTTCGGGTACTGTTGGGCAAACCAAGCATCATACTGTTGTTCATCGGCCCCAAAAGATTCGTCAACCGAAAAATCTTCCCGCTTTATGGTATCCCAGGTCTGTTCGTTCCACCAGGGAACAAAAGCGTCAAGCATAACCTTGCAAAGCGAAGGGGAAGCAAACTCGTACATACTATCACGCTGCAAATTGGCATTATCTGCACCCACAGAAATATAGTTAAGGTTCATGCCCCCTATTGCAAGGGTTTTCCCATCGATGATAACGTATTTGCGGTGGTCCCTGTAGGCAAGATTCAAGCCGCTGACTAACCGGGGAGCTGACATCGGGCTGAATTCCAGCAGGTGTACTCCGCTGTCAACAAGAAAATTGAGGGGTATCAGATGATAACGCGTCTCTGTCATATCGAAGGTTCCGGTACCATCTACGATGAAATAGATGCGAACCCCTTCCTCTGCCTTACGAGTGATAGTAGCATAGAGTTCTTCAAGTTCCTCGGAGCTTGAAGCAAGAAAGGATGCCAAAATTACATAATCCTGAGCATTATTTACCAATTCAATTACCCGGTCCCTCCACTGTTGTCCATCATTATAGACAACAGGAATGGTAACAGAGACTTTTGGCACATCATAGGCTGCCATCTTTTGCTCAAAATTCAATGCAGGGTCCACCGAAGGACCAGAGACCATATTTTTTGTAGTTGAACAACCAAGCAAGAAAAAACTGAGAACAAAACAGGTCAATACTCGTAAAAAAGAACGTTTCATCATTGCCTCATAGATGGGAAAATAAAGGGGTGGGGAAGTAAATCGCTAAAGGAATAGATAACATGGGTTCCGTTCCCATTCTTCTCGATAAAAGCAGTATCCACAAGATGGATTTCCGTTTCAGGGCGGGAAAATTCGGCAAGGACTTGCAGGCACTGGGCACAGGGAGGAGCAGGGGGGGTATCTTCACTAACTACAACCAAGAGGGAAACACCCACCTTTCCTTCACTTGAAATTGCCTGCAAAATTGCATTGCGTTCAGCACAGATAGTTGCACCATAACTGGAGTTCTCTACATTGCATCCACTGTATACCCTGTTGGTAGCGGCACTTATAACCGAAGCCCCAACCTTGTAACCGGAATAGGGGGTATAAGCCTTTTTACGTTTTGCATACGCTTCGCGCATTGCAAGGGAAAGCAACTGATCTTTGTCCTGCAGGCTTGCAGCCGGTATGATTTTGACTGCCCCATATACGATTCCATCATCCTGCGGAGAAGTCATGGACTGCAACAACCCATTGAATTCCTCAATCGAAGAAAAGTCTTCAAAACTATCCAGGGAAGAGACAACGAGGTCAGCCCCAGCTTCAAACAACTGGTTCACCGTAAACGTTGTGGTAAGGCCACACACTGTGCATTTAGCCCTTTTTGCAGAGACAATACCATTTAAGGCATCTTCCATTACCAGGCAATCTTGGGTGGCAAGTCCCATCGAGAGCGCGGCTAGCTGATATATATCCGGTTCCGGTTTATTTCTGCTGATCATATCGCCGCTTACAACCAGGTCAAAATCGGTTTCCTTGCACCCAATGCTTACAAGATTCATCAGTACCTTTTCCCTGGATGCACTCGAGGCTACTGCCATCTTCAAACCGGCGTTATGCCCGTTGCGAAGAAATCTGGAAACGCCTTCAAGGGGTCCAGCCTCTGCTGCAAGCTCACCGTAGAGGGAAAAAAGTGCCTTACGGGCTTTTTCAAAGTCAATGGTTTCATGATATTTCTCAGCAACACCACAGAGAAATTGCCTTTCTCCGGCACCAATAAAAGGAGTAAAATCCTCTGGTTTGACTACGATACCAATTGAATCGAAATAGGCAATCGCCGCCTGTAGGATAATGGGTTCGGAATCAATCAAGACACCATCCATATCGAACAAAATTCCGGTAATCATATATACTCCTTACAGGTAATAGTATTGTTTTTATCTCTCAATGACAAGAAATATGTAAAAGGAACACCAAGAAAGAAAAATTGTTGTATAAAATGCAATACGGCAGCATTTCTGCTGCCGTACAGACCGATACAAGGAAAATCAATGCATGATTGTCTTTCCCTTTCCGGGAACACCTTGCTTGACAAATTGGCCATGCCCTTCGATCCCAAGATAAATATCATCCCCCATTATCAGATGCCCCCTCAAATAGGTCATCTTTGCCTTCCCGATTACCTCAAACCCTTCATACGGTGTGTAGCCACTACCGGAGTGGGTTGTCTCACTAGTGAGGGTCCAGGCAGCATCGGTATCGAAAAGCACCAGGTCTGCATCACTGCCAACCCGTATCGAACCCTTCTGGGGATACAGCCCAAAAGCCTTTGCGGGGCCGGTACTCATGAGATTTACTATCTGCTGTACCCCAATTCTTCCGCTATTGACTGCAAAAGTATACAGCAAAGGAAGCATCTCCTCGGTTCCAGGGATTCCCGGGAATATAGTCCTGCAATCGTTACTTGCAAGTTTCTGCTCCCTTGTAAACGAACAGTGATCGGTGGCCACTACCTGGATTTCCCCATTGAGCACAGCTTCCTGCAAAGCCTTGTTGTCAGTAGCCGTTCGCAAGGGAGGAGTCATCACATACAGGGGGCCGTCATCGCCTTCAAGCTTCGACCGGTCAAGGAACAGGTAATGGGGGGTAGTCTCCACGATGATATGCACACCCTTTGCCCGTAGGTCCCTGACGGTTTCCAACCCGGCAGCACTGGAAAGATGCACTACGTACAGGCTCATATCCAATTCACCGGCGATTTCCCCGACAGTCCTGATCCCCCTGGCCTCCGCTTCACTCGGACGAAGGTCTGCATGGGCCATTGGCGTATAAGGACCTTTGTATTCCTTGTTGATTTTTTCAATCAGGGAATCATCCTCACAATGGACACAGACCATTATATCGAGTTTCTTGCACTCTGCAAAAATAGCCTTCAGTTCTTCCCTTTTCTCCACCAGATACCCGACATTGCGGTAGGTGGTGAACATTTTCACAACCCTGACTCCCTTTTCCTTGAGTTCTTTCAACTCTTGGGAGATGGTATCACGATAGCCGTAGATGCCCTGATGCAGGGAAAAATCGATGGCCATCCCCTCGCCCATTTCTTTGATACGGTTTTCGCTGCAAAGAGACAGATGTCCTTTCTTGTCATCATCTGCAAAATCGACAACGGTAGTCACCCCGCCATGGGCTGCACATCTACTCCCCTCTGCAAAGGAGTCGGCAGTGACAGTCCCCCTGCTGACAAGGTGGTAATGGGTATGGGCATCAATAAGACCCGGAAGAATACAAAGACCATCGGCATGTACGATCTCTGTTCCCTCAGGAACCTCATCCTCACTGATTTTTGCTGCAATATGTGCAATCTTTGATCCTTCCACCAAAATATCTGCATGGCGGACCCACTCTGTATCAACAAGCAAGCCATTTTGTATCAATATTGTATTCATACTTCTAGGATACCTCAGTTTTTTTGTGTATGCAAAGCAAAAATAGCAACTGCTCAATAATGCAAATCAGGTTCCTTCACTGCCTTTGCAGTATCAAGTCGACCGACAGGGGTTGTCCACGGGCAACCGTGAATCCACTGGGGATCCTTCTTTGCTCTTTCGGCTATCCCGATCAGTGTATCGGTGAACTCATCCAGGGTTTCTTTACTCTCGCTCTCGGTAGGCTCTATCATCAAGGCTTCATGGACCAGTGAGGGGAAATACATCGTAGGGGGGTGATAACCGCTGTCGATCAGGCCTTTTGCGATATCCTCCGCACTTACGCCATACTCTTGCTTGAAATTCTGGCAACTGATGACAAACTCATGCATACAGGTATCACCATAGGGGATTTCAAAGGTCCCTTTCAGCCGGTGTAACATATAATTCGCATTCAGAACCGCATGGGAGGAAGCAGCACGCAGGCCTTCCGACCCCATTCTCAAGATGTAGATATAGGCTTTGACCAGAACCAGGAAATTTCCCCAGAACATGCTGACCTTCCCGATAGAGTCAGAAGCTAGCCAATTATAGGTATACCCGCTATCGGTCAGCTCGATGTCGGGACCTGGCAAAAACGGTCGGAGAAAGGATTTGACCATGACAGGTCCGCTACCGGGGCCACCACCTCCATGTGGGGTTGCAAAGGTTTTATGGAGATTCAAATGAAGCAAATCGAATCCCATATCCGAAGGAGTGGCATTGCCCATGATGGCATTGAGGTTGGCGCCATCATAGTACAGCAACCCACCGGCCTCATGCACTAGAGAGGATATAAGGAGAATGTTCTTTTCGAACAGGCCGAGCGTATTGGGATTGGTTAACATGAAAGCCGCTACAGAATCGTCAAGCTTCGATTTCAGGTCATCAATATCAACCAGGCCCTCATCGTCAGAGGCGACGGTGACAATGGTAAATCCATTGAGTGCAGCACTGGCGGGGTTGGTCCCATGCGCACTTACAGGGACTAAGACCTTATTTCGTCTGGCCTCTCCCTTTTTCAAAAAATAAGCCCGCACCATTTTCAGGCCCGTATATTCGCCATGGGCACCCGCACAGGGCTGGAGGGTTCCCCAGCTCATCCCCGTAATTGAGGAAAGATCTTCGAGAAGGTTGTACATGACAGAAAGGCAACCCTGGACAGTTGAACTATCCTGCAATGGATGAATAGTCGTAAAATCTTCCAGCATAGCTAGTTTTTCGCTGATTTTCGGATTGTATTTCATTGTGCAGGAGCCGAGTGGATAACACCCGTTATCAACCCCGAAAGACAGGGTGGAAAGCCTGGTGAAATGTCTCACGACATCGAGTTCCGAAACCTCGGGCAATCGGGCCTTCGTTTGCCTGAGCAAGGAAGAAGGTAAGGAGGGAAGCGCACTCTCGAAGCCCCTGGGAAGGTCCAAGGCTGGAAAACAGTATGCCTTACGTCCCTTTTTTGATAGTTCAATCAACAATGGTTCACTCAATTCATTACCCTCCTTGCCGCAGCGAGATACAGTTCAAGTTCCTCACGGCTCCTTTTCTCAGTCACGGCAACCAGAAGAACCATTTCGTCCTTGCTGTCCCTTGTAAGAGCCCCCAGCCTTACCCCGGCAAAGATGCCCTCATTCCTGAGTTCCTGGATAAATTTCCTCATTTTCTTCTGGTCGGAGAAAACCAAGGGGAATTCACACCAGAAGGGGGAATCCCACAGCAGGGTCACCCCTGGCAACTGGGCAAGATGATAGGCAAGGTAATGTGCCTTGATATAGCTCTGCTTCGTAGCTTCTTCCATTCCAGACCATCCGAGGGATGAAAGGTGGACTGTAGTCATAAGAGCGGAAAGTGCTTGGTTTGAGCAGACATTGCTTGTAGCATGTTCACGCTTGATATGTTGTTCCCGTGCCTGGAGGGTAAGGGTATAGCCTCTTCTGCCCTGTCCGTCGACAGAGGCCCCGACAATCCTTCCTGGAATCTTGCGCATCAACTCTTTGGTAACAGCCATATAGCCACAGGCAGGGCCTCCGAAAGCAAGGGGAAGACCCAGTGACTGGGTGTCCCCCACTGCAATGTCAGCTCCCCATTCAGCAGGGCTTTTCTGCATTCCCAAAGAAAGCAAATCACTACTGATGGCAAACAAGGCACCCTTGGCATGCACAAGATCTGCAATTGCAGTGTAATCTTCAAGGAACCCATACCTATTGGGGGTCTGGACAATCAAGGACCCAACGTCGTCGTTCAGATAGTCTTCCAAGGAGCTGAAATCACACAAGCCGTTTTTTTCGGGAAGCAAGGTAATGGTACGATTGGTTCCCATTGCCCAGGTATGCAAGACCTGCAAGGAAAAGGGGTGAATGGTCGGTGAAACGAGAATAGTCGTTGAACGCCGTTTCGCAGACAGGGAAGTCGAGGCTGCCTCGACAATGGCATTTGCCCCGTCATAGAGTGAGGCATTGGAAACATCCATACCGGTAATCTCACATACCATGCTCTGGAATTCATAAATGGCTTGCAGAATGCCCTGGCTCATCTCAGCCTGGTAGGGAGTATAGGCTGTAACAAAGGAAGGAAGACTAGCAATCGCCTCAACCGTTGAAGGAATGATATGATCGTAACAACCACAACCCAAAAAGGGAATTCCTTTCACATTTCGCTGTGCGATGGAAGTTATCATCCTGATAACTTCATCCTCTGTCCTTCCCTGGCTGATCGGAACTGATTCACCTAGCAACAAATCTTCACTAAGATCTTTGTAAAGATCATCAAAGGAATCCATCCCGATTGCATCGAGCATTTGCTTTCGATCTTCGTCGGTGTGTGGAATATACGGATATATCATGCCTGCCTCCTTATGAGTGGGCAAAACAACGCCGCCCGGTTCAGGCGGCGTCTAAAGTTTTTTGCTTACAGTGATTCGAGAAACGAACCATACTCTTTGCTTGTCAGCAATCCATCGTAATCGGCCTTGGAATAAGATCCAAGGACATACAGGTAATGCGTATAGCAGTCTTCGTTGACCAGTTCAGGGGAGCCGTCAAGACTGTCATTGACAGATATGACCTCACCACCTAAGGGGTTGATGATTGCCGAAGCCGCCTTTACACTCTCGACGTTGGAAATCTCTTCCCCTTGGTCGTAATGTTCATGCAGTGGAGGCAACTCCACAAAAACTATCTCACCCAAGGCTTCCTGGGCATGGTCGGTAATACCGACATAAGCCTTTTCGCCTTCAATGCGAACCCACTCATGGTCTTTACTGTAACGTAATTCTTGAGGAATCTTACTCATTTAGTACCTCCAGGCACCGTTCATGCTAACACCACTATTACTTGTTGTCGAGAGGAAAAAATTCCTGAAGGAATTCCAAATCCAACTGGGGATACAGCTTAAAGGTCTCGAGGAGGGCAACTACCCTTTCCCCGGCTTCTTTGATCACAGCAGGATCAGTGACAGTCTTAGCCTTACTTGCCTGTCCAGCCTTTTCACCCTTGGTTATCCTGGCTGGCCGGGTATTTTTCAGTACAAGAGCAATGATCGAAGCGATTTCCTTCATTTCCTCTTTGCCCATACCCAAGGTAGTTACCGCAGGGGTCCCTATACGCAAACCACTGGTGTACCAAGGCCCGTTGGGGTCGAAGGGCAAGGCATTCCTGTTGAGGGTAACACCACATTCCCGCAAAGCAGACTCAGCCTGCCTTCCGTTAAGGCCGAAACTGGTAACATCGAGAAGCATCAGGTGGTTATCCGACCCACCGGTTGCTACAGGAATTCCTTCTGCAAGGCAGGCTTCAGCCAAAGCCTTGGAATTCTCTACAATTTTCTGGGCATACAGTTTGAAAGAATCATCAAGGGCTTCGCAGAAGGCAACGGCTTTTGCAGCCATTACATGGGGAAGAGGTCCTCCGATTACCAAGGGACAACCCTTGTCAACACTTTCGCTATAGGCTTCCTTACAGAGAATCATGCCACCACGTGGACCGCGGAGGGTTTTGTGGGTAGTTGTCGTCACGACATCGGCCCAATATACCGGCTCGAACTCCCCGGTAAATACTTTACCTGCAACAAGGCCTGCAAAATGGGCCATATCCACCATGAAGACAGCCCCAACTTTATGGGCGATTTCAGACATTCTCTTGAAATTGATTTTTCGTGGATAAGCGCTATAACCGGCAAGGAGAATCAAGGGTTTGACTTCCTCAGCCTGTTTTTCGATGGCATCATAGTCAAGAAGGCCGGTTTCTTTGTCTACCGAATAGCTATAGGCATCAAACATCTGGGCCGATACATTCTGGCGATACCCATGGGTAAGATGTCCGCCGCTGTAGTAATCGAGGCCAAGAATCCTCTGGTTGCCTAGTTTTGCACGTACAGAGTCCCATTGGACACGACTCAGGTCGCTGGGGTTGGTAATTCCGATTTCCTCGAGAGCTGGAACCTGAATCTTTGCGTTGAGGATGGCCCAATAGGCACAAAGGTTCGCATCGGCTCCGCTATGGGGTTGTACATAGGCATGATCCGCACCAAAAAGTTCACATGCCTTCTCACAAGCAAGGGCTTCGATGGAGTCTACGTTATCGCAACCTGCATAAAACCTATGATAGGGATACCCTTCACTATATTTATCAGTAAGTAGATTTCCCATAGCCAGCTGAGTATTCAAGGATGAAAAGTTCTCACTGGCAATCAACTTCAAATGAGTTCTCTGGTCTGCCAGTTCATGAACGATTCGACTTGCTACCGCTGGTGCAACCTGTGATACTTCCTGGAGAGAAGCAACATATGCTACCATCCCTGCATCAATCTTTTTGGATTGTTCCAAATACGATTCCAGAGCAGATTTCTTGGCCATTATTCACCCCTTGCTGTATATATCGATAGGCATATCTTGCCTTTCTGGGCCACCTCTGTCAACGTCAAGAAGCCAGAGAGGACCTTTTTTTGCAACTTTATTGTTGCATTTTACATCTATCAACCTTAGAATACTTCGGCTGAAAGAAAAAAGGAAACGGTGGTTTTATGGAAAGGAAAAGAGAAACGCTGAAAAGCAGACTCGGATTCATCCTGTTGTCAGCAGGATGTGCGATTGGGTTGGGAAATGTCTGGAGATTTCCCTACATAACAGGACGCTACGGCGGAGCAGCTTTTGTCTTGATCTATCTGTTGTTCCTTATCATTATGGGTTTGCCGATTATGGTCATGGAATTCTCAATCGGCAGGGCAAGCAAACAGAATATCGGCTTGGCTCTCAAAACCTTGGAACCAAAGCATACAAAATGGCATATCTATGGTCCGATTGCTATTATCGGAAATTATGTTTTGATGATATTCTATACGACTATCTCCGGGTGGCTTATTTCCTACTTCTTCTACTCACTCAGAGGCGATTTCTCAGGACTTGATACAGCAGGGGTCGGACAAGTTTTCACCACGTTGCTGCAGTCCCCTTGGAAAATGATCTTCTGGATGGTCTTGGCAACGCTGCTTGGGTTCCTTCCTGTTGCCAAAGGATTGCAGAACGGAGTCGAAAAGATATCCAAGTGGATAATGTCAGGTTTGCTGGCTTTGATACTCCTGCTTGCCATCAACAGCCTTACCTTGAAAGGCGGTTCACAAGGGTTGAGATTCTATCTGCTTCCCGACTTCAAGCGTATGACGGAAACAGGGCTCTTCTCTGCAATATATGCAGCCATGGGACAGGCTTTCTTTACCCTAAGTATTGGTATTGGTTCCATTTCAATCTTCGGCTCATACATTGGGCGTGATAAAACCCTCACCGGTGAATCTGTTCGGGTTATTGCACTGGACACCTTTGTGGCACTCTGCAGCGGCCTCATCATTTTCCCCGCCTGTTCTGCTTTTGCAGTTGAACCGAATGCAGGACCCTCCTTGATATTCATAACCTTGCCCAATATTTTCAACCAGATGGCCGGGGGAAGGGTCTGGGGATCCTTGTTCTTTGCCTTCATGAGCTTTGCAGCTTTGAGTACTCTGATTGCGGTATTTGAAAACATTGTCAGTTACTGGATAGATGTACACCATGTTGAAAGGAAAAAAGCTTGCTTATATAACGGCATTGTAATTGCAGCCCTATCACTTCCCTGCATCCTTGGGTTCAATGTACTAGCCGGCTTTCAGCCCTTTGGGCCTGGGTCTGGAATCCTAGACTTAGAGGACTTCATCGTGAGCTCAACCCTGCTTCCCTTGGGTTCTTTGATTTTCACCATCTTTTGTTGCACCAGGTATGGTTGGGGTTGGAATAATTTTATCAGTGAAGCCGACGCAGGAAGCGGGTTGAAATTCCCGAAAGTCTTGAAATTCTATTTCCAATGGATTTTGCCTGCACTCATCCTTGTCTTGTTTACCAAAGGATATTGGGATATATTTGTAAGGTAGGCTCGTGTTGACAGAGACGAAACAAGTTCATATAATTTGTTAGCTTTCGAGCAGATATTTGGAGGGCTTTGTGGCCAAAGAAGAAGCGATAGAAGTGGAAGGTGTCGTACGCGAAGCCCTTCCCAATACGATGTTCCGTGTGGAACTTCAGAACCAACATGTAATCCTTGCCCATCTCTCGGGCAAAATGCGCAAACACTATATCAGGATTGTCCCTGGTGATACCGTGCGTGTAGCTCTTTCCCCGTACGATCTTACCAAAGGCCGTATCATTTACAGGGAACGGTAAGCACCACGAAGACAAGGCCAACCTTCCGGGTTGGCCTTTCTTATGTTATCTGGATTTCTCCAATTGAATTCACGCTGGGTTTACCCCAACTCCACGGGAAACTTCTCTATTTTCCCTTCAGGATTATCCAGATAGCACCGCTTCCACCATAACAGGCCTTAGGGCTGTAGGCTTCCCTCACTACCCCACTGAGGCGAATCTGGGACAATGCCACGTCTTTTAACAAGGATACGCCATTTCCATTATGCAAACCTTTTCCGGGAATGATGCTGATTTTCTGGAGGTGTTTCTCCGCACTTTCCTTGAGAAAATTCGCACAGGCAGTCTCTGCCTCGGTCACTTTCATGCCATGCAAATCCAAAGTTGCCTGGGGTTCCATGGCCCGCAGATTCGATATCCCATCAATTACAGGTTTTGTCCCATGCTTTTCCTTTTTGGATTTTTCCAGTGCTTTCTGCTCATCGGAAACTTCATTCCATTTGCGGTAGGTATCGGCAAAAGACCAGGAAACGATGCTTTGCTTTTCGCTATCAGATTCCAGTTTGTCTTCCAGGGCCTGTTTAATAATCTCTGTACTCACAGCTACTTTATCAGGGGCAGGTTTCACTTCAGGCTTCACCTCGACAGGTTTGACTTTCTTCGGCTTCCCCCCTTCGTACTGGTCAAGGATATCCGAGAAAGACTTTGCAGGGACATAGGCTTTGCTTTTTTTGATGGGTTCCACCTTTTTCTCTTTAGCAACGGTTTTCTCGCCTTCCCATTCTGCAAATATTTCTGAGAAAGGCTTATTGCCAATGATTTTGCTATCGCTTTTCATGCGCTTGGTGACACCTGAGAGTTCCCCTGTCGATTCCCACGCCGAAAGGATATCCCCAAAATTGGCGTGGGGATCATATCCTACGACCGCGGGTTCCTTGCGCTCGACTACCACTTTTTTCTTTTCCGGTTGTTTGATTTTCTCCGGGACTACCTTTTTAATCCCTTCAAAAGGAAGGAAGGCATCGTTATCGACAGGAAGACGGCTGTCACCAGCCGTCTTTTTTAGGACAACTATTTTCTTTTTTTTGGCCATTTAGACCTCCCTGACATCCAGAAGTTGAGAAACAAAGGGTTTTACGATTTCAACGACTTTGCTCATCGGAGCTCCCTGGACTTTAATCGTACATATGGCGTTGGTAGGATCGGTCCCCATAAAGGTGCCGAACGTAATGATATCTATGCCTTGCTCACTGAGCGCCTGGGAAATCTTGGCAATAGTCCCAGGTTTATCCTGGACCAAAAATGAGAGTCTGACCCCAAAATGACGTGCACCGAACAATTCAAGCAATATCTTGAACATATCGCTCTTGCTGACAATACCTATAAGGCTGTCGCCTTCCATGACCGGTAGACAGGAGAGGTCCTGGTCAACCATCATTCGGGCAGCCTCCTCCACGGTTGTATCTTTAGTTATGGTAACGACATTCTTGCTCATCAATTTCTTGACCGTAAGCTTGCTAAGAAGATAGGCCATCTCATGAATGGAAAGACTTGTTGCAGGGGAAGGAGAAGCATAGAGAATATCCTTCTCGGTAATAATGCCCACGAGTTTTTTATCCTTATCAAGGACAGGCAACCGATGGACTTTTTCCCGTTTCATCAAGGCAGAAGCTTCGGCTACAGACATATCCGGAGTAGCTGTAACAGGGTTGCGAGTCATTCTTCTTTCGATAATCATATGAATCTCCTAACTTCAACAACTATACTATACTGCAATAAAAGCCTTATTTCCAGTAATTATTCGCCAAGATAGGCTGCCCTGACCTTTTCGTTTGCGAGCAAAGCGGAGGATTTGTCACTGAGTACAATTCGTCCATTCTCCATGACATATCCCTCGGTGGAGGCTTTGAGAGCCATCCTTGCATTCTGCTCAACGAGGAAAACAGTCACATTGTCCTGTTTGTTGATAAATTCGATTTTACCAAAGATATCGGCAATGACCAGGGGTGCAAGGCCGAGACCCGGCTCATCAAGCAAAATCATGCGGGGGGCACTCATCAAGGCGCGGGCAATGGCCATCATCTGCTGTTCACCACCAGAGAGGGAGCGGGTCTTCTGCCTTCTGCGAGCCCCAAGGATAGGAAAGAAATCGTACATAGATTCCTTGCGTTCGGCGATAAGCTTATCGTCGCGAACCATAAAAGCACCCATGTCGAGATTTTCCTCTACTGTCATATCGGCGAAAACCCTTCGGCCTTCAGGAACCAGTGCGATACCCCTGGAAACTATGATGTCTGTAGTAAGGGCTTTGTGTTTTTTCTTTCCTTCCAAAGGATACTTTGCCTGGCAAATCTCTTCGCCATCGAACGTAATAGATCCTGTATCCAACGGTTCCTGTCCAACAATTGCCTTCAAAAGGGTACTTTTCCCACTTCCATTGGCGCCGATGAGACAAACGATATCACCTTGGTTTACATGCATGCTCACATTCTGCAAGGCTTTGATATTTCCATATGAAACAGATATGTCATTGATGTTCAGCAATTCACTCATTCTTCTTCCTTTCCGAGATAGGCCTCGATTACTCCCGGATCATGCTTGATCTGCATAGGTGTCCCCTGGGCAAGCTTCTGACCGTAGTTGAGAACGGTAATGGTATCACAGATATTCATAACGAGTTTCATGTCATGTTCAATGAGTACTATAGTAATCCCAAGGTCACGGATTTTACGGATCGTGTTCATCAAATGGTCAGTTTCCTGTGGGTTCATCCCTGCAGCCGGCTCATCAAGAAACAACAGTTTCGGCTCGGTAGCCAATGCCCTTGCTATTTCCAGTTCCCGCTGATGCCCATAGGGAAGATTCTTTGCCAGTTCGTTTTTCAAGGAACCCATATCAAAGAAATCGAGCCAGGAATCGGCCTTTTCGTAGATTTCCTCTTCTTCTTGTCTCAAGTAGACATAGCTTTTTAAAGAATTGAGAAACCTACCCTTGTTAGCATCTTTTCCTGTCTTGAAGTGTCGTCCGATCATAACATTCTCGATTACTGACAATTCTTTGAAAAGACGGATATTCTGAAAAGTACGGGCAATTCCCATGCGACAGATCTTATGGGCAGGATACCCGGTTATATCTTTGTTGTTGAAGAATACTTTACCGGCAGTAGGAGTATCCAGACCTGTCATGTTATTGAACAGGGTGGTTTTTCCAGCGCCATTAGGTCCTATGAGCCCGGTAATCAGACCTGATTCTACCTGAAAGTCGACTTTGCTTACGGCAATGACTCCGCCATATTCCCTTGTGAGTCCTTCAGTTTCCAAAATCGTCATTTGGAACCTCCCTTATGGCCATGTCCCCTTCCATAGGAGTGTTCCTCCCTTCCAAGGATACCCTGCGGACGCCATATCATCATGACGACAAGAATCAAGCCGAAAAGAATCTGCTTGAACTGTGGGGGAATAACACCCGAAAGCCCTGTGAGCTGCGGGAAATAACTGATCATCTGGATAATGAAAGCCCCAATGATAGCCGCCTTGAAATTACCCATTCCCCCAAGTACGACCATACACAGGACCATGACCGAAACCATGAATGTATAGGTCCCCGGTGTAACCGAAAGGGAAAAGACAGCCTGGAGCGAACCGGCAATACCTGCTACGGAAGCCCCGAGTACGAAGGCATAGACCTTGTACTTGGTAATGTTTATGCCCATCGACTGGGCTGCGATCTCGTCTTCACGTACGGCGGTCAAAGCACGTCCCATACGGGAACGGGCGAGTCTTTGGAAAAGAAAGGATGCAATGGCTACAAAGATGATAACCATCAACAGGAAAGCCCATTTCTTATAGGGATTAATCGTAAATCCAAAAATGGTAGGCATGGGGATTTTTTGGATTCCCATCGGTCCGTTAGTGAGCGAATCCCAGTTATTCAGCACGTTTCTTACGATTTCACCAAACCCAAGGGTAGCGATGGCAAGATAGTCACCTTTCAGGCGTAAAGTCGGCAATCCGATCAGCAAGCCAAAGAAAGCGCTGATCAAGGCTGCAACAGGCAATGTAGCCCAGAAGGACCAACCGTAATTGGCCGAAAGAATAGCGGTGGCATAACTTCCGATTGCAAAGAAACCTGCCTGGCAAAGGGCAAGCATCCCCCCATAACCGGTTATTACGTTCTGCCCAATAGCCATAAGGGCATAGATTCCTGAGTAAATGAGTATTAACAGGAAAAAGTTAAGCATATTATACCTTCTCCTTTTCAACTTTGCCGAACAGACCTTCGGGTTTGACCAGCAGTATTATGATGAGTACGCCAAAGGCGATCGTGTCTTTCAATCCGGTAGGAATTCCGAAAACTGCTACCCCGAACGTTTCCAAAAGGCCCAGGAGAATTCCACCGAACATAGCCCCTGAAATATTTCCGATACCTCCGAGTACTGCGGCGACAAACGCTTTCAAACCAATCATGGTTCCCATGGTCGGGTAGACTTTGTAGTCCAGGGCGATAAGCATTCCGCCTGTTGCCGCCAAGGCGCTTCCGATGGCGAAGGTCAAACTGATTACCTGGTTTACGTTGATACCCATGAGCATCGCAGTATCCTGGTCAAGACTGGTAGCCCTCATGGCTTTTCCCATCCTCGACCTGTCTACAAACATTTTCAGGGCAATCATCATGACGAGGGAAACTACAAGTATCAATATCTGGTGAGGAGTTATTACAACCCCGTGAATATCAATGGGAGTATTGTCAAACGGATAGTTCAGTTTCCGTGACTGGGTACCGAACATCCAGGCTGCACTGTTTGAAAGGATGAACGAAACACCGATTGCGCTGAGAAGCGGAGCCAATCTGGTTGCTTTTCTCAGGGGTTTGTAGGCTATACGCTCAATTGCCATTCCGAGCAAAGCGCAACTTGCCATACTGACGAGCATGGCTATGAAGAAAGAAACGAAGGTCCATGTCCCTAACGGGGCACTTCCCCTGAGCCCATCGAATACAAAAAGCCCGATGTAGGCTCCAACCATGAGAATATCACCATGGGCGAAGTTAATGAATTTGAGAATGCCATACACCATAGTGTAACCTAGTGCGATAAGGGCATAGATGCCACCAAGTGTCAGGCCATTCATCAGATGTTGGAAAAATTCAGCGATTCCCACGATGAGGCACTCCTTACATACAATTCTGGATAGTACGATAACATAGAAGGACCGGTGTAAACAACACCGGTCCTTCCCCTTTTTTCCCTAGCAAAGAAGGAATTGAACGGGTTATTTGACTTCTACGAGCTTTCCATCGACAACAGTATACGTCCCGAGGTATTCAGGGGTGGTCTTGTTGACTTTGTAAAGGCCCTGGTAAGCAACCAAGTCACCATTCTCAGCAAAGTTTACCGTTCCGGTTACGCCTTGATAGTCTTTGGTAGCTGCAATTGCATCACGTACTGCCTTGCGGTCGAACTTTCCGGTTTCCTTGTAAACCTTCTCCAAAGCGGCAAGAACCAGGTTGGTTCCGTCGAAGGCGTTGGTGGCGAAGGAGTCAGGACCGATGCCGTATTTTGCAGTGTAGTCAGCAACGAAGGTTGCATAGGCTTTACTCTCTGCAACTTTGGCAGGACCGACGTATACAACACCGTCAGTGAATTCACCAGCGAGATTGTAGATTTCAGGGTTTGAGAAACCATCACAGGATACGAACGGAGTGGAGATTCCAAGCTGGCGTGCCTGCTCAAGAATCTGTGCCATCTCTGCAGTATAATCAGGAATGTAGATTGCATCGGGATTGGCGGTCTTGATCTTGGTCAACTGGGTTTTGAAATCTTTGTCGCCAACCTGGCAGGCTTCTGCAATGGTGACTTTTCCGCCAGCAGCTTCGAAGCTTGCAGTCATGCCTTCATACAAACCCTGGCTGTAATCGTTCTTTGCATAGAGAACACCAATGGTTTTGTAACCAAGTTTCTCGAAGAAATAGCGACCGGCTACCTCACCTTGGAGACCATCGGAAACGACGGTACGGAATACATAGTCACCAATGCTGGTGATATCTGCGTGGGTGGCAGATGGGGTGATCATGACAATGCCTTCATTCTGGACGCGCTCGCCAACTGCGAACGAAACGCCGGTGAAGACAGGACCAACGAGGGCAACGATTTTGTCTGAGGAAGAAAGCTTCTCGATTGAGGAGAGACCTTTCTCAACGCTACCTTCGGTATCTTCGGTGATAAGGGTTACAGGAAGCTTTCCTGCAATACCACCCTTGGCATTGAATTGATCAACGGCAAGTTTTACTGAGTTATTGCAAAGGACACCATAGTTGGCGTAGTCACCAGTCATAGGTCCCATGAAACCGATTTTAGGGCCGGCAACTGATTTCTCAGCGCCACCTTGGGCAAACACCGGTGCGGCTACTAATGCGAACAAAGCAACCAGAGCCAAAACTACAAACAGGCGTTTCTTCATACTTCGGTACCTCCAAATTGTACAAAAACAGCAGGAATGGACTTCCTGGTAAAGTATAAGATTCTTTATACATTAACAAGTATATTTATGCAACATTCAAACAATATAAATAAAAACAAAATGACTTGAAATTGTTATTTTTCCCATTTTTAGAGGATTTGGCAATTCTTGCGACCCCGAACAGTACTCATATGACTCTCATTATCGTTTTCCACCGCCTTGCCAATATAGGACTCCAGCCAATACCATGTTATAATCGGAAGTAAAATCTTGGAGGTAAAGAGAATGGCAAAGAAAAGCGGATTTTTGAATGAGTTCAAGCAATTCATTTCGCGTGGAAACGTCATGGATCTGGCTGTCGGGATAATCATTGGAACAGCCTTCACCGCAATTGTCAATTCACTGGTAAAGGACATAATAATGCCGTTCGTAGGCCTGATTCTTGGGGGAGTCAGTTTCACGGACCTGAAAGTTGTCATTACTGCAGCTACCGCAGATACTGCCGAGGTAGCTCTGACATATGGTAACTTCATCCAGAGAATCATAGACTTTTTGATCATTGCTTTAGTTGTCTTCATGATTGTCAAAATGATAAACAAGCTTCGTGAAAAGGGCGAAGCCCAGAAAAAAGCCGAGGAAGCTGCAAAACCTGCACCAAAACCGGTGGTTCCTGCAGACGTTGTATTGCTTACGGAAATTCGAGATCTTCTGAAAAAGCAGAAGTAGGATGAACTATCCAATTGGATGAAACATATTGGTAACAGGAGCAACCTTGAACATCGGGTTTGCTTCCTGCCAGTTGCTGCCAGCAAAAGGCTACAATGTGTGGCTCCTCCCCGTCAATTATCAAGAAAGTATGCAAGCTGGCAGGAACAAGGAACCCTTCTTTTTGTGAGGTAGTTGCCTTCAGGAACAAGGCACTGCTTTTTTCCAAGCAATTGCTTCATGATAGGATCGTGTACCCATCTTGATGAAGTGGTATCTATTATCATGAGAGAAAAACCAAGCGGCAAGGGGACTACTTAGATGAAATGCCCAACCTTTTTTGCATTGCTTCCACTCAAAGTAATCTCAGTTCCCGTGTATAGGGCGGTAATCGTTTCATTCTTGCCATTGACAAGATACTCATACGTGAACTCTATACCGCCTTCAGAAACTTCCACACCATCATAGAAACTCAGGATTACAGAATCGGCCGAATAGGGGGCCAGGTAGAATGTCTTGCTGGCACCAGCTGCAATGGTTACTTCATCACCAGAGAAGGGCTCGTCTAGCTTGGGTTTAGATACATACTGTCTGATTCCTACATCCTCAATGGCATTGTCACTTTCGTTTATGATAACCAAAGCTTTGCAACGGGGATTGTCATTGCACCCTGAGAAAACCGAAACCAGCAACAGACAGCAAGCCAGTACCAATAGACCTTCATATATTCTATGTTTCATAACACCCCCTGTTTTCCAATCTCTCTGCAATTGATCAACCAAAGACTAGTACATAATCGAAATTAAAAAAGGTCATAGAAGAAACGTATCTGGTTCATACACAGGTAAAAAATGGCCATATTACCAAACAAAATCTTCAAGGTGTTGTTGCAATCCTGCCTTGAAAGAACTAATGTTTGGGATTGCAGGAACCAAGAAAATCTGTACCCAAATCACTTAATAACAACAGAATTGATTATGAATAATCCTGCACTATCTCTTCTGCGTGGCCTCCGCTCAAGGTAATTCCAGTCCCGGTATAGCTGGCAATAATATCTTCGTAGCCCCCATGCATGTGAAACTCATACGTAAAATCTATACTGGCATAACCCTCTGCATCAGAAATATACAGGCGTATTGAATCGACCAGGGAAGTACCCAGATAGAAGGTCATGCTCTCACCTGGTGCAATGGTTTCTATCAACGCATTCGTAGAATTTTCCATCTTCTTTGGGCTTATGTTGGTCTGCCTGATCGAAACAAGGCTGACCACATTCTCGCTAGCATTTACTACTATCAAGGCCTGGCTACTAGGGATGTCGCTACATCCAAAAAACAATGAAACCAACAGCAGACAGGACACTGCAACCTGCAGAATACTACTTATTCCTTTTTTCATAATGATCCTCTAGGTCTTGCATTCTTTTAAAATAGGCTAACTCCAGATCAGTATAGACTTGAAACTAAAAATTTCCTAGAAAAATCAACTATAAGCCACAATTTTGAAACATAGAGAACAACCTGTCAGAAATGATTCTCTATGTTTGTCTTCGAAATAGAGCCTTGGGTCAAAAAACTGGAATCCATCACCATCAACAAGGTGGCGATTATCCGCAATCTCCCATGATACCAGATAAATTTTCCAGACCGTAGGCTCTGGTTATACTGCGCTGCTTTTACCGATCGATTGCTTCCAGATAGGATGGCAGAGCTCTTCTTGATGAAGATGTATCTATCGTAACGGGAAAAACGGGGATTCCCCTTGAATACCATTTTGTTTTACGGTAGTATCGTTAAAGCATTCGCTCCGATAGCTCAGCTGGATAGAGCACTTCCCTCCTAAGGAAGGGGTCGGGCGTTCGAATCGCCCTCGGGGCAGCGAATCAATCTCTTGCAAGATATACCTTGCAGGAGATTTTTTTATTTTCATATACATCAAAAACCCTTGGATCGAGGATACATACAAAACCCCAGGAATTTCTTCCCAGGGTAAATTTAGTAGAGCTAAGATGTGCAAGTAGCTGTATTCTACAGATTTTTCCAGATACTGTAAAGAAATCCAATAGCTATAACCTTTATTATTTCGCCATGGGTTGTTTTTTAATTCAATTCCCTTTTCACAAATAAGAATTTTATTGCTTTATTTTTATGACCAAGGCTTGGGCATGAGGGTTGAATACCGTAGGTAACCCATAGAGGTTAATTCTTGCAAGGGTTTTTCTTTGCCTGTTCGCTCTCCTCTTGATATACGAACATTTCTTCGTATATAGTCAGATAATTACAAATATTCAGTTATTGTCAAAAAAGGAACCCTTAGTGCCCATGGAAGTTACGAACCAGAGAAGAATACTCATGCTACTTGCAAGCATCGCTGTGCAGATGATACTCGGAGGCGTCTATGCCTGGAGTTCCTTCACCCCGAGCCTCACCGCCCACGGAATCTCACTCAGCCAGAGCGGTTTCATTTTCGGTACTATGATCGCCACCTTCACCCTCTCTGCCATACCTGGTTCCTTTGTATTGAGACACAGAGGAGCAAGAACAACAATAGCTATCAGTGCACTCCTCTATTTCTTGGGAAATATGGTCGCTTCCAGCTTTTCGGGAAGTTTTTTCCTCCTGCTTTTTGGCATGGGCATTTTGGTAGGCTGCTCAATAGGGTTTGGCTATGTCTCGGTTCTGGGATTAGCAATGCACCTCTTCCCTCACAAAAGGGGAACAGTGGCAGGGTTGCTCATGGCAGCCTTTGGAGGGGGATCCATCCTATTGAGCAACCTGGCAAGGCACCTGATGGAAAACCAAAACCTCAATGTCCTACAGATATTTCGCTTCCTCGGTATCACCTACGGCATCATATTGTTCATATGCTCTCTGCCGATGGAAAGAAACAACCACCGGGTAGGGGAAAAACAGCAAGTAGGGCATCAACTGGCATCCAAAGAATTCATCTCCCTGGTTTTAGGCCTTTTTGCCGGGACTTTTGCAGGCCTGCTCATCATAGGGAACCTCTATCCCATCGCAACAGAAATGGAGGGAAACCTCATAAACCCTGCGATTCATATCAGTCTTTTCTCAATTGGAAACGTACTGGGACGCCTCGTATGGGGAATATTTCAAGACAAGTATGGCTCAAGGAACTCAATTTTGGCATCCCTGCTCTTTCTCGCCTTGGCAATAACACCCCTTGTCTTTTCCACCCATCCCTTTGTAGTCCTTGTTGTAGCCCTGCTCTCCGGACTAGGTTTCGGGGCCTGTTTTGTCGTGTATGCCTCTGCAACCCTGCAATATTTCGGAATAGAATCATTTTCACGGTTGTATCCCCTATGCTTTCTCGCTTATGGTTTATCTGGACTTATTGGGCCGGGAACAGGAAGTATGCTTGCAACTCTTGCAGGATCATATAGCTATGCAATACTCTTGAGCCTGGGAATCCTTTTCCTCTCGATAATTACCATCTGGAAACAACTTCCCCGACAATGAAGCAAATACATAGTATACTATCTCGAAGATCCCCAAGAGTTTCCACATAAGGATGAAGAAAATGAGTGAAAGCACGAAGGAAAACAATCTCGGTTGGACCTTCCTTACCAACCATGCACATGTGTTGCTGTGCCTTGCCCAGACACCTGAAATGAGGATGCGTGAGATTGCAGACAAAGTAGGAATTACGGAACGTGCCGTACAACACATCATTGCCGATCTGGTACACGCCGGTTACATAGACCGGAAAAAAGAAGGTCGATGCAACGTATACAGTATCCATCAGGGTAAAAAACTGAGGCATAGCATTGAGGAACACAGGACCATAGCAAACTTGATTGAGTTCATCAAGGACTACAGCGAAAACACCTCTGAATAGGAAGCCCCTCTCATTCGTTTGTTGCAGCCACTGCTTTTAACACGTTCTTCCAATCTGGAAAAAACCCCTTACCAAGGGTATAGTAAGAAGTAGTATTACGATCCTGCAAGGTGAGGTAGCGAATGAAAAATTCTGTCTATATCGCACAAAGCCTAGATGGTTATATTGCAACGGTGGACGGTAAGATCGATTGGTTGTCAGAGATTCCGAATCCCAATGGCAGTGATTACGGCTACAACGCGTTCCTCTCTTCCATCGATGCAATTGTCATGGGACGCCATACGTATGAAACGGTCAGAGACTTTGAAAGCTGGCCTTATGAGAAACCGGTATTCGTGTTGAGCAGGACCCTTCACTCAATTCCAAAACGACTCAAAGGGAAGGCAACGATAAGCAAGGCAACCCTTCCTACCCTTCTCTCCTCGATGCACAGAAAAGGATACCGCAACCTCTACATCGATGGAGGAAAGACTATTCAGAGTTTTCTGGAACTTGATCTCATCGACGAAATGACTATAACAACGGTACCTGTATTACTCGGAAAAGGGATTCCTCTTTTCGGTTCACTGAATCAGATGATGAGATTCAAGCATGAGCGGACACAATCCTTTGACAACGGATTGGTCATGAGTACCTACAGGAAATCTGAATAAGAATGAAACTATAAAAATGACATCCAAGAGGTAATCAAGGATGCCATCACCGAATAGCTAGAGAAAAATCATTCGTCTAGAGGAATGGTGGCGCCACTGCCGCTTACGGTAATTTTCGTACCATCGAAGACTGCCTGGATTTTTTCGTTCTCAAAACCTTTCTTATATTCGAAAACGAAATAGATAGATGCATATTGATCGCTATCATTTTCAGAATCCAAATGAGTATTCACTACTTGAAGCCTTATTTCTCTCGAATAAGGTGCAAGATAAAAGGATTCCTCTTCCCCTACCGCTATGGTTTCTCCATCACTCAATGCGTTTCCACCCAAAGCTATTTTCGTACCTACGCCATACTGATTGATATACACCTCATCAATGGGATAATCACTTCCATTGGAGATTACCAATTCCTGGCTTCTGGGCGCAAGGTCACAGGATGAAAACACAATCATCGCAACACAGAGAACCATCAATGCAAAAACAAAACCCTTATTTTTCATGTTTCCACCTTTTACTATAATTTTTATGCCCGAAACCTACTACAGACCATAGTATGGTTTTTGGTTTTCCTGAATCATTTTTCAATACCGGGCTCTTGCAGCAAGATAAACACAAGTATTTTCCCCTACTCCATGACCCCCTATATTCAAATAAAAAGTATTCCGAATCTAGAAACCCGCCAAAAACGCATAGGAATTCACAATTTGCAGCGTATTGGCGTTTCTATGGGTTCAACGTCATACAACATTGACGATAGCGGCGCCACTGCCGCTGACGGTAATATCCGTACCATTGAAAACTGCCTTGATCTTTTGGTTCCAAAAGCCTTTGATATAATTATATTCGAATGTAATGACATCCACTTCCGAATTAGTGTTGCTAAGGGTAAGTCTTACAGAATCTGCATATGGCGCAAGATAAATGGGTTTCTCTTCCCCTACCGCTATGGTTTCCCCATCATCCAGAATATTTACCCCATAATCAATAGTTTTTGAACCTACGCCATATTGCTTGATATAAACCGCGTCGATCGCATAGTCACTTCCATTGGAAATCACCAACATCTGGCTTCTTGGCGCAAGTTCACAGGATGAAAACACAATCATCGCAACACAGAGAACCATCAACGTAAAAAACAAACCCTTCTTTTTCATACTTCCTCCTTTAGGTAATATTTCAATGCTACCAAACATGCAAATACTAATATAAGTCTGTAGAGTTTTCCAGAAGTTTCTTACCATTCATCCAATTTTCTCCCTTATTTCTCACGTTAGGACACGTATTAATTACCTTGTATCCCCTCAGGTTTTAAAAAAGCCATTGATGTTCTATACTTTTTATATGGCCATACAAATTACAGAAGAAAAGAATTGTACCGGATGTACTGCCTGCCAGGCAGTTTGCCCTGTCAGCTGTATCGCAATGCAGGAGGACGCCAAAGGCTTTTTATATCCTTCGGTTGACTATGATTTGTGTATAGAATGCGGTTTGTGCGAGAGAACCTGCCCACTTCTAAAACCGATCTCCCAGGAAAACAAAGTACTCTCTGTGTACGCAGCAAAAGCAAAAGACAAGGAAATCCTTCGTAAAAGCTCCTCGGGAGGCATGTTCATACCCCTCTCCGATGCCATGCTCAAAGAAGGCGGCGTTGTCTATGGAGCTGCCTTCAACCCCTTGATGGAAGTCAGCCATTGCAGATGCACCACGTTTACCGAACGTGACCGCTGTGTCGGATCGAAATATGTCCAGAGCAACCTAGTAGGTGTTTTAGACCAGGTGAAGAAAGACTTGAACGAAAAAAGACCCGTACTGTTTACAGGCACCCCGTGCCAGGTAGCAGGTCTTCTGTCCTTCCTCGCACAAACCAATACCGATACCTCGCTTTTGGTATGTTGTGATGTATTCTGTTTCGGGGTTCCCAGCCCAAAAGTCTGGAAAGACTACCTCAAGCAGGTGGAAAGGGAAAAAGGGGAACCGGTCAAGGAGGCCTTTTTCAGGGACAAGACATATGGATGGGCAGATTTCTCCCTGCGCCTGGAAACCGAGCATACCGCAAGCGTAGAAAAAAACAATGAGAATGCGTATATGCAATTGTTCCTGCAAAGACTGATAAACAGGCCTTCCTGTTTTGATTGTCATTTCTCAAACCTAGACCGGAAGGGAGACCTTTCCATTGGCGACTATTGGGGAATTGAACATAGCATGCCTGATTTCTTCGAATCGAACGGTGTTTCGGTTACACTGGTAAACAGCCAGAAAGGAAAAGCCTGGATGGAAAAGATCAAAGATACGCTTTCTTTGAGAGAAAGCAACCTCAACGATTGCATGCAACCGGTTTTATCAGGGCCTACAGCACAGCCAATTGGATATGAATCTTTCTGGAAGCAGTATGCAAGATCAGGTTTTGGGGAAGAAAGAACCTGACCAACAAACCCTACAAGCAATCAGCATATGACGAAAAGGACCTTGCGAAGGTCCTTTTCTCTTTCCCTGACAGCCGGTATCCTCTCATGTCCTTTGCATGGAGTGCTTAGACTATTTCCTCGATTGCCAAAGGGAATTTCGATAAAGTTTCACAGCCTTTTGTCCCGATCAGAATGGGATTTTCGTAACGGAACCCCACCCCTTGGTCAGGCGCAGCATACTGCATGGCACAGATAAGCAATTCACCAGCCTTGTATTCGTGATCTGGGTCAGTCCAGTAGGGGAAGGGGCCAGCGTTCGCATGGCCTATCCTCCATTCGTCCCCAAACAACCCAATCCCATGCTCACACCCTGGTAGCAGATAATCGGCACAGCCCAAGACTTCTGCACGGTCCATCATGATCGAAGAAAGAGATGATGGGGTTGCCCCTTGTTTATAATTTGCAAGGACAGTCTCGACCAAGTCAACGAAATTATCAGCATGCTTTCTCAGCGAAGGGCTGGAAGGTCCGATAAGGTAATTGTGGGAATGGTCGCCCAAAGCCAGCATGAACATTGAATGAAAATCAAGCATCAAGGGTTCCCCAGCCTGAAAAACCCGATTGGTGGGGGGCGTACAAGCCCCGAGACCAGTCCTATACCCTGAGGAAATTTCGTTAAGACCGGCAAAATTCCACTCGGATACGGAGCCAGCCCTCCGCATAGCCAATGCGGCAATACCAGCAATCTCGGTCTCGGTCATTCCCTTCCAGCCACCATGTTCGAGAGCTTCCCTGGCAGCCTTTTGTCCTTCATCGACAATCCGGGAAGCTTCCCGGAACCGGGCAATTGTCCCAGCATCCTTGATAAAGGAGATTTCGTCTACGATGTGATGGGCATTTACAAATTCCCAGCCATTTAAGGCAGCTTGCAAGGCTTTCCATTCGTAATGAGTGAGATTTCCCTCAGGCGTATAGGTTGAAATGCCATCCTCAACCCCAAGGCGTCCCTTTGAGAGCCCCAATTCATCGGTAATCATTTGAGAAACAACCGAAATCTGGTCTTGGCCTCCCATGGGAGCGTAGGCCCTCACATTATCTATAGGCAACCAAGTCTCATCGGCAACTCTCGCGGCATCGACCAGGAAGGTAAAGAGTACAGGGTCGCCTTTCGCCGGAATTACCAGGAAGCTTCTCCAGGGGCAAAACGCATCCAATACAAAACTGAGTGTCCGCAGACGGGTCCCCAAATACACGTCAAGGCCCTCTTTCTCCATCATTCTCTGGATATCAGCTACCCGCGAGCGGTTGTCAATCCAATATGGACTCGTGCTGTCAATAATCCTAGGCATGGTTTACTCCTAATAGATTGTCGGAATTCCGGCAAGTACCTTGTTTACCCGGTCAGCAAGCGGAGCAAGCCGAACAGCCTTGGCCATATTCCCCCGGAGCTTCAGTTTCCCTGTCATCAACGCCCGGGTAGAACTCAGCTCTCCCCTGGTAATCGAAGCAAAGGTATCATAAGCTCCCCTGATGGAAAACTCTGCCTGGGGGCTAGGTCCCTTGCCTGTTTCGAACCTGGTTACTTTACCTTGTTCGCAGGCCAAAAAGAGATATTCCTCCCCTCCATCCGGGCAATCCTCATAAATATCGGCCATCGATGTGGTTACCCCATTCATTTTTCCCGGATCCAGTTGACTTTTCAAAAGCTCAAAACCCTGATCTCGCCATTGCTGGCTAAGATATGCCAGTTTTTCCTCCATTCTTCAAACCTCCTTGAGAATCGACTTGCTATTTCAAGAACGGGTAATCAACCCGTTAAGCACCAAGTCAAGGCTCTGCTCAAAAAGCAACTGCTCATCCCCCGACTCTTCGACGTACGCTTTCTCTATGGAAAGCTGGTAAATGGAAAACAGGATACGAGCGGCTATGCGTGCATCGGGAACCGAAAAGACTTTAGCATCAATACCTTCCTGTATCAGACCTTGCAGGATAGCCACAGAACGACTGTTAATGGATTCAAAGGGATCTTTGGCATCTATGAGAGGGAACAATGCAGGATCCCCTGCAAGGATTTTCCTCAGACGCGGCTCTTCTTTCAGATAGGAAAAAGCCTTGCTACAAAACAGACGAAATCTCTCAATGGGGTCTGAGGAAGTCTCAGCCGCTGCTATGGCAGCTCTCTGCCAATGCGAAAAGCCATAGGCCACTGCCTTGCCGTATAAATCTTTTTTATCTTGGGCGTATCTATATAATGTACCCACTGCAAGCCCCATTCTGCTAGATATATCTTCCATACAGGTTTTCCTGAACCCATATTCGGCGAAAACCTCCAAGGCAGTCTCCAAGACAGAAGCTTCGCGTTGCTTGTATTTTTGTGAACTTGTGAATGATTCTTTCATATATTCATTTTTTATACAAAAATATATTTCTGTCAACTAATTTCTTTCATATGCAAGAAATTACCAAATCACATTGAGAAAACCACCTGTTAAAAAACAAGTTACTCGACAGCTTTTTTTAGACACATGTATAGTAATTACAAACAGTTTTCTACACCCAGCCAAAAAAGAAGGTACCCCATGGTATATAAACATGCTTCGTCTGAAACCTCAGAAGTTTCTGAGTACTTCAAGACTCTTAGCCTTTGCGAATATCGTCCTTTGCTGGAAAAACACAATAGCAACAGCTTGAAGACGCTCATAGGAATTACCACGACAGGTCTGGCTGGAATCGGAATATCATCTTTTGAACACCAACAAAAGGTTCTTGCAACTTTGGAGCATACAATCGAAAAGCATTACCAGCAATGAGGGTTCTGGTCGGTAGTGAGATCTGTATTGGCTGCCATTTTAATCTTTGCATTGATAAAATCCGTATAGTTAGGATTTTATCCAATTAGTCCAAAGAGGAAAAAAGACCCACGTTAGTGTGGGCCTTTTCCGTTTCCAGTAGTCCTTCGTTTCAGATCAAATCATTTGCAGTACAAGTAAGAGCACGATGACAACGACCATAATTCCAATAATCAGATATTTCCGTTTCTTCCTATTGATAGTCTGTTCAACCGTGACCTGCTGCTTTTCTCTCAGCAGAGCCTCTTGTTCTTTCTGTACCTTCCTCTGGCGTTCCTCTTCCTGTTTCACTTCAAGCTCCCTTTGCATTTGCTGCTCGGCCTCCAGCTTGGCGTCTTTCTCCTTCAGGTCTAGGTAACAACGACCACAAAGCACAATACCATCGCAGTCGAGGAGATCATCATAATAGCTCTCATTGCATTCAGGACAGATATAGCACCGTTTCAGTATGCCATTCTCGGTCAACTTGCAGGCAATCATCTGATGGGTCTTTGGTGCGAGGTCTTCCTTCTTTCCAAATAAACGTTTCAGGAAGGAAACCTTTGCAAGGGAACTCGATTCATTAGCCATTTCATGGGAAAGATGTACGATCCTTTCACTCAAACCCCTATCCTGGGTAACCAGCATCAAGTTCTTCGTTTTTCCCTGCACGGCAAACAGATTGACCAAATGGTCATCTGCTATGCCTACGCTCCCGGTATCACCTATGCGGACAAGCCCTTTGCGAGCCAGGGAACGAATCATATCAGGACGGATCGTAGAGCGGATCCTCACCTCTTTGTCCTTCTCTTGGTTGTCCTTCAAACCATGCAATTCCTCAAGGGTTTTCTCGAGGATTATCATTTTCTTTTTACGCCTCTTGAGAATCGGCTCTGCATCGGAAACAAAATGCAGGAACCAATCCTCCTGGATAATAGGCGCCGTATCAACATAAATCTCATCGAATGAGCGCAGTTGTTCGTCCAACGTAGCCTCATAGGCTTCGTCACTACTCTTAAATCGATGGTTATCCCCCATCTTGCAGGCGATAACTTCCCGATAAAGGTTCATTTCGCTTGCAGGGTTCTTTCCATCGAGACTAATTCCAACGCTCCTGAGAATGCTGAGGGTCTTCTCCTTGGACATCCCGAATTCAGCTGAAAGCACACCGGTAACATCGTCCGATGCAATCATCTCAACTTTCGGAATAGGAGTTCTCTTTCTCAAAAGTCTAGCCATATCTTACTCTTCACTATCCTTCGCACGCTTGGTGCGGATTATCTCTGCGGCATCTTCCAAGCTGATAGCCTTTGCAAGCTCATCATCATGCTTGTACTTCGGGGGAAGGGCAATATTGTCTTTTCCCACCTTTAGGTAATAGCCGTAACGTCCGATTGCCAAAGCTACCGGTTCTTTTTCAAATTCTCCAATCTGCCGGACCACAGCGGAAGAGGAACTCCCCTTTCCTTTCCCTTTTGCCCCTGCTTTGGGTTTCTCTTCTGCAAGCAATGCAAGAGCCTCTTCAAGGGTTATGGAAAACAGCTGCGCATCATGGTCGGTCTTTCGTAAATTCCTGAATTCCCCGTTGCAACTGATAAATGGTCCAAATTTACCTTTGGCTGCAACAATATCGTTCCCATCCTTGTCTTTACCCAGAAGCCTCGGGAGGCTTAGGTAACGGTTGGCAATCTCCAGTTCATGCTGCTTTTCGGCATCCATCACCCATTTGGGGATGCTTGCCCTTTTTGCATCTTTGCCTTCCCCTTCCTGCCAGTAAGGTCCAAAACGGCCATTGAGCAATTGTACCGGAAGTCCTGCAACCTTCCCTGTTCCCAGGATTTCAGGTTCAGCCTTTACTTTTCCCCGTGCAATCAAGGCCTTCACATCCTCATCGGTAATGTTGCCAGGTGTCCAATCAAGGGGAAGTGACAGGTACTGAGCCTTTCCTTCAACCTCGCTCCCGAGTACATACGGCCCGTAAGGACCTATCATGATAGGATTTTCCTCACTAATCTGGCTCAACCGGATGGTTTTCGATGTAACCTTGTTATCCTGCGCGAGCTGCAATGTATTCTGGTTTTCCAGTCCCTCTGCTCCCAGATAGAACTTTTCCAAAAAAGATTCCTTGTCCAGTTGTCCCGAGGCAATCTGGTCGAGACCACTTTCCATCGTGGAAGTAAAGTCATAATCCACAAACTGGGCAAAATAGTCTTCCAGATACTGGCAGACTCCAAACCCGATAAAGGTTGGGGCCAACGCAGGGCCATCCTTGACTACATATTTCCTATCCAGCAAAGTCTTGATAATTGTAGCATAGGTAGAGGGTCTACCGATACCTCGTTTCTCCAGTTCCTGTACAAGGGAAGCCTCAGTATATCTTGCAGGCGGTTTTGTCTGGTGCTCAACCTCAGAAAGCTTGACCAAGGGGCAAATTTCACCTACGGAAAGCGGAGGGAGCAAGGATTCTTTGTCTTCAAGGGCAGCATCAGGGTCATCACTTCCCTCGACATAGGCTCGCAAAAATCCAGGGAATACAATCTGCGTACCCGTAGCGGTGAACAGTGCATCGTTTGCTTGTATTGAAACACTGGTAGTTGCTTTCTTGGCATCGGCCATCTGGGAAGCCAGGGTACGTTTCCAGATCAATTCATACAAGGCAAGCTCCCGTCCGCTCAGACCAGTCTCGCCAGGAACCCTGAATCGCTCTCCGGAAGGACGGATGGCTTCGTGGGCTTCCTGCGCCCCTGCCGTCTTTGCCGCAAAATGCCGCTCGGTAGGAGAAAGGAAATCGGGGCCATACAGTTGCTTGACCAGCAAACGGGCAGCTTGGGTCCCTTCGCTGCTCAAGGCAGGGCTGTCGGTACGCATGTAGGTGATAAACCCATTCTCATACAGTTTCTGGGCTATACGCATGGTATCGGAAGCGCTGAAATGCAATTTTTTGATAGCATCCTGTTGCAGGGTACTCGTGGTAAAAGGAATATTCGGACGCGTCAAAAAGGGCTTTCTCTGGATATCGACAATTTCATACGGAGCCCCGTTAAGGTCTTGGACAATTGCATGCAACTGATTCTTGTCAAGGAGAAGCACAGAAGCCTTTCCCTTATAGATACCCGACACTGAGTCAAAGTCCTTACTCTGGGCTATGGACTTTTCCTGATAGGAGAAAAGCTTCGCCTCAAACTGTTGCCCATCGGATGAAAGCAAATCGACCTTTGCATCAAAATAGGAGCTTTTGGTGAAGGCAATTCTCTGTCGTTCGCGTTCAACGGTAAGACGCAAACCTACTGACTGCACCCTGCCTGCCGACAATCTTTTATTGGCAAGTTTTTTCCAGAGAGTGGGAGAAAGCGTATATCCATAGAGACGGTCTACAATTCGCCTTCCTTCCTGGGCCTGGACAAGGTTGAGATCCAGATCGCGTCCACTTTCAAGCGCTTTCTGGATTGCCCCCTTGGTGATTTCATGGAACACCATCCGCTGATAGGGAATCTTTGGCTTGAGTACTTCAAGCAAATGCCAGGAAATGCTCTCACCCTCACGGTCCTCATCAGTTGCAAGCAACAGTTTATCGACACCTTTGAGGCTGCTCTTCAGTTCCCTTATCAAGGATTCTTTACCCTCGACTGTCTTGTAATCGCAAGCGAAGCCATTGGCCACATCAATAGCCATCCTGTCTTCGGGGAGATCCCTGATATGTCCCTTGCTTGCAACGACCTTGCAGGTCTTGGGGAGAAATTTTGTTATCGTTTTCGCCTTGGTCGGTGATTCAACGATGATGAGAACCTTAGTATCATCCATGCAGTGCGCTCCTAAATGCCACTTAACCTTAAGTTAACACTATATAATGCCGCTGAATGGTTTTGTCAACGTATTATTTTTGACCCAGCGTCACGGTATTGGTTCATAACAGGTAAAAACAAAATCGCCCCCGGCTTCTTTGTCAGGGCAACGAAACAGCCCCCAAGAGGCGATTCCCTTGCCTGAATTATGCAGCACTACCTGCTTTTTCCCGTCTGCAGACACCTGGAAGTTGAAGGTTGTTTCGGTAGTGAAGTGCATACTTGCAACTCTGGTTTCAACAACAGTCGTAACCGAAGAAACCCCTGATTCCATTTTCAACAGTTTCCAGGATTTCGGCGTAAAGGAAGTCGTATTGAACACCGAGGCGTTCAGGCGATACGCAATCGCCTCGGGATCCCCGCTCATATAATCCACAGTTGGATATTCATCCATAAAGGGAAACAGCGGAAAGAGTAAGACCAAACCATTGCCACTGAAATCACCATATATGCTTAGGCCGGAATCAGTGTCGTACACCACAAGTTCAAGATCCCTGCATTTTCCATTGTTATCAGAACCGGTTGTATTATGCCAGTGGTAGGACCCTTCCCATCCCGTGGTAGCAAAGGGTATCAAAGCATACGAGAGCGTGCTGTTTTGCCTGTCCCTTGCAGCAACAATCACCTTGTAGTCGGTACGTGAGCAAAGCGGTTTTTCGTTCGAGCCCACAGAGGTAGAAAGGACTGTCGAGGGAAGCCTCCCGAGCCCTTCTCCATCAAGGTATATATCATAAAAGGAAGCATTCTTTTCCGCCCCCCAAGAAATTTCCACTTGGTTGGGAAAATTTTTAATTACCGCCCCCTCCAGGGCAAAAAGGGTAAAAAGAGGGAGCAACAGGAAAACTGCCACCAACTCGATTTTTCTCATGGTTCCACCTGCTGATAAGGTACCATCGGGGCAATGCACTTGCAAGCCCACACGCTTATGGGTACTATCCAATAATGCAAATCGATATCGTTTCCTGTTGCCTCGAAGAAGGCAACCTCAGTTTCCCCCTCGGTGCACTGTGCATACAGACCTCACTCCAGAAAAAGCTGGCCTTGGACGAACAGGCCTGTTTGCTCTATCCATATACTCTGACAGACGACCCGAAACAAGCGGCTTTGATGGCTGCAAGCCGCAAGAGCGATTTCATCGGGTGCTCGGTTTATCTCTGGAATCGTGCATGGTTCGATACCTTCGTTACCGTTCTCAAAAAAGAACACCCCTCTGCCGTGATCTTTGCAGGGGGTACCGAGGTAACGGCAAACCCGCAAAGCTTCGACCTTGATACCTTTTGCTTTCTGACCTTGGGTGAAGGAGAAGAAACCACCGCCCTGGCAATCGGGCAACTCTTACGGGGAGAAAAGGCCCGGGGACAGGGAATCCTTACCAAAGGGTTACCGGTTACCTTTGCCTACCCCTCTGATTTGGACAGCCTCCCTTCAGTTTTCCTCTCGGGCAATGCCGATGCCCTGGTAGATACCAGTGCCTCGATCCTCTGGGAGATGACCAGGGGCTGCCCGTTTAGCTGTGCTTTCTGTTTTGAATCCAAGGGATTGCGTTCGGTTCGTTCCTATGCCTATGACAGAATAGAAAAGGAACTTGACTATATCCTTGCGCATCAAATCGAAGATGTCTTCATCCTCGATCCCACGTTCAACATGGACAAGAAACGTACGGTCAAAATGCTTTCCTTGCTCGTCGAAAAAGCCCCTTCCATACATTTTACCTTTGAACTAAGGGCAGAATTGCTAGATGAAGAGCTTGCAGATCTCTTTGCCCAACTCAACTGCTCGTTGCAGATAGGGTTGCAGAGTTCGGACAAAACCATTCTGCAGGCAATAAACAGACGCTTCGAACCAGGTCTTTTCGTCGAGAAAATCGATCTTTTAAACCAGAGGGGGATTGTGTTCGGCCTTGACCTCATCATCGGACTTCCCTTGGATACGTATGAAACCTTCACAGAAAGCCTGAACTTTGCTATCGGCTTGAAACCGAGCAATATTGATATCTTCGCCCTTTCCCTGCTTCCTGGGACGAAACTGGCAGAGCAAGCCAGTTCACTTGGGCTCATCTATACAAATGAGAGCCCCTACATCATCGAAGAAAGCAAAACCTATACAAAAAAAGACTTGGAAAAGGCCTTGCAGCTTAAAGATGCCTGCGATCTCTTCTATACCAAGGGACAGGCCTGCATGTGGATACACTCACTGTGTGAGGCCACAGATTTGAAATCAAGCGAAATTTTGCTGTTATTCAATACCTATTGCGACTTTCTCGTCAGAAAACAGAACCAGGATATCCAAAAAATGGATATCTACGAACTGCAGGAACAATTCGTGAAAGCGCTGTTGAATAAACTCAACAGAAATAGCTACCTTCCGGCCCTTCTCTCTTTCATGGAACTCCATCAGGGGATTTCCTTTCTCCAGGAAACAGGGAATAATCCGGTGATTACCGTTTCCTATGAACTGGATGAACTGGCCTTACTCGACACCCAGCCAATCGGGAAGTTTGTAAAAAACCACCCAAGGCAGAAACGACAGACCTATGGGATTTTCTATGAAGAAGATGGTTCAATAAGTTTCGAGGAACAAAAAGTTTAGTCAATATGGGGCTATTTGCTTGCCCGAGAAAAGCAAATCAAATACATTAGATTGCAAAGGGTAAAAAATACGTGAGACACAAAACACTACGAATCACCATGGTAGCCTTGGCTGTCATGGCAATGCTTTCTCTTTCTTCCTGTGTTGTTACCGAGGATCTACATATTCTCAAGGACAATTCCTATTCCTCGGCTTTTGATTTCAGCGTTGAAGATTTCTTCATAGCCGTATTACAGGATTTCAATGATTTCATGCCATCCGATAGCAACGAAACCATAATGGATGGAGCGATAGCCGACTTCCAGAAAGCCTTGGAAAGCGGTATCTCGACAAGCAACGTATCGATGCAGAAACTCAATGACAATGCCTATAAAGGTACTTTCGATTTCACCAATATCGAGCAACTGTTTTCAGATCTTGGAGCTGGGAGCAACCAGACCATCCTGGTACAACAGGGAAAAACCCTCCATTTCAACCTTTCGATGGACAACTATGACCAGCTGGTTCCCGTCATTCCCTTTCTCTCGGATGAAAATTTCGAAGCCTTCGGACCGACGTATAATCAGGGTCTGAGTGAGGCCGACTATTTGGAAATGATTAGCTTCATGCTTGGCGAGGAAGGCCCCGGGGCCATCAGTAAGTCAGTAATTACGTTGCGAATCAATACGCCTGGGATAATCACCACGTTCAGCAACGGGAAAAAAATCAGTGACCAGGTCTTTGAGTTCAGCTTCCCCCTTATCGATTTCCTGCTTCTCGCAAAACCTATCAGCTTCTCGGTCAGTTGGAAATAGAACCGAATAGTCCCTAACAGGAGCGAAAGAGAAAATCCAGAGAGGCCTTGCTATTTGCAAACAGGCATCGGGTCCATACGAACCTGATGCCTGTAATTATACAATATATTCAATACTAATGTTACTGGAATTGTACCTGTTCAATCCCACGTCTTACAGATTGAACCTGAAGTGCATGATATCCCCATCCTTGACCAAGTACTCTTTTCCTTCAATTCTGAGTTTGCCTGCTTCCTTGACTTTCTGTTCTGTCTTATAAAGGAACAGATCCTCGCAGTTGTACACCTCAGCCTTGATAAAGCCTTTCTCAAAATCGGTGTGGATTACCCCGGCAGCCTGGGGAGCTTTATATCCGGCCCTAAACGTCCAGGCACGGTCCTCGTCTGAACCTGCGGTGAAGAAGGTCCTCATTCCCAGTATATGGTAGGCATGTCGAATAAGCTGGTTCAGTCCGGATTCCTGCAACCCCACGGCTTCAAGGAACTCTTTCTTGTCTTCCTCTGTCTCGAGAGCGGCGATTTCAGCTTCAATCTTTCCGCAGATAACCACTACCTCAGAACCTTCTTCCTCGGCAATGGCCCGTACGATCTTCACGTACTCATTTTCCTCAACAATCCCTTCCTCATCCACATTGCAGACATAGATAACCGGTTTGAGGGTAATCAGGTGCAAATCATAGACTACCGAAAGCCCATCCTCATCAAGATGCAGGCTTCTTGCAGGTTTGCCATCCTCAAGGCATTTCTTGACCTTTTCCAGGACAGGAAGCACCCTTTCGTTTTCTTTCTGGGCTTCTTTGCTGAGTCTGTTAAGTTTTGCCTGCTTGTTATAACGGTTGGTAACCGTATCCAGGTCAGCAAGGGCAAGCTCTATGTTAATAGTCTCAATATCACTGGCAGGGTCAATTTTGTTGTTTACATGGACAACATCACTATTGTCGAAACACCTGACGACATGCGCGATCACTCCAACTTCACGAATCGAGGCAAGGAACCGGTTTCCCAGCCCTTCACCCTTGGAAGCACCTGCGACCAATCCTGCAATATCAACGAATTCGAAAGTAGCAGGGACTACCTTGGCAGGGGGGATCAAGGAGACAATTTTATCGAGACGGGGATCAGGAACACTGACCATCCCTACATTTGGATCAATCGTACAGAAAGGATAATTCGCTACCTCGGCGGGGGCAGATGTCAAAGCAGAGAATATTGTCGATTTACCGACGTTGGGAAGACCAACGATACCACAATTCAAACCCATATTTACCTCATCTAGGCTCAGTGGAGCCAGTTGGTGCAGTGTATCACATATTGACTTCTCCGTTAACCAGCCCTATAGTCAACTGCAATGGAAACAGATCATTTTGAGCAGAAGGAAGAAAATTCTTCCAAAGGTAAACGTATTCATGATATAGGGGAAGACAAGCAGAAAGCCCTTCTCATGGTTATCATGGAAAACAATGAAGAAAAGGCCCATGCGCAAGTCAGGGGCGAGGAACTCTCGTCGCTGGTCGAGACCATGGGTCCTTCGGTTATCTCTACAACCTATATCCCGTTGAGGGAAGCCAATAGCGCCACCTTGATCGGTAGCGGAAAAGTGCAGGAGATTAAGGCTTTGATTGATCAGCAAAGCCCTGATCTCATCATCTTCGATCATTCGCTCAACCCAAGGGTCCAAAGAAACCTGGAAAAAGAATTTGACTGTTGCGTCATCGACCGTGATGAGGTAATCCTCCAGATTTTTGCAGACAGGGCCGCTACAAAAGAATCCGTACTGCAGGTAGAACTTGCCCGCCTCGAGTATTCCCTCCCCCGCCTTTCCAGGCGTTGGGCCAACCTTTCGCAGCAGCGTGGTGGTGTCAAGGGCTCGAAGGGCGAAGGCGAAACGCAGCTTGAACTCGACCATAGGCAGATCAAGGATAAAATCGTACTGCTGAAAACCCAATTGAAAAAAGTCCAGCAACAACGAACCATCCAAAGAAACCAGAGAATGAATGGAAACGTACCCATGGGTGCAATTGTAGGCTACACGAACAGCGGGAAATCCTCCCTGCTCAATGCGCTTTCAAATGCCGGGGTACTGGTAGAGAACAAACTGTTCGCTACCCTTGACCCGACAACCAGAATGGTTAAGTTGCCTGGTGGCGAAGAGATTCTCCTCTCTGACACTGTAGGTTTTGTAAGCGACTTGCCACACAACCTTGTAGACTCTTTCAAGAGCACCCTGGAAGAGGCAAAATATGCTGATTTTTTGATTATCGTCTGCGATGCCTCGCATCCTGATATGATCAATTGTTACAAAACGACAGTGAAGGTACTCGAAGAACTCGGCTGTACCGATAAACCCGCCATCGTGATGATAAACAAGATGGATGCCATCTATGACCAGTTTGCTGTTTCGAGGATGAAATCACTCTATAGCCCTACCGTTGAGACCTCGGTCAAGAACAACCAGGGAATAGAGGAGCTTCTCAAGCAAATTGGGGAAACGATCCATGAACTATGTCCTACCACCCATTACCGTATCCCTGACAACCGGTACGACCTAATTGCCCATATCAGAAGGACCGGCCAGGTAGAGACCCTCGATTACACCGACAATGGCATTGAAGTGGGGGCGAGGATCCAAAAAAGATTCCAAGGCCCTCTGGAAGGATTCAGGATGTTTACAGAAGAGGAAGAAGAACCCTCCGAAGAATAGTCCTGCAAACAACGAAAAACGGATATCGGGAACCCTCCGATATCCGTTACTTTTATCCACTTCCCAAATAGTATCAGTCAAATCTCCAGAGAGCACCGAGATAACTGCTGATCCCAAAGTCGAAACCGGTAGTTCCGTCCTTGATAAGCATAACACCCGGGGCAAGTCTGAAATACACATCGATTGGCACGATATCCTTATCGATGCTGTATACCAGACCGACTGGAACGAGAACGGCTAAGTCAAGTTTGTAGCCACTCTGGATAGGGATTCCCAGAAACAAACCTCCCCCGAGGGTAACATCAAAATCAAAGTCCTTAATGCTGAATTCATACACCTTGAAATTTGCTGCGGCGTCAAGGGCAAGCTTTGAAACTCCAAAATTCCTGAGCCCAAGGTTTCCGATCACATCAAACTTGTTGCTCATTCTGTATTGAAACCCAATACCGGTGTTTGTACCCAGATTCAAGCCTACAGCATATTTGCTGTTTGCTGCACTGGAGGTTTCCAACGTTGCAGAAGTAGCCGGAACAAGGATGAGTGCAACTAAAACCAATACGAAAAACACTTTCTTCATATCTTATGCTCCCTTGTAGGAATTTGCTCCCTACCTTTACGTTAGATAAAATATAGCATACCATTATAGCCAAAGCTAGTTTCTCTTCTGGACATATCTTCCAATAAGTCTTATTTTTAGGTCCTATTTTATATTTCAAAAATTATAGTAATAACAGGAACGTAGCAAATGAATAGACAACTTACCGCCCGTGGGATGCTTGTAGGACTGCTTGGGCTGCTCGTAATTACCGCAAGTTCCATGTATGTGGCACTTCGGATGGGGGCATTGCCATGGCCAACCGTTTTCGTGACAGTCGTCAGCATGGCTGCCTTGAAAAAAGCCAAAGGCTCCACCTTGCAGGAAATAAACGTGACCCATACGATCATGAGTTCCGGGGCTATGGTAGCCGGTGGTCTGGCTTTCACGCTCCCCGGCCTCTGGATGCTGAATCCAGATGCCTCGTTTTCGACCCTTAGCCTTATTGTCCTGACAGTAGTAGGGGCAATCCTCGGAACGTTATTCTCTGCGTTGTTTCGCAGGCAATTCATCGAAGAGGAAAAACTCCCGTATCCGATGGGGCTTGCTTCCTATAATACCCTTTTGGCTGGAATGAAGGGAGGCAATGGGGCAAAGACCTTGTTTGCTTCCATGGGCGGTTCGGCTGTCTTTACGGTACTGCGCGATGGGTTCGGGAAAATCCCTGCCTTGCTTACCCTTTTCAAGGGAAATGCCATGATTCCCTCTTTCTCCATCTGGATATCCCCTATGGCAATGGGAATCGGGGCAATTATCGGGCCCATTCTGGCCCTTGTCTGGTTTGGAGGTTCGATCTTCGGGTTCTTCGTGCTTACCCCTATCGCTCTTGCGACAGGTTTATTCCACTCCATGGCTGAAGCCGATGTCTTTCGCTCGAACCTGGGAATAGGACTGATGATCGGAACAGGACTGGGCGTATTCGTCAAAGCCGTATTCTCCAAGGCAAAGGGGAAAAAAGGAAACGGAGAAAGAAAACCCTTTCCGCTCCGCACCAAACTCCTGATTTTCCTGGTAATGCTTTTCGCAGCTGTCCTTTTGGGCATCGGTACGGAAATTTCCTTACCCCAGGCCCTGATCCTCATCGTGGGAATTTACCTGACAACCTATCTTTCCGGTATGCTTACCGGACAGACAGGAATCAATCCGATGGAAATATTCGGAATCCTGACACTCTTGGTCGTGCAGTTTTTCACAAACCCCTCACTTATCGCTTCTTTTAGCATAGCAGCAGTAACAGCTGTTGCCTGTGGCCTGACTGGCGATGTAATGAACGACCTTAAAAGCGGACATATGCTTGGGACCGACCCCAAACAACAATTGGCAGGGGAAGGAATCGGGGGGGTTATCGGCGCCATCCTTTCCGTATTCGTGCTGCTCATCATGAAACGGGCTTTCGGAGGTTTCGGGACTGCAGAGCTTCCTGCTCCCCAGGCTGCCGCAGTCTCTGCAATGGTGGGAGGATTGGGAAACGTCCCGGCCTTTGTCATCGGTTGCATCGTTGGGTTGACCCTGTTTCTCTGTAAGGTTCCCGCGGCTACCCTTGGGCTGGGAGTGTACCTGCCTGTCTATATTTCCTCAATCATGGGATTGGGAGCCTTGGTTGCTGCAATTGTGAAAAAAGGGTTCTCCAAAAAATATAAGGAAGATACGATTTCCGGGACAGCGGGTTTGGTTGCAAGTGGTTTGCTCGGGGGAGAAGGCATTACAGGGGTAGCTATCGCTATCCTTTCAATGCTGAAATAGGTATACTCTGCATATGGAAAACGAAAAGAAACTTCCCCTCTCGCTCTATGGATTTTCTCCTGAGATGCTGAGTGGGATATTGGGCCTTGCCAAACCGTTCTACGGCAGGCAAATTTACAAATGGTTGATCAGGGGAGCGAGCTCCTTTGACCAGATGACCGACTTGCCGAAACTTGAACGGCAACGCCTTTCTGAAATGATGCCTTCTTTCAGTTCCTCTACGGTGGAAACCACAGAGACTGACGAGAGTGGTGCCAGCAAACTCGGCATTAAGCTTTTTGACGGAAGCATTATTGAATGTGTTCTGCTCATTGACAGCAAAGGCCGGCACACTGCCTGCCTTTCCAGTCAGGTTGGCTGTGCCATGGGTTGCACTTTTTGCCGTACCGGTACCATGGGTTTGAAAAGAAACCTTACTGCTGAGGAAATCATCGAGCAATATATTCATTTGACCAGGGTTAGCGACGAACCTATCACCCATATCGTATATATGGGAATGGGAGAGCCTTTGGCAAATATTGCACCGGTTACCCGCTCGATACGGTATTTCCATGAGGAAAATGGTTTCAACATCAGCCTCAGGAGAATTACGATCAGCACCTGTGGGGTAGTACCGGGTATCTTGAAGCTTTCCGAGCAGAAACTTCCGGTTAAACTTGCGGTCTCCCTTGTCAGTGCAGATAATCGGACGAGAAGCAGGGTAATGCCTATCAATGAAACCTGGGACCTGCCGGAATTGAAAAAAGCCCTGCTTAGGTACCAGAGGACTGGCGGTAAGCGCTTTACCCTCGAATATTGTCTCCTGCACAACGTCAATACGGATGAGTCTGCGGCTAAGAAACTAGCCACGTATGTCCGTGAGATGGACGTTGTGGTCAATCTTATTCCCTGGAATCCTGCAGAAGGGCTTCCCTATGAGACGCCGAGTGAACAGGAGATTGATTCCTTTGCCCATTATCTTGACAGGATGAATATCAAATTCACCCGCCGATATTCCAGGGGCAGGGAGATCAATGGTGCTTGCGGGCAGCTGGCTGTTCCCCTCAACAAGGGATTTGATGCCGATTATGACGATGACGACGACGAATAGGACCCTTCATTGATTTGTGAGAGACCTCCCCTTCCAACCATGGAAAACGGGGAGGTTTTTATTTCAGGCACCTGAAAATACCGTAGAGCGAATCATTCTCTTCAATCTCTGTGTACCGTTTCATCTCCAAAATTTCAAATTTGTTGGCTACCATTGCTTCCAATTCGGTTTCCGTCACCTGATAGAACAGTAATCCGTCGAGATCCTCTATGCGATGACCATACCAGAAAGAATGCAGGGCAATTCCATTTGGGTGCAATACTTGCTGTTGTCTTTGGAAAGATACTTTCATCTGCTCGAGGCGAAGATGATGCATGACCTTGTTCGAATAGATGGCATCGAATTGCCTGTCGGTCTTCAAGGTAAGGGCATCGAGGAGCAGGACATCTGAGGTAGGATGTTTTTTCAAGTACCGTTCAATAAACACCTTGGAAGTATCGGAGCCGGTAACCGTAAATTTCTCCCTGAGAAGGTCGAGGTCTTTACCTGGCCCCATGCCCAGTTCCAATACAGAGCTGCCAAGGGGAAGATACGCTTCCAGCCTTTCAACCAAATTCCTTCCATCATAGCCTTCGGCCATCTGGAGATACCGTTCGACATTGCTTACATCATCATAGTATCCCATAGGAAAATCTCCTTTGTTCCAGTATATACACGGTAAAAGAAAATCTGAAAGGGAACATCTATAGAGAAAGGGATTGCTTCCGTTGCATATGCACAGAGAAATATCACATAAAATATCCAATCTTTATACGTTCATGGCCTACAAACGCTTGCACAAGGCTTTTGGTTGGGAATCCTCGATTATTCGGACTTTGATTAAATGAAGGCTAGCTCCCCTCCCTTGGTATCTCAATTTTCAACAAGAATTTATTTTCTTTGTAAATTGTGCTATACCATTGCGCTAGGGGGTAAAAGATGCTTCTTGAAGTATTTCAAGTCGATGCCTTCACGACAAACATGTTTGAAGGAAATCCAGCAGGGGTTGTATTGCATGCCGAGGGGTTGAGTGAACGGCAGATGGTTCAGATTGCAAATGAGCTACATAATTCCGAGACAGCGTTCATTTTTGACAAAGGTGGAGCAGGCTATGACCTGGAAGTTCGCTTTTTCACACCAACTCAAGAAGTCCCTATCTGTGGACATGCTACCATTGCCACGCATTATGTATATGCAAAGGTCCATGAAATCACCAGCGGAATCATAAAGCAGAAAACAAAGGTAGGAATCCTTGATGTTGAAATCATCAAAGAAGGTGATGACCTTAGGATTGTCATGACCCAGGCAGCTATAACCTTTGGCAAGGTCCTTGCAGGAAAACAGAGGCAATTATTGCTATCGGGTCTGGATATCAGTGAGCAAGATCTCGACGCATCACTTCCGATACAGATTATCTCTACAGGCCATTCCAAGGTGATGGTCCCCCTTCTCCAAAGAAAAGTGCTCGATGCCCTCTTTCCGAAAAGCGATATCCTTTCGCAACTCAGCAAGGATATCCATTGCAATGGATTCTATACCTTTACCTTCGACTCAGGAGAAGAGGGCATTTTGACGAGCGGAAGAATGTTTGCACCGGCAATAGGCATCCAGGAAGACCCTGTGACAGGAAATGCCAACGGACCACTCGGTGCCTACCTTACCCACTATGGACGTTTGGAAAAACGTACAGAAGGTACCTCCTTTATGGTCAAACAAGGGGAAGCGCTGGGCAGGAAAGGCTATATGCAGGTACAGGTATTCAGTTCCCCCACTGAGCCAAACCTAGTCAAGGTCAGTGGCAGGGCACGGATTATCTTTACGACAACCATTAAGCTATAAAAGGAAACCTTCTTTTTGGATGCAACGCGACCAGACCAAGAAAAACAAAACCTCCTGCAACCAGCAGGGAAAGCTGCAGGTTCTTATCTGCCAAAATGCCCAGGATAACAGTCAGAACCAGTTCGATCAGTTCTGAAACCAAGGCATAGATACTCAAGATGGTCGCACTCTGTTTTCCCTCTGCTTGCCTTGCCTCGATAGACAGTACCAGCGGAACGACACCTGAGGCGCCAAAACGAAGTAACAATGCACCCAAGAGGACAAGAAGGAAGCCACTCTTAAGAGTAAGCATAAAAAGCCCAAGAACTGCCAGGGCAAAAAAGAAGGATAGCGCATTGCCTCTACCCAGGAACTTGGTAATTTTGGCCGAAACCAGCGAAGCCAGAAACGAAACAATTACCAAGGCAAGGAACGGATAGCCAAAGAATGAATCACCCAACCCTACCTGTTTATACCTGACCTGGACGAGAAAGACTGTTACTATCTGGTTAACCGAGAACAGCAGGGAAACACTCCCGACAAAGATAAGGAAATGCCAATCTTTGAGCACCTTTATCAATATCGCCAAAAGCGGAACGGCCTCTTTTTGCGGCAACCCGTTCTCTTGTGGGCGTTCCCTAGGTAGCAACATGATGCATACGAACGCAAGAGCATTGGTGACAATGGTCCAGAAAGCACTGCTTGCAAAGACATCCTTGAAAAAGGGGAATATGCACGCAACCATAACGAGACCTGCAAACTGGAAAGAGTGGTAGATTCCGTAGGTTTCCTGCCTGCTGTCAAACCGTGCCAGATACGCGGTGTCGACCCCGCTTGCAGCACTGTTTGCAAGGGCAAGCAGAATGCGTTCAAAGACAAATACGGGAAAAGAGTATGCATTGAAAAAGACTATCTTTGAAACAAAGAGCAAAAAAAACGAGAGGACCAAGGTTAATCGGTGCCCAATCCTGTCGGCAATATACCCCCAGGGAATTTCAAGGGCCATGGTCAGCGAAAGGCAAATCGCTTCGATGAGGGCAATCTGGGCAAGGTCCAAGCCCCTTGCCTGCCGATATAAGGTTGCAACCGGGGCATAGAAAACCATGCCCGAAAAGAAAGCACTGAAGTTCATCAGAACCAAAGCGCGTTTTGATACTATATGCATGTGAAAACTCCACACAGAAGATGGGCCTATCCATACGGGTAAGCCTTATTTGGAATTCTACTTCTGTTTAGACCGGAGTATTCATTGCCAAAGAATACCAAAGAGTCAGAGAGAAAACAAGCTTTGGGATGTGCAGGAAGAGAAATCACCTTACCTCCAGCTACAAAATGAATTGCAGAGGCAAAATAAGCAGGGCACCCGCCGTTCTGTTGCCAGAATCACAGGTGCCCTACATAAAATTGCATGGTTTCGTTTTGCCTTAGGGAAATTACTTCTCCAAGATGGCCTTTATCCTACGAATCCCGGCCGAGGAGGACTGCTCCTTGAGAATCTTGAAATGACCCATAGTCGAGGTATTCTTAACATGGGGGCCACCACAGACTTCTTTGGAGAAATCACCGATGGAATAGACCTTTACCTGTTCGCCATACTTGCTTTCAAAGAAAGCGATAGCTCCAGCCTCACGGGCTTGGTCAAGGGTCATGGTCTCACAGGTTACCGCAAGGTTGCGTGCAATCTGCTTATTGACAATGTCCTCGACCCTCTGGATTTCTTCACTAGTCATCGGAGAGGGATGGGTAAAGTCGAAGCGGAGACGATCGACAGTAATATTGGAACCCTTCTGCCCTACATGGTCGCCCAAGACGGTTCTCAGGGCCTTGTGGAGCATATGGGTGGCAGTATGGAGAGCAGTAGTCTGTTCACTATGGTCGGCAAGGCCGCCCTTGAACTGCTGTTCGGCTCCACTCCTGCTTACTTCCTGATGTTTTTCAAAGGCTGCCTTAAACCCTTCCTCGTCAACGCTAAAACCATGTTCATGGGCAAGTTCACGGGTCAGCTCGATAGGATAGCCATAGGTATCATACAACTTGAAGGCGGTACGCCCGCTGATCTGGCGGGAAGTGCCCTTCAAAAGGTTGGGAAGCATTTTTTCAAATTCGCGTTCGCCTTTGAGCAAGGTCTCGGAGAATTTGGTTTCCTCTGCTGCAAGTTCATCCATGATAAAGACCTTATGTGCAACCAATTCAGGATACGGCTTGTCGTACAGGTCCAAAACAATCTGGGCAAGTTCCCCAAGGAAGGCATGGTCTATGCCAAGTTTGTTGGCATGACGGACTGCACGTCGGATGAGCCTCCTGAGAATGTATCCCTGGCCGACATTGGAGGGAGCCATTCCCTTCGGATCGCCAAGGATAAACACACTGGTTCTAACATGGTCAGCTATGATGCGGATAGAAATGTCTGTTTCTTCCTCCACTCCATATTTCTTGCCACTCAGTTTTTCTATTCCGGCAATGACCGGGGTGAAGATTTCTGTCTCGTATACCGATTTCTTTCCTTGCAGGATGGCAATGGTGCGTTCGATTCCCATACCGGTGTCAACGCATTTGCGGTCCATCGGTACGTAAGTGCCCTCAGCTGTCTTACGATAGCCCATGAACACATCATTCCAGATTTCGAAATATTTCCCGCATGAGCAACCAGGCTGGCAATCGGGACCACAGGAAGGGCGCCCGGTGTCGATGAACATCTCGCTGTCAGGACCACAGGGTCCGGTCTCACCGGCGGGTCCCCACCAGTTGTCTTCACGGGGGAGGAAGTAAATCCGTTCACGGGGGATGCCATAGCTTTCCCAGATTGCAGCGGCTTCTTCGTCGCGCGGAACAAGGTCATCCCCGGCAAACACAGTTACAGAGAGCTTGCTCGCGTCGATACCAAGGACACTTGTCAAAAATTCAAAGCTGTATCCGATTGCTTCTTTCTTGAAGTAATCGCCCAACGACCAGTTTCCAAGCATTTCAAAAAAGGTGAGATGGTGCGGATCCCCTACTGCCTCGATATCTCCGGTCCTGATACATTTCTGGTAATCGGTCAAACGCTTTCCAGAAGGGTGTTCTGCACCAAGGATGTACGGTACAAGAGGATGCATTCCGGCAGTCGTAAAAAGCACGGTCGGATCGTTTTCAGGAATCAGGGAAGCCCCACTGATTTGCGTGTGTTGTTTTGAAACGAAGAAATCGATGTATTTCTGCCTCAATTCATTCGCGGTTAGTTGGTTTTTCATAATGTTAGATAGTAGTCTTCCGACCGTTTTCATGTCAAGGCAAACAGGCATTTCTAGAGGGAGAAGAGGTCAAGTTGTAACGGCTTTTCCTCTTTGTTCCCAGTCTTTTCCCGTAGTCCTGCATTTTGGTCCAATGCTTTTGCAAGCAGGCGGGGAATATCCTGGCTCTTCTTTACGACAAACACTCGCGGTTGATCGGCAAACTGCCTCGGCCAGAGCACACTGCGGTTGTCCAAGGACGATTGGTAGACAAATAAGTACTTTTTCTGCTCCAGTGCAAAAGAAGCCTGCCTGACGGCGCCTCCACCATCTTTGTCCTCAACAACTACCGAGGCAAGGGAGAGCGCACTCATAAGGCGGTTACGAAGTAAAAAGTGCCATTTCTGCGTTATCTCGGAGGGAGCAAAGCGACTGACTACCACACCTTTTTCAGCAATTTCCTGCTGGAGCGCCTGGTGTTCAAGAGGATAACAGCTTTCTAGGGGGGTCCCAATTACGGCCATGGTGGGAAACCCCGAAGACAAGGCTGTCTTATGGGCCACCCCGTCGATACCCTTGGCAAGTCCACTGACCACGACATAGCCTTTGCTCCCGATTGCATTGGCAGTCACCGCTGCCGAGGCAAGACCCTCAAGCGAAGGGCTGCGAGTCCCGATGATCGAAATGGCTGGCTTGCCCAATAGGGAGATATCCCCGCGGACATAAAGAAACCTGGGGCAATAGGCAAACCCCTTGGTTTGTACCGGCCAAAGGGGGTCTTCCCAGGTAATGACCTGTACAGTTTCAGCCATAGCCTCAAAAACAGGACGCAAAGTATAATAGGCGTCACTTAAAGCATGTTCGCCTACTTCAAGCAAACGGGCATACTCGCTGATATGAAGAATGAGGGAATCGGAGGTGTCAAAAAGAAGGACAGCTTTGCCAAAGGCTTCGATAGCCTTGGCTTCCGAATTCTTGCAGGCAACGACCATCGATTGGAAATTCAAAGCCTGATGCCTCGTCTTATCCATGTTTCCTCCGCAATGCACTCTATCACCACAAGGCCCTGTCTTGCAACGAATGGCGGGCTTGGAAAAAACAAAAGAGCGTTGTATCATGTATGTATGAAACAGAGATTGAATTTTTTTTCAGTCTTCCTCATTGCCCTTTTGGGTATTACCTCTTTTGCCTTTTGCCAATCCTTGGAACTCTCTGAGGAATATACCCAATCTGCACTCTGGATCGACACCGGCAGGAACACCGAATTCTACACCTCGTATCCGAGTGAAGGCGTATTCAGTACTACTAGCCCTGTCGAACTTAGATGGACTCCATTTTTAGGCACACAGCCGTTGGAAAAAGAAACGTTCTTCCAGATTGCCGGTATGCAGGAGGAAGCCCTACGCTACAAACAAGCGCAAAAAACCGCCCGGATATTCAATTGGACAGGTCTCTCCCTTTTTCTGGCCGGTACGTTGCTATTAGCTGGTTCCCAGACAATAGACCCTGACAGCAAGGTGTTACTCTACTCTTCGCTCGGCCTCATTTTCGGGGGAATCGCATCAGGGGGAATCGGCATAATAATTGACAACTCATCACAGATTCCTGCCAGCGAAGCAGCCCAGGCTGCTGTCCGCTATAACGAGAATTTGAAACTCGAACTGGGCCTTGAGTAGCAAAAGACAACGAGGTAATCAATTTCACTTTCCCCTTGACTATGACGCTACGTCATAGTGCATGCTATTAACATGAAAGTAAAAGAAGTTGCCACTTTGATTGGCGTGAGCGTAAGGACCCTTCACCATTGGGAATCGCTCGGGTTGCTATCTCCTTCACGAAGCGAAACAAACCTATATAGGGAATATATACAGCAAGACCTTGCAAACCTACAGCAGATATTGTTTTTCAAAGAATGCGGCTTTTCCTTGCACAAGATCCATTGCCTGCTCTCCGATAAAAACTTTGACAGGGAAAAAGCCTTCCAATTACAGAAAAGCTATCTGTTGCAACAAAAAAACCGTATAGACACTATGCTCGAAACTTTGGACAACTCGAGCAGGGCATTGAAAGGAGGCTACGCTATGGCTACGAAAGACCAGTTCAAGGGTTTTGACATGACAAAGAACCCGTATGAAAAAGAAGCGAAAGAACGATGGGGCGAAGAAACAGTGAAGGCAAGCATTTCCCATATCAAAAACCTTCCGCCGGAAACCAAAAAAACTATGGGAACCGAAATGGATGCTTTGTTTTCAAAATTGGCAAACCTCAGAACCGAAGACCCTTCTTCTCGTATCGTACAGGGTGCAATGGAAGAGATGTACCGGTTTTTCAATGCCAGTTTCGGCTATTACTACTCCCTTGAGGCTTTTGCCAGTCTTGGCCAGATGTATATAAAGGATGAACGGTTTACAAAAAACATCGATTCTTTTGGGAAAGGCCTTTCCTTGTTCCTCTCTCAGGCAATGGGGATCTATGCAATGAAATAGATCTGGGAAGGCATAACCACATTGCCTCGTTTTTCAGAATCCGATACGGTATCTACAAGGCCAAGACTTTTGGTTGCAAACAACCTCTTTTTTACTAATCAAGGTGGAAATGTATGAAACGCGAAAAAACCACAGACCTGCGAAAACTATCGATGTATGGGTTTGAACTGGTAACAGGTGGCCATAATTTCTTTGCCTTGCTTGATATCGACATAACAAACTTACGGACCTTCCTTCGCCAAAAAAGACGGGAAGGAACCGGGGGTTCCCTTTTTTCCTTGGTTTTGAAAGCCATTGGAATGTGCTTGCAGGAGTTTTCCGAGTTCAATTCGATGATCGACTTGAAGCATACTACTACCTTCGAGCAGGTAGATTTGAACATCCCCATCGAAATCGAAGATGCTGGGAAATCCATCACAAAGCAATGTATTATCAGGGATATCAACCATAAGACCATTACAGAGATAGACCATGAGATTACCAATGCGAAGACAAGTAAAAATGCAGACAAGGGATATGTGTCTTCGCCCTTTATCAGGAAAATGCTCACTTCGCTTCCCCTGCCCCTTGTCCGATTCATGTTCAGAAGGATCCTGCATAATCACAGACTGGTACAAGAGCTGTCAGGTACAATATTCGTTACTTCAGTAAGTATGTTCTCCCAGGTCCCGGGCTATATCATTCCCTACATCGGAGGCCCAAAGGCGGTTTCCTTTGCCCTCGGAAGTATCACCAAAAAACCCGTCGTGGTCCAAAACGAGATCAAGATCAGGGAAATGTACAATATTACCGTTGCATTCAACCATGATATCATCGACGGGGCCCCTGCAGCCCGTTTCATCAACAGGTTCAGGGAACTACTGGAAAAATCCTATACTGAGTTGCTATGAGAAAACCAGCTGCAAGTTGCCTGGGGACATGCCTTGTAACAAAAAAAACAAAACCTAGTCATCCTCATACATTTCATTGATAACATCCCAAGCGGAAGCTTCATTTTTCCTTAATCCACAGAGGAGAAGATACTGGTTCAACAACAAGACCAGATGTTTTTCTTTCACTTGCTCGGGATTCTCTATGGCGAGTACCATCTTCAATTCCCGGGAGGTAGAAGGCAGTGCCTGTACCCGGTCGTATTCATTGAGCATATCTTGCTTGGTCAGTCTGTTGAAATTCGGTACATCAAGAATCAGGACAGGTGAAAACTTCCTTCTTTCCAGGGCCGCGGCAGTAGTTTCAACCTGTTCAGGAGATACATCCTCAGGCAAGCTCTCATAGTCTTTGCGAAGTTCCTTCATAGTTTAACAAACCCTCCTGTTGGTTTCTATCCATTATATTGCCATGGATATCAATAGGACGGTTCAGAAAAGCCGGGTTCTTCAATGCGTAACCGTTTACTGACCGTTTAACAGAGCTGCAAATCGAGTAGCCAAAGGGAGTTTCACCCCAAGGCTCTCACAGAACCGTACGTGAATCTCTCGATTCATACAGCTCTTATCAAGAAACCACAGTATCTCCAATGTGTAAATAGGTCAGGAACCCTTCTTAAAGGACGACCTCGGAATCTTTTGAACTTGCACAAGGCCCATTTCACATCATTTCCATTACGAAGTCTGGAAATCTCTTTTAATAATTTCTTTCGTAATTTTAGGAAAATCTTTCAAACTGTGAAGATACTTTGTGTAATTACCCATCGCAGCATCCAGGCCGTATCCAAGAGCACAACAAGAAGCAAAGATTTATGTAAATATTATAGACACTCTCAAGAGTGTTTTCTCGCTATTATAGAAATCTATTTTGCAATATTAATTTACCTTCTTCCTTTTTGGATATCATGAATTTCTTCTCCTCGTTTAGAAATACTGTTCATCAAGAAATCAGCATCATGTATATCCACATACCAACTCTTCAACAAGTATTCGATTAGATGCACTAAATCAGTGGCATCAATTGAATTTATAGGACAATCCTGTTCTGCTATTACACCAGGATCCTCCATATGAGCTCCTACATTACCAATCTTTCGTATTGCCGTTAGTGCCGCATATTCTTGCCTTGATACTTCAGTTCTAAGCGATTCAATCTGCTTCTCCAATTTTAGATTTTTAAGCTGAGGTTTCTTATCTTTTATCATTCCTTGTAAAGCACGCCTGATAAGCGCAGCAGAGGCTTTTGGGCTTAAATCAACTATGCATGCAGCTTCCATATAATCGTTTCTTATTGACTCTGGAATATACGAAGGATAGTTGATATAAGTGCCATGAGGGAACAATGTTTCAAATCGTCCGATAGGCGGTTTCTCCGTATCCGGATTTACAAAATGTGGTCCTTCATATAACCCTGTGTATGCTGCTAGATACACCGAAGTTTTCTTACAATTTGGATTTGGACATAGAATGCCTAATACATAGGTGATATTCCCATTTCCAGCATCCATTCTAATGGTACTAAGATTCTCTTTTACCAGCTGTATATGCTTCTTGCAAAATGGGCATTCCCAGAACTGTTTCTTTTCTGTAACTTCCAGAATGAATTTTTTGATGTCTATTCCCATTGTCTACTCCTGATTACAAATTCACTGGAAACTTATCTAAATCATTTTTCACTGGCTCTGACTTAGGGGCTCCGAATTCTTTTCTCTTCTCAATGGATTCCCTAAATTCTCTTGCTTCAGCCAATTTGGTGAACTCAATCGTCATTCCTCTTCGTTTTGTAAGCTCTTCGATTTCACGAAGCGTTACTGTAAAAAACTCTTTACGGGTATTAATGAGATTCAACCGCTTCTTATCTAGTTGATTATGGAAATAAGATTCTAACTCAGGAGCATTGTCTGACCTGATCATCGCATGGACATCAAAGGTAAATGGGACGGAGGCATCACCAAGTTCGTTCACTCTTTCTTGTGGGTTAAGTCTACGAGTCATACCAATTTTATAAACATTCTCACCAAATGACCCCACATTTGAAATGACGTAGACATTGCCAGCCTTGGTTTGTTGGGCCATTGAAATTGCTCGTTGCTGCTGATTTTGGGCTTCTTCAAGCTTTTCCGCAAGGTCTGCAATATTTTTCTGAAGCTTTGTCAGTTCTTCTCCTTGGGCCTTTTCCATTTCTTTCCTTGCTTGATTAAGAGCTTGCTGGTATTGTTTTTGCTCATCTGCAGCATCCTTCATCGCCTTTTCATATTCACGCTGAGCCTTTTCTTCTTCTCTTATCTGATCACGCAGTTTACGTTGCTCTTCTTGCTCTTCATGTTTCTTGTTTTCATATTCAAAAGTTAATTGAAGCTCCTGAAGCTTAAGGGTCAAATACTGAGAACGGATTGAAATCTCATGAACGGTCCCAAGTTTGTTGATTGCTTCATAGACACTCTTCATCCTTTCTTCCATTTTGGTGATATTGTTCCAACGAGTATCAGCAACCATTGCTTCGCATTCACCGTTGAAAGCCCTGAGCATCAGTTTTATATATTGGTTTGTCTGTTTTTTCCCTTCAGCCTTGCTCCCATTTACAGTCCACCCAAAATTGGCATCAACAGCATCGCCTGAAGATATTAGAACTTTAGATTCCTTTCGGATCTCAATCAGTTTATCTTTATATTCCTCCGAAGTATCGAACTCAAAATGAGGTGAATATATTCCAAAGGAATTTGTTTCTACTTCATCTTGGAACAATGAAACCTCTTTCAAAAGGCTGGAAAGCAATGTTCTCGCTTGATTGTACTTAGTGGACAGCTCATCCATTTCTTGATTTAAAGTGGATATTCGCTGCTCTTTGGAATGGATGCTTTCATTCTTCTGGTTCTCAATGTCTGAGAGTGTTTTGTTCCTTTCATCAAATAGACGTTGTGTTTCTTGTACAAGCTTTGTTCTATTCGTAGATAGTTGATCTTCACTTTCCTTCTTGAGTTGTGCAATTTCTTGACGGTTAGACTCAAGGTGATCTTGGCTTTCCTTCTGAATACGTAAAAGTTCCTGTTCTATAGAAGCTTTATATTCATCGACACTAATGAATTGCTCATACTGCTTTTTTAGAGCAGCATACTTTGAATTACTCTCTGAGAGCTTTTCTTTAGTACGCATCAAAAAATAGATCAATACAAACGTAACAATCTCAATAAAAGCGAAGAATAAAAATTCGAGCGACATTCATTTAACCCCGGTCACACAGAAGCACACACCCTATAAGTAAAGACCATACTTAATATATGCACACCCTCAGGGGTGTTTCTACCAATACATCATGAACCTGCCGATTACCTTTCCCAGGCTCTTGTGATGAGATGCATCATGAAGAGAGTGTTCCAGCATTGATTCGGATATTAAATAATTCTGAACGGTCATAGACTATCCTGTTTTTTCCAGTTTCTTGTTTTATAGATTCTTCGGACAGGTACATCGGACCATTGCCAGTAACCAACCAATAAATATTGATACCCATAACAGTAAGGTTTTGTTTGAATTCAATGGGCACTGAGTGTTTTGCTATCTTATCTTGTCCCCACGTATTCTGTGACATTATAAGTCTACGAGAAAACTTGGCCTGAGATTTCCCATAGCATTCTCTTATTAACTTCAATCTGCCACATATTTCCATTACTTTCTCACTTCGCTGTTATCAAATACATTATTATACATTAGCCTCAAACTGAGGGTAATGCATTGGTCTAAGCGAATGATACAACACATTAAAGCAGGGTACAAGGATATTTCCCATGGACCAGAAAACAATGGGAAATCGTATGAGCCTTTCCAGGCCGTACATGAACCCGCAACACTCCGGACAAAAAAAACCTGCTACATTGCTGTAACAGGATTTTCTGCCGCCTCTCAGAATTGAACTGAGGACACAAGGATTTTCAGTCCTTTGCTCTACCAACTGAGCTAAAGCGGCTCGACGTTCTCTTATATACCCTGAATTGAGTTTTCTTGTCAACACCTATCAGGAAATTTTAGATTCTTCTCGTTCATATTCTGCAATTTACAGTCCCTCAAGAGCAGAATAAGAGATTTTTAAAATCAAGGTACCTTTGGTCCTTAGCCAGGGAATAGAAAGCAAAGGAAATTTTTTCACCCCTCATTGCTTTCTAAATTTCCTTGTATTTCCTTTAGCTTTTCCGCCCTATACTACTGGCTGATTGAAAAGCCGACGGAAAGGTATTTCGTCCGTTGATAAAAGAAATTTAGCAAAGGGAATCTCCCATCATGATAGCAGAGCATAAGTCTGGTAGCCCCCAGGCCAATACTCTGGTCGAACTCAAGACCTGCACCGAGGGTATATTCAAATTCCCAGGGATTGTCTTCATCATAGCCTCCGACTTGATGAAGTGTCTGTCCATCTTGGTTGGCAACGACATCGGCGCCAAGAAGCAAGGATCCAAGATTACGGACAGGAAGGCGAACCTCCATTCCAAAATCGATGATCCACGCTTTATAGGAATCTGCAAATTCAGTGACAGCAATTCCTTCTTTCCCTGATTCAACCTCAAGCAAAGACTCCCCAGAAGAAGGCTTGAGTACCCAGAAAGGAATATGGATGGCAGGAGCCATCCATGTCTTGGGCAAAGGAAGGTTTGCATCAGCATAGAGACGAAGGAAAGAAACCGGCTGAACCGAAACCCCAAACAGAATATCATTATCCCTGACATACTCTACGGGATCCTCGGTTTGCCCTGTAATATTTAAGAGCGTTTCATCCCCGTAATGGCCGCTGTAATGCTGGTACCCTGTTCGGAACGTCACTGTATTGAAAAACCTCACATGCAAACCGAAAAAGAAAATTCCATCGAAACCAAGGTTTTTAGCTCCTCCGAATCCTTGGAATACAGAATTCAAGGCTCCTTGGAATCCTACTTCCGATTCCACCATATCAAAAAACGAAAGCCGTAAAAGACCAATATTAACCCCTGTTTTCAGCTGGGCATACAGCGTTTCATCAGCATAGCTCGTACCTGAATAGAAAGGTACCGATGTGTACTCTCCATTATCGGTATAGAGAATCGACCTAGGCTGCCCTTCGATAAGATGGAGGATATTCAGCGTCGAAGTCGAGGAAAAAGGATTGAGGGCAGACGAGGGAAACAGAGACTCAGCCGCATACCAATCGAAAGATAAATTATCTTCAAACATATCGTAGGAAGCAAAACAGGACGAAACCGCAAACACAAGGACAAAGAGAAAAACAACCTTTCGTTTCATAAAAAGACTCCTAACCACTGATTACTATACCCATAACAAGATATTTGCTGCGCTGGAAAAAATAGTTCAAGAGCGGGAATCTTCCATCATGATAATAGATTTCAAACCGAAACGTTCTTTCCATGAAATCCTTATTGAAGGCAAAACCTCCACCTACTGTATATTCGAATTCCCAGGGATTGGAAGGATTATAGCCTCCGACCTGATGGAGCGTCTGTCCATCTTGGTGCGCCTGAACATCCCCTGCCAAAAACAAGGAGCCGATAGTCGAAACCGGAATATAGAGTTCCAAGCCTGATTGCAGTCTCCAAGCCTTGTAGGAAGAATCATACGGGGTCAAACCCGTGAGGCCTTCCTGTCCGGTAATATACTCAAACTGAGAAGTATCGCTATTTCCTGGCTTAAGGGTGTCTGCCGGTACATGGATTCCCGGCCTGATCCAGGATCTTTCCATAGGAAGCTCGGCAAAGAAATACAAACGGCCCCAAGAGCCCTGGTCCAAGGAAGCCCCTGCAATCCAGGAATTACCTCTGGTATATTCCTCCAAATGGTACGTTGCAGTGGAAGAATATAAATCCAGAGATGGATTGTATTCAAGCAAATCCCCTATGATTTCATCTCCCCAATGGCCGGAAAAATGATGAAATCCCGCCTGGAGGGCAAGGACATTGAAAAGCCTTATGGTTGCCCCGGCTCCATAGAGACCATCGAACCCCAAGGCATTGACCGAACCATTTTTCTGGAAAACAGTGTTCAGCCCACCTTGAATATACCCTTCCATCTCAATAAATCCCAGCGAAGCCCTAAGCAGACCGATATTCACGGCACTTTTCATCTGCCAATATTCACGCTGATTGGCATCATCATAAGTGATACTCTCATAACGGTTGGTAGCTTCGTTTGAAACCAATACAGAATCGGGGATACTCTCTTCATCCAGCATACCTAAGGACCGAAAACTGGTTGAGCAGGCAAAGGGATCGGCAAGAGGTTCTCGAAACAAAGGATCAAGGGGCGCCCATTGGAAAGAAAAAGCCCATACCTCAGTTAATCCTAGGAGAAATATAGAAAATATCAGGAAAACCTTTCGGAAAACAGAAGAATACATCTACATTCACCATACCTTTATCTTTTTCGCAAAATAATAGCACAAATCTGATGTTTCAGTACTAAATAATTATTGTTCAGAACTTAAATATGACTCATCTGGAAGATGAGCAGGTTGACTTGAGATTATGAGGGAATCAGGGTTTTTCATGTTCTCTGCACTTGGAGCAGGACAGACAAAAGCCCGGGCCCTCTTCCTTACCTTGTTCATCTTAGCTACTAGGTCCATCCGGTTTCTGGCCGTCAACGCATGTATGAGGTCATCGCGGATGATGCCCACGAACTTATTGTGGCCCATCTAATATCCATGCTTGTTCTATTTGTCTTCCCCTTCCTTGCGGATCTGCTCGTTCACTACCTCTTCCATGGCCAAGAGCATGGAGAAGGTGAGTATAGTCGCCCGGAAATCCTGCTTGAGGGTGGTTTCCAGCTGGAAGCGGTTCTTCAGCAGGTCGTAGGCATCCTCTTCGGACCACCTCTAAAACCACAGAAAATCCTCTCTTGTGTTCGGTGTCATTGGTGATCAAGGGAAACAATTGATTTTGGTTCACTTTAAAGAGAGAGGAGATTGACTAGTGTCTGGAGGGAGATACCATTAATACAAAGCAAGACTGATGCCCACTTGGCGTGCAGTAATCGATATTTAGTGTCACCCTTTGTGGGGGCTGTGATTCCAAAAGGGTTACCCTGAATGGGTGAATGCTGCAAAAAAATATATTTGAGATTGCAACGCGCTTGAAACTTCCTCTAAACACGGGTTATCATGGCATAGCACAAGATAAGTTCATGGCTTTCTACTGTTAGTTTTCATTTGTACGATAGTATAAATAATAGTCTTGGTTGAATATGTTATAAATATTTCATCAAAAGACTTATCAGTATTTCAGACTCTAAATAATGCAATATTCCGTTATGCTAATTTGGAAATTTTTATTTCGAAAATCTTGGAGGATTCTTTTGAAAAACCGAAGAAACCAAATTGAAGAATTTATCAACGAGAATGGAGCTGTCAGTTTCTCTCTTTTAAAAACAGCATTTCCTACAGTTTCTGAGATGACCCTTCGCAATGATCTCAAAGCACTTGATGAGATGCGATTAATTGTCCGAGTACATGGAGGAGCAAAATCAGTTGATCGAATTATCGGTACGGATGATTTACTGAATAAACGTTTTTGTAGAAACGTTGAAAAAAAACGTTGCATCGCGGAAAAAGCCGCTAACCTAATATATCCAAGTACTTCTATTTTCCTTGATTCAGGCTCAACTGTTACAGAACTGGCTCGGAAATTTCCTGATGAACCTCATTTGGTTTTTACTTCTGGTATTCATTGTGCCATCGAACTCGCAAAACTTTCCAAGGTCCAAATATTCATGCCAGGGGGAAAGATCAATCCCTCAAGTATGAGCATTTCTGGTTCAGATAGCTGTGAGAAAATTCGCGAGATGAATTATGATATTGCATTTCTAGGGACTACAGGCTATATGAAAACAACAGGTTTTAATTGTGGAGCCTTGGAAGAAAGCTCTCTTAAACGTGCTGTAATCAGCAGAGCTGAAACTACTGTATTACTCATGGATTCTTCTAAAGTGGAAATTAGCAATACATTTTCTTTCGCGAACGTACAGGATATTGATATTTTAATTTCCGACGACGAACTTGATCCTCAAATTGCCGAATACTTTCGAAACAATAATATTAAGGTTCTTTAAAGAGGTGTAAAGAGAATTTTATTCGATATATCGCAATTTTTTTGTTCTTAAGAAATATATTTTTGTTAAAACAACAATTTAATTGACAACTGCTCATACCGGGTTTACCCTGCAAAACGCATGGACATAGTACATTCATGTATAAAGAAAGGGAGTTTTGGTATGAAAGCAAGAGCGCTTCGAATTCATGGGGCATCAGATTTGCGAATTGACGAATTTGAGTTGCCAAAAATCAACGATGATGAAATATTAGTGAAAGTTGTTTCCGATAGTATTTGTATGTCAACTTACAAATGTGCGATTTTAGGCCCCAAACACAAACGTGTCCATTCTGATGTTGCACAACATCCAGCTATTACAGGTCATGAATTTGCAGGTGATATCGTAGAGGTTGGTGAGAAATATAAAGACCAGTTCAAGGCTGGTATGAAATTCACCTTGCAACCAGCTTTAAATTATAAGGGAACCATGTGGTCTCCAGGTTATTCATATGAGTTTTGCGGAGGAGATGCAACCTACTGCATACTTCCTCCTGAAGTTATGGAACTTGGATGTCTATTGGAATATAAAGGTGAGGCCTATTTTGAAGCCTCTTTAGCAGAACCGATGTCATGCTGCATTGGTGCATTTCATGCATGTTTCCATACAGAAATGGGAGTTTATGCCCACACAATGGGTATTAAACAAGGAGGAAACATTGCCCTATTGGCTGCCGCCGGGCCAATGGGATTGGGCGCTTTGACATATGCAATTCATTCAGAACACCGGCCTTCGCTAATTGTATTGACTGATATAAATTCAAAAAGACTTTCGAGAGCAAAATTCTTATTTGAAAAAGAAGCACAAGAGTGTGGCGTACGAGTAGAATTTATCAATACTTCCAATATAGATGATGTCGCCAACTATTTACGTCGCTTCTCTCCCTTAGGATTTGACGATGTTTTTGCATTTGCGCCGATTGCCTCTGTGGTGCAATTAGGTTCCGATATTCTAGGAAGAGACGGATGTTTGAATTTCTTTGCAGGTCCTATTGATAAGCAGTTCTGCGCACCTTTGAATTTCTATGATGTACACTACAATTCAACCCATGTAATCGGCACGACAGGTGGAAACACATATGATATGCTTGAATCCCTTAGAATGACTGAAAAAAAACAGTTGGATCCTGCAGTAATGATCACACATATTGGTGGATTGAACTGCGCAGCTGAGACCACCTTGAACCTTCCTAAAATTCCTGGAGGGAAAAAACTTATCTATACCCATCTGGACCTTCCGCTAACCGCAATTGAGGATTTTCGAACCTTATCTGTCAAGGATATTCGTTTTGGCATCTTAGCTGATATCATCGATGCTCATAACGGACTTTGGTGTGTTGAAGCAGAGAAATATCTACTGAACAACTGGACATAGACTTAGTTAAAAAAACCAAAGGAGCCAATAGATGAGCGTGAATATTTCAATCGAACATGCTGTTAAAAAATATGGAGAGACCATAGTAATTCCAGATCTTTCCATTGAGATTCATGATGGAGAGTTATTTACTTTATTGGGCCCATCCGGTTGCGGAAAAACCACACTACTACGTATGATTGCTGGTTTTAATAGCATTGAAGGTGGAAAGTTTTCCTTCAACAACAAGGAAATCAACAATTTAGAGCCTGATAAGAGGAATATTGGGATGGTCTTCCAGAACTATGCAATTTTCCCTAATATGACAGTCCGTAAAAATGTTGAATTCGGGTTGCGCAGCAGGAAAGTCCCCGCTGATATAACCAAAAGGGAAACTGACAAGTTCTTAAAACTAGTTCATGTAGATGAATATGCAGACAGAATGCCTGATAGACTTTCCGGTGGACAACAACAGCGAGTAGCTCTTGCCCGTGCTTTGGTTATTCAACCCGATGTGTTATTGATGGATGAACCGCTCTCAAACCTTGATGCAAAACTCAGGGTGGAGATGCGCTCTGTTATCAAGGCAATTCAAAAAAATGTTGGAATTACTACAGTGTACGTGACTCATGACCAAGAGGAAGCTATGGCGATTTCCAATCGTATTGCTGTCATGAAGGATGGAATCATTCATCAATGCGGAAGACCGCAAGATATTTATATGCGTCCGGCTGATCTATTTGTTGCAACGTTCATAGGAAAATCAAATTTGCTTGAGGGGAAACTATTTCAAGGCAACCACGGCTTTGAATTGGAGTTCTCTAATGGCTATAGAATTTCTGTCGATAAGATCGATCCAAAAAAAGTATCGGATGAAAATGTTTTGGTATCCTGTCGTCCTGAAGAATTGATAATCAATACGCAACCTCAGGAAAAATGTATTAAAGCAACTATTGAAGATAGCATATTTCTAGGATTAAATACTCATTATTTTGTTAAACTTGATACAAACGAAGAGGCAGAGATAATAAAGGAATCAGATTTCGAATCAATTCTTCCTGCCGGTAGTCAAATTTTTTTGAATGTAAATATCGCCAAAATAAACATATTCGATGCCACAACCGGTAAGAGTCTTATGCAAGACATGGATTGGATGGTAAAGAAATGAAGATAATGAAAAGACATAAATTATTTGAATTCTGGAATATGACTTCATTCGGCATCTTGGCCCTTTTCGTAGTATTCTTGGTATTTCCGATTGCGGGTTTACTAAAAGAAGCTGTGGTTACTTCTGATGGCAGGTTTTCCTTGGATGCGTTTGCAAGGTTTTTTGGAAAGAGCTACTACTACTCCACCATATTCAATAGTTTCAAGATAGCCTTTTTCTCTATGGCCCTTTGTTTACTCCTAGGGATCCCATTTGCCTATTTCTATTCTTTCTATAAAATGAAAGGAAGAAAACTACTTTTTATCCTTTGCTTACTCTGTACCATGTCTGCACCTTTTATAGGAGCGTATGCTTGGATTCTGTTACTGGGAAATAATGGACTTCTAACTAATTTATTGAAAACGATTGGTATCAATAATGTGAGCATCTATGGGTTTGGTGGAATTGTATTGGTACAAACCATGAAATTATTTCCCTTGGTAGTTATTTATATGAATGGAGCTTTTAGGGATGTTGACAACTCTCTGATGGAAGCTGCTGAAAGTATGGGATGCAAGGGAGTCAATAGATTCTTCAAAATACTGATAACATTAACCATGCCGACTATATTGGCTGCTGCTTTGCTTGTCTTTATGCGCTCCTTCGCAGATTTCGGTACCCCTTTGCTTATCGGAAGAGGATATACAACTTTTCCGGTGTTGATTTATAATGAATACTTGGGAGAAAATGGTGCAGATTATCATTTTGCCTCTGCAATTAGTATTATTGCTGTGATTGTTACTGGCTTCTTTTTCTTGCTTCAGAAAATAGCAACAAGCAAATTCAAATTTACCATTAGTGCGATGCATCCCATTGAACAGAAAGAATGCCACCATGCTTCAGGCATTTTGATGCATATTTATTGTTATGCCTTGGTAGCGATTTCCATGTTGCCTCAACTATATATCATTTATATGTCCTTCAGAAAGTATAACAACAGCATATTATTGAATGGGTATTCTCTTGTAAACTATCAGAAGGCGTTCTCAAAAAACTTACTTAGAGCTACAAACAATACTCTGATAATCAGTATATTCACATTAGCTATTATCGTGGTGCTGGCTGTTTTAATTGCATATCTGGTAGTAAGAAAAGGAAATGCAATCAGTAACCTCATCGATACAATCTCTATGCTACCCTATATCATGCCAGGAGCAGTAATCGGCATTGCTTTGGTAATCGTTTATAGCCATAAGCCTTTCTGCATTGCAGGTACACTGGTAATTATGGTAATAGCTTTGGCAATACGCAGGTTGCCATTTACCAGCCGTTCGGCAACTGCCGCAATGATGAAAATCAGTCCAAGCATTGAAGAGGCAGCCTTGAGCTTAGGGGCTTCCAAGCTGAAATCATTTGTTAAAATTACTGTTCCTATGATGTCCAGTGGAATTATTTCAGGAGCAGTATTAAGTTGGGTTTCAATCATCACGGAAATGTCGAGTGGAGTCATCCTGTACAACAATCGAACAATAACATTGACAATCGGTACTTATGTGGCAATCAACAACGGTATATACGGGGTAGCGGCAGCCTTTGCAACAGTGACTACAATCCTAACCATCATATGCCTTATGGTTTACTTAAAATTTACCAAGATCGAAAACGTACGGATGTAATTGAATTGGGAACAATTCTGAAAGAAATTCTTTCAGATTAAAAAATGGAGGATATCATGAGAAAGAAGATGCTGGCAATATCGTTGATTTTTGTCATGGCACTTGGATTCGCATTTGCGAATGGGACAAACGAGTCGAAGACTCCTATAACCACTACTGATCGACCTGATTGGGCAAAAGGGGTTGATGAGGTTACAGGAACATTGACGGTGTACACTACAATGGAAGAGACACAGCAGGAATTATTATTGAAACTGTGGAAGGAATGTTATCCAAAGTGCAAAATCGAAATCGTTGCCGATTCTGTGGGTACTTTGGCTACAAAGATCCGGAGTGATGCAACAAGTGGTGCTGATGTGGTTATTGGAGGAATGTTTGCAGCTGATGGTGAAAAATACCATGATATTCTTCAACCCTATACCTCAACCCTAGACAAAGAACAAGGATTCCACGACCCATCCGAGTACTATACATTTTATGATGTACAGGTCATGTGTTTAGTTGTGAATCCAAACGTATTGAAACAGCTCGGAGTTTCGGTAAAGGGTTATAAAGATCTGCTTCAACCTGCGTTGAAAGGAAAAATTATTCTGGCAGATCCCTCTGCATCTTCGTCTGGCTGGAGGCAATTGCAGACAATCTTGGCAGTGATGGGAGATAAGTTCGATGACGAAAAAGGATGGACTTATGTAAAACAACTGATGGAGAATAGCTTCTCAACTAATTCCTCCAAAGATGTATATAACTTAGTCAACGAAGGTGAATATGCAGTCGGTTTGTCATATGAATCGACACCTGCAGGTATTATCGCTGGGGGTGGTGCCACTATGCAAATCATCTATATGAACGAAGGAAACACAGCAATGCCTGGAGGAGCGGCAATCGTGAAAGATGCTCCCAATTTGGTAGCCGCAAAAGCTATGATTGATCTGTTGGCTTCAACTGATTTCCAGAATATGCGTACCGACTTAGCCGGTCGTGGTTCCAACAAGTTATGCAAACCAAGCAGCTTACCTAATAGTGACACTTTGGGACTTGTTGATTTGGATTATGAGTATTTGATGAAAAACAAGACCAAAATGACAGACCATTGGAATCAGCTTTGGGCTGAAGTGAATCGCTAAGCCTTTCTTCAAGATAATAATTAGCTAAACTTCATTGACAAGATTGTGAATTGCTTTAGACAATTCACGGTCTTGCAGTGGAAAAATAATGGTCCATCATCAGATAAGTGGCATTAGCTTACATAAAATCGAGGTTATTTACTTATAAAGCATTTGTAATTATCTATGTCATTTCTATTGATTTGTTGAGGAGAATTCATGATAGCTACTGTTACTTTCAATCCTTCGTTAGACTATGTAATCTCTGTCGACTCTTTTATCTTGGGAGCCTTGAACAGGACAAATACTGAGAAGATTTTCCCTGGCGGGAAAGGAATCAATGTTTCCATTGTGCTACATGCTCTTGGGATCGATACCATTGCCTATGGGTTTGAAGCGGGGTTTACGGGAACAGCTTTGACTCATTTATTGCATCAAAGAAGGATTCAAGCTGACTTCATTCAAGTAGCCAACGGTTTTACGAGAATCAACGTGAAAATACGTACCGCCAACACAGAAAGTGAAATCAACGGAAGAGGACCAGAAATCGACAAGAAAGATATTGAATTACTCTATGCAAAACTCGATCTGCTTTCTGAAGCTGATTGTCTAGTTCTAGCGGGAAGCATCCCCCCGATGGTACCTCAAACTATTTATGAAGATATTCTATGCCATTTGCAGGGAAAAAAAATAAAGACAATTGTAGATGCTACAAATCATTTACTTCTTAATGTGCTTCCTTACCATCCCTTTCTTATAAAACCAAACGATATTGAATTGGGTGAAATTTTTGGAGTAAAAATTTCTGGGATTGCAGATTCAATAACCTATGGGAAAAAACTCCAGGACAGTGGGGCAAAAAATGTTTTAGTATCACTGGGGAAAAAAGGTGCAATACTCATAGATGAATTTGGGACAGTCCACCAATGTGATGCTCCTAAAGGAAAAGTGCTTAACACCATAGGAGCGGGAGATTCCATGGTTGCTGGATTCTTGGCAGGATATTTAAAAACTGGTGATTATAAACAAGCTCTCCGTATGGGGGTTTGTGCAGGTAGTGCAAGTGCCTTTTCCTATGATCTTGCAAGCAGACAGGACATTGAAACCTTGCTTTGTAACATGAATCAACAGTCACCAGTGAATGATGGCAAAATGCTATTTTGATTCTTTCGGCTGATTCAAATTGCTAATAAATAATTTTTCCAACATATATAGCTGAGTCAAGTATAGTTTGCAGTCTAAAAATCAAAGGTTTTGACAGTTTCTCAATTTTTCATGCCTCGTTTCTCAGTCGTTGTTATTTGCTAGCGTCGCTGTTTTTATATAACACCTTTTATGCTGGCTGTTACCTCATATCCCATAAATCAGTCACAGGACTACAGCGAATCCTCAAGTCTTTCTACCAGACATTCGATGGACTGGGAGAACTTGTTCCTGTATTCTGCCCAGATCGACTCTAGCGTTTTCCTTTTGCACCTGCACCCTTTTGTTTATCTTGTTCAAAGAAGGTACATCTGGTACAGTCAATTTGAACATGACACAACAACAAGAGCCTATATTGCAGGTACACAATCTTAGTTTTGGGTTTGAAAAAAACAAACCGATTCTCAAGAACATCTCCTTCTCCATCGAGAAAGGAGCCTTCGTTTTGCTTACCGGTCCAAACGGTTCCGGAAAGAGCCTTTTGCTCAAATGTGTAAAAGGCCTGCTCAAACCAACGGAGGGAACAGTTACTATCGAGGGACAGGACGTCACCAGAGCCCCAAAAAAGCGCTTGGATTCAATCGGTCTCGTCTTCCAGGATGCAGATAGCCAAATCGTCGGCCAGACAGTGGAGAGAGATATTCTCTTCGGTGTAGAGAACCTTCGCCTCCCCCAAGAAGAACAAATGAGACGACTCGAGGAAGTCGGAACCCTCATGGGACTGAAAGAGCAGTTCAAGCAAAGACCCCGGACACTCAGCGGTGGTGAGAAACGCCGCCTGTCTATTGCCGGGGTCCTGGTCATGGACCCAAAGCTTCTCATCATGGATGAACCGTTTGCCAACCTTGACTATCCGTCGGTCCTCCAGGTTATAAAGACCCTCCTCAAACTGCATGAGGCAGGGCATACCATCATTCTAGTCAGCCATGAAGTGGAGAAAATCCTTGCATACACAGACCAAACCATACTCCTGGAAAAAGGAAGCGTGATTGCAGACGGTAAAGCAATCGATATCCTTCCGCTCTTGCCTGAGCATGGGGTATACGTTCCTTTGCAGGCCAAAATCGAGGAGCTTACATGGCTGAAGCAATGATCTTCCATTTCCGGGACAGAAAGAGCTTCCTCAATGCAAGCAACCCGGTAACAAAGTTCGGCTGCGTCATCGCCCTCTGTTTCCCACTCGTGAAAGCCCCCCTGATTACCGCCCTTGTCCTGCTCACTCCCCTCATCCTGCTTGCCTTACTGCAAAGGTTACCAGTACGCTCCTATGGAAGGGAGCTGAAATTCTTCGGTTTCATGGCATTGCTCATAGCCCTGACCACTTTTTTTTCTACCCATGACGCACAACAGGCCGCAGCAGCATGCGTACGTTTTTTTGCAATCATACTATCTGGCATGTTGCTCGCAGACTCCACTGCCCCTGACGACCTTGCCCGATCCCTTGGTTCAATCCTGGAAAGGATACCTTTTGTGAAAGGCTGGGAAATTGCAAGCAGCATCGAGCTGACCCTTTCTTTGGTACCGATCATCTTTGATGTGACAGAACAAGTAACGGCTGCCAGAAAGTCCCGGCAGGCAAGGACAGGGAACCCGATACGCACCCTATCGGATTTAGGTGGCAGCATTTTTTCCTTGCTGTTGGACCGCAGCGAGGATCTCGCTTCAGCCCTCGATGCAAGGGCCTTTGACCCTGGGCGAGAAAGGCAGACCCTCGGATATGGAAAACCAGACGGAATCCTCCTTGTTGCCACCATCTTGCTTGTGATAGCAGGGTACATGCTATAATATGGCTATGGTTACAAAGAAGGAGCTACGAATACTGCTTCAAAAAGAAGCACTCGACAACAAGGACCATGATTTCTCAGAAGAAGATAATGCAAGCATTGAAGCCTTGCTTGCTTGTGACGAGTATAAAAACGCAACCTCAGTCTTTGCCTTCGTACCCCTTCCCAGCGAAGTGAATATCAATAAATTTTTAGATATCGCAGTCAAAGAAAAAAGACTGGCCCTTCCCAGATGTCTCGATGAAGGGCTTATGGAATTCTGCCTTGCAGAAAAAGTCTGGAACAAAGGACTGGTCAGATCATCGAGAAACATTGCAGAACCAATCTGCGAACACATCATTGAACCAGATGAGCATTCCATCATTCTTGTTCCTGCGTTGGCTTTTTCCAAACTCAAACAAAGGCTGGGAAGAGGGATGGGGTATTATGACAGGTTTTTAAACCGCTATCCTTCGGTCATGACCATAGGCATTTGCAGGAGATACCAATTCTTTGATGATATTCCTGTAGAAAAGTTTGATAAAAACGTTAACAAAGTCCTCGTAAACGGTATTTTTTACTAATCTTTCTGGGTTTTGCATAGCCAGACAAAGTTCTGCGACGACATCATAGAAAAAAATCTCTCACAACGTTCATCGTGACCAAGATCCTTGAGTGCGAGCAAATGTTCACGTACCTGTTCAGTACGGACACTCTGCAAAATTGCACTGAGAGCGCGGAGATATTCAATCTGGATGGAAGGACTTGAGGCAATGACAAACAGCAAATGGACAGGTAGCCCATCCTTTGATGCAAAGTCTATCCCCTTTGTACTGAGCCCTAAGGCTATCTTCACCGAGTCAAGGCCAAGGATTTTCCCATGTGCAATGGCTACTCCATGCCCAATACCGGTAGTTTCGATGCGTTCGCGACGAAGCACACCTCGTTTGAAGCGTTCAACATCAGGAAGACTCTGAAATATAGAACAGGAATCTATCACTTCCAAAATGGCTTTTTTCTTATCGTTTTCTTGGAGTTGACAGATTACCGATTGGCAATCGCTATGAATAATCACGAGTGTAACTATACACAATGATGGAAGGTGTTTCAAGACATGGCGCCTGCAAAGGAAATGCAGGCGCCATGTGAATATAATTTATTACTTTGTAGAGAGATATTCATTCATTGCCTTCGCAGCTTTTCGACCTTGCCCCATGGCAAGAATTACCGTAGCGGCCCCGAGGACAATATCGCCGCCGGCATAAACACCGGGAAGCGTCGTTTCACAGGTATCTTCATTAACGATGAAATTACCGCGCCTATCCACCTCGATGCCATCCGTGGTTGCCTTGATCAGAGGATTGCTGGCATTACCGATTGCAACAATAACTGTATCGAAATCATATAACTTCTCGCTTCCCGGGATTTCCACGGGAGAACGACGGCCGGAGGCATCGCTTTCACCAAGCTCACAGGCGATGAGCTTTACCCCATTGACCCTACCCTGCTCATTGGCAACAATTTCAAGGGGAGCATGCAGGAACATGAAGTTTACCCCTTCTTCCTTTGCATGGCCTACCTCTTCCTTTCTTGCCGGCATTTCAAATTCAGTACGGCGATAGACAATGGAAACCTCTTCGGCGCCAAGCCGTTTTGCCGTACGGGCAGCATCCATTGCGACGTTACCACCGCCAAAGACTGCAACCTTTTTTGAATCGTAAAGAGGAGTCAAGGAATCGCCGATTGAATAGGCTTTCATCAGATTGCTTCTGGTGAGGTATTCATTTGCAGAGAAGACACCGATATAGTTTTCGCCCTCGATACCCATAAATTTGGGAAGACCGGCACCGGAACCTACAAACACAGCATCGAAACCGTCTTTTTCCATAAGGTCGGAAATCTTTCTGGTCTTGCCAACCAGGTAATTCCGCCTGATCTCAACACCCATTTCTTTGAGATTATCCAACTCATGCTGGACAATTTTCTTGGGAAGCCTGAACTCAGGAATACCATAGACAAGAACTCCACCAGCTTTATGCAGAGCCTCGAACATCACCACAGTGTGCCCTTCCCTGCGTAAATCGGCAGCAGCGGCAATCCCTGCAGGACCTGTTCCTACAATGGCAACTTTCTTTCCGGTTTCCGGGGCAACAGGAGGAATTGTCTCACACCCGTTTTCACGTGCATAATCGGCAACAAACCGTTCGATACGGCCAATGGATACAGACTGATCGACATCCTTATATATTTTTCCGACCGTACAATACTTCTGGCACTGGCTTTCCTGGGGACATACACGCCCACAGATGGAAGGAAGGAGACTGCTCTGCTTAATTATATCGACAGACTTCTCATAGTTACCCTTTGCAGCTTCAGCAATAAAGCCAGGAATATCGATGGAGACGGGACAACCCTGGATACAAGGCTTGTTCTTGCACTGCAGGCACCTCAGGGCTTCGGCCCTGACTTGGCTGTCAGTATACCCGAGGGCAACTTCCTGCATGTTGGTAACACGGACCGAAGGATCCTGGGTAGGCATTTCCTGCATCGGAATCTGCCCACGGTCCTTTGCCGTAAGAGTAACGTTATCAAACTTTTTCAATACTTCTTTTGCCTGGAGATCCAGTTCTTCAATGGAAACATGCATGGTTTAAGCCTCTCCTTCGGTAATATGCAGACCAATGTGACACTTATGATGGGCTTCCTGTTCTTTGCTCTTATAGGTGCCAAGACGTAGAAGCATATTATCCCAATCAACCAGGTGACCATCGAATTCCGGGCCATCGACACAGACAAACTTGGTCTTTCCACCGATGCTTACCCGGCAACCACCACACATACCGGTACCGTCAATCATGATGGTATTAAGAGAAACTATGGTATGGATACCATATGGCTTGGTGGTCAAAGCTGCAAATTTCATCATGATAGGAGGTCCGATAATGACGACACAGTCGGGTTTCCAAGTCTCACAGAGTTCCTTCAAAGGTACGGTAACCAAAGCTTTCTGGCCATAGGAGCCGTCGTCGGTACAGATGATTACTTCATCGGCAATGGAACGCATCTCTTCTTCCATGATGATCAAGTCCTTAGTCCTTGCACCCATGATTACCTTGACTTCGTTTCCTGCTGCTTTCATTCCCTGTACAATTGGATGAAGGGGGGCAACCCCGATACCGCCACCTACGCACACAACCTTTCCAAAGTTCTCGATATCGGTGGGCTTTCCCAAGGGACCAAGCAAATTCTCGATTTCATCCCCGACTTCAAGCATAGCAAGCCGATGAGTGGTTTCTCCAACCGCTTGAAAAATCAAGGTTATGGAACCTTCCTTTGCATTGGCATCAGCAATGGTCAAAGGAATTCTCTCATTGAAATCCCCTCCCATCTGAAGGATGATAAACTGACCGGGTTTTCTGGCTTCTGCAATTTCAGGGGCTTCGATAACCATTCTGAAAACTTCGGCGGATAGTTTCTTCTTTGATAGAATTTTGTTCATAAACGCTCCTCGGTATGCACCGTACATTATTGCAAGTTTGTCCCGTATCATACAAGATAATTTAAATAGTGAAAACCTTTCTTTCGCTTTACCAGAACAATATCCTTCTGTTCTTTAAATACAAACAACTGATTAATACTCGATTTCTAGCTCAAAAACACTACATAATGTTCATGGTCGAGTATTATATGGTGGGAATTTACATATTAATGTAATTGAAAGCAAACTGAATGGGGCTTGCCAAACACTTTTCAAGAAGGCAAACTACCGCATGGAGGATCCGATGATCAAGAAAAAAAATGAAATGGTAACAAGTGTCCGCGAGAAAATGCGCGGAGGAAACGGTTCGGTGCTGGCAACCTCGCTCATGGATGAGGGAACCATTGCCCATTGCAGGCTCTTCTCCGAATTGAAACTGGAAAAAGGATGTTCCATCGGACAGCATGACCATGTGAACGAGACCGAATACTATCTGATAACCGGTGGACAAGGAATTGTCACGGAAGCCGATGGTGAGAAAACAGTTTCAGCAGGCGATCTGGTCATCACCGGCGGCGGCGCAAGTCATGCAATTCGAAACGAAGGTGATGAACCGTTGACCTTCATAGCTCTCATTATCCTTGACTAAGAACACCAAAGGCCTGCAGCTTCCTGCAGGCCTCAAGGGGTGGTTTACTCATTATTCACTTGGGAAAAATTATACGTTTTCCTTAATCTTGACTTCAATCTGTTTTGGTTTGACCAGTTCCTTCTTAGGGAGTGTGACTGTCAAGATACCATCAGCGAATTCACCTTCGATTGCTTCCTCATCAATATCCTCCGGAAGACTGAAAGATCGTTCGAATTCCTTATAATACCGTTCGCGAACCAAGGCTTTCTTCCCTTCAGGGGTTTTCTCACTCTTTTTGGAAGAAGTGAGGCGAAGCACATGTTTATCGACATTTACCTGGACCTCATCTTTCTTGTAACCGGCAAGCTCAGCTTCAAGGACATAGGCTTTGCTGGTCTCGAAGATATCCACAGGGGGGATTTTGGAAGAGCTTACGCCCCAGTCAGACCAAATATCGTTAAACAATGATTCAAAGTTTGAAACCGGATTCTGATGATTGTACGTTACGTAATATTTCATGTTGCTACCTCCGCAGGTTCTTTTGGTTTTGTTTTCCAAGCCTCAATGGCTTATGCAATACTATGTGCAAAAGGCGTGCCAACTTTTTATATTCGTATTTTATTTCCTTTATTTAAATACATTTATAATTTTTTATATTCCCACAGCACATGCCCAAAAAGCAAATCAAAGTCAATGCGGGCATACTAAAAACCCCCAATGTATCAATTTGACACACTAGGGGCAATTTTACTCGTTTTTTGGGCCAAATCTCTCCATAACCCTTAGGAGAAGTACTCTACCGCGCCCCTAAATATACCATTTTCAGCAACATAGGGAGTATTCTTATAGAGATGACTTCCAAACCGTTCGCTATGTGCCATACGGCCAAAAACTTTCCCATCAGCGGAAGTAATGCCCTCAATCGCGTACATGGAACCATTTGGGTTATGGGGCATCTCCATGGTGGCAAAACCCGCCTGGTCGACATATTGTGTAGCGATCTGCCCATTCTTTTCCATCTCTGAAAACAGTTGCGCATCACAGACAAAACGCCCTTCCCCATGGGAAATCGGAAGCATCGAGATATCCCCTACCCTATAGTTCGACAACCAAGGTGATGAATTCGAAGCCACCCTGGTTCTGATCAGCATCGATTGATGGCGTGCCAACGTATTGAAGGTAAGAGTCGGACACGAGGCATCCAGCGTCTTGATTTTCCCATATGGCAACAGACCCAATTTGACCAAAGCCTGGAAACCATTGCATATTCCGCAGGCAAGTCCATCACGAACCTCAAGCAAACGGGTGATTTCCTCTGCAATCTGGGGATTACGCATAAAGGAAGCAATGAATTTTCCCGATCCATCCGGTTCATCACCACCGGAAAAACCACCTGGAATACACAGAATCTGGCTGTCCGCCAGTTTTCTGGCAAATAGGTTGGCACTTTCCTGGACATGGCGGGCACTGGCATTATTGATAACAAAAATCTCAGATTGAGCTCCTACTGAGTCCAAGGCACGTTTCAAATCATATTCACAGTTAGTACCGGGGAAAACAGGAATCAGGACCTTGGGTTTTGGACATGTATAGGAAGGCTTGGCAAGGTTCCCCCTTGTAAAGGAAAGGGTCGGGACAGTGCCATGCGTATCGGTTGCAGCTCTTCGGGGATATAGAATTTCAAGTTTATTATCGTAGAGATCTTCAAGAGCCTCCATCCTGAGGTCAAAACCACTGCCAGAAAAACGATAGGTTTCACACGTATGGCCAAGCAGCACGCCCAACTCCTCTTCAGAGGCCAATTCCAGGACAAAGGAACCATAACGCTTGGAAAAAAGGTCTTCGCCCGTCTCTACAAGAAAACCGATCCGATTGCCAAACCCCATTTTCACCAAGGCCTCTGCAATGCCTCCAGAGCCTACAGCATAGCAGGAAAGCACCCGTTTTTCCCGTATCAGGGAAGAGACCTTTTTAAACAGGGCCGGTAGTTTCTCTTCTTTTTCCGCACAAAGCAAGACAACCCTTGAATGGCTCTTCTTAAATTCGGGACTGATAATATCACCTGCATTGCTACAACTTATAGCAAAGGATACAAGCGTCGGGGGAACATCGATCTGCGTAAAGGAACCGCTCATCGAATCCTTACCCCCGATGGCCCCTTTTTGAAGCAGCAACTGGGCTTTGAGAGCACCAAGGAGAGATGAAAACGGAAGCCCCCATCGCAAGGGGTCTGCATTTACCCTCCCGAAATATTCCTGGAATGAGAGATATACCTGCGTCAGGTCAGCTCCGCTGGCCGCCAGTTTTGCCACCGAGTGAACAACCGCATCAAAGGCACCCCCAAAGGGATCTTCTTCCATCCGGTAGGGATCATAGCCGTAGGTCATCACCGAACAGGTAGAGGTTTCCCCCTCGAGTACAGGAATCTTTGCAGCCATTACCTGTGCAGGGGTCTTCTGGTATTTTCCACCGAAAGGCATCAAAACGGAGCCGCCTCCAATGGTAGAGTCAAAACGCTCGCTGAGTCCTTGTTTTGAACAGATATTCAAGTCTGCCATCAGGGTTTCCAGCTGGGAGTTCTTATCCTGCTGGACAGGTCTTTTCTTCTTCTTAGGATTTCTTACCCACACCGAAGCATGTTTTTCAGCTCCGTTCGTATCGAGAAACGACCGGTCAAGGTCGACTATCCGTCGTTTCCCGTGGTACATGACAAGATGTTTTTGCTCTGTAACGGTAGCGATAACCGTAGCTTCGAGATTTTCCTGTTCCGCATAGGAGCAGAAAAGCTTTACATCAGCAGCATCGAGGACAACAGCCATCCGTTCCTGGGATTCACTGATCGCCAAGGAAGTCCCGTCCATTCCTTCATATTTGCAGGGAATGGAATCGAGGTAAATCTCCAAACCTTCTGCAAGTTCCCCGACAGCGACACTGACTCCGCCTGCACCGAAATCGTTGCACCGTTTGATCAAGAGCGAAGCTTTCCCGTTCCGCATAAGTCTCTGAAGCTTTCTCTCCTCGGGAGCATTTCCTTTCTGCACTTCGGCAGAACAACTGGACAGGGACCCTAGGTCATGGCTCTTGGACGAACCGGTGGCCCCTCCACAGCCATCAAGGCCGGTCTTTCCACCAACCAATATGATTTTGTCCCCGGGGGAAGGAACCTCACGCCTGACCTGGCAGGAAGGGACAGCCCCCACGACTGCGCCAAGCTCCAAGTGTTTGGCGACAAAGCCGGGGTGGTAGATCTCATCCACAAGGCCCGTGGCAAGGCCAATCTGGTTTCCATACGAACTGTTCCCATTGGCTGAGGTAACGGCAATTTTTCGCTGCGCAAGCTTACCCTCCAAAGTATCCTCCACCGGGGCAAGCGGATTGGCTGAACCGCTGAGACGCATTGCCTGATAGACATAGGCACGGCCGGAAAGCGGGTCTCTGATGGCGCCGCCTATACAGGTTGCAGACCCCCCGAACGGTTCAATCTCGGTTGGATGGTTATGGGTTTCATTTTTAAACAGAAGCAACCAAGGTTCATCCACCCCGTCATGGTCCACATTAATCTTTACCGAGCAGGCATTGATTTCTTCCGATTCGTCGAGCCTTTCCAGCTTCCCTGCTTTTTTCAAAGCCTTGACCCCAATGGTTGCAAGGTCCATGAGCGTTATTGGTTTCTTTATACCCAATGTCTTCCTGAGTGCAAGATACTGTTGGTAGGCCTGTTGAACCTGTTCATCCTCGATGGCAATTGAATCGAGTGAAGTAAGGAAGGTCGTATGGCGGCAGTGGTCGGACCAATAGGTGTCGATTACCTTCAGTTCGGTTTCCGTAGGATTCCTATGCACGGATTTGAAATAGGCCTGGACCATTTTCAAGTCTTCGAAATCCATGGCGAGGGCAAAGGTGGAAACCATTTGAAAAAGTTGTTCCTCCCCCAAGTCGGTAAAGCCCTCGATGCTCACTACCGCTTCAGGGGGCATCATCTCAAGATGCAGATCCCCAACAGGTTCAAGCGAAACCTCCTGGCTTTCCACCGGGTTGATAAGGTATTGTTTGATGGTTTTAAGTTCATCGGAGCTGATTTCCCCTTCCAGGATATAGACCTTTGCACTTTTTACCAGGGGTCTCTCCCCCCCTGATATCAACTGGATGCATTGGGAACAGGAATCAGATCGCTGGTCAAACTGACCGGGAAGGTATTCGACGCCAAAGACAGGTGCATCTTTTGCAAAATCCAAGGTAGTGTAAACCGAATCGACCTGCACTTCGGAAAAAACTGTCTGCTTGCAACGTTCAAGCAAATTTTGGTCGATACCCTGGACATCGTACCGATTCACTACACGGAGGTCCTTCAAACCTGTAACACCCAAAAAAGTCCTGATATCCTCGGCCAAAGCCGCTTCCTGAATCCTGAACCCTTCTTTCTTCTCAACAAACAACCGGTAGACCATGGTTCTCCCTTACGCCTTGAGGGCGCTTTGCCCAATGTCGGTTCGATAGTGCATCCCATCAAAGGCAATGGTTTTCACCCCCAGGTAGGCTTTCTCAATCGCCTCGGATAACGTATTGGCCGTAGAAACTACATTCAACACTCTGCCACCTGCACTTACAAGCCTATCCTGTTCCCTTCGGGTTCCCGCATGGAACAGGTAGGTATCCTTGCCAAGGGGACTTGAGACAATCGTTTTCCCTGTCTCATAGGAAAGCGGATAGCCTCCGCTTGCAAGGACAACACAGCAAGCACTGGCAGACGAAAATTTCACCTCGACAGAATCCAGTTCCCCCTTCTCGACAGCCATAAGGATGGTAAGAAGGTCGCTCTCCAGAAGCGGAAGCACCACCTGCGCCTCGGGATCGCCGAAACGACAGTTATATTCTATGACCTTCGGCCCAGAGGGGGTTAGCATCAAACCGAAATACAGGCAACCCTTGAAAGGTCTGAGCTCTGCTTTCATCGCCTCGATTGTAGGCAGAAAAATATCTTGCATGCAGATTCTTTGCATTTCTTCCGTGTAGTACGGGTTTGGGGCAATGGTTCCCATTCCTCCCGTATTCGGTCCTTTGTCCTGGTCATAGGCTCGCTTATGATCCATGGAGGAGATCATGGGAACGAGGGTATTCCCATCGGTAAACGCGAGCACCGATACCTCTGGCCCCTGTAAAAATTCCTCGATGACAATCGAATCACCACTTGCCCCAAACTGTTTGTCGACAAGCATAGTCTCAATGGCGTGCACCAATTCTTCTTTGGTATTTGCAATGACGACCCCCTTTCCCAAAGCAAGGCCATCGGCTTTCACCACGGCAGGGAGCGGACATTCCCTAGCATAGGCAAGAGCGGAGGTCACATCGGAAAAGACTTCATAGAGAGCAGAGGGTATATGGTAGCGTTTCATCAGGTTCTTGGAAAAAACCTTGCTCCCCTCGATAATGGCAGCCTTTTTGGAGGGACCGAAACAGGGAATCCCTTGTTCCTGGAGCAGGTCAACCAAGCCGAGGACCAAGGGGTCGTCCGGGGCAACCACGGCGAACCCAACTTGTTTTTCGAGCGCGAACCGAACTATTTTACCCAGTTCCTTTGTACCAATGGGAACACAGGTGGCAATCTCTGCGATTCCCCCGTTGCCGGGAAGCGCATAGATGGTTTCCACCGTTTTGTTTTTCCTGATGGCCTGAGCGAGGGCATGTTCCCTTCCCCCTGCGCCAATTATGAGTATATCCATCGTCTAATGGTGGAACAGGCGGATGCCATTGGAAATCATGACAATACCATATGTATTGCAGGCTTCTACAACTACATCATCCCTGACCGATCCGCCAGGCTGGACGATATAGTCAACCCCGCTGCGTCTTGCCCTGTCAATATTGTCACGGAAGGGGAAGAAGGCATCGCTGGCAAGGGAAACACCCCTGACCTTTTTCAAACAGTCTTTCTTGTCTTCCAAGAGAAAAGGTTTCGGGCATGCAGTAAAATATTGTTTCCAGGCCTCGTTTTCATACAGGGAAGTCTCGGGATCCTCTGCAAGGTATTGTTCGATTGCATTATCCTTTGCGTTTCTGCTCAAAGAAGGAAGGAACGGAAGGGAAAGCGCCTGGTTACTCTGCCTCAGATGCCACAGATCGGCTTTGCTTCCGGCTAGACGGGTGCAATGGATCCTTGATTGCTGGCCGGCCCCCACCCCGATAGTCTGCCCGTTCTTCACATAGCAGACAGAATTCGACTGGGTATATTTGAGCGCTATGAGAGCAATGACCAAATCAATCTTAGCAGAATTCGGCAATACTGTATTTGTTGTAACAATTGGCTGGAGAACCGACTGGTCTAGGACAATAGCATTTCTTCCCTGCTCAAAGGTGATACCAAACACACTTCTCTTCTCAATGGGGCCAGGGATAAAGTTGGGATCGATGGAAAGTATGGTATACGTTCCATTGCGTTTTGTTTTCAGAAGCGCAAGTGCTTCCTCTGTATAGCCGGGTGCGATGACCCCGTCTGAAACTTCTTTGTTAATGCATTTTGCGGTACTGAGGTCACATACATCACTGAGACTCACAAAGTCACCGAAGGAGGACATCCTATCAGCACCGCGGGCCCTGGTATAGGCACAGGCAAGCGGGGAAAGCTCCGTACCTGAGGTTACAAAATACATGCTCCGCTCTTCCTCATTGAGGGGGAGTCCCACAGCAGCACCTGCCGGGCTGACGTGCTTGAAGGAGGCTGCGGAAGGCAGGCCTGTGGCCTTTTCCATCTGGCTGACCATTTGCCAGCCGTTGAGGGCATCGAGCAGGTTGATATAGCCTGGCTTGCCATTGAGGACTTGCAAAGGGAGCTCTCCGTTCTCAACGAAAATCCTTGCCGGTTTCTGGTTCGGGTTACAGCCGTATTTCAATTCCAAACTATCCATTTCCTACCTCTTGTTCTTGTTGATGATTCTCTGCTCGCTTTTCCCGTTTTCCAGGTTCGTGTACCGCACAAACAGGGAAATCCGGTTCTCGCTGTCCAAACTGTCCCAAAGGTCCTCGGTGAAAGCATCGATAGAACCTGCAAGCGATACTTTTTTTGGTGGTCCCTCAAAAGGAGGAAGCGGGGCCCCGTCACTCTCATAGGTATGGATCAGATGCCCGGTTCCCTTCTCTGGTTTATCATACTGGTAGAAAAGCCTTTCACATTCCCCGTTGTTTCGCTTGAGTATTGAGAGGGAATACCCGAACGGTTTCCCCATTTTCACCACTGCACTGATACGTGGGGTATAGTTTGGCTCATCCGGTTCGTAACATCTTGTCTGCAAAGCTTGCTCAAAGGTTTTTCCCTCAGAAAGAAAATCATAGATGGTATCGCTCTGGTCCCCGTTGGTAACGATAAGAAAATTGCCAACGCTACGGACAGGACTGTAGATTATCAAAGAAGGGTCTTCTACCCGTTTTGGGTCAAAGGCCTCTGTTTTCAGGCCATCTGCCTGCTCCCTAAAGATTCGGTTCCGGCTGTTCTCGCTCCGTCCCATAATGAAATAGGCGACTACCGCCTGGTTATCCTCAGACACCCCGACAAGAATCCCCCTCCCGGGGTACCGGTTTCCTTTCAGCAATTGTTTCAGATCCATTTCCGCTCCTCTTTCAGCACACAGAGTTTCGACACATTGGGGAAGCAACACCCACTCGGCCTGTTCCATAACCCGTTTCTGAAGGCTCTCGGGAGTATCTCCAGGCAACACAGAAACAGCCTTTTGCGCGATGATTGCGCCACCATCTGGTATTTCGTTCACATAATGTACCGTAGCTCCGGTTACTTTCACCCCATATTCGAGGGCCGCGCGGTGTACGGTAAGCCCATAATACCCTTTCCCGCAAAAACTGGGTATAAGAGAAGGATGAATATTGATAATCCGGTTTGGATAGTTCCTTACGAAGGAAGGGGAAAGAATACATAGGAACCCAGCAAGCACCACCAAATCTATGGAGTTTTCCTTAAGAGCCTCACTGAGTCGCTGCTCGAACAAAGAGGCCTGTCCCTTGTGTTTTTCTATGACCAAGGTGGCTATCCTTTGGCCTTCCGCCCTTTTCAGCGCATAAGCATCCTTCTTGTTTGCAATCACCAGGCAGACAAAACCGCTTTTAAGGGTACCGTTTGCCTGCGCATCGAAAAGTGCCTGCAAATTGGTGCCTCCGCCACTGCACAGTACAGCGATGCGCTTCAACATAAAACTACTCCGGCCTCCCCGTTCTCGATGGTTCCCAGAATATAGGATTCCGGGATTTCCTGTAAGGCTAGACTTGCCGAATCCCGGTCGAGGACAAGGACCATCCCTACCCCCATGTTGAAGGTGTTGAACATATCCCTCATCGGAATCTTACCAGTTTTCTGGATCAGATCGAAAATGGGAAGGATGCGGACATCGCCGGTTTTTATGACGGCCTGTTTCCCCTCAGGAAGGCACCGTGGAATATTTTCATAGAATCCACCGCCGGTTATATGGGCAGCTGCCTTGATTTTCACCTTCTTCGCAAGGGCAAGCACAGGCTTTACATAGATTGCCGTGGGTTCCAAAAGGGCTTCCCCCAGCGTTTTCCCAAGGGAGGAAAAGGGGACCTCAAGGATAGAGGGACCCTTCTCCAGATTAAAGACCTTCCTTACAAGGGAGAATCCATTGGAGTGAACCCCAGAGGAAGGCAGGGCGATCAAGATATCACCTTCTTCGATAGTCTCTTTGGCAAAGACCTGGTCACGGTCGACAACCCCTACGGTAAAACCTGCAAGGTCGTATTCGTCCTCACTGTAGAAACCGGGCATCTCGGCCGTCTCTCCCCCGATAAGGGCACAGCCAGAGCGAACGCATCCTTCAGCTACCCCTTTTACAATTGCCTCAACCTTGGCAGGTACGGTTTTTCCCAATGCAATGTAATCAAGGAAAATCACCGGTTTTGCACCGCAGCAGATGACGTCGTTGACACACATGGCCACGCAGTCGATACCGACGCTCTCGTGCCTGTCCATCAAAAAGGCAAGTTTCAACTTGGTCCCAACCCCATCGGTACCGCTTACGAGCAAGGGATGGGGAGTCTCTGCCAGGTCAAGTTCGAACAAGCCCCCGAACCCCCCGATATCCGAACGGACCCCAGGGATGAGGGTACGGGCGACATGGCTTTTCATCAGTTCCACTGCTTTATAGCCTGCATTTATATCTACACCGCTGAGGCGGTAACTTTCACTCTGGCTATTGCTGTTCATTCTTCTTCGCTCCTTGGCAGTTTCGCCGAATACTTGTCTTTTCCCTTGCACAAGGGCTCGGGACAAGGGTAATTCCCGGTAAAGCAGGCAGTGCAGAACCCAATGCAGGGATGGTCTGCAAGTTTTGTAACATTTTCACTACTGAGAAACCCCAGCGAGTCGACATCGAGCTGCCTGCACATCTGCTCGTCATCATACTTGTAGGCAAACAGATCTGTCGAAGAGTCTATGTCTGTGCCAAAGTAACAGGGGTAGAGGAATTTCGGAGCCGAGGATCTAAAATGGATTTCCTTTGCCCCTGCCTCACGCAACAACCTGACAATACGTTTGCTTGTAGTTCCCCTGACAATCGAATCGTCGATGAGTACTACCCGCTTGCCTTTCACTGTGGAAACAATGGGATTGAGTTTAATCCGTACGGTATCCTCACGGTCGCTCTGGCTTGGCTGGATAAAAGTCCTCCCGATATACTTGTTTTTGATAAACCCAAGGCCATAGGGGATACCCGATTGCCTTGAATAGCCGATTGCAGCATCGAGGCCACTATCGGGGACCCCGATCACCACATCTGCCTGGGAGGGATGCTCAAGGGCTAAAAATGCCCCGGCCCTCAGGCGCGCTGAGTGAATATGAATGGAATCGACAATGCTATCAGGCCGTGCAAAATAAATCAGTTCAAAAACGCAGAGCGAGGATTTTTCTTTTTTACAGTGTGTCTTGATGCTCACAGGACCGGTCTCGGAAACTGTCTTGGAGTCAATGACTACAATCTCCCCAGGTTCCACATCTCGTTCAAAGATAGCCCCGACAGCATCGAGGGCACAGCTCTCCGAGGCAAAGACATACCCATCGCCAAGTCTTCCCATACACAGGGGACGAAACCCCCAGGGGTCGCGCACGGCAATAAGCTTTGTGCTGGACATAACCATAAGCGAGTACGCCCCGGCTATTTCTTCCATGGTCTTCTCGATCGCCTGCTCGATGCTCGTACAGGATAATCGGTTCTTGGTAATGATATAGGCAATTACTTCAGTGTCGCTGGTCGTATGGAAAATGGAGCCCTTCATCTCAAGCGATTCCCGTAGCTCGGCATCGTTGGTAAGGTTCCCGTTGTGGGCAAGGGCCATACGGCCTTTCCTATGGGTTATCACCAAGGGTTGCACATTGGTCCTCGGGTCATTGCCTGTTGTACCATACCGTGCATGGGCAATGGCCATCGAAGAGCCGGAACCCAAAGGAATCGAGCCTGGGGGGAAGACATCCCTGACCAGGCCGCTATCCTTATGTACAGTAATCACCCCATCGTCGTTCAGGGCTATGCCACAGCCTTCCTGACCCCTGTGCTGCAGGGCATACAGTGCATAATAAGAGAGAGCGGCGACATCCTCGTTTGCTTTCGAGTAGACGCCGAAAAGTCCACACTCTTCGTGAATTTCGGACATTGGTTATACTCCCATGAGTCGCTTGAGAATTTCCTTGTAGGCATCTTCAACATTTCCGAGGTCACGTCTGAACCGGTCCTTGTCAAGCTTGGTCTTGGTCTTGCTGTCCCAGAACCGGCAGGTATCGGGAGAAATCTCATCGGCTAGGATAATCGAACCGTCATCAGCGCGACCAAATTCCAACTTGAAGTCGACCAATTCGATACCAAGGTCGAGCAGATATTCACTCAGTATCTTGTTTATCTCGAAGCTATAGGAGGAGATGATGGCCAATTCGTCTTCAGTGGCCAATTCCATTGCCTTAATGTGGTACTCATTGAGCATGGGATCGCCTAGGTCGTCGTTTTTATAGCAATATTCCAAAACCGTGGTTTTGAGTTTGGTACCTTCCTCAAGGCCAAGGCGCTTGGACAGGGAACCGGCTGCAATGTTGCGTACGATAACTTCCAGGGGAACTATCTGCACTGCTCTCACTGCGGTTTCCCGTTCGTTGAGTTCCTCAATAAAATGCGTGGGGATTCCACTCTGGTGCAAAAGCCCCATGAGGTGATTGCTTACCCTGTTGTTGATGGAACCTTTCCCCTCGATGGTCCCTTTCTTCAACCCGTTGAAGGCCGTGGCATCGTCTTTATACGAGACAATATACACCCCGTCTTCATTGGTAGCGTATACTTTCTTGGCTTTCCCTTCGTACAACTGCTTGGTCTTGACCATAGAGAATCTCCCTTGTCTTACAGAAATGTATTGCTTTTTCAGGACTAAAAAAGAACAAAGCCTTATTTTGTAAAGCTTTGTTCAAGTTCATCATTCTTTTTAAGTACCGATTGCTCCATGGCTATCCGGTTCTTGGAGAGTTTTGCCGACAGCTCCTTGTCCCCAAGGGCAAGGATCTGTGCAGCAAGCAAGGCTGCATTGCCCGCCCCATCGACCGCGACAGTCGCTACGGGTATACCCGTGGGCATCTGCACTGTGGAGAGCAGGGCGTCGAATCCTCCAAGCGAGGCCGATATGGGCACCCCTATGACTGGCAGGATGGTGTTTGCTGCAAGAATCCCTGCAAGGTGGGCGGCTTTTCCCGCCCCTGCTATGATCACCCCATAGCCACTGGATGCGGCTGTTGAGGCAAACTCAATTGCCTGGACCGGAGTCCTATGGGCAGAGTAGATGTGCGCGTCATAGGGTATCTGAAAGTCTTCAAGTACCTTGAAAGCTTTTTTCATTAAGGGCAAATCGCTGTCACTTCCCATCACAATGGCAACTTTCATCATCGTCCTCTTCCCTCTCAATTGAAACGTATATGCGTACCATACCGAAACAAGGAAAGAATTGCAATTCAAAATGCTACAATTTTACAACAAATTTTTGTCGTATCATGTGTACCAACATTGAATTGCAACAGATTTCAATATTTATTTATCGAATATATTGCATATTGCAACATTTCAGGTCTATTCGATATGAAGTACTTGCTGTGCAATGAGTACTGCGTCTTCAATGCAGAGGGGACAGCTACGCAAGGCAACACCGCTCTCAGTTCCTTTGAGCTCCTTGCAGACAAGACTCTGTGTCCTTTGTTCAAACAGTTCGACCATCTGCTTTGCAAGTTCATAGGTCTTGGCCTTGGTAAGGTTTTCAACTTTTCCACTGCTTGTCAGAAGCGATGCCACTGCCACTGCCCCGCTTAGTGCGCCACAGGTTGCCTCGTTGCCACCCATCCCGCCACCAAAGCCTTCCATGACAGAAAACAAGGTACTCTCGTCGATGGAGAGAACAGGCAAAAAGGCACAGGCTACAGACTGTGCACAGTTATATCCCTTCTCATGATTCTCCCTTGCCTTCTCTACAAATGCGTTTTCCATACAATTCCTCCTGTTAGTAGCAGTATATTGCTAATCCATATTCTTTTTGTGCAAATAATACGAATAATCGCCTTCATATACATTCAGTTTCCCATTGTCCATCTCGAATACCCGGTTAGCCAGATGACGCAGAAAATACCGGTCATGGCTGACGATGAGTATGGTACCCTCAAATCGATGGAGGGCATCGAGCAACACTTCCCTGCTCTGTATGTCCAAATGGTTGGTAGGTTCGTCGAGGACAAGGAAGTTGACCGGAACTGCCAGCATACACGCCAGCATTACCCGGCTTTTCTCCCCGCCACTGAGGACCGAAATCTTTTTATCCGAATCGTCGCCCGAAAACTGGAACGAACCCAAAATATTCTTGATCGATCCGATTGTAGCAAAGGGAATCCTGTCAGATACTTCCTCAAAGATTGTTCGCTCGGGATTCAATACATCTGAAGAATACTGGCTGAAATAGCCTAGGTTTACACTTGAGCCGAGAGTCACGGTTCCCTCAGTGGGAGGAGTCAAACCGGTAATAACCTTGAGCAAGGTTGATTTGCCTGCCCCGTTGACACCAGTAAGTGCAATACGGTTGCCACGCATCACCGCCCCTGTCAGACCTGAAAAAACCTCATGGTCGCGCTTCCCTTCAATTTTCCAGGCTTTCCCAAGGTCTTTCATCATGACAACCTGGTCGCCGCTTCTCGGGCAATCGGCAAACTGGACCTGCATGACCTTGGTTTCTGCAGGGAGGGTAATCCTTTCGATTTTCTCCAAAGCCTTGATACGAGACTGGACAAGCGAGGCATGGGAGGCCCTTGCGGCAAACTTGGCAATGAATTCCTCATCCTTGGCAAACCTGGCCTGCTGCCGGTTAAAGGTTGCAATAAGCTGTTCTCTCCGTATCTCACGTTCCCGCAGATAAAAATCGTAATCCCCGCTGTAGGTGGTAACCGCCCCTGCTGCCACCTCAACTGTTCTGGAACAGAGTCTGGTCATGAATTCACGGTCATGGCTGGTCATCACCAAGTCACCTTTAAAGTTCCTCAGCCATTGCTCGAGCCAAACGATCGACTCCACGTCCAGATGGTTTGTCGGTTCATCCATGAGCAACACATCGGGGTTCAGGACCAAAATCCGGGCTAATGCGATTCTCATCTTCCAACCACCGGAGAAATTCTCCACAGGCTCACGGAATCGATCAGGCCCGATGCCAAGGCCGGTAAGCACTGCCTCGCACCTATATTCCAAATCATAACCTTCACGGGCAAGGAACTCGGTCTGCAGTTCCCCATATAGGTCCATCTCTGCATCTGAAAGCATTTGCGAGGCGGGGTCTGCCATACGGTGCTCGAGCTCTGAGAGTTTCCGTCCTATCTCATATACGGAACCTGCCCCGGCAAGGACTTCCTCAAGGGCACTTCGCCCTGACATTTCCCCTACGTTCTGGGAAAAATAGCCAATAACGGTCCCACTATCAGCCAATACAGTTCCATCATCAGGTTTCTCTTCCCCTGCGATTACTTTCAACAGGGTTGTCTTCCCGGCCCCATTAGGACCAACAAGCCCGATTTTATCCCCGGGACGAATCAATAAATCTGCATTATTCAACAGGACACGTTCACCATAGGCCACTCTGATTCCGGTAAGCTTCATCACGAAATTACTCCTAAAAAAGCCCACTGTAACAGAATCATAAAAATTTGTCATCGTAATGACCAAGGCACTCGCCTTAGCATATACTCAATGGCAAGGAGAACAAGAGATGGACGGAAAAACCAGAAGCAACCTACATGCAGGACTCAAAGTCTCGATAGAACTCAAGGCCGACCAGAGAACCGGGAAGCGCACGGAAGGCATTGTCAAAGACTTGCTTACCAATTCCCCTACCCATCCGCATGGGATAAAAGTGAGACTGGAGTCAGGTCAGGTAGGAAGGGTTCAGGAAATCCTCGACTGAGCGTCAGGGGAAAAGCCCATATATGGGTAGGCCACAGTGCTCACAACGCCCTTTTTTGATCGAGGTGTACTTTCCTGGGGTGTTCTTCCCCTCGTAGGAATGGGAGCCCATGAGCAGGGTATGGCAGGAAGGGCAATAGGTCACATCGCTTCTTGCACTGTTACCCCCGTAGATATAGGGAATCGAGGAGAGTTTTGCTTCTTCGATCATTTCAGAGAGGAACTCTTCACTGGTCGGTTTTCGAGAAGAAAATTTATAGCGGGGAAAGAATCGGCTCAGGTGCCAGACCTGAACATTGAGTTCTTTCAGGGCCTTTCCCAGTTCCTGTATCATCTTGGAGGTATGCATGCCCTCGATGACCATTGTGGTCACCTCCAAATGTGCATTTGCCTTTACTACATAGGCAATGGAATCGAGAACAGGTTCAAGATCAGCCTGGCACACTTGATTATAGAATGCGCGGTCTCCCTTAACGTCAATATTGAAGGCGTCAATGAGTGGGACTACCCTTTCAAGGGCTTCCTTTGAAAAGGAACCATTGGTTACCATAATGTTTTTCAGGCCATTTTCTTTTGCAAGGGCGGCTGTCTCAATCATATAATCCTGCCAGACTATGGGCTCGCTATAGGTATAGCTAACAGAGGGACAACCAGAGTCAAGTGCCAGTGTTACTATCTGGGAAGGTGAAAGGATTTCATTACCTATTATTGGAGTGGTAGAGATATACTCTTTCTGCGTTATGGGATAATTCTGACAGAAAGAGCAGGTGAAATTGCAACCGAACAGGGCAAATGAGAAGGTTTTCGACCCTGGCATAAAATGGTAAAGCGGTTTTTTCTCGACTGGGTCCACTGCCATGGAGACAACCTGCCCATACCCAGTTGTCACGATTGTGCCATTCTGGTTCTTACGCACACCACAAACCCCGGTCTTTCCGTTTGCAATCGAACAATGTCTCCAACAGAAATCACAGGAGGTGTTATGCATGATCAGTCATCCTCCGAAAATACGGTTGCCCGAAACGTTTCAAAATGGCAATCAGGATCTTTCCATGCAGAAGGATCCAGACCTGCTTTCAGGCAGAGGTTGTCAAGCATCTCTTCGCGTCCCCAGCCCTGTTCTGTAGCGACTTGGGGAAGGAATACTGCACGGTGTGGCCCAAGTGAAAGAATGATGCCATCGTGTCCCGGTTCAAATTGATGGGGCGAGGCAATGGGTTTCAAAGGGGAGAGTACTGAGATTTCAATCGACAGATACGGCAGCTCTTCAATCTGGACGGGAGGGAACCGGGGGTCCTCGAAAGCCGCTTCCAGAACCAAATCCTGCACGAGTTTCCAAAGGGGTTTCGTCCCTGTCAAATAGCCAATGCAACCACGCAAGGCACCATGCCCTTCATTCTCGCTCCCTTTTCTTCTCAGGGTTACAAAGGCCCCATGACGGGCTTTCATTGCCTCCGAGGGGTTGTTCTCGATAGTTTTTGCATAGTTCGACCTATCTTCACCAAGGGTTTTCTCCAAAGTTTCCCGAGCTAAGGCCAACAGCAGATGCATATCCTTCGTTTCCATGGTCAACTCCATATGATGCTCGAATAGGTAACAAATTCATCCTCTTCATTCTCGAATACGTCATTTGACGTGTAATACTCACTGAGGGTGCCTTTCGCATTAAAACAGGTTGCAAGCGTGGCTACGATGGCTCCCGAGGCAAGGCCGCAGACCGTACTATGATGATTCTCACAGAAAGCCAGGGCTTCCTTGATATTTCCGTCGATAAGCAAGGCTGACAATGCCAGGTCGTCTTCTTTGACCCTGTTGAAAATTGCACGGGGAAGGTTGTTCTCATACGGGGTATGTGCAAACCGACGACCGTAATGGGTGAAATCGCTACTGGCGATTACCAGGGTTTTTCCACTGCGCAAGGATTCTTCACCGAGATTATCGATCAACCGATGGGCAATTTCCTTTGCTTTTGAACAGTCACTCAGATGAGAGACCAGCGCCGTGGAGACAGCAAGTTCCTGTTTCCTGGTTTTTACTACCCAAGCTAGGTAGGGCATGACCATTTCCACGGCATGTTCACTTTGAATTGCCCGCTCCCCACCCTTGATCCCAAAGGAAAGCGAGAACCCCTTTAGATTGCCCAAAGGCGTCTCATATTCATCAAAGGAACCTACTGACAATTCATCTGAATACAGGGAGGTATAATGGGAGGGAGCGATGATTAAGACCCGCTCTGCCTGGGGTGGGAAATGGAGAAAGAAAGGAGCTATGCCACGTTGGGAGAAGGAAAGTCCTGCATGGGGAAGAATTGCAAACCTTCCCTCTGGATAAAAGCTGCCTTTTTGCAATTCCCGGTCTTTTGCTTCCTGCAGGGATATCTCCAGAAACGACTCTAGCTCAGTGGCATCAAGAGGATACCAGGACCCTGCAAAACCAGCATGTCTGACTCTCGGAGAATGAAAAGCAGTATCCATTTTCTCTCCTTCGCAAAAAGGCACAACAAACCCCTTGCCTTTCCATTCTAAAGCAAAGAGGGGAAAATACAAGATTTAGGAGACGACAAAAACAAATTACCCAACTATCACCAACAGGCAATATGCCAGTGGAAGGTCTTGTATGAAGAGAAAGCAGTTTATGATTTCCAAGCTGCCTGTGCAGCAGATACCTGCACATTTTCAGAACCAACTTTGCACAGTATGCACAATAACCGGGGTTTCTGAATTTTTACCAATAATATTTTTCACAAAGAGAGGAAACAATCTGTATGCAGCGCTACCCTTTTACCATGTGCCTTCATTAAAACAGAGAGGAGGCTTGCTTAGTTTTCCTTGGCCTGTGACCGGGAATCAAACTGTCTGACATTTTCGCTGGAAACCTTCAGATGCTCTGTCATTGCCAAACGGGCTAAACCCACATCATGATCAGAGAGGGCATCAAGGATTTTCCGGTGGCGATCGATGGCATCGTCGATGCCGCCTTGAATGAGAATCCCCTTACCCATATATTCTTTGAGCAAGGAAGTAAGGACTTCGACAAACATCGTGAGCAATTCATTTCCGCTTGCCTCGGCAATTGCGATATGAAATGAAGCGTCAAGGGCTACCCTGTCTTTCAAAGGCAGGGTTTTATCATTGAACAACTTCAGGATATGGTCCATTCGTGCAAGTTGCTCTGCATTCGCATGTACTGCTGCAAGCTCCACAGCCGACATTTCCAAGATTCCACGTACTTCCGTCAATTCTTCGGGGGAAATATTATCGACCTGCATGATTCTGCTCACTGCAGTCATGACCGTATCGGTTTCCGGTTTTGTAATATAGGCACCTGAACCGTTTTTCAAGGTGACCAACCCACGCTCCTGTAATAGTTTCAAGGCCTCACGAATGACAGGTCTACTGACATTGTATTGTTTTGCAAGTTTCATCTCCGAAGGCAATTTTTCCGAAACCCTCGTCGAGGAAGATGCAAGGATTACTTCCTCGAGATGGTCCGCCACCTGCTGGCTGAGGTTGGTTCGGGAAAGGGAAAAATCAGAAACATCCATCACAGACTCCTTGGCAATAGTACTACTACTTGTATAAGGTACTTGGCATTGTGTAAAGATATTTCCAGCAGTTCAGGCAATATACCCACAAGAATTAAAATTCTCTTAGACAATTCGTTCTGCTTGTCGTGATACAAACCCAAGCGTGCGAGCAGCTCCTTGCTGTAAAAAGGAAATATCATCTCCAACCGAAATGAAATCAACTCCCATTTCCATCCACATTCCAATAACCGCTTCATCAGGCCCGATGGAAACACCTACGGGTTTCCCGGCATTTTTCGCAGCCTTGATAACCCTGCTTCCCAGCTGTAAAACTTGTGGGTGTGTACTCTGGCCGAGCAAATCCAAGGAGGCTGACAGGTCGTTGGGCCCAATAATGATTGCATCAAGGCCTTCTACGCAAAGGATTGCCTCAATGTTTTCCACTGCCGTCACATGTTCAATCTGGATAATCCTCAAAAAAGATTCCTTTGCAGTTTCCAGATAGGTTTTGATGTCAGTTTTCCCATATTTTATGGCTCTTCTAGGTCCGAATCCACGAATTCCCTCTGGAGGATACAAACAGGCGGCAACCGCTGCCTGTGCTTCCGCTTGGGTAAGAACCATGGGAATAATGATGCCATCGATGCCCATTTCAAGCACCGGTTTGATAACAGCAGGATCGTTTACCGGGACACGGACGAAGGCGGCAGAGCCACCCTCGTTAACCGCGATGACATGCATCAAAAGATTCTGTTTGTCAAACGGCCCATGCTCACCATCAATCCAGATGAAATCATAGCCAAAAGTCGCCATTGCTGCAGAGATAGAAGGATCTGTAAAAAACACATGCCCTCCCACCACCTTGCAAGAGCCCTGTTTCATTCTTGAGAGAAGTTCTTGTGCCCTGTCCATTTTACTACCCTTTGAGTCCCAATTTGGTTCTCATAGCCTTCTCCATCCTGATCAGGCTGTCGATTTCGTGCCGGGCGTTTTCGTTCAGCAAAGAAATTGACTTCGATCTGGTTACCAGGCTCATAGGAATATCGGTTTTGTCAAAATGGTATTTTGCATTCACCGGATATGCACGGGCTTCGGAAACTCCGGCAACAGTGAGAAAATCGCTGACTTCACGGGCAAGTTCCGGTTCGGTCTTGAAATGGTCGTACATCCACTTGTACAAGTCGATATGGAAATTGGCCATCACCCCGTTATAACCGTGATACCCTGCAATCAAAGAATCGAGCAACGTCGAGGTATTTGCATTGAATAAAGCGAGGTTAGTCCCCTGTACCAGTTTTATTCTCCGTTCCTCTATTTCGTTACTACAGGAAACATCTTTCAGGAACACAAGTTTCCCGGTTTTGGCACAATCAGAGAGAAACTCATCCGTGAGTAATCTCAGATAGGGATACGGGCATTCATACAACCCAAAGGTTACCTCGGGAAGTTGCCTGAAAATGTCATTGGCATTTTTTTCAAAAACCTCAGAACCTTCCTGCTCTTGGGCCATCCTGTTTGCAACAAGGACAACCGCATCGACCCCTGTCTCTGCCATTCTTGCAAGCTGTTCAATTTGTTTTCCATGGTCATCCGCAGTATGTCCCGAGGCAATCACTTTTACCCTGCCCTCGGCCGCATCCTTAACTGCTTTTGCAAGGTCAAATTTTTCCTGTTCGGAAAGAAAAAACATTTCACTAGACTGGCAGACTGCGAAAATTCCGTCACAACCATGATCTATATACCATTCTACCAAAGCAGTTACGCCTTTGAAATCTATTTTATTATCCGCAGTAAAGGGGGTAATCATGGTGGGCCAGCAGCCCCTATAGGAAGAATCCATAGTATTCATTCTCCTTGAAAATTAATTAAATCAGACCAGCAGCTCTCGGAAGGAACAACGTGACTTCCGGGAAATAGGTAATTATTATCAGAACCAATATCATTGCCACCAAAGGCCAGATGATTTCTTTCATGACTCCTTTGAGCGGAGTGCCCGATATCCCTGAAGTAATGAACAGCAACATTCCAAACGGAGGTGTTGAAAGCCCTACCATCATGTTAAACGTTACGACCAAGCCAAAATGCACCATGTCGATACCCAAAGCCCTGGCAACGGGAATCATGATAGGAACAAATACCAGCTGAATCGTAGAAGTATCCATAAACATCCCGAGGATGAGGATAACCACATTCACAAGGAACAAGAATCCATACTTTCCGGAGGTAATACTTAAAATCCAGTTACCGATATTGAGAGCCAACTGCTCCCTTGCTACGATATAACTGATAATAGTAGCTGCACCGATCATGATGCTGGTTGCCCCGATATCCCTCACAGAAAGTTTCAAGACTGCAAAAAATTCCTTCCAGCCGATTGCCTTGTAGGCAAAGACAGAAATAATCAGAGCATAGAAACCTGCTATGGCACCGGCCTCGGTAGGAGTCATGATACCCGTATAGATTCCCACAAGCAAAATCACCGGGGTAAGCAATCCAAGGATTGCCCTGAAGGTGGCCTTCAAGAATACGCTCCAGACTATCTTGGCTCCGCGGGGATAATCTCTTTTCCTCGCCACGAGGGCAACATATATCATAAGAAAACCTGTAAGGAGAATGGCAGGAATCATACCTCCCATAAACAATGCCCCGACAGAAGTGCTTGACAGCATCGCATAGATAACCAGGGGAATCGAAGGAGGGAAAATGGGACCGATTGTCGCCGAGGCTGCAGTTATGGCACAGGCAAACTCAGCATCGTAGCCTTGGTCTTTCATTGCAGCAATCTCGATTTTCCCAAGGCCTGCGGCATCAGCTATCGCCGATCCTGTCATTCCCGAGAAAATGAGGGAAGCAATGACATTTACCTGTCCGAGAGAACCTCTCATCCGGCCACAGAGGCCACCGGCAAAATTGAAAATCATATCGGTGACTTTCCCCGAGTTCATTATATTCGCAGTGAATATAAAGAGAGGAACAGCGATGATTACATAGTTTGTGTAATAGGTATTCATAACCTGATTGATTACCAGGCTCAAATCCCCACCTTTCACTAACAGATAACAGGCGGCAGAGGCCAACATGCCAAAGGCAATAGGCATTCTCAATAGGAAAATGAGAACAAATACGAATAAGGTGATAAATAGGGGAAAACTCATACCAGCTGGCCCTCCTCGACATCCATTTTCTTCAGATGGTCGACGCTGTCAGTAAGTTTACCGGTCAAAACCTTCCAGTCCTCTCTGATTGAAGGGATGGTATAACCAATAATCGAACATAAGAAATAACAGAACGGAAGGAAAATGTAGGTGTAGGAAACACGCAATACCGGAGTCATCTGGAATCCCAGGAAAAAGGAATAACGAATGGAGGGGATCAGCATAACAGCGAAAGTACCTACAATCAGAAGATTTCCAGCTAGGCGGGTACCCGCTGCCAACTTGGGACTGTATAACTCGTAAAGCATCGTGAATTGTACATGGCTGTGTTCCCGCATGGTATAACAGGCACCAAAGATAACAGTCCAGCAAAATCCTATGACGATAACATCCTGGGTCCAAAGCAAGGGATGGTTGACTACATACCGGAAAAACACCTGCAGGATGAATGTAACAAACATGGCAGTAAAGGAAAGAATGGGTACATAGACCTCAAAGAATTCCCTGAGAAACAGTGCAGTCTTTTTCACTTGTAAGACCTCCCTTCAAACAAAACATAATGATTCATGAAAAAATCCCCGGGACAGGAATCCTGTCCCGGAAATAAACGCTGGTAGATTATTTCGCTGCTTCCTGGACTTTCTTGAACATATCCATGTCCCAGCTCTTTGCATAATCACTTGCAAGATAGAGGGGAAGAACATGCTCACTGAAAGCATTGATGTCAGCATAATAGACTTTCAAACCCTGGCTCTTGAAGAATTCTACCAATTCAGCTTCTGCCTTCAAGTTGGTTTCGTCACAATACTTGATACCTGCCTTGACGCCTTCCATTACCCAGCCTTTCTGCTGTTCGGTGAGGGACTGCCATTTTTTCTCGTTGATGGCGGGCCAGACACTGTCAACCAGGTGGTTGGTGATAGTAATAGACTTAGTGACTTCATAGAACTTGGCGTTCTTGTCTGTCGGGAGAGGGTTGTCCTGACCGTCGACAGTCTTGGTCTGCAAAGCCATGTACAACTCACTGAAAGAAATCGGGGTGGGGTTTGCACCAATTGCTTTTCCAAGGAAAATCCAAGAATCGGAATTGGGCATTCTGAGTTTGATCCCTTTGAGATCCTCAGGGGTCTTGATGGCTTTGTCTACTACCAGGTTAATCTGCCTTGTTCCGAGATATTCGGCACCAAGGGGACGAATTCCCTGTTCCTGGGCAATCTTATTGAATACTTCTTGTCCGATGGGTCCATTGAGTACTGAGGTCATGTGATCATAGCTCTTGAACATATAGCCAGCTGTGAACATAGACACCCAAGGGGATCCATCAGTCAACCAGGAAGCACTGGTAGCAGTAATATCTGCCTGCCCGCTCTTGACTGCAGAGACTTCCTGTTCCTGCTTGAACAAAGAAGCCGAATCATAGGTAAGAACCTTAATCTGTCCATTGGAAGCCTTCTCTACCGTTTCCTTGAATACTTTCATGGCACCGGCATGGGCATCGGTTGGAACAGCAGTCATGGTATAGACCAATTCGACAGGTTTTGCGCTTTCGGAAGCACCCTGGGCAAATGCCATTGGTAGAGCCATGGCAACCAGTAACAGAACGATAGTAAGCTTTTTCATCTGTTTCCTCCTAATTTGTCCAGCATCTGGCTGGAAAAACATTGAAAAAATTATATAACCCGGTCAAGACCGAGGTTTCCTGGATAAGCGGGAATCAAATTCCCGAACGTTGTCTCGGGAAGCTGCCAAGTGCTCTCCCATTGCCTTTGCGGCCTTCTCTGGCGAATGACTTTTCAGTGCTTCAACAAGTAGGCTATGCCTATGCACCCCGTCTTCGATACCGCCGGGAAGCAATACACCTTTTCCCATATAGTCAGGCAACAAGGGAGCAATGACTTGAAGAAAGGTTTCAAGCAATTTGTTTCCACTTGCCCTTGCTATGCCTATATGGAACGCGCTGTCTTTCTCGACACGTTGTTTCAGGGATAAAGAAGCATCTTTCATCGAATCCGCAATGGCTTCAATCTCCAGAAGTTGTGCGTCGGTTGCATTTTTAGCTGCCAATTGGGCTGAAGAAATCTCGAGCATCGACCGCACTTGAGCCAGATCATCAGAGGATATATTGCCCATCTGCATGATTCTGTTTACCGCTTGCATAATGGTATCGGTCTCAGGTTTGGTAACATAGGACCCATCACCATTCTTCATGACAACCAACCCTCGTTCCTGCAACAGCTTTAAAGCTTCTCGAATTACCGGTCTACTGACATTGTACTGACGCGACAAAGCCAATTCAGAAGGAAGCTTCTCATCGATTTTCGATAATTTGGAGGATAGGATCACTTCTTCTAGGTGTTCAGCCACTTGCTGGCTTAGGTTTGTCCTGACTAATGTAAAATCTTCCATTCCCCATCCAATCCTTTTGTTAAGCAGTAAAGCTGTCTTACAGGTTAATAGTTACACAGCTTTTTCCTTCTGTCAAACTTTTTTATTAAAAAAAACACGCATCCTCAGACGCGTGCTTACAAGCAAATAATATACTTTTGATTCTTCAGTCAACCAGAATCTTGAAAACCACTTTCTTTACCTCGCAAAAGGTACTGTCCGTCAGATTGGGAGCATGGGGTTCACCTGGCAGGAAAAGGGCAAACGTATCATCACTTGCATGATAGGAGACCAAGGAAGCTCCACTAGCCATCAAAGCGTCATTTTTCTCGTCATAGGCCATTGTCTCGGTCAACGCTGTCCTTTTTGCAATATCCATTTTCTCAGAACCTTGCAACAGAATCTGTACATCTGCTTCCCTTCTATGGATTTCATACTCACCGGGGAAATCCTGTTTGGTCCCGTAGGTAAAGACATTATACCTGACCCGCTCATCATCGGTTGTATATTGTCCCAACGCGATAGAGTCGAGGATGCCGCTCTCTACTATCTCTACGACTTTCCCAAGCGCCGGAAGAAGGGGAATATATCTGTGCATTTCTGAAATCTGATCAATAATCATGGAGGTACCTCTCATTTCTTTCTGCAACGTAGCATATCGCAAGAAATCGAAGTGAAGAAGGGGTCAGAGATATTCTTTCCCATATAAAATCAAATCAAAAAGCTCTTTTTCGGTAGTTTTCGTATCATAATCCCCTGTCAATTTTCCCGGATAATGATAGACAATTCCTTCTTCCTCATTTCTCTGCAGACATGCAAACAATTTCTCTTCCCCGTAGAGGGCCAGAAATCTGGAAAAGGCGAGTATCCTGGGCTTGTCAAGCATGCTTCCCGTGCAGGGGAATTGATCGCACTGATAACAGCCATCCAGTCCTTTTTCTTTGCAACAGAGAAAATTTTTGCACCACTGCTTATCCTTACAACCCTCATTACGACATCCCGGGCAGTCAGCATTTTCACTGCACACACAGCAGGCAAGGCCGCAAAAGGCAAACCCTTTTTCTCGTTCCATGGCAAACCCCCTAGCAATTCACCTGTGAAGAGGCTTTCCCAGAATCCTGAATAGGAAACTGCAACTGAGGCGTAGCGTTGGCATGCATAACCTTGATTTCAGGTTTAAAAAGAATCTGCTGGGGAAAACCTTCCCAGTCATCATCGAGACGACGGAGCAACAATTCTGCCACCGATTTCCCGATCTCCTCCAAAGGCTGGAATACTGCATAATGGCAGAACTGGAGTAAAGGGGAATAGGAAAGGTAGTCGAAACTGGCGAATACCAGAGAAGGACGATTCCCCGGGGAAAAGGTTTCCATCAAATACGTCGTAGCCCCTAGGTGGAGCAAATCGTTCGCAATGAAGAAAGCCTGTGGATGATCTTGCTTTTGCAGTATCCGCTGTATGGAGGAGTAGCCGCTTTTCTGATCCATCGCACCTTCGAGAAAAACATATTCCCCCTCTACAGTAAGATTTGCCTCTTCCATCGCATTGAGATACCCTGCATACCGTTCTTTGGCAGTAGGGATGTGCAGACTCCCGCCTATGAAACCAATCCTGGTGAAACCTTCCTGCACGAGTGCCTTGATAACCTGCTGGACACCGTATCGGTTATCGGTAAGAACCGTATCGGTATGTAATCGTGGAAGCTGCCTGTCTACAATTACCATTGGGATACTTGACAACATCTTCCCCTGGAAATGATCACTGACATCACTGACCGGGATTATTACCAATGCATCGACAGTGCGTTCCATCATAACTTGTAGTTTTTTTTGTTCTTCCTCAACCGAGTTGCTTGAAGAACAGATAACCATCGTATACCCACGTTGAGAAAAAACCTTCTCCATCGATTCCAAGACTTCCATGAAGAACGTATTGGAAAGTTCCGGGGCGATTATACCGATAGTCCTTGTATGTCGAATTTTCAAAGACCGGGCAACCTCATTTCGGGTATACCCCAATCCAATCATTGCGGCGCTCACTTTTTCCCGGGTTTTAGGTGTCACCGTCAAAGAATCGTTGATGACCCTCGATACCGTTGCAATCGAAACCCCGGCACACCGAGCAACTTCCCTGATGGTTATGGGGTTTTCTCCCTCACGTTTCATGATTCTTGCTCCTATGCCTAAAAAAGAAGGATAGGGATCCGACTTACTTTTGTAAAGGACCCCTATCCCCATTTTACTCAGAAAGACTTTCTGTTAATCGTAGAGAAGTCCCTTGATATCATCATTGTCCATGTTGGTCTTGTCATAGAACTTTGCACCGGTGTCAACATCGGCAACTGGCTCGCCCTTATAGGCCTTATAAGCCAACTCAACTGCCTGGTAACCAATCGAATACGGGTCTTGGGTAATGGAACCAAGGAAATAACCCTTACGTACCGCATTCTTTTGACCAGCTCCAGCATCATACCCGATTACGACAACATCTTTGTAATTGGGGTTGGATTTCAACATTGCACCATCATTGGTTGCAGCAAGCAAACCCTTGACAGTAGCTTCGTTGGAACAGAAAATACCGAGTACATGGTCGGAAACGATTTTATTGAGCACAGCCTGAGAGGCGTTGGTGGCATCGGTCATTGCCGATGAAGCAGGAACTACCATCTCAATGAGAACTTTCTTTCCCATCGTCGGGCTATCTGCAGCGATATAGGCAGTGTTACCCATTACCTTGATATCGTTTTTCGTCAGTTTGGTCTGGGTGGTGATAAGCTCTACCATGGTATCGCGGAACCCTTTTCCCCTGCTTAGCAATGATTCGCCGGAAGCATCCTGATTCAGTACGACAATCTTTACAGGCTTTGCATCGGTTGCCATTTCAATCTTGGGTTTGATCACTTCAAACATTTTCTTTGCGGCCATACCGGCTGCATTGTAATTGTCTGTGGAAGCATTTGCCCAGATGGATCCTTTTGGGGCCTCTGGAACACCAGAGTCAAAACCGATTACCGGAATACCCTTTGCCTGGATTTCCTGAAGCTGGTCAAGGACGCTGCTTGTATTCAAAGCTGCCAAGGCAATTGCCACTGGGTTCTTTGCCATAGCATTATTCAGCATCTCTACCTGGATCTGGACATCGCTTTCCGACGGTGGGCCCTCAAAGGTAATATCCACGTTGTACTTGGCAGCGGCTGCATTAGCCCCCAGTTTTACCTGTTGCCAGAAATCGTGTTGTTCACCCTTTGAAACAACCGCAATGTACGGTTTTCCCATTTCCTGTGTCGCTTGGGCAAAAATCGGAGCAAACGAGGCTAGTACAACCAAAGCTAGCAGAACAACCAAGGTCTTTTTCATGTGAACCTCCTGTTTCTCCCAAAAGCATACGCCTTCGGGTTTTCCCCTATCTATAAACAGCCTAGGATTTCTCGTCCCTGACTGTCATCTCAAACTCTTTTTCCTCAAGGGCCAAACGTGCTTTCTGCTCTTTTTCCTCCTTTCTCATTCTGGCATACGTCTTTTTCATATTGACCCTGATCTGTCTGATCTCTTGTTGAATCTTTGTTTTTTCCTCGCGGGAAAGCTCTTTCTCCAAGCGCTGTTTCAAAGTATCGATCTCATGCAAGGACTCCTCGCGGAATTGGTCCGCCGGAGTCTGTATTCTCACTTCCGAGGCCTTTTTATTCCGGTAGATATCAAGCAGAACTGCCCCGATTACCACTACACCGGTAAAGAATGTCTGATATTGGGCCTGAAGGTCCATGGAAGGAAGCCCCGAACGAAGCACGCTCATGATATAGACACCTATCATGGTACCCAAAACCGAGCCGGCACCTCCGCTAAGCGAAGTACCCCCGATAACAGCCCCTGCGATGGCATACAATTCGAATCCAGCCCCTTGGGCAGGCATAACAGTCGTATATACCGCAGCAAACGCGATACCACCCATCCCGGCAGTAAAACCAGCTACTACATAGGCCATCATTTCCCATTTTCGAACATCCACCCCTGAAAGCCTGGCGGCATCCTTGTTTGAACCGATGGCAAAGATATACCTACCCATCTTTGTCCTGTTCAAAAGAAGATAGGCAATGAAAGCTGTCAGGAACAAGACAATGGCCCCTGTGGGAATCGAAGCGTTGTCTTCTGTGATGAATTTGAAGATACTCTTGAACCAGCTGTCTGATGCACCTCTGGCTGGAAAGGTTGCACTCCGGACGTTGGAGACTATCGAGCCGGTACCAAGGCTGATCATCTGGGTCCCCAAAGTGGCTATGAACGGGGGAAGTCCCAACCGAGAAATGAGAATTCCGTTGAAAAATCCGAAGGCAACGCCCACAGAGAGGATGAGCACCAGAGACAGCCACATGGGCCAGCCCCATGACTTGTAGGCAGTTCCCCCAATGATTGCAGCACACATCATCACAGTGCCACAACTCAGGTCTATCCCACCGGTTATAATTACGAACGTAACCCCGATGGCAATAAATCCAATATAATAGGAAGAATCGAGGATGTTTACCAAAGTGGTGAAGGAGAAGAAATTTCTCCCGAACAGCGAGAAAAATGCATAGATGATTATCAATGCCAGAGGAGCAAGGAGCTTCTGCATATTGATGAAACTTTTCTTCTCTTGCAAATCTACAGTGTCGTTGTTATCCATACCTGCCACACTCCTATCGGGAAAGCGTTGCCAAACCCATTATTTTTTCCTGGGTTGCTTCCGCTATGTCAAGGATTCCGGTTATCCTGCCTTCGCACATCACCACAATCCTGTCGCTCATTCGCAAGACTTCCCCCAATTCTGAACTGATCATGATGATCGATTTCCCTTCCTTGACCAATTCATTCATCAGAGAATAGATTTCGCTCTTCGCCCCTACATCAATACCCCTGGTCGGCTCATCGAAAATAAGAACGGAACTATTTTTTATCAGCCATTTTGCAATGACTACTTTTTGTTGGTTTCCCCCCGAAAGGTTTTTGACATATTGATGTAGCGAGGGTGTCTTTATTTTCAATTTCTGAACATATTCCCCGGTAGCTTTGACCAGGTTTCTGGTATGAAGCAAAAACGTGGGGGTAAGTTCCTCATAGGAAGCCATAACGGCATTGTCCATTACAGGAAGCCTGATAGCCAGCCCAAACCGTTTCCGGTCTTCCGAAAGGTACCCGATTCCATTCTTTACTGCGTCCATCGGACTATCGATATATATTCGATGACCCTGTATTTCAATTATTCCGGTTGCTTTGTCAGCACCATATAAAGCCCTGGCGGTTTCGGTCCTTCCCGCCCCCATCAGACCGGCAAAGCCAAGTATTTCACCCTTATGCAGCTCAAAACTGACATCTTGGACAAGATTACCTGCGTTGAGATTAGCAACTTTCAACACCACAGGAGCGTCAGGGGGAACATTGCTATGACTCTTGGGTTGTTCATAGATGACTCTTCCGACCATCATGTTGATCATTTCTTCTTTGCTCAGTTCACTGGTTTTTCTCGTTCCTACAAGTTCTCCATCCCGCAATACGGTTACCCTGTTGGAAATCTCGCCTATCTCGTCGAGACGATGGGAGATATAAATCATGGAAACGCCTTTTGAGGCAAGGTCCCGCATAATAGTAAAAAGGTCTTCGATCTCCCTGTCCGTCAGGGCTGCGGTCGGTTCGTCAAGGATCAACACCTTGAGATTATAGCTGACAGCCTTTGCTATTTCGACCATCTGCTGTTTCCCTACGGTGAGTTTGGCAAGTTTCAATTCAGGATCGATGTCCATGTGCAGTTTTGCAAGCAATTGGCGGGCACGGTTGTTTTGTTGTTTCTCATCGAGGAACAGTCCATTGAGCTTGGTAGATTCCCTGCCGATGAAGAGATTCTGGGCAACGGTAAGATGGTCCATCATATTCAATTCCTGGTGGACAATTGCAATACCGGCATTAAGGGCCTGTTTGGGACCGCGGGGGTTGAATAACCTGCCCATATAGTGAATCTCCCCCGAATCCTTGGGAAAAATTCCCGTGAGGGCTTTCATGAGAGTTGATTTACCTGCACCATTTTCGCCAACAAGCGCATGGATTTCTCCCTCATAGAGGTCGAAATCTACTTGTTTCAGAGCATGCACACCGGAAAAGCGCTTGTCTATGGCTTTCATTGACAACACAACATTGTTCAAAGCCACTACTCCTTTATTTAAAAACCACACCACTACAATTCACGGATTAGAAAAAAGCAACACACCCAATATCTTATAAAGAAATCATTACATGTAAAAAAGCAGTTGTCAATATTTATTGTAAACGTTTACAGTATAATAAATCACATTTATCTTTCGCACATCCAATTTCTTTAATAATTTTTTTTGCCTACAAGTTCTCCATTATGGTAAACTTGCGAAAACAACCAGGTAGGGGTTCAATATAAATCATGCAATTCTATCAAGTGGATGTATTCTCCCAGACTGTTCTGGGAGGGAATGGATTGACTGTCGTTTTGGCCGAAGGATTTCTCGATGAAAATCTGATGCTGAAAATCGCCCAGGAGTTCAAGCAGTTCGAGACTGTGTTCGTTTTCCCCCAGGAGAATAACATTTTTCCGTTGAGAATATTTACCGTCCAGGAGGAACTGCCCTTTGCAGGGCATCCCATCCTCGGTACGGCTGGATTGCTGCATAGGGTTCTCTATCCCGGAAAACGGGAAATAAACCTATCGATAAAACTAGGCAACAGGATAATTTGCGTTACCTCAAGGGAGGAAGGCTCCTTTCATTCGGTCGTCATGAACCAAGGGAAACCCCAGTTTCTGGGTTTGGTTGACCGTAACCGGTACGCTTCGATTTGTGCATCAATTAGCTGTTCTGAAAAAGACCTGTATCCAGGGTATCCCTTGGAAGTAGTCTCCACAGGCCTTCCCTATCTACTGGTTCCCATACGGGGCGTTCTGCCGAACTTGCACATTGCCAATCCTGATTTCGAGTCCTTGCTTTCCGGTTTCGGTGCAAAATTCGCTTATGTCTTCGACCCTGAATCGATGGAATGCCGGTCTTGGGATAACAGTGGTATCTTTGAGGATAGTGCCACAGGAAGTGCAGCGGGTCCTTTGGTCGCCTATTTGGTTTCCCACGGATACAAGGAACGCGGAAAGCCAATCATGATCAAACAAGGTCGTTTCGTATACAGGCCAAGCATACTCACCGGGTGGATGGAATCGGGGAAACCGGGCAATATTTTCATTAAGGGTGAGGTGGCCCTATTTGCCTCGGGTACCCTGGTAGTTCCCCAATGAAAAAATGAGGCAACCTGCAGGGTAAAATAATTCACCACTGCAGATTGCCAAAATTTTGTTGAACCGGAGAGAATCCACAAGCCATATAAGGCAAGTGGGGGTACCCTCTCACTGATGCATATAGGAAACAAGCAGGAGGAACACACCCTTTCAGGTTACTACTCCTGCAAATCCTTTTTCATTTGCAAAAAATCCGCTTTCGAAACTTCGCCACTTGCATACCGTTTCTTGAGCAATTCCAGGGCAGTTGCCGAGGAAGAGGTTTTCCGTCCTGGAACATCCAGGTACCGAACCAGAAGCAAAATGACAATAATCGGAATAATTACCATAAATAATCCCATCGTAATACCTCCCCAGCCAGATCGTCCAAAATATCCCAGACAATAACTACCGAACATAGGCAATCCTCTTCTCGTAATGAGATTCGATTCGCTTCGATACAAGGCCTTGGGAGGTCTGTTCGAAATTCCTGCAAGAATGATGATTCAGCACATCTTTGTCCTTACTGCTATACTATATATTCTATTTTGATGAATGCATTATGAATGGATAATAGCAATTGGATGAATGGGTGCTTTCAAACAGATTAGAAAAAACATGCCTTTGCCCCTCGCCCTTGACAAGATATCTTTTCCTGTCAATCCTTACGATAACAATAGGTATTAAGGAGGATACAACATGACACAGACGATTCTCATTGCAGACGATGAACCAAAACTTGTAGCACTGGTTTCAAAATATTTGGAATCCGAAGGGTTTTTGGTAATCGCCTGCCAAAATGGAACCGAAGCCATGGAAGCTTTTCACAGGCATTCACTCGACTGCCTTATCCTCGATATAAATATGCCTGGCCTCGATGGGCTCTCCGTTGCCAGAGGAGTTCGTAAAGAATCTGATATCCCGATCATCTTTCTTTCTGCAAGGACTGAGGAAATCGACAGGATTGTCGGCTTCGAACTCGGAGCTGATGACTATATCCCCAAACCATTCAGTCCAAGGGAGATGGTTGCACGGGTAAAAGCAATCCTCAGGAGAAAAGTACAGAGCCCTGACAAGGAAACGCCTGTGATAGTGCATGGTCCCATCACAATAAATATTCCCAAAAGGACTATAACCGTAGAGGGAAAACCTGTCGAACTGACTGCAGCCCAGTTCGACATCCTGGTTTTCATGACCCAGCAACCGGGAAGGGTGTGGAGCAGGCTCGACCTGCTTGGAGCCTCTACCGGTTCGGCTTTCGAGGGGTATGAAAGGACAATCGATGCCCAGATCAAGAATATCAGGAAGGCCCTTGGCGATGAAAGCGATAAATCCAGGTTCATCGAGACCGTACGCGGTATAGGGTATCGTTTCATGGAACAACCCCATGAAGCTTAAATATCGTCTCCCCCTCTATTTCTTGCTGGTAGTGGCGATTCTGACCCTGTTAAACTCATTTTTGATTCTACAGACTACCGATGACCGATTCCGCACTTTCATTTTCAGCGGAGATTCGTCAAAGGCAGAGGTCTATGCTGGGTTGCTTAGTGAATATTTCGAGGACCAGGGTTCTTGGGACAATGTCCAAACATTTATCATGGAACTACCCGAGATGATTACCAAAAATCTCGATGAAGGCATGTTCGGAACAATAAAATCCTTTTCAGAGAGCCATTATTACCAGCCGATGGTGGAGAACCTTTTCTCCAACCGTGTGGTTTTGGCAGACACCGAAGGATATATTGTTGCCGATTCGGCAGGAAAGTTGATAGGGACCTCTCACCCTCAGCGACATCTCTCCCATGGCATCCCTATCATGACTGTACAGGGGAAAAAGGGAGTTATACTTGTCGGTTCCATGGTTGACACGTCGCTCACGGACACTGATGAACTATTTCTCGCTTCCATCAAGCGGTCCCTCCTCTATTCCTCATTCTTTTCCGTACTGATTGCCCTGGCAGTAGGGATCATGTTATCGATACACCTCACCAAACCGATGGCAGAGTTAGCCCAGAGAGCAAGGGAAATTGCACTTGGCAACCTTTCTACCCCCATGGACATCAAGGGGAATGATGAGCTTGCAGAGCTCTCCCAGGCTTTTAATGAAATGATAACTGAATTGAAAAAACTCGACACTGCAAAAAAACAGGTAATTGCCGATGCTGCCCATGAGCTAAGAACCCCTGTCACTCTCATCCAGGGAACCATCGAAGGGATGCTTGACGGCATTCTTTCCTTCGACCAGGAAAACCTCAAATCGGTACTCGAGGAAGTTCTCAGGCTCTCCCTGCTTATTGAGACGCTTCGTGAACTGGAACTCATCGATGCCGGGGAACTGAAGCTTTCCAAGGAACCCATCGATATCCGTTCTTTGCTTTCCAAATCCCTTGCCCTGTTTGTCCCTGTTGCAAACGAAAAGGAGATAACCATTTCCTTTAAACCTTGTTTGGGCAACCCAGCAACTACCTATGGCGATTTTTTTCGACTACGGGAAGTTGTCGACAACTTGATTTCCAACGCAATCAAGTATACTCCGACCGGAGGACACATCCAAATCCAGGAAGAAAAACCTGCAAAAAACCTCGTTCGGTTCAGTATCGACGACTCAGGGCCTGGAATTGATATTTCTGAACGCGAACGGGTCTTTGAACGGTTCTACCGCATAGACAAGTCCCGTTCTTCCGCTTCCGGCGGGCGGGGGCTTGGCCTGGCGATATCCTCCGAAATCGTAAAAGCCCATGGAGGAAAAATAACCATTGGCTCTTCTGATCTGGGCGGTGCACGCTTTTGTGTTGATTTACCTGTACGAAATACCTGAGATACTTTGCCTTTATCAGGAATATAAAAGTCTCACACTGTTCACCTGCTGTTCACGGTAGGGTCATAAACAGGTAGTACCTTTCTTTAGGGACCCAGTCCAGACAGAGGGAGAAAACAAGACATGAGAAACGCTAGCAATCCGATCGAAGTGAGAGGCTATCCCTTTTTTACCAATTTTTTGCAGATTGCGTACCGGGTTTGGACAATGCAGAGCGTTTCCCGCTGGCTCAAGGGCTTCTTCAAAAAAACTGAAAAAACGGTAGAAACCAATCAAATGGAGCACTATCCATCTAAAAAACTCCTTATTATCGAAGGGATGAACTGTGGCCATTGCACGATGAAGGTAAAGGCAGAGCTCCTGGAGGCAGAAGGGGTACAGAGGGTCCAGATTGACCTGACGAAAAAAAGCGCGCTGGTCGAAGGATTTACCTTGCAAAACCAAGCGCTTATCCACGCAGTCGCTATAGCCGGTTATCAAGTAACCCAGATACTGGGACATTGAAAAGAGGAGCTCTCTCTTGCATAAAGCAAACAAGTCTTTTAACTTTCACCGTTCCGGTGAAAAACAACCAGTAAGCCAGGATGCTTTATATGCTTATTCTTTATCGGAAAGATTATTTTCACCGGTCAGGACATCTTCAAGCATGATATTGACAAATTTTTCGCTCTCTTCGAACAAAGGGCTGTGTGCAGAATTGTCAAAGGTATAAAAGCCTTTTATTGGTGCAGTAATTCCCGATAGAAACTGTTTTGCCAGTATGGCCGAAACCGTGTAGTCGTACACTCCACTGAGAAAATAGGTGGGTATTTCCAACACCTTTATCTGTTCAGGAAGTTTTGACCCAAACATTTCTTTTCGCAGTGAGGTGGATTTCGCCAAAAAGGACTTTGCCTTCCATATATTGATTTTTTCTTTCAACGTATAGGCATTGCTTGTCATTACCGGGATAAAGATCCCAGAAAAAACCGAATGCATAGCGTGCATTGTCCCAACACCAAGGTCATGCATCACCGTATCCCTAAAGCCGGAAACAAAATAGTGTTCAAACTTTTTTTGGGACATATAGGGAGAATACATTTCAAGTTTTTCCGCCATCCTGGTATTTCCTTCCCTTCTATAGGTATCCAGCATATAATCGAAAGCCAGTACCTCTGACTGGTATTGATCGGAGATCTGCGCTATTCCAATATAGGCATTATAGAGCCCAGGGGCCTTCCCCGCCATCTTTACACCAATCAAAGAACCCCAGGAATGCCCCATGAGATAGATTTTTTCCTTTCCGAAACGGTTGCAGAGGTAGCTTGAGACAGCTATGCCATCGGAAACCAATTGATCCACAGTAATTTCCTCGGCAGGCATGCCTGGGTAATAGGAAAGGCCTGCACCCCTCTGCTCCAGCCAGCAAACGGTAAAGACGCTATCCAATCCGGTAGGATATTTCTCCTCGAGGAAATATTCGGGCATGCCAGGACCCCCGTGCATGAACAGGAGGACAGGATTATCTTTATTGGTCGATCGGATAAACATTCCAAGTCTTGTCCCGTTGATCTCGACAAAGATTTTTTCAGAAATACTGCTTGCGATTGCATTTCCCTGGTCATCCTTCAAGGGTTTCATCGTTCCTCCATCATATACCAACACCAGAATAAGCAGCAGGATTACCACCATGCATACCGTGATTACCACTGCCTTCTTGGAATGGAAGCGCCAAGGTTTTTTGTTCTTGCCAGCCATCTCCCCCTCCTCAAACAGAAGAATTTTCATTGGCCATAGCATGCCAAGGAATTCTGGGCCATTGCCATAACGTTACCATAGAATATTATATGGGTAGACAGGTTTTGTATATCCAGAACATTCGCCTGGCAAAAAATAGGCAGGCTCGCCATGACCCAGAAGGTCGGCCAGGCGCCTAAGGGTGAATTGATCAGTTTTCTTTGCTTTTTTGGGGGCTGTGCCTTGAAATCTAGTACGTGCAAGCTTGATTTGTATACTGTTGCATGGGCGTCCGTCCTTGTTAGCTTGGTTTTTGGTTAACTCAATACTAACAGATGGATTGCCCATTTTCTATAATGATAGGTCAGGTCTCTTTTTTAGCTGTTTCTTGTAAGGGGTGGCGTCTGGGCAAAAAGAAAGGCAACCCGCCGTGCGATCAATACCGCCTCAACAAGTTGCCAGAACTTGGTAGAATCAGGAATCACCGTCCTACCGTGTACCTTTGTACATTCGGTAGTCCATTCATCAGACCAACTGTTATAGCAGGGGTAGGACTCGAACCTACGGCCTTCGGGTTATGAGCCCGACGAGCTGCCAACTGCTCCACCCTGCGTCGAATTGCTTACGTATCTTATGGCAATTCAAAAGTAATGTCAACAGCTTCTGAAAAAGAAAGCCTAAATAATTTATCTTTTTATTGAGAAATAAAATAAACAAGATTGATATTGTGAAAACAATACCACTTCCGTAATCCAAATCAATCTGTTAGGATGGTTAAGGCAAGTAAATACCATGAGATATTACCAAATATCTGCTAGTGATTTAAAAAAAAGCCAATATTTTTATATTGCATGGAAAGGAGCTGTCTTACGAGCAAAAAAATTGTCATCTTGGGAGCAGGAAGACGTGGCCTCGGCTTAGCAAAACAACTTATCGAGGAACATAGGGATGTTGTATTGATAGACAACAATCCGGAGAGAATCGACCTTGCGATATCAAAACTCGATTGCATGGGCATCCTTGGCAATGGCACTGACTTGGCAAAACTCAATGAAGCTGGCTGTGCAGATGCTGAATCCTTCATTGCCGTTACAGACAGCGATGAAATAAACCTTGTTTCCTGCGGAATGGTATCAGGGTCTTTCAAGGGCGTAAAGACTGTTGCCACTATCAGAGGGTTGATATATACGGGAACAGAAGGACTAACCGAGGGACTACTGGGAATTGACCATATCGTCAACCCAAATGCGGAAGCAGCCCAATATATATACAACATTATCGACCAGGGTGTTTATAGCGATGTAATCAAATTCAACAATTCCAATCTCATGCTTTACAATCTTTATATCGAGCAGTTTTCCCCTTATCTCGGAATCTCACTCATGGACATGCGTACCAAACTGAAGGCCGACTTTATTATCGCGGCAATCCATCGAAAGGGTAAGGTATTTGTACCCTCAGGGAATACTATCATTGAAGCCAAGGATACCATTTCCTTAGTGGCAGAGACTGCAGAAGTGTCTGATATTCTTAAAGCCGTTGGGAAAATACAGAAAAAACCCCGTAAAATAGCATTGGTAGGTGCTAGCAAAATTGCCAGGGCCCTGTTGAATAGCATGACCCCTGCAGTGCGTTCCAAAATTGCGGTAATCGACCAGAACCCAGCAATCTGCACGTTGTTCTCAGACAGGTTTCCTGAAATCCTTGTCATCAAAGCTGATATTACCGACGAGGATATCATGCAGACGGAGCAATTGACCAATTATGATCTCCTCATAGCCCTGACCGACAATGACGAATTGAATGTCATCACTGCATCCTATGCAAAACGCATAGGGATCTCCAAATCGATGGCCTTGGTAAAACAGAACAACAACTATGTACGGCTTGCATCCTATCTGGACATAGACGTTGTCATTTCCACCACCGACACCACGGTAGACTCACTGCTTCGGTACTTGAGGGGAACTAATGTGACCAGCCTCCACTCATTATTCAATGGACAGCTGGAGATATTTGAGTTTACCATTAACAGCACAAACAAAGCCTGCGGCAAAAAACTCAGTGAATTGAACATGCGCAAGAAAGCCATTGTGGCAGGATTGACGACAAAAAAGGGAGAAATTGTCATACCAACAGGAAACATAACACTTAACGAAGGGGACCGTGTGCTTGTTGCAGCAAATAGGAATTCAATCGATTTCATCCAAAACTTTTTCAATTAGGCTGGTATATGATTAACTGGAAACAAGATGCTACACTCCTGGCAAAAATATTGATTATTCTCGCTCTGTTCATGGGCATTCCTACATGCCTTGCATTGTATTATGGCGAAACCACAGCTTTACACGGTTTTTTGGTTACCTATGGTGCAGTTTTCCTTTTCAGTGCAGCAATTTTCCTTATTACCAGAAATAATACCAACACCCACCTGAATGCCCGCGATGGATATTTGTTTGTATCCTCCACTTGGATAATTGCAACCGCGTTCAGTGCAATCCCTTTAGTCGTCAGTGGCTCATATGTCGACTATAGCAGTGCCTATTTTGAAATTATGAGTGGTTTCACCACTACAGGGGCTACGGTTTTGCCAGAGATCGAAAGCCTGCCGAAATCCATACTATTTTGGAGGTCCGAGACAAACTGGCTCGGAGGAATGGGAATCGTAGTCTTATTTGTGGCGCTTCTCCCTGCCTTGGGTGTATCGGGGACCATGCTGGTAGGAGCAGAGTCCGTAGGGCCGACAAAGGACAAACTCACACCGAAGATAAAGACGACTGCTTCAATTCTCTGGACCATTTATGTACTGTTTTCGCTTCTGGAAACAATACTGCTGAAATTCGGCGGCCTGAGCCTGTATGAAGCGGTAACCGTTACTTTCTCCACGATGGCCGCTGCCGGATTCTGTGTAAAGAACGCATCCATAGGAACATTTCAAAGTGCCTATGTAGATATTGTGGTTACCGTATTCATGATGATTGCCGGTGCAAATTTCGCTTTATATTATAAAGCAATCTCAGGGCACCTCCGTTCGGTCTGGAAGGATGGGGAACTGAGGGCATATCTTGGAATCTGGGGTATCATCTCCATCATTTCCGCTATAAGCCTCTCCTATAACGGTACCTACGATGGGTTCTGGCAGTCTTTGCGCTTCAGTGCTTTTCAGAATGCTTCGATTATCACTACCACGGGTTTTGCAACGGCGAATTATATCAATTGGCCTTCACTCCCCCAGATGCTCTTGTTTCTCTTGGTATTTGTCGGTGGCTGTGCAGGTTCTGCCGGTGGCGGTATCAAGGTAATACGCGTGGTGACGCTTATGAAAATGGCTTTCGTGAATATCAAACAAAGAATCCATCCAAATGGAATTTTCCACGTAAGGGTTGGTCAAAACTCGGTAAAGAATGAAATCTTGCTTTCCATCTCGACCTTCTTCGGCGTTTATATTGCAACAGGGCTTATCGGAGCTGTCCTGATATCCTTCAGTGGGGCTGATATCCTTACCTGTTTTTCCAGTTCTTTTCTCTGCCTGGGCAATATAGGTATTGGCTTTTCCGAAGTAGGGCCCACGGGAAATTTTGCTTTCTACCCGTCCTGGATCAAATGGGTCTGCTCCTTCTTGATGCTCGCAGGAAGACTTGAACTTTTCACTGTTTATTCATTGTTTTCAAAGGTTTTCTGGAAACGATAAAAACTATGTTGCCCGATTATTTTTCCTCCTACATTAAATTTCCATGATACACTAGTGGAGAATTCGACAAGGAGGAACAAATGTCTGGAATAGCTCTGATCATTACTTTTATCATTGCAATTGCGATTATGATCATCGCAATCTCAAAATGGAATGTGAACCCGTTTTTGGCTTTGATGGGGATTTCCCTGATTCTAGCCATTGTTGTCGGTATCCCGTTAAAAGATATTCCCGGTATTATCGGGTCAGGCTTTAGCGGCATATTCAGCAGCATAGGCATTGTTATTATCCTCGGGGCCTTGATCGGAACCATTCTCGAAAAAACCGGGGCAGCCTTGAAGCTTGCCGAAATGGTAGTCCGTTTGGTTGGCCATAAACGCCCTCAACTTGCCATGGAACTGATGGGCTGGGTAGTATCCATCCCTGTCTTCTGTGACAGTGGCTTCGTCATCCTCAACCCTATCAGAAAAGCCCTTCAGAAAAAGACCCATTTTTCCTCGGTTGCCATGACTGTTGCCCTCTCAGCCGGTTTATACACTTCCCATGTTCTTATCCCGCCAACCCCAGGTCCAATTGCGGCGGCAGGAACGTTGGGCATAGGAAACAACTTGTTATTGGTAATCGGCCTGGGAATACTCTGCTCAATACCGTCTCTGTTAGTCGCCTATTTCTTTGCCAACTTTATTGGAAAACGGGTAAAGAGTACCGAAGAGACCGTTGAGGATACAGATACCCAGGATTATGAGGAACTGCTGAAAAGCTTTGGGGACCTCCCCAATGGATTCATGGCTCTCGCACCGATTATCATCCCAATCCTCTGTATGGCCTTCGGATCGATTTCCAACGCATTGAAATGGCAAGGTGCTGTCTCTGACTTTTTCACCTTCCTGGGAACCCCGATCATTGCATTGACCGTAGGTTTGATCTTTGGGATTATCCTGCTTGGCCAAAAAAGCATGCTGAAGCAATTCAACGCTATGACCACAGAAACGCTGAAAGTCGTCGGACCTATCCTGTTCATCACAGCAGCCGGCGGAGTTCTGGGCAAGGTAATTGCAAGTGCTGGATTTGTAGGGTACATGAAAGAAAATGCCGCGGCACTGAGTATGGTAGGAATTTTCTTCCCCTTCATCATCTCGGCAATCCTCAAGACGGCACAGGGATCCTCTACTGTGGCGATCACCACAACAGCAGGGATTATGGGAAGCTTCTTGGATGGTGGTTCCATGATGAGCGCTTTGGGACTCACCTCACCTGTCGCCGCTGCTTTGACTGTAATGGCAATCGGCGCAGGGGCTATGACCGTATCACATGCCAATGACAGTTATTTCTGGGTGGTTACAAACTTCGGGGGAATTACCCCTGAGGATGGATATAAGACGCAGACAACCGTAACCTTATTCCAAGGAATTGCTTGCATACTCTTTATCTGGATTTTATCGCTCTTTTTGCTATAATGGGCTGAATACTACCGGGGGATTCTTCCCCCGGAACTTTTCAGGAGCCTGCTATGAAAAACTTTCTATTGATTCCCGATTCCTTCAAAGGAACCATGAGTTCCGAACAAATCTGTACAATCATGGGCAAAGCTACAAAACGTCACTTTCCTGACGCTCAGGTTACCTCGATACCGGTAGCAGATGGCGGGGAAGGAAGTGTCGACGCTTTTTTGCAGGCAGTTGGCGGTGAGAAGGTATACCTTACTGTCCAAGGCCCCTTCGGCAACCCCATGGAATCTTTCTACGGGATACTCAAGGGGAATACGGCAGTAATTGAAATGGCAGCCTGTGCAGGACTGCCGCTGGTAGGCGAGGACCTTCATCCTGACCTGACCACAACCTATGGGGTAGGCCAATTGATGATCGATGCTGCAAAGCATGGCTGTGTAACTATCATCGTCGGCCTTGGGGGAAGCGCAACCAATGATGCGGGATGCGGGGCAGCCGCTGCCTGCGGCGTGGTATTCAAGGACAAAGAGGGAAGAACCTTCGTACCAACCGGGGGAAACCTTGACAAGGTAGCGTCCATAGATACTGATTCCCTTGACCCAAGGATACAGAATAGTACCATAACCACCATGTGTGATATCGACAACCCGTTCCATGGCAAGACTGGCGCTGCATATGTCTTTTCCCCACAGAAAGGTGCCGACCCTGCTTTGGTAGAACGCCTCGATGCAAATATGCAATCACTTGCCAAGGTAATTGAACGGGATTGCAAAGTAGATGTCCAGTCCATCGCTGGGTCCGGAGCTGCCGGAGGGATGGGTGGAGGCATGGCCGCATTCTTCAAATCGCAATTGCAGATGGGTATAGAAACCGTTCTCGATACCGTAGGGTTTGATGCGCTTCTCCAAAATACCGATTTGGTACTGACCGGGGAAGGAAAAATAGATGAACAGTCCTTACGGGGGAAAGTTGTCATCGGGGTAGCCCGTAGGGCCAAGAAAGCCAACGTTCCTGTCGTCGCCGTTGTCGGAGATATTGCTGATAATGTTGAGGGTGCCTATGACGAGGGCGTCAGTGCCATTTTTTCGATAAACCGGCTTGCTGTAGATTTTAAAGTCGCCAAAACCCGTGCAAAGGAAGACATGGATAAAACCATAGACAACCTTATGCGGTTCATCAAACGGATGGGGCTATGAACAGAGAAATGCTGCAAGCAAAGCTCTTCCTGCTCAGTGATAGTGCCTATGCCCAGTTCCAATATCGACTGAAATGCTCAGATCACCCGGTTTTGGGTATTCGTTCCCCCCAGCTCAATGCCCTTGCCAAGGAATTGGCAAAGGCTGAGGGAAGCCTGTTTATTGATGATTTTTTATTGTTTGGGGACGTCTCCTATGAAGAGATAATCCTTGCCTATAAAGTCTTGGGCTTGCTCAAGCTTGATAGTGGGACAACACAGGGCTACCTGAGGGAACTGCTCGCCTATAACGATGGCTGGGCCACAAATGATACGCTGTGCAGTGCCTTGACCACAGTGGGCAAACATCAAAAAGAATATTGGCCGTTCTTTCTTGGGTTTCTGTCCTCTGAGAACCCCTGGGACATCCGTTTCGCCACCATAGCGTTGATGTGCTGGTACCTGACCGATGAGTATGCCAATAAAACCCTGGAAATTCTGAGTGCTGTCACCAATGATCATTATTATGTGACAATGGGCCTTGGCTGGTTCTATGCAACAGCCTTTGCCAAATATAGGGAGGAGACCCTCCCCTACCTTAAAACCGGCAGGTTGCCCATCGGAGTCCAGAAAAAAGCAATACAGAAGTGCATTGAATCTTTCCGGGTCTCCCCAGAGGATAAGGTGTTGTTGCGGTCTATTCGCCAAGAAGTCTCAAAGCGTTAGTCTGCCAAAGCATATCCAGTTCACGTTCCTTGAAATCTGCCTTCTTGAGCGCCTCCCAGAGTTTTTCCATCTTTGAGATATCGGGAATCTCCAAGTCACCTTCGATTCCATCGAAATCGGTCCCCAGGGCCAAGACTTCCGCTCCCCCGATATTGTGCATGTGTTGCAAATGGCGAACCATGTCCTCAATTCTCGAGGCATGTAAAGAATCATCACTAAGGTATGGCGGGTAGAAATTCAGTCCGGCAACCCCGCCTTTGCTTGCAAGGGCCCTGATCATTTCATCGGTAAGGTTCCGGTTTGCCGATGTACAAAACCTGCTGTTTGAGTGTGAAGCGAGAAAGGGTTTCTTAGCATACCTGACAACATCCCAGAATCCTCCGTCGTTCAGATGGGAAACATCAACCAATATGTGCTGCCTCTCCAATTCACTGACAGCTTCGAGCCCAAGCGGTTTCAGTGCGTTGCCCATAATCTTCTTATCCGATGAATTGGGGTAAGCCAAGTCATTTTCAAAATTCCAGGTCAGGGTAAAAAGTCTTACCCCCCATTGGCCAAGGATAGCCAATCGAGAGAGGTCACCTTCGATCACCTGCCCTTCCTCACAGCTGAGGATAGCTCCCAGGCGGTCATTTGAGGAAAAGTCCTTCGCTGTTTTTATCTGTCGGATGGTATCGGCATTTTCTGTCATCTCGTGTACAAAAAGATCATGCAAGGCACAAACCTCATTCCAGGGCTCGGCTCCCTCCTGCAACTCGACAAATAGGGCGAAACAAGAGGCCCCAACTTTGCCTCTTTGCATCTTTTCAATATCGACTGAGAAAGAATTCTGTTTCAGGTTTCCCTGTTTTGGGTTTTCGTGCATTGCAAAGAACGTATCACAATGGAGATCTATCAAGGGTTTCATGCATCTATGATACAGCAAATCGACAGAAAACACCAAAACGATAGGGGTATTTTTTTATTTGTTATCCGCAACTATTTTTTATTTTTTACTATGCGGTAGAGAAAAAAATAGGTATAGTAGAGACATAGGAGACAAAAGATGATTAAACACCTGACAAAAAAAACATATGAAGAAGAAGTATTGAAAAGCACTGTTCCCGTTGTAGTGGATTTCTGGGCAACCTGGTGCGGTCCTTGCAGAATGCAGGGTGGTATCCTTGAACAGCTTGACAAAGAATATGCAGCAGACAAGGTAAAGATCTGTAAGGTCAACGTAGACGAGGAAGGCGAACTTGCCGCAACTTTTGGCGTTCAGTCCATCCCTACCCTTCTGTTCTACAAAGACGGAAAAATCACAAACAAGGCAGTTGGCGTACGCGATGCTGATGCCTGCAAAAAACTACTCGGCCTGTAAAAAAACCGACCCAGCGCAAAAGCCCATGTCCGTATCACACGGTTGTGGGCTTATTTTTTTTAACAAACAGACATATTTTCCTTGACATGATGTTTCTATATACAGTAACATGCTCATAAGAAGCAAAGGAGCATATCATGAAAAACGGAATAATCAAGGATATCGATACAACCAATCTTCCTACCCAGGATGGCTATTTTGGCGAATTCGGAGGATCATTCATCCCCCCGCAACTGCAGGCTGTCATGGATGAGGTTACCGCAGAATATGAGAAAATCGTTAAGGATCCTGCGTTTCTTGAGGAACTGAATGACCTTTTGACCCATTACGTCGGAAGACCTTCCCCTGTCTACCATGCAAAGCGTCTTTCCGATGCAATCGGGGGAGCCCAGATTTATCTCAAGCGTGAAGACTTGAACCATACAGGGGCCCATAAGATCAACCATTGCATCGGAGAAGTACTCCTGGCAAAAAAGATGGGGAAGAAAAAAGTTATTGCAGAGACCGGGGCGGGACAGCATGGGGTTGCCCTTGCAACGGCCGCAGCCCTCATGGGGCTTGAATGTGATATCTATATGGGCGCCATAGACATACGAAAAGAAGCACCAAATGTAAGCAGAATGAAAGTACTCGGGGCAAAAGTCGTAGAAGTCACCAGGGGAACCCAGACTCTCAAGGATGCTGTCGATGCTGCCTTCGAAGCCTACCTTGGCGATCCGATCTCCCAGATTTATTGCATCGGGTCTGTTGTGGGTCCGCATCCCTTCCCTATGATGGTCCGCGATTTCCAGAGCATTGTTGGCTTTGAAGCAAAGAAACAGTTTGCATCAATGACAGGCAAACTTCCCGATTCTATCGTAGCCTGTGTCGGCGGTGGTTCGAATGCCATGGGTATCTTCAGCGCATTTCTGCAGGATTCAGTCCCACTCTACGGTGTAGAACCTGCAGGGAAAGGCTTGGACACTCCCCTTAATGCGGCTACTTTGACAAAGGGATCGGTGGGCGTGCTCCATGGTTTCAAGAGTTACCTGTTGCAGGATGAAAAAGGAGAACCGCTCCCGGTCTATTCCATTGCCAGTGGACTCGATTACCCCGGAGTCGGCCCTCAGCACAGTTATTTAAAAACAATCGGTAGGGTAAACTACAAGACAGCGACAGACCGGGAGGCCGTGGAGGCTTTCTATGGTCTGAGCAGGATGGAAGGGATTATTCCTGCCCTTGAATCATCACATGCCGTGGCATACGCCATCAAACTCGCGCAAGAATTGACAAAAGACCAGAATATTTTGGTAAACCTTTCTGGACGTGGCGATAAGGATATCGATTTCGTTATGGAAAACTATCCGCTGGTTGACTATGAGCCTGAGGCAAATGAAAACGGATTCGATGAATTTTTGGCACACATCAGAGGAAATTGATTGTTACTGTTCGTTACTCGGCATTGTACTTGGGGGAAAACCAGCTTCTTGCTGGTTTTTCTTTGTAAAGAGGAACATGGCAAACCCCATGCCGATTACCACCAGGTAACCGAATCCGCTATACAGATCAGGAACCTGCGAGAAAATAACAAACCCTAGCAAGGCTGAAAAAATAACCTGGCTGTAATCGTAGACGGAAATCTTATTTGCCGGGGCATACCGGTAGGCAGCGGTAAGGGCAAACTGGCCACAGGCCGCAAGTGATCCCGTAGCGAGAAGCCAGAGCAACTGGGCCATTGTCATGGGATGAAAATTGAGAAGCGTTGATGGTAGGGTTATAATCGTCGAGAAAAGCGAAAAAAAGAAAACTACGACGACCCCGGTCTCCCCTTTCTTTCCCAATGCCCTTACTGCAGTATGTGCCCCGCCAGAACCCATTCCTCCGACCAGCCCGATCAAGGAAGGAATGAACAGGAGATTGGAGAAAGAGGGTTTGACGATAAGCAAGCTCCCTGCGAAGGCGCCCACAATACAGAGGACCTGGTTGAGACGGACCTTTTCCTGCAGGAAAAATGCACTGAAGACTACCACAAAGAAAGGACTCATTTTTGCAAGCATAGAGGCGTCACCGAGCAGAAGGTGGTCCACTGCATAGAAATTGCCGAACATACCGATGGTTCCCAAGATGGAACGCAGAAGCAGAAGAGAGAAATTTGGTTTGAATAGGTCCACTGATAACGAAATCCTGTTTCGTTTCAGCAGGAGATAGGAAAAAAACAGGGCTACGATGTTTCGGAAAAAACACTTCTGCATAAGAGGCAAATCGCCAGCCATTCGAATGCCTACGCCGACAAGCGAAAAGAAAACTGCAGAAGTTATAATAAGGATCATCCCTTTGTGAAGGGATTCTTGTGTTGTTTTATACATATTGATTAGTAAGAGAATACCCAAAAACAGTACTTATACAAGAGGAAAGGAAGAATAGGCGACTTTTCCTTTGCCTTTTTCCGTTTACCGGCTAAAGAAGTGTCAGATAGGCACCATACATAACGAGAAGCAAAACACCTTGCCACTTGTAGAACTTCCCCTTGATCATGGTCGGAATAGTAGCTACAAGTGAGACAGCAATGCATACTGGCAAATCCCGAATCACGGTCATTTCTGAAATAGGAAGGGGAACTCCCTGGGTTTTATTCGCAATAAAACTGCATACGGGAATAATCATAACGATATCGAGGGTATTTGCCCCAAAGATATTCCCTACCGAGAGGGCTGCTTCTTTCTTGATAATCGCAGACACTGCCGTTACCAGTTCCGGCAAGGAAGTCCCGATGGAAATTGCGGTAAGTGCTATGAAGGCCTCGCTAATTCCAAGGCTCCTTGCAATTTCGCTTCCATTGTCCACTAGAAGTCGGGAACCGTAGACTATCCCGAACAAACCTACGAAAAACTTAGCAAGGTTCAAAATGATAGTCTTCTGGTCTTTAGCCAGTTCATCATTGGGTTCATTCTTCTTCTTGGCACTGTGAATATTCTCAATGATGTAGAGGATAAACATGACTACCAAGGCCAAGGATTTAACCATACTTGCCCCACGGGTAAGGCTAATGGCGAACAAGACTATCTCGGAAAGGAGAAACAAGAGCACTTTGAGGTTGAAATTATCCTTACGTTTGACCGAAACACTCAAGAACAGAATACTCAAAGGAAGGATAAAGGAAGTATTGACGGTAACAGAACCGACAATATTTCCTAATGCCATGTCGACCTTCCCCTGCATCATGGCCAGGGATGAAACCATCAGTTCCGGGAGTGTAGTTGCAAAACTGACTACCGTAGCCCCAACGACGAACTTAGGGACTCCCGAGGCCTCGGCGACATAGGAAGCGGCATCGACAAACCAGTCACCGCCTTTTATAATCAAAACCAGGCCCCCGACAAAAGCCACATACATTACCATTTGACTCATAGTGTTTCATCCTCACTAGCTTCCATGGCACGTTTGATCTCATACCGGGTAAAGCCTTTTTTCTGTAATTTCATCAGTACCAAATCCGGTTCTACGGTTTTCGAAACCATTGCATAGGCTTTCATGACATATTCTGAGGTCCGCACTTCTGAGAATAATTCATCAAGTGCTTGCTCTGCATCGTTGCGGTTGACACCCTTACTTGCCAGCCTTCTAGACAACATTGCCCGACCTTCCGGGTTTTTCCGTTGCCGGCTCTCAATCATAGAACGGGCATAGCGTAGCTCCGAAAGATAGTTTTTATCTTTCAGGTAGGTAAGTGCCCAAGAAATCTGCTCAGTTGTAAATCCCTTGCCCTGCAGTTTCAGCCTTAATTCAAAGGCCGTATGTTCTCTTCTTGCCAGATATACGAGGGCCTTATCCCTGCAAGCCAAGCTCTGCTGTTTTTCAAGGAGTTCCAAAAATTCTTTTTCGGTAAGTTCCTGACCCTCTGCAAGATGCTGGGAGAGAAACAGTTCCATAGAGATAAAAAAAGGGGACCCCTCCCGGGGAAGGGCAAAATACCCTTCCTTGGAGGATTCCCTCTTGATGGTCGCAAACACAGTCTAACGCTTTGAGAACTGGAACTTGCGGCGTGCACCCGGCTGACCATATTTCTTACGTTCAACCATACGGGAGTCACGAGTCATGAATCCACTGGTATGCAATGCTGCACGGTAGGTCTCATCGTTCTCTACAAGAGCCCTTGAGATACCATGGCGACAAGCACCAGCCTGTCCTGAAGGACCACCACCGACAACATTGATAAGGATATCATATTTGGTAAGGGTATCGGTAATCTGCAACGGCTGCTTAACGATAAATACCAACATCGGGTTAGCGAAATACGTATCTACGTCTCTACCGTTTACAATAATCTTACCTTCACCTTCGCGGAGATAGACACGGGCGACAGCAGTCTTTCTGCGTCCTACACCATGACCAAGATCAACAACTTTCTTAACTTCTTTCTTTGCCATATTCCGCTCCTACCTTAGATTTCAACCTGGATGGGCTGCTGGGCCATCTGCTGATGCTTTGCACCGGCATAGACTCTCATGTTGGTGAACAACTTGCGACCGAGCGGTCCACGGGGAAGCATTCCCTTGACGGCATGCTCCATGGGGAATACGGGATTGCGCTTGATCATATCCGCATAGTTGGTTTCCCTAAAGCCACCTGGGTAATTGGAGTGGCGATAATACATCTTGTCCTCATACTTGTTCCCGGTAAGGGCAGCTTTCTCGGCATTGATGATAATAACAAAGTCACCCATGTCCTGGTGAGGGACATACTCGGGCTTGTTTTTCCCGCGGAGGATGCGTGCAGCGGCAACTGCTACCTTGCCAAGCTCCTTTCCCTCTGCATCAATCAGATACCATTTCTTCTGAATCGTCAGCGGTTTTACAAAAATAGTTTTCATCTATTCATCCTGTCTGCGAAGCTTAAGCTTCGCTTAGTAGTTTTTGGTTCATGGACAGCACGAAGCATAATTGCACAATAGGAGACTCCTGTCAAGCCATGCTTATACAGATACCCTATGCAATTACGGTTTGCTGCCATCTCATTCAACCATTGTTGTTGCGTACTGTTCCGAAAGCCTTAGGAATTCCGAAATATCACCCTTGGAATATGTACCAGGGACAATAAAAGGAATATCCGCAGAAGGTGGAAGCACTACCCGAAGCTGTAAGGCCTCATGATAGAACTCTCGGTAGCGCGTGTGGTCGAGGTTCGTAATTCCGTACGGTCCCCGAGTTTCAAACAACCCCTTGAGAGGATTGTCCATACGCTTGGCAACTGATTCTTCCGACTTCATTTCATCTATCAAGCACGCCGTAGCCTTGATGAGCAAATCAAGAAGCAGCGGAGATATACAATCCGAAGGCGGCAACTCTTCTGCAAGTGTTTGATCCTTAATGCATACGACCTGAGGTATGAAACTCCCTGGGAAAGGTAGGATAGGGAAGAGCAACACGGAATCTGCCCCGCCGACCTCTAGGTACGGACGCCAATAAGACACTTTGCAGCTGTTCTTTGATGCAGAACATGCGGGATCATAGATTGCTTTCGCATCAGGCGATACCCTCATGGCCAGATCAGCGACTACCCGGCTATCAGAATAAATCCGAAAGGCCGAGAAATCAGGAAACAGTTGTGCCAGTAGCTTTTCGAGTCTTCCTGTGAATACCGAAGGGTACTCGCTGACCAACCCCCTGCCGACCGTGGACTTTATTGCCCGCTGCATCATATCAGGTCGATGGCCAAGGATGGCTCTGCCATGGTTCTGGAAAAAATCTATATATCGCACGCCATAACGATCATACAAATAGTATGACCGAGCACGGACGACGACTGGCATTGTATATCCTTCGCCGTCTTTGTGTCTAGTATCTTTCATACTTGCAAGCATATCAGTCACGACCTATTTTCTCAAGAGCGGCGAATTTGCTAATAAAAGTTGCTTTCCGTCCACCGGCAAATCGCACATCGATCACTTCACGGTCCCCGCTCTTCTTTACACTGATGACTTCACCTTCTCCATACTGGTCGCTAAAAACCTTCTGGCCAAGGGGAAACAGACTCTCGCCATTCGATTCTTCATGGCTTTTTTTCATTTCGAAGGTCTTCGCTTTGTCGCCGAAACCCTGGTGGATCAAATTGTTGCCTGAAGGGATTCTCGTTCCCATAGGTTCGCGCCTTGGCTTTGTCCCGTCACCGAAAGACGAGGACCGTGCCCTGCGTTCATCAAGCATGCCGAATCCCTGGTAACCGCCGTTTTCCCATCCATTGGACAGTGTCCCTGGCTTCATTCCCTGTACCGAGACTAGTTCAGACCCAATCTCGTCAAGGAATCTGCAGGGATGCTGGAAGCTGGTTTTTCCCCAGATTCTCCGTGCTTTGGCTGACAGCAGGTACAAATCCTTCCGGGCCCTGGTTACCGCGACATAGAAAATCCTGCGTTCTTCTTCAACGTCGTCATCGCTTTCACTTGCCTTACCGGGAAAGAGTTCGTCTTCAAGCCCTGCAATGAACACCCGGTCAAACTCGAGTCCCTTGGTATTATGCATGGTAATCAAGGTTACCCCAGGTTTGTCCCTTGGGTCTTCTTTACCCAACGTAGTGGGATCGAGACACAACTGTTCAAGGAACAGGGCCAAGCCATCCCTGGATGAATCATAGGAGGCAAGTGCATTGACCAATGCCTCAAGGTTATCCACTTTGCCGGTACTGTTCTGGCTGTCAATCTTGCGGTAATAATCAAGCAAGCCCGATTCACGAATCAGAAAATTGACACATGCTACCAGTTCCTCGCTGTCAAGCAAACGGTTGGCTTCCTTGAACATGGAAAGGAACGAACGGGCACCGCTTTGGGCCTTTCCCGCAAGAATGCCGGAAGCAATAGCCTTTTCAAGGGTTATGAACAAATCATCACCAACTTGACCGGAATAGGAGAAGATTTTTTCGATTCCCCCTTCCCCGATTCCCCTGGCAGGTTTATTGATCATCCGCTTGAAATTGACCTCGTCCTTATTGTTCATCAGCAAAAAGAGCAGAGCCAGGACATCCTTGACTTCTTCGCGGTCATAGAATTGCAAAGCCCCTACCACTTTATAGGGGATATGCATCCGTTTGAATGTTGTCTCGAAGGCAACCGACTGGGCATTTGTCCGATACAAGATTGCACTGCTGTCAAAGTCTTTGTCGCGGTTCAAAATATTCCCTACCCGCTGGGCTTCATCGGTTTCATCCTGGACATAGAGAAGGTTGGGTTTCGCTCCCTTTGGATTTGCTGTCCACAGTTTTTTCTGGTGCCTTCCCTTATTATGGCTGATGACCGTATTCGCCACGGCAAGGATGCTCTGGGAAGAACGGTAGTTCTGTTCGAGTTTAACTACCTTGGTCCCTGGATATACTTCAGGAAACGAAAGGATGTTCTGGACCTCTGCCCCCCGAAACCGATAGATGCTCTGGTCGTCGTCACCGACGACACACACAAAGCAAGTGGGGCCGACAAGACGGCGTAGCAACTCAAACTGTGCAATATTTGAGTCTTGGTATTCATCGACCAGAATAACCTGGAAACGCCGGTGCACCCAGGCAAGGACCTCCGGACGGGCATCGAGCAATTCAATACTCCGTGTGATAAGGTCTGCAAAATCTACATTACCGACCTTATGGAGTTTATTCTCATAGGCTTCAAACATCCTTGGAAAGGTACTGTCTGCCTTGAGAGAGGCGAGGTTGTCATGACAGCCCAGCCCCCTGTCCTTGGCAAAGGATATTCGTTTCATTACCGGTTGCAGTTCTTTCTTTTTGTGGTTTGGGTAACAGGAAGCTAGCAATGACAGGGAATCGTCGTCGTCATAGATGGTGAAATTTGAATCCAGGCCAATTTCCGTACCAAAGCGGCGGAGTAACCAGGCTCCGAAGGCATGGAAGGTCCGTATGTTGCATTCCTGTTCATACCCTTTCCCCGGAAGAAGCGAGCCTACGCGCTCGCGCATTTCCTTGGAAGCTTTATTGGTAAAGGTAACTGCAAGGATTTTGTAGGGGGCAATTCCAAGCTTCTCTATACAATAGGCAATCTTGGTAGTAATAACCCTGGTCTTTCCCGAACCTGCGCCGGCAAGGACCAACAAAGGTGCACTGTTTTCCAGGACCGCTTCCTTTTGGTTGTCATTTAACTGCCCAAGCAAATTCTCGATCTCAGTCATTTGCACGCCCCACGGGAACCGCTTCCAAATCAAGCCCATTCACAGACCTGATTCCGCAACGGAGTACTGACCCCGGCTTCAAATCCCTGCCCATGACTACAGTCAGGCCATCGACTTCGGGAGCCTGAGAGTAGATCCTCCCAATGGCAAGGTCCTCACCTTCGACTTTTTCCTCAATCAAAACGTCATATTCCTTTCCTAGGAAGCGTTGAAGCCTTTTTGCAGTCAAGGGACCCTGCAGCGCTTCTATTTTCTTCTGGTATACGGTGGCACGCTTGCGGGCTTTCTGGTGCTCTTCCTCATCGCGCAAGTCGTATGCTTTGGTTCCTTCTTCCCTGCTATAGAGAAAAGAGCCCATCCAGTCTAGTTCTGCCTTGGTAAGGAAATCTTTCAATTCCTCAAAGGCTGGGGCATCCTCTCCAGGATAGCCAAGCATAATGGTGGAACGAATGACCGCCTCAGGTAAGACTGATCGGATATTGGCAATAAGGGCAAGGTAGCTTTCCTTCGTTCCTGTCCGCCCCATGCTCCGAAGCACAGGTACTGCTGCATGCTGGAAAGGAATATCGAAATACTGAAGCACCTTGGGGTTCTCTTTAACAAAGAGGGGAAGTTCCTGCGGGAACGCATCAGGATGTATATAGAGGAGGCGAATCGAGAAAGCTCCCTCAAGCGCAACAAGGTTTGCAAGCAATTCCATAAAATGGCTTTTCCCATCTTCCCAATCGGTACCATAGGCAGCAAGGTCCTGAGCTATAAGATTCAGTTCCTTCACGCCTCGAGTGAGCAGGGTAGCAGCCTCCTGCAGTATCATTTCCATGGGTTTCGAACGCAAATCGCCACGGATCAACGGGATTGCACAGTAGGCACAGCGATGGTTGCACCCTTCGCTGATTTTAAGGTAGGCACTGCCTGGATAGGAGAGCAATTCATTACGCTCATACACCTCAGCCTTCACCTGGGGATATTCAGGAACAAGGACTACACGTTCACCGTTAAGTACTTCATCTGCGACTTCCTTGATTTTCGAGAGGTCCCGATTGCCAAAAATTGCTGAAGCTTCCTGCAGCTCATCGGTCAACTCGGCGGCATAACGCTGGGCCATACAACCGGAAAGGATGATTTTCGCTTTGGGGTTTGCGTCATGCAGGGAAAAGAACGATTCCACTGACTGCTCACGGGCGCTTTCAATAAATCCACAGGTATTTACAATGATCAAATCCGCTTCGCTGGCGTCCTCAGTCCTGACAGAACCATCCTCACAGAGGATTTTCAACATGGTCTCTGCATCGACCTGATTCTTGGAACAGCCAAGATTTTCCAAATATATTTTTCTCAATTTCACCTTCTCCTACTACACAAAGCTGAATATGACTACAATAGCATAAAAAAATTTTACGTCTTAACTCTTATTAGAGATATTTCTCTATCGGGAGCCTATTGTCATTTACTAATCGGTTTCTTATGATTGATTTTTCAAATCTTTTCTATGAAAAATTTTATATTTATTTTTCAAGAAATCTTCCATACAAGAAACCTCAATACTTTGTTAATTCTTGCATAAATAGACTTCTTGGTATAGTATCTGAAAGACTGTGTAATCGAGGAAAAAACCATCCTCAATGTACCCTGTAATTTATCTCTACGAGGAAGCGCATGACAAAATATATCGTCAACAGACTCCTGGGAATCATTCCTACGCTTTTGATTATCATCACGTTAAGTTTCTTTATCGTCCGTGTAGCTCCGGGCGGTCCCTTTGCGACTGAACGCAATTTACCTGAGGTTGTAAAGAGGAACATCGAGGCAAAGTACCATATGGACGAACCTTTGATACAACAATATGGCCGTTACATGTTTGACGTTTTGAGAGGGGATCTCGGGCCGTCTTACAAGTATAAGGACTATGATGTAAACTATTACATTTTCAATAGCCTTCCCAATTCGATTGTCTTGGGGCTTTGGGCCATGTTCATTGCCTTGACGTTGGGTGTGTCGGCCGGGGTAATAGCTGCCGTACGGCAAAATACCTGGGTAGACTACCTAAGTATGGGATGGGCCGTCATAGGAATATCCATACCCTTGTTTGTAATTGCTCCTGTTTTACAACTCATCTTCGCCATGAAATTGAAATGGTTGCCTACCAGCGGCTGGTATACCACAGGTGAAGGGTACAGGACTATTATACTCCCAGCCCTCTCCCTTTCATTTGCTTATTTTGCAGATATAGCGCGACTTACCCGATCCTCAATGCTTGAAACACTGAGAAGCGACTACATCAGGACGGCAAAAGCAAAAGGCATGAAAAACTCAACCATCATCTTCAAACATGCCATGAAGGGGGCCATGCTTCCTATCGTAAGTTACCTCGGACCTGCCTTCGCGGGTATCATCACGGGGTCTATCGTCATCGAACAGATTTTCCGTGTTCCAGGGTTGGGCAAATTTTTCGTCCAGAGTTCCTTCAACAGGGATTATACCTTGATCGTTGGTGTTGTCATTGTATATTCGGTTATCCTCGTGGCTATGAACTTCATCGTTGATATCGTGTATGCACAGCTCGACCCAAGAATCACATATAAATAGGAGAGGACCCGATGAACCTTAAGAAAAAGGATTCCAAAGTAGAGTCCCTCAACGAATTTGAACAGACAATCGTAGGTAACAGCCTTGGCAAGGATGCTTGGAAAAGGTTAAAAAAGAATAAGATGGCAGTCTTGGGAATGATAATTGTTATTATCTACACCCTGTTGGCTACCTTTGCTACATTTCTTCCTATCTACCCTTATGATGAAATAATCCTCGACCACCAGCATCTCCCCCCTACTTTGAACACGACAGCAGGGGAGTTGATGATGAAAACCAAGCTTGAGGAAGTATATTTCAAAGCCTGGAAATCAGGATCTTTGAAAGTGACTGACGAACAGTCAGCCCAGATCAAACAATGGATTGCCGACAACCAGATTACCCAGGTTTGGGATTTCAGCTATAAAGAAGGGCAAAGACAGCTTGCTGCCGGCACCTTCACCTTCAGCTCTTCAGACCAGAAATCAATCGATCGCCTGCAGAAGCGTATCGACACTGAGTTGCTGGTTTCTGTGAAGAAAGTGTTCTGGAAAGATTCGGAAACCGGAAAAATCTCACAGCTGGGAAAAATGTCCTATGATGAGATTCTCCCGATATATGCCGCCAGTAACAATGTAACAGTCGAAAGCCTCAGGGAGCAGAGTAACCAGGAAGTCCGTTCCCAGGTACTTAACGACCTTAAGAGCAAAACACCAGGACTCAGTGATGAAGACTATGCGGCAAACCTTGAAATTGAGCTGAAAACCATGGGCTCCAAGGGTTTTGATACAATTGCAAAGACCAACCTGCTTGGAAAGATTACCACCCAGATAACCAGAAGCACCGAGAAAACCCTTGCCCAGGAAATCAAAGATGGGACGGCTGTCTTCCCGATGAAGAAAACTATCCAGGTCTCGGAGAATCTGACAGCCCAGATCGAAGCATCCAAAAAGCATTCCCGGCATTATCTGCTCGGTACCGATTATAGCGGAAGGGATATGCTAAGCCGCATAATCTACGGTGGACAGGTATCCATTGCAATCGGATTCATCGGAACGCTTACCAGCGTACTGCTTGGAATCCTGCTGGGCGCCCTTGCCGGATACCTCGGGGGAAAAGTAGATTTCTTCCTTATGAGACTTGTAGATATCATGTATGGATTGCCGTATATGTTGCTGGTTATTATCAGCATGGCAATCTTTGGAAGAAACATTCTCAATCTATTCATTGCCCTTGCCTTGGTAAGTTGGCTTACCATTGCCCGAATGGTCCGAGGACAGGTCATGAGTTTGAAAAACAGTGAGTTCGTAGAAGCTGCAAGAAGTATGGGTGCCTCCACATGGAGAATCATATTCCGCCATATGGTACCAAATTCACTCTCGATCATCATCGTTTATTCCACACTGCGCATACCTGCCTTTATCATGCAGGAATCCTTTTTGTCCTTCCTTGGTCTTGGAGTCCAGGCTCCATATGCCTCGTGGGGATCATTGGTCGGTGATGCAGTGACAGGGATGACCCTGTATCCGTGGAAGTTGATTTTCCCAGCACTTGCCATGACAATATTCCTGTTTGCCATGAACTTCTTTGGTGATGGGCTGAGAGATGCGTTCGACCCACAAAGCAAAAACCAACTCTAGGAGGACGAAGATGATAGATAAGAAAAAAACAGTCCTCGACGTAAAGGACCTTAAAACATATTTCAAGACTGATGCCGGCGTTGTAAAAGCAGTAGACGGGGTATCTTTCTCTGTTCACCAAGGGGAAACCCTAGGCATCGTAGGCGAGTCTGGTTGCGGCAAGAGCGTTACAAACCTTTCGGTTATGCGCCTCATCCCTTCCCCTCCGGGAAAAATCGTTGGGGGTGAAGTCCTTTTCGAAGGAGAGGATATCCTTAAAATCTCCGAAGCGGAGATGAGAACGGTCAGGGGTGACAAAATCTCGATGATTTTCCAAGACCCTATGACCAGCCTCAACCCGTTCCTCAAGATTTCCACCCAGATGATCGAGACAATCAGGTTGCACAATAAAAATATCTCTAAAAAGGAAGCACTTGAGCGTTCCATCGAGATGCTCGGCAAAGTCGGTATTCCTTCCCCTGAGAAACGTATCCAAAGCTACCCCCACCAATTCTCGGGGGGAATGCGCCAGCGTGTTATGATAGCCATGGCCCTGTCATGTAATGCTCAGGTTTTGATTGCCGATGAACCGACAACAGCCCTTGATGTTACCATCCAGGCACAGATTCTTGAATTGATCGGGACCTTGAGCAAAGAATTTGGAACTGCCGTGATTATCGTTACCCATGACCTTGGAGTCGTGGCTGGTATGTGTGACAAGGTTTGCGTTATGTATGCGGGACGGATTGTTGAAAAATCAGTTACTGATGACCTCTATGCAAAACCCGCCCATCCCTATACCGAGGGCTTGATCATGAGTGTCCCCCGGATGGATACGAAAAACAAGAATGACAGGTTGTTCTCAATTGAGGGACAACCACCCAATGTCATAGACCTTCCCCCTTGTTGCCCGTTCCACCCCAGATGCCATCGCGATATGGAAGTCTGCCACCAGGCATATCCTCCAACCGTTGACCTTGGGAACAACCATGAGGTTTCCTGCTGGCTCTACAGCGGAGAGGAAGCCATTGCAAAAGCCTTGAAAGAGGCCGCCGAGAAGGAGAAGGCCCTATGAGTGAAAAAATCAAACCCCTTTTGGAAGTGAAGGACCTTAAACAGCACTTCCCTATCAATACAGGAATTGTCTTCAAGAAACAAGTCGGGGCAATCAGGGCTGTAGATGGAGTCTCGTTCGATGTATACCCAGGGGAAACTTTAGGTATCGTAGGAGAATCAGGTTGTGGGAAGTCCACAACCGTACGCTCCATCTCCCAGCTTCACAAGCCTACCAGCGGAAGCGTTTTTTTCAATGGTACTGACTTAGTCAGGGCTGGTGAACGGGAAATGCTCATCGCCAGACGCGAGATGCAGATGATTTTCCAAGACCCGTATGCTTCGCTTGACCCGAGAATGACCGTTCGTTCCATCATTGCAGAACCTTTGGTAATCTATAACAAGAGGGGCTTGCTGGAAAAACCCTTGACCTCATTGGAGATCGAGAAACAGGTCGAAGATCTCATGGAACGTGTCGGGCTCAACAAAGCTTTCAAAAACAGGTATCCCCATGAATTCAGTGGCGGCCAGCGCCAGAGGATCGGAATCGCAAGGGCACTTGCCCTGCATCCCAAGATCATACTTGCCGACGAACCGGTATCTGCACTTGATGTATCGATCCAGGCACAGATTCTCAATCTGCTTGGAGACCTGCAGAAAGAATTCGGGCTGACCTACATTTTCATAGCGCATGACTTGGCAGTTATCCAGCACATCAGTACCAGGGTCGCCGTCATGTACCTTGGAAAGATCGTAGAGCTCTCCGAGGCTGTGCAGTTGTATGACAATCCGAAGCATCCCTATACCGTAGCCTTGCTTTCCGCTGCCCCGATTCCAGACCCAAAAGTGGAAAGGAACAGACAACGAATTATCCTCACCGGTGACGTCCCATCCCCTGACAAGGAACGTATCGGGTGTTACTTCTATGATCGCTGCCCGAAAAAAATGCCTTGGTGTGAATGCCATATTCCCCCGATGTTCAAGATTGACGAGAAACATCAGGTAGCATGCTGGCTGTATGACCAAAAGGATTATGCAAAGGTAAGCGAGAAAGACGCTTTTGCAGATGCCAAGAAGCAGAGCCAGATAAACTAGGATCAGGTACCGACAAAAAAGACATCCTTGAACCCCTCAGGTTCCTTGGATGTCTTTTTTATATCGTAAGGCTATTGTCAGAGTTCCTTGAAGCCTACATTGAGGTCCAAATCCCTTGGCCTGTCAACGAACAGCCCTAGGCCGGTCACAGCACTGATCGATTGTGCAGCCGACTCTGTCCTACCCCCGGAACTTTTTTCCTGGATTATCTCCATATCCTTTACCGTGTCTTCGTCAAACCGTAGGGAAAGGACAACCATAGCCTTGAGCCTTCGTCTCGTAGGTTTCGCTTCCTTGTCTACGGCGCCCCGGACAAAATGAGTCAGTTCGATCCTTTCGATGGAATCGAAGGGGTAGGCAACCCTTTTACCGATAAGCCCAAACCCAAAGAAAGAAGTGACCGTTTTCTCTTCAGTATCAAAATACCAGGAGTCCCGGTACAAAGCCCCTATCAGGGCAAGAAAAGCCATAACCAACAGATGCCACATTGAAGAGAGGGGAATGCCATCCTGGACAGAATAGGTTAACCCCCACACAAGGTAGAGAAAAAACGAGGCACAGATGATGGTAAAAAAGGGACTGATGGTGAAAGAAATACCATTCTTTCGCTTTCGCGTGACATGTCTGATCATTTTATGCTCATCCTTTTATCAAATTATAATAAGATATGAGACAAAGGTCATCATGAAATCAGCGGTAAAACAGAATGTAATCTTACAATATCTACAGTTGTGTAAGGTTACAAGGCAATTGCAGTTACTTTTCACACTTAACCCATTTGCGTTTTCTCTTGATTCGTGGTTAAATGTAGAATATGCTAGGTTGAACGTTTACATTTACATTCACAAGGAGATATGTCTATGAAGAAATTTCTGACTATCGTGCTTTGCGTTCTTCTTGTCAGCTCCCTCTTTATTTCCTGTGGAAAGAAGGAAGAGCCCAAGACTGCCGCAACCACCACACCCGCTGCTACTGCAGCTCCTGCTGCTACCCCTGCTAAAGCTGCTGCTCCAGCCGCAACCCCAGCTCCTGCTGCCACACCGGCACCAGCTGCACCGGTCGCTCCTGCCGCCCCTGCCCAGAGCGCAAAGGATGAAGTTGTGTTCCGCATCTCGAATGCTGCAGAACCAGAATCCCTTGACCCGGCTCTCATTCAGGGTGTCCCTGAGCACAGGATTTTCGAAGCCCTTTTCGAAGGTCTCGTAGCCAACGACCCTGAAACTGCAAATGCAGTACCTGGCGTTGCTGAAAGCTGGACTTCAAACGAAGAAGGCACCCAGTACACTTTCAAGCTTCGCAAGGATGCAAAATGGTCTGATGGTGTAGCAATCACAGCAAATGACGTAGTCTACTCATGGCTCCGCCTCCTTGCTCCTGAAACAGCAGGTCCCTATGCTTGGTTCCCCTGCATGTTCATCAAGGGTGCAAGTGAATATAATGCCGGTGAAGCTGGTCCAGAAGCTGTGCAGATCCGTGCACTCGATGACTATACCTTCCAGATGGACCTTATCGGACCTCTGCCGTATGCCGTCGACGCCCTTACCCACTATTCTTTCGCAATCGTTCCGAAGCACACCATCGAGAAATATGGCAAGGCTTGGACAAATCCTGAGAATTTCGTAGGGAACGGTCCTTTTGTATTGTCAGAGAAAGTACCTCAGAGCTACCTCGCTGCTGTCAAGAACCAGAATTACTGGGACAAGGACAACGTAAAGCTCGATAAGGTTATCTTCTATGCCTCAGATAGCGATAGCACCAACTACAATATGTACCTCAATGGTGAAATCGACTGGTTGACCAATGTACCTAACGACCAGATCAAGGCCGCCACAATGCGTGACGATTTCCAGTCCTCTCCCCAGCTCTCCACGTACTACTATGTCTTCCAGAACGAAATTGCTCCTGTTAAGGACGTTCGTGTAAGAAAGGCTTTGTCTCTCGCAGTCGATCGCCAGGCTCTCGTAGACGGTGTTACCAAGGCTGGACAGATTCCTGCTTGGGGCATTGTTCCCCCGATGGCCGGTTACGATGCTCTTGCTTTCCCGTACGAAGATCAGGCTGATGCAATTGCAGCAGCTCAGAAGTTGCTCGCAGAAGCTGGCTACCCCAACGGTGCCGGTTTCCCGACCCTCACCATCCTGTACAACACCAGCGAAGGCCACAAGCAGATCGCAGAGTTCGTACAGCAGGAATGGAAGACCAACCTCGGAATCAACGTACAGCTCGAGAACCAGGAATGGCAGACCTATTTGGCCAACAGGAACCAGGGCAATTTCACGATTGCACGTGCCGGTTGGGTAGGCGACTACCAGGATCCTAATACATTCCTCGACATGTTCATCACCGGTGCCGGTATGAACGGCGGAAAGTATGCCAACGAGACATATGACCTCTTGATCAATGAAGCAGCAAGAATGCCAGCAGGTGAAGACCGCATGGGCGTTTTGAAGACCGCTGAAGACATCATGATCAATGAAGACCAGTCCATCATGCCTTTCTACTACTATGTAACGATCAACATGATCGATACAAACAAGTGGGGCGGCTGGAGTGGAAACACCATGGATTACCATCCGGTCAAGGACATCTATCTCAAGTAGTTTGTTTCCAGTATTATCAGTCCCTGGGTTTTCCCGGGGACTTTTTTTTGCTGGACTCAGATGGATAACTTCGGTATAGTTTTGCCTATGGACAAAACCTTTTCACCTACCCATGCCAAGGGGACTGTTACTATCCCGGGATCAAAAAGCCAGACAATCAGGGCCTTGCTCATTGCCTCTTTAAGTGGAGAGCAGAGTACCATCATCAATGCATTGGATAGCCATGACACACAAAGCTGCATGAACCTCTGCACCCAGATAGGGGCAAAAATTACCTGGGATGCAAACCACACCTGCCTTTTTTGTGATGCCTCACACGTACAGAATGTCCAGGAAGCTATCACCTTGGACTGTGGAAATAGCGGGACTACCCTCTATCTGGCAACTGGTATGCTTGCCTCATTGCCCAGAAAGTTCACGTTCTCAGGTGATGAGCAGTTGCAGAAACGTCCGATCGGGCCACTGCTCGATGCTTTGGAAACCCTTGGGGCAAAGGTAGAGAGAATGAACGGAATCTACCCTCCTTTCTCCATACAAGGGCCTCTTACCGGAGGAGCCTGTTCCATTGAATGCCCGACCAGCCAATACCTGTCGGGACTGCTTTTAGCCTGCAGCCTTGCAAAAGGGGACTGTGAGATTACGGTACCCCTACTATATGAAAAACCCTATGTTTCGTTGACCTTGCAATGGCTTGACGAACAGAACATACGCTATGAGATTTCTGAGGATTTCCAGAAAGCCAGAGTATACGGCAACCAACACTTCAAGGGCTTCACAACCATGGTTACCGGTGATTTCAGTTCAGCCTCGTTCTTTTTCTGCATGGCTGCAATCGGGAAAACCAGTATCTCTGTGCGAGGGCTCAACCAGGATGATGTCCAGGGAGACAAGAAAATCCTGGAGATTCTCGAAGCCATGGGATGCAAGGTGGTCTGGGAAGGAAAGCAAGTAACCGTAACAGGACCAGAGGTTCTCAAAGGTGGCACCTTTGACCTGAATGCCATGCCAGACACGCTTCCCATATTATCTGTTACTGCCTGTTTTGCAGAAGAAGACGTCTCGTTGGTGAATGTCCCCCAGGCTCGTATCAAAGAAACCGACCGGATAGCGGTTATGCATGAAGAGCTTGAAAAAATCGGTGCCGTCATTGACGAACAGGTTGATGGCATGACTATCCGTGCAGGACATCCCCTAACGGGAGGAACTGTAAGCGGCCATGATGACCATAGGGTAATAATGGCCTTGGCCGTAGCCAGCATTGCAGCATCGGGGACCATCAATCTTCTCGGTGTTGATGCAGCAGCGATCACCTTCCCTACTTTTTTCGATCTTTTTGATTCCATCACAGGAGATACAATATGAAATGTTTTGACTTAAGAAGCGACACGATTACGAAACCCACCGAGGCAATGAGAAAGGCAATGTATGAAGCAGAAGTCGGTGATGATGTCTATCGTGAGGACCCTACGACTAACAGGCTTGAGTTGCTTGGAGCCCAGCTTTCAGGAAAAGAACGTTCACTTTTTGTCTCTTCCGGCTCCATGGGAAATCTCATCAGCCTGTATATAAACGGAGGAAGAAGCAATGAAGTCCTCACTGCCTCCAATTCCCATATCATCCAACATGAAATTGGTTCTGTTGCTGCAATCGCAGGGGTCCTGCCTATCGGGATTGACGTCCCCAGGGGAATACTGACAGCCTCCGACCTTGCAGGAAAAGTAAAAAGAGGCTGCTATGACATGGCAACCACTACCCTGGTTGAAGTGGAGAATACCATCGGCGGATTTTGTTATCCCTTGGAAAACCTTGAGGAGATCAGGGATTTTGCCGACAGCCACCAGCTTCTGGTCCACATGGACGGAGCCAGGATATTCAACGCACAGGTTGCTACCGGGATTCCTGTCAAAACCTATGCAAAATATGCCGACACCCTTACCTTTTGCCTTTCAAAAGGCCTGGGAGCCCCTGTAGGAAGCCTGCTCTGCGGGGATGAAGCGTTTATCAATAAAGCCCTTACCATCAGGAAAATGCTTGGAGGTGGGATCAGGCAAAGCGGGATCCTTGCTGCAGCTGGACTCTATGCCTTGGAAAACCACGTCGAAAGACTCCAGGATGACCACCTACATGCCCAGGCAATAGCCTCTGCACTCGAGAAGGCAGGATGGGCCCAGGTAGACAAACTGGGTGTGCAGACCAATATCATATTCTTTACCGTGCAGGGCTATGAAGCTACGGATATAGTCAAACAGCTGGCAGCAATCGGCATCCTTGCAAATAATGAGGGACCAATGGTTCGTCTGGTTACAAACCTTGACCTTTCGGATGAGGATACAGATGCACTTTGCAAGCGCCTTGAAACCTTCACTTTGGGGAATAATTAATGAAAACGACCATTTTCTGTTTTTCTGGAACAGGCAACAGCTATTATGTTGCAAACAGGCTAGCGAAGGAACTCGGTGATACCACTGTCGTTATGATAGCTTCTGCCATGCATTCAGAGGTACTTGAAATGACTGAACGCGTCGGCTTTGTCTTTCCGACGTATAAAGGGTTTCCACCCCTCATAGTCAAACAATTCATCGAGAACGTGTTTGCGAAGCAGGATCTGCTTCCCATCAAATATTCTTTCCTTATCACGACCAGATATAAATTCGCCGGCTATAGCCTCGTTGCTACCGAATTGATGCTCCAAAAGGCAGGTTGCCTTTCAAGTTATTCAACCCATGTGGTGATGCCTGATGGGTATGTCCCGCTGATGGACGTGCAGGATGAACAAAAGATCGAAGACCTATACGCCAAGGCAAATGAAAAGATTTCCAAGATTGCAGCAGACCTGGACGACGAAAAACTGAAGCTCTCTGCAAAACCTCCCTTTACAAAACTTGCCCTGTATCGCTTTATGCCTGTTTCCCATCTTGCTTCAAAGGATTTTTCCGAGAAGTTCCAGGTAACGGAAGATTGTACCGACTGTGCGCTCTGCTACAGGATGTGCCCAACAGGCAATATCGTAATGGAAGAAGGACAACCCTCCTTTGGGGACAATTGCCTCGGCTGTCTTGGATGCTATCACCGCTGTCCGACAAAAGCCATTCAATTCAAGAAAAAAGTACATGCCGGCCGTTACCCCAACCAACGGTCTGGCTACAGTGTGGAGTATAGAAACTAATGCAATATGATTTCGATAAAGAAGTGAACCGTAAAGGCAGCCTTTCTGTAAAATGGGATGCACATGCTATAAAGAGCATCTGTGGGGTAAGCGATGCCGAACCTTTCTGGGTTGCCGATATGGATTTTACAGCAGCCCCTGAGATAATGGACCAGGTCGTCCAGACTGCAAAGAGCGGAGTTTACGGATACCCTCATTTCAGCGGAACCAATAAATTGTTCTGCGAATGGGCAAAAAAGCGTCATAACTGGGAAGTCGAGGAGAAGGATGTCGTTATCTGTATGGGAATGCTCAACAGCATAGCCTTGCTCACCGATATCCTCACTGACGAAAAAGACGGCATCATAGTGCCAATGCCCGCCTATCAACCGTTTGTTCGGATAGTGAACAACCTTGACAGGACTTTGCTTAGGTGGCCTCTTTCCTATGACAAAGAAGCACACAAGTTCTCACTCGACTGGGAAAAATACGAACAACTCTGCAAACAAGCCAAGCTCCTGATTTTCTGCTCTCCCCATAATCCTTCAGGCCTGGAATTTTCCCCTGGGGAGCTGGAAAGACTTTGCCGAATAGCGGCTGACAATAACGTAACGATTATCTGTGATGAGATTCACGCTGACCTTTCTTTTGGGAAACACCAACCACTGCTTCCCATCGCCCAGAATGTCGGGTGCAAGGCAATCACCTGCATGGCTCCTTCGAAAACCTTCAATATTGCAGGTGAACATTATTCAGTGGCAATCATAGAGGATGAGGGAATCAGGAAAGCCTTGAAGAAAAGAATGAGTCAACTCTTCATTTCCGAAACCTCTTTCTTTTCAACGACTACCGCTATGAGTGCTTACCGCTACGGCTACGATTGGCTTTTGCAGTTGATTCCCTACCTGCAAAAGAATATTGCATTCATCGATGGATTCTGCAACGAGAAGATTCCGCAACTGCACCTGATCAAACCCAAAGCCTCGTTTATCGCATTGCTCGACTGTAGTGAAATCCTTCCCTTGGTCGAAGCCGATGCAAAAGCAAATCCTGACCTGTACAACAGTGAGCTTAGCCCAGGTGGCGGCCTCCTTTCCCGTTTCTTTGGAATAAGGGCAAAGGTTGCTGTCAATGATGGCACTTGGTTCGGGGGAGAAGACTATAGGGGGTTTGTACGGTTCAACTACGGGACGCAGCGATCTTCCATCGAGAAAGCCTTCAACCGGATTGAACAAGCCATAGCTTTTCTGCAGACAACGTATACCAGATAGGAACAAGGCAAGTCAGGGCAAAACCTGCCTTGCCTTTTTTATTTGCTGTCCCTGCAGAATCGCTCCAGCTGGGGGGCAAGGTAATCTGCAATAGAGGAAAACCCCTTAGCATTTGGATGCAGAAACCCATCTGCATAATAGGTGCTGTCATGGGGGGAAACAGCAAGCCCATCAATGACGTGTACACCAGCATAGCGTTGGGCTTCGGTAGCGATTGCCTCACAAAGCTGGGAAAAAGTCCCACAGCTTTTCGCTTCAGTAAGGTCAGCTCGCCAGATAGGCGTAAGAACAACAATCGGAGTGAGGGGAAACAACTTGCTAAGTCGGGAATAAAACGAGGAGACCCGGTCTTTGATTGACTGGAGGTCAGGATCGAAATTCCAGTCATTGGTACCCAAGGCCACCAAAATGTACGAAAAATCCCCCAAATCCTGTATTCCTTCCAATATCGATTCATTGTATTGAAAGCCACAGATTCCTTGGTTAATCCCTTGCAGTTTCAATCGTGATTCAAGTAGGGGAATCAGGCCAAAGGCAGGCCTTTGTGCCATGAACCCCTGCAGTATGGAATCGCCGATGGCCAAGAATCGTTTCTTATTTTCTGGAACGTAGACAAGTTCCCTGTCAGAGGAAAGATCTTTTATAAGCACAGGATGGCACAGGGGGAAATATAGTTTCACCATGATTTGGTCATGGTTTGGGTTTTCCAGACAAACAGAGATACATCCCTTTCGAATGGGAATTGGGGCCAGGAACGTTCCGTTTACCGAGACATCGAAACAGTCCGTCATATCAAAAGGCCTGCCATACGCTTTCAATGCATCATTCTGGCCAAGGGGAACGGAGGCTTTCTTACTAGTGGGTACAAAGCGTTTACACTGGAACGTGAGATTTTCACTGGTGGTGGAAAAGACAAGGCAACAACCGGCAGGGGAATTAGCCATCCAAGAAAACAGCTGGGTAGTACCGAGAGAATCCAATTGCCTGTCGGAAAACCTCCTAGGCAAAAGGAACCCTTCTTCATCGGTGAAACTATTGACCGTGTTCCTGAGGAACCTCTGGTAAGGGATATTCATCACATATCCAAAATTGTCTTATCCCCATATATCAACTGCCAGTTGGCATGGAAATCATCGACAGCCTTGGTAATGGAAGGCATCTGCAACCCGGTTGTCAGTAATTCGAGGGGAACGGTACAGCAGGAAGCCCCATTTGCATAGGCAGTGGTTATCTCGCTGATATTTTTGAAACTTGCAGCAAGGACTTGGCAGTTTCCTGCATTTGCCCAGAGCAGGCTACTCAATTCCTTGATAACCCTGGCTGCATCGATATCAAGATTGAGCATGCGGTTATAGTAGACCGCAAGATATCTGGCTCCGCTCAGCATTGCCAGGATTCCCTGCAACGTGGTATATACGGCAGTCGCTGTAATGTTCACCCCTTGCTTGGAAAGAATCTTGATAGCCTTGAGCCCTTCTTCTGTTACAGGAATCTTGATAAAGGTTTCTTCTCCGAGTATCGACCTAATTTTCTCTGCTTCCAAAATAATGGTATCACATTGCTGGCTCACCACCTGTACATGGAGACTCCGTTCGCGTCCGATAATCCCTCTGATCTTTTTCAGGTGGTCAAAAAAATCTACGGCACCTTCAGCCTTGATAATTGAAGGATTGGTAGTCACTCCGGTTACAGGATACGTGGTTATTCCCTTTGCAATATCCTTGAGATTTGCAGTATCAAGCATCAGTTCCATGGCATTGACTCCTTGGACCCTATCATGTCACAAACAAGAGCTTTCCTCAAGCAAAGCCAGTCTATTGCAGGGTCAAAGTTTCTGAGCGCTTCTCCAAACCTGCGGTGTTGTACCATATTGCCTGCGAAACAAGGTAAAAAAGCGCTGGGGTGAACCAAAACCACATTCCTCACTGATTTGCTGAATGGGGGTGTTGCTTGTACGCAATACCTTGCAGGCCAACTCCAACCGTTGTACCGTGATTTCCTCCCAGATTGTCCTTCCCCGGGCTTTCTTGAAGCGTGTTTCCAAGGTTCTCCGACAGGCGTTGCTATGGTTTATGACATCAGACGCACAGATTCCCGAGGATACTTTCGAACGAATCATCCTAAGGGCCTCTGCGACCACCTCATCTGTTTCGAGAACCAGGGAGGTACTCTCCCTTTCCGATACTGGACCACAGGCAATTCGCTGGATACGAATTTCGTTATTCTTGTTTTCAAGGAGGGTGTCGATCATTTGTGCTGCCTTGAACCCGATCATCTCGCAATTGGGAGGAATGCTGGAAATCGAGGGACTTGCCAATTCACACAGTAGTTTTTCATCATCGACGCCGAGTACTGTCACCTCTGAGGGAATTTGAAGGCCCAGATGCTGACAGGCAATCTCTACCTTCATTGCAGCCAGGTCATTGCTACAAAACAATGATACCGGTTTCTCCAGGGAAGACAGCCAGATATCCAATTCGGTGGATGATTCATATATTTTCCGCCACCAGTCCAAAGAGCGCGAAAACAAGGGCAGGTCCTGGACTTTCCAGCCGATGGAAGCACAAAACCCGAGCATCCGTTCCCGTGACCAATGCACATTGTCCACTCCGCACCAGGCATATCTTGAAGATCCCAATGCAGTCAGATATTTTCCAGCCGTTATGCCCGTGGCGTAATCATCATTTCTCACCGTGCTGAAAATCTTGGAGGAACACGCCCCTGCGATATCAACAATCGGTATTCCCAGGTTGGCACAGAAAAGCGCCTCATCCTCGTTCTCAATCCTTGCGATAAGTGCATCGCATCGTTTCAGCCCGTCTACATCAAGCGGGAAAAACCACTGGCCTTGCCCACGGAGCTGCCAAGAGAACTTACTCTTTGCATATCGCACCACACCATTGGCAACACCCATATCGTAACCATCTTGGAACCGTAGTCTCAAACCTATTTGAATCATGGGATCAGCATAGCACACCTTTGCGTTTTGCGCAAAACAGTAGTAATGATACGCACATCAAGCATTGTAGTCTGAAACTCTAGGTTGTATCCTTGTTTTATAAGGAGAATCGCCATGGACGTTCCAACGATGAGTATTAAAGCCACCGGGGCTAAGATTCCCGCAATAGGGGTCGGCACCTTCGGAAGCGACCACGTCAGCAATGAAGAAATGGCACAGTCGGTACATACGGCATTGCGCCTGGGATATAGGAATATTGACTGTGCAAGTGTGTACGGCAATGAAAAGGAGATTGGGAAAGTCCTGAATGATTTTCCGGTTAACAGGGAAGAACTCTGGATTACCAGCAAACTCTGGAATGACATGCATGGGAAAGGCAAAGTCCTTGCCTCATGCAGACAAAGCCTTAAAGACCTCGGCCTCGAGTACCTTGACCTCTACCTGGTCCATTGGCCCTTTCCCAATTTTCATCCACCCAAATGTGACGTAACAAGCAGAAGTGAGAATGCAAGACCCTATATCCATGAAGAATTCATGGAAACCTGGAGAGAAATGGAAGAATTGGTTGACTTAGGGCTGGTGAGGCACATTGGTACAAGCAATATGACCAAGGCAAAGCTCACCCTACTTTTACAAGATTGTAGGATTAGGCCCTCCTTCCAGGAAATGGAACTCCACCCCTGTTTCCAGCAACAAGAGTTCCTCTCGTATGTCAAAGGAGAGGGAATCATCCCTATTGGATTCTGTCCGCTAGGTTCCCCCAACCGGCCGGAACGCGACATGACAGAAGGCGATGCCGTCGATATGGAACACCCAATCGTTGTAGAGATTGCCAAGGCTCACCACTGTCATCCTGCAAACATTTGCTTAAAATGGGCTCAGGCCAATGGCATAATCCCCATACCGCAGTCAACAAAGGAAAAAAATCTGTTAAGCAACCTCGAAAGCATCTGTTCAGACCCTCTTAGTAATGAGGAGGTGGAACGTCTCAAGGGTGCCGATTGCAACAGCCGGTTGGTCAAGGGCCAGGTCTTTTTGTGGAAAGAAGCAAAAGACTGGACGGATCTATGGGATCTGGATGGGACAATTCCTTGCCCAGAGTCATACAAGCAATAACCATCAAAGGAGGATTTCGATGGATAAGAAAAAAATGCTAGGGGCCACGCTTCCCGGAAACAGTACCGTTTCCCTCCAGGAATATGATATTCCAACACCCGGCTACGGTCAGGTGCTGGTTAAGACCAAGTGCACCACTATCTGTGGCAGTGACATTCGCTGTATCTATCGCGAGCATGTCGGGAAAGGTCCTGAAGGGTACCAGGATGTCATCGCCGGACATGAACCCTGCGGTCAGATTATCGGAGAAGGCCCAGGATTGAAGCGATTCAAGAAAGGCGACCGGGTTATCGTGTACCATATCAGCGGCTGTGGTGTTTGCCATGAATGCCGTCAAGGTTTCATGATCAGCTGTACGTCACCCAAACGGGCCGCTTATGGCTGGCAGCGAGACGGTGGTATGGCAGAGTATATGATTTGTGATGAAAAGGACCTTGTAGAACTCCCTGAAGAGCTCTCCTATGCAGATGGCGCACAGGTAGCCTGCGGTTTTGGAACCGTATATGAAGCAATCGAGAAAGTCGGGGTCAGCGGAAACGATGAGGTCCTGGTTGTCGGCCTTGGTCCTGTCGGACTTGCCTGCCTTATGCTCTGCAAAGCAATGGGAGCAAACAAACTCATCGGTATTGAGAGCCAGCCGACCAGAATAGAGCTCGCTAAAAAACTTGGCCTTGCAGACTATGTATTCACCCCTGGGGAAGACAATGTAAGACAGGTACAGGAAATTACCGGTGGCCATGGGGTAGAGAGGGCTTTCGACTGCAGTGCAAGCGACAATGGCCGGGCAACGGCAATCAGGGCAACCAGGAAATGGGGCAAAATTGCATTCGTGGGAGAGGGTGGTACGGTTCACTTCAATCCAAGCCCCGATATGCTCCATGACCAGAAAACAATCTATGGCAGCTGGGTAACCAGCATCTGGAAAATGGAAGACTTGGTAGAGCGGCTGGTAAGATGGAATATCCATCCTGAAGATCTCATTACCCATCGGTTCCCCCTAACCAAAGCGGACGAAGCCTATGCCCTTATGGCGAGCGGTGCCTGCGGTAAGGTCGGGGTGTGTTTCGATGAAGAACTGAAATAGGTACTAGCTGAAGATTTTATCGATTCTGGGAGTGGTACCGTGGCTGGTGGTCCTTGCTTTACCATCGGTTACGATACCACCATTGTTTGTAAGGACCCTGATTGAGGGTTCGATGACAACCTTGCAGGGAAAGTCAGAATAATCTCCACCGATACGCTTGAGTAGAAGTTTTGCAGTAACCTCGCCAATCTCTTCCAGAGGCTGGGCAACGGCATAATGGCAGAATTTCAATAATGGGGCATAATACAGATAATCGAATGTAGAGAAGGCCATTGAATCCTGGACTGTTTGGCTGCATTCGGAAAGCAGATAACTGCTCGCTCCAATATGAACCATATCGTTGACCATAAAAAAAACCTTGGGACAATGCTCTTTTGCAAGGGCTTGCCCCATGAGCTGATAACCTGCCTGTTGGGTCATTCCCCCAAGCATAATAAATTCCGGGTCAACAGGAAGACCGAACTCCTGCATTGCATCATAATATCCATGCAAGCGTTCCACCGAAGTATGGACATGCCTATCCCCTCCCAGAAACCCGATAGAAGTAAACCCTTCCCTGATAAGCGAACAGGTTATATCATAGGCGCCCAGGCGGTTGTCGGTAAGCACAACATCACAATCAAGATTGGGAATCTGCCGGTCTACCATCACCATAGGGGTTGAACCTAGTGCAGGACTTGTAAAATGGTCCCCTACATCACTGGTGGGAATTACTACCAAAGCATCCACATTTCGTTCAAGAAGGAGGGAAAGCTTTCGCTTTTCCTCCTCGATAGAGTTCTGCGAAGAACAGAACAATAAGGCATACCCCATCGGGGCAAGCAATTTTTCCAGTTGCTCGACTATCTCCGAAAAGAACGTATTTGACAATTCAGGGGCTATAATCCCGATACTCTTGGTTCTCTTCATTTTCAAAGACCTTGCAACCGCGTTTCGCTGATAATGCAAACTTTTTACTGCTGAAGTAACCCGTTGTTCAGTCTCAAGATTAACTACCCCTAGTTTATTCAGGACCCTACTGACAGTGGCAATCGAAACTCCAGCTAGCTTTGCAACATCCTTGATCGTCGCTTGTTCTTTCTTTTCCATGTACTACAACCTTTTGGCAACGTTCAGGATCACTAGCTTATATACTGCTCCTATTGCGTTTCGTCAACTAGCCACGTCTGGCATATTTCTTCATATCAAAATACACTGCGGCAATGATGATAAACCCTTTCACCAATTGCTGGTAATAGCTGTCAACACCCAGAAAGGACATCCCATAGTTGATCAATCCCATGGTAAAGACACCGATCATCATACCACCCACGGAGCCGACCCCACCGTTCTGGGAAACACCTCCGACAGTAACGGCAGCGATTGCATCCAGTTCCATCCCGTTTGCGGTCAGTGAATTTGCAAGCCCAAGCCTTGAGGCAAGTAAAGTTCCTGCCATCCCGTAGAGAATGCCTGCATAGAAATATACCATCATCAAGTTGCGTTCAACATTGATACCACTAACCCTAGCTGCCTGGGAATTTCCACCAATTGCATAGAAATGCGTACCTTGGCGCGTATGTTTGAGCAAAACCCAGACGATGAACGCTGCAACGATTACATAGAGGATGAGATTGGGAACAGGACCGATATTGCCCTGGCTGATGCTCTTGAAATTCTGGTTCAATGAGCCGACAACCGCTGCTCTCGTGTAAATGAGCTGCAGGCCTTTTGCTATGGACATTGAACCCAGGGTTGCAATGAAGGGAGGAAGTTTACCATAGGCAACCAGCCAACCGTTAAAAAGCCCAAACAAGCCACCTGCTACCAAGGCAGCGAGAATCGGGACAAAAAGCGGGAAGGTATGCCCGGCATAGATTGCCGAGGCGTAATCCGGATTCTGGGCAAACGAAGCTGCCACAGAGGCAGTAAGGCAGACCACATATCCTATGGAAAGGTCTATACCTTTGGTGATAATGATCATACCGACACCAAGGGCGGCAAACGATCGGACGGATTCAGCAATCAGGAGATTCCTGACACTGTTCCATTTCAAGGCAGAACCCTTGGTAAGGATCGACAGCACCAAGAGCAGTGCGACAAACGTAAACCAGGTCGTATATTGGCTAACTACTTTCTTTGTAGTACCCAGTGCTTTCTTTGCTTCCATGTTATCTGTATCTCCCTTCTTTCTTACATGAACTGAGTTGCCAGCCGCATGATACTTTCTTGCGAACTGTCGCATTTATTCAACGTCCCAGTGTGCCGTCCGGCACAAAGGACCATGATCCTGTCTGACATCCCTATCAACTCAGGCATCTCAGAGGAAACCATGATAATAGATTTCCCTTGCTCAACGAGCTGGCTCATTATCGTATAGATTTCATACTTTGCACCGACATCGATACCTCTTGTCGGTTCATCCATAATGAGGATATCTGGCAAGGTCATGAGCCACCGGCTGATAATCACCTTCTGCTGATTACCCCCTGACAGGTTCTGGATCAACGTCTCCATAGTCGGGGTTTTTGTTCTGAGTGCTTCATTGTATTCAACGGCAGCCTTATTCATTTCCTTGTGTCTGAGCAAATGGACTTTATTCAAAAAAGAACCAAGGGATGCAATCGAAGTATTTGTCGAAATATTCATGAGCGGGAAAATTCCACTTCCTCGCCGGTCTTCGGTTATCATTCCAATCCCATTCTCGATCGCTGTCTTCGGTTTCATGTGGGTAAGCTCATTGCCATGGATGGAGACCGTACCCTCGGCAATTCCCCTGACTCCAAAAATAGCTTCCATCAATTCGGTTCTCTGAGCCCCGACAAGTCCCCCGATCCCGAGAATCTCGCCTTTATGCAGCTCAAAAGAAATGTTTTTGAAAGAACGGGGGTTAAGTGCTGTTAAATTCTCAACTTTTAGGCAGACTTCCCCAACCGATCCCTTTCTCTCAGGGAATCGCAACGTAGCATCACGACCAACCATCAAAGAGATAAGTTTTGATTCATCGATATCCCCAACGTCATAGGTACCGATCATTTTACCATCACGCATTACACTCACTTCGTCCGCTATGGCAAAAATCTCATCCATCTTATGGGAAATATAAATTATGGAAACGCCTTGCGATCGAAGTTGCCGAATAATCTTGAATAGCCTTTCAACCTCATTATCGGTAAGAGAACTCGTAGGCTCGTCCATCACGACAATGGACGCGTTATACGAGACTGCTTTGGCAATTTCACAGGTCTGTTGCATCGATATCGAAAGAGATCCAATCCGTTGGGCCGGATTTATCTGTATCTCAAGGCGCTGCAACAAAGCCTCGGTATCCGCATTCATTTTCTTGTGGTCGATGAGATGGTTCTTCTTTAAGGGTTCTCTGCCCAACCAGAGATTCTCAGCAACCGAGCGCTCAGGAACATTCGATAATTCCTGGTGAATCATCGAGACTCCATTTTTTAAAGCATCGTGAGACCCTTGGAAATGACATTCTTTTCCGTTCAGGATTATATTTCCGTGGTCTTCTTTGTAAATGCCGAACAAACACTTCATCAACGTTGATTTGCCTGCACCATTCTCGCCCATCAGAGCATGTACCGTTCCGGGTTTTACCTTAAAAGTAACCTCATCAAGGGCACGTACACCGGGAAAGACTTTGGTAATTTCTCTCATTTCCAGGGCAAATGTATTGTCCATCTCTTTTCCTCTTTCCAAACTGTAATTGCATTGTCGCCAAATCGGCGTTCATGAAGGGTAATCTCCCGTTGGCAGAACACCAACAGGAGATTGAATAGAAACTACATCAGGTCTTTGTAATTGGCTTTGGTGATAGGCTTGAAAGGTACAAGGTAGCACTGACCGATAACTGCAGCGTCATTGGCTGGAGCTTCAGAAATTACTACAGAAGCAGGCTTCAAACCCCAAGCAGTCGAACCAAAGGCGGTTCCCTTGGTAGCCATGATGTAGACAAGGTCGAATGCAGTGGTTGACTGACCAACGGAATCCTGCAGGACAGTTGCATACAATTTATTCTGATCCATTGAATTGAGAGCATCTGCGGTAGCATCGATACCAAGTACAGGAACAGTAAGGATAGTCCCGTCAGAAGCATCTTTCTTGGTGAGGCCATTGGTGATCAAGGATTCAACGGCACCCAGTGCCATACCGTCATTCTGTGCAACAACGAGGTTGAACTTACCGCTATGGGCTGCAAGCCAGGTATCCATCTTTTCCTGTGCCTTGTCAGGGGACCAGTCAGCTGTATCTTTGGCAACAAAATTTACGGTATAACCGAGCTTGGTGAGTTCGTCGACAAATCCGGCTTCCCTGCTGATCTGAGCTGGGTGTCCGAGCTGACCTTCGAGATACAGAGTGTTGAGTACTTTACCAGGAGCCTTGGCAGGATATTTGGTGAAATATTCATCAACAATCTGTGCCTGATACTGACCTGCTACCAACTCTGGGGAAGAAGCAAGATAGAAATCCTTTCCGACTTTCAGGGCCTGGACGGACGGCTGAATGTTTGAGAATGCAGCGCCACCGCCGGCAGCCTTGATCTGCTGTGCCATCTGCTCAGTCACGCTGGTGTCCTGGGGGATGATTACAAAATACTTATATCCCTGGGTAATGAGGGTATTAAGCTGGTCGAGCTGACGGGCTACATCACCCTGTCCATCCTGAAGATTCAACTCAATGCCTTTCTCTGCTGCGAGCTTTTTCAAGTTATCAGCATAGTCTTTTACAAACTGTTCATTCAGGTTACGGATCAAAGCACCCATTTTTACGGTATTGCCTTTTGCTGATTCCGATGAACCCTGGGCAAATACACCTGTGCAGGCAAGAGCGAGCACCAGTAAGATAGCCACCATCTTTTTCATACTAAAAACTCCTTTTGTTATTCCAGGGTTATGCCCCCTGGCGGGCAAATTCAAACTGAAGAATCCGGCTTCCCTCTCCCCTCCCGGAACGAAAAACCTTTGTGTAAATTGGCTTACTGTTGTATCTTTGCATCCCAAATTTGATTTGTCAACAAAAAAATGTAAACGTTTACAAAACAACACAACAAAGTAAAATCCCCTGAGTCCGGTAAAAAATACTGAAAATTGAATTTGTAAGCTCACCTAAAAACAATGCTCTAATATGAGCATATTAGAGCATTAATAGATATGTAATTCAGATTACAGACTATCATTATTCAAAGAGTCATTACGAACAACCAGGTAAATTACTCTCATATACTACAAAAGGCATACCTTTTCCCAGCAATTAGGTTTCCCCTTGAAAATACGTTTCTCAAGGCTTGAAACACGTAACGCTCTGTGTAACACGGATTGTTTTCCGACCTTCCTGCAAGGATTCAATCTCTCCGGTTGCCAACATCTGGACCACGATATTACCAAGTGCAGTTGCTTCCACAGGACCTGCATAGACCGTCAATCCTGTCTCATTTGCAGTCCATTGGTCGAGGATCTCGTTCTTGCACCCACCCCCGATAATGTACAGAGAAGTGAAGTGAGAACCGGTTATGGCTTCAAGTTGTCCTATCGACAGAGCATAGGCTTTGGCAAGGCCACGGTAAATAGCAACCATGTATTCACCCTTTTTCGCAGGCTTTGGCATCCCCTGTTCAACACACCATGCATCGATGCGATCCACCATCAGATTGCCGAAACTGTTTGGTTTGAGAAACCGATTGTCACTGGGGTCTATATACCCTTCATAGGACTGGCAATCGAGCGTCTGCCCATCCAGTTCTTTCCAGGAAATACACTCCCCCTCGCTTTCCCAATGCCGTACACATTCCTGTTGAATCCACATCCCCATGATGTTTTTCAAAAAGCGGATTTTCCCATTTGCGGCTATCTCATTGGTAAAGCCACTTTCCATAGCCTTGGCACTGACAATCGGCTGGTCCAGTTCCACACCTAACAGAGACCAAGTACCACTTGAGATATAGAGAGGCACTTCATTCTCGGCTGCAGGCACTGCCGCGACCGCAGAGGCCGTATCATGGGCCGCAGAAGCGATTACAACGACAGTGGAAACACAACCCACCTCATGGCATACAGAATCGATCAGGGGAGCAATAACAGTCCCACTGTCTACAATCTCACAAAACAGGGTACGGTCAAACTGCATGTCATCAATAAGATCCCAGGCCCAGTCCCTGGTAAACGGATTGTAGAGTTGCGTGGTAGAGGCGTGTGTCCTCTCGTTTTTCATTACTCCGGTCAACCAGTAAGCCAGCAAATCAGGAACCGAGAGATAATGGCGTGCTGCCCTGAACACATCTGGGCGGTCTCTCTGCATTGCTGCCAGTTGATACAGCGTGTTGAAAGGTTGGAAAGCAATGCCGGTTTCAGCGAACACCCTCTGCTTGCCTCCCAGCTTTTCTGACACTTCTTCGATGAGACCATCTGTCCTGCTATCACGGTAATGGTAACAGAGCGAGACCAAGGCCCCGCTGGCGTCCAGAAGACCGTAATCGACACCCCAGGTGTCGATGCCGATCGAACCTATTTCTTCACCATACAGCGAAAAAGCTTTCTTCAGCCCCACCTTGATTTCCGAAAACAGTCCAAGGAGATTCCAATGGAGCTCTCCCAGGACTAACTCATTGTTGGTGATGAACCGATGCACTACCGTACATTCTTTCAGGTCCCCGACGATAACCCGTCCATTGGAAGCCCCCAGGTCAATTGCGATATGCTTCTTCATCGTTTCTCCTAATCTTCCTTACATTGGGAAAGCAGATATTTTTCAGCTTCCGTGGACCAGAGTCCATTATGCTTTTTCACCAATCGGTCAAGCTCTGCATACAGGGGATCTGTCTTTCCGACCTCTGCAAAATCAGCGATAGCAACCAAGGGAAGATGCAGGTGGGTATACATCAGTTTCTTACCGCCTGGAATGGAAGGAAGATTGATTACCGACTGGGGAACGGCATCAAGCCCCCCGATATGGGTAACCATCACCGCTGGGTTCAAAATCCCCTTCTCCATCTTTGCAAGTGATTCCCGCATATCATCAGTATTGCCCCCGCTCGTTCCGACAATATGGTGAGAGGAATAGTGGACATCATAGAAATTGAGCTCTGCTTTGAAGTCGCTCTTGTTCGGACCGGCAAAGAAATTGAGACATCCATCCTGGGCAAGGATTGCATCAGCCTGTTCAACAAGAGGCCTGACAGGTGCCATTACCATAACATCATCATACCCTTTGCCTCCGGTAAGATCCTTCAATGCTGAAACAGGATCTGCAATGTTTTTCGTATTGAGATATACGAGTTTCACCCCGTTCTTTGCAGCTTCCTGAGGGCTATAGAGTTGTGAAGCCCTTGCCAGGCGGGCATCATCAATATCGGTTACGACCAGAAGACCTGGTTTTCGTTCCGCATGCAGGGCGTAGTCAATCGAACCAAGACCCATGGGGCCAACCCCCGCGATGATAGCAAGGTTCCCTCCTTCTACGATACCCATCTCATGGACATAGGAACCTGCATTCGTGTGATACATTGCATGGAATGTGCCCACAATGCAGGAAACTGGTTCGGCAAGGCTCCCCAAAAAGAAGGCATCGCCTTCATAGGGTAACAGGCAATCGAGTTCCATCACCTGGTGAGGAATGACAATGTAGGTGGCATCACCCCCGATATACCTAAACGAATAGCCTGGGGCATCCAAGGTTCCCTGGTAGTTCAATGCCGGCTGAATGGAAAAACGGCTTCCGCTCTTGAATTTCCCAGCCCATTTTTTTCCGACCTCTACGATTTCTCCACAGAATTCATGCCCGAGGATAATCGGGTTTGTCGCTACATCATCTGGAACACGTTTATGGGAGGCCCCTTGCTCGGCAGCCTTGTGGTCACTCATACAAATACTATTGGTAATTACCTTTGCAAGGATTTCATCTTCTTTGATCGGTGGCAACTCAAATTCTTCCACCCTAAGGTCATTGACCCCATATAAGCGTACGGCACGTGTCTTCATCGGTTCCTCCTAATTGAGCATGACCTGTCCACCGGTAACGGGGATAGCCTGGCCTGTCTCATATTTCTGTTCGACGATATAGCAGATAGCGCGTATAACATCCTCGGTCCTACAACCCCGGTTCATCGGGACCTTCGACTCATAGAACCTTCTCACATCTTCAACAGTCTTCGCCCCGGGGACCTTGCCTGTAGCAAGGTATTGGACGAACAAGCCTTTGTCAGGATCTGACCAGAGAGGCCCATCAAGGAAATTTCCAGGACAAACCGCATTCACCTTGATATTATCCTCAACCAGTTCCAGGGCAAAGCTTTGGGTCAATCCAATCGTACCGAATTTTGCCCCGGCGTATGCCCCGTTTTTATTTGAACCCTGCAGCCCTGACTTGCTACTTATCGCTACCAGGTCTGTAAAATACTTGCCTGAAGGGATGTTTTGCAACGCAAGAAGGTTGGAAGCGAATTTGCTGCAGATGAAAAACCCTGTATAGTCTACACTTGTGACAAACTGAAAATCCTTCAGGGGCATCGTCTTCACCGACCCCGCCCTCAAGACCCCTGCGTTACTGACAAAAAGATCGAGGCCGCCGGTCTCTTTTGCAACGTTCTCCATCATGGCCTTTACAGACTCCTCATCGGTGACGTTGACGGTCAAAGCCTTTGCCACCGTTATGCAAGCCTCGTAATTCAACCTGTCAGCCAAACGATTTGCGCCTTCACTGTTCATGTCGGCGATATAGACAAATGCACCCAGCTCGGAAAGGGAACGCACGATCCCTTCCCCGAACCCCTGGGCGCCCCCGGTTACCAAAGCGATCTTATCCCTTACCACATCGTTTCTCTCAAAGGTAGGGGGCAAGGCAGGGATGGCTGAGACACCCTCAGCACGCACAGCCTCATCATAATTGGTCCCAAGCCCCAAAAAGACCTCCAGTCCCTCCACAGAGAGAACCGAAGGATAGACTCTATGCTTGTCGCAATACTCCTGCAACTGCCCCTGCCATATTTTTGACACCTTTGAAACCTCAGTGCCACAGCTAGCCGGTGCTAATACAAGATCTGCACTATTAGAGCTAAGGGTATGGACAAAAAGCCCTTTTTCACCATCAAAGGTCAATCCCCGGATTACCGCAGAGATCTCACTGGCAATATTTTCTGAAAAACAAAGCATGTACGTTCTCCTATTCGAATAAATGTATAATTTCCAGGGGCTGACGAACATCCATCCTTCTTCCAATGGCTGCATACCGTTTGACGCGGTCTGCAAGGGACAGAGAGGAGAGTGGGTTATCCGCAGAAAACAATCCCAGACTTTGGTTACAGGTCGAAAGCTTCTCATGGGCAACAAGGGCCCAGGCAGAATCGACAAGGTGGTTGCAGCATTCCCCCAACAGCTCAGGACAATTGAAACTCTGCCGGGAACTATTGATATCAACCCCGCTGATCTCCATCATCCCTCTCTCCCTTGCCAATCCTTGCAGCCGCTTCATCTGCTGAACAGTATTTCGGGGAGGCATATAGGTTATGGCAGGGAATCCAATATCTGAAAGCAAGTCCATGAGTTCAACAAGATACGCATCCTCGAACCGCTCGCTCTTCTTGTCCCCTGTTACGCTTTTTTCTATATCTCCCAGATATGCATAGGCCGGGATTGCACCGATTTGTGTACCGAACGAGACAACTTGCCTGACATCGGGACATTCTGCCTTTTCTGGCTGGATAAAGAATCTCGGGAGAAAATTACCTTTGAGAACCCCAAGCAGGTCATAGGCATAGTGGGGGTTATCGGTATCCAGCAACAGGCTTTCGATATTCTGTGACAAAGGAACCTGCAAGTCATTTTTCACAAAACTGACAAGCTTTTCCCCTTTCTTGAACATAGCTATGGTCTGCAGGGCCATTGCATAGAGAATATGCCGCTCGGTAATCGAACCACCCTCTGCAGACCTGGAAAGGGGTACGATATCACGCTTGAAATCAAGGTCATACCCGTAGGGCCCTACCAACGCCTGCAAAGCTGCAATCTGAGCCTCGTTCCGCTTGTTGCGGATTGCGTGGACAGGTTTCAAAAATGCCTCGACTTCCCCAATTTTCTGGCGGGGCACCCCATGGACACACATATAGACCAAGCCCTCGGAGTCCGGGTTGTTGATTTTCCTGTCAGCGAAAACCGTATCCTTGAAGCTCACCCGGATCTCAAACCCGACGGTACTTGCAATCCCGATATTCTGGGCACTGTCAAGCATCTCTGTTGCCGCCCCGATACTGTCGTGGTCAATACTCCCGACAATACCCAGGCCTGCCTTCCAGGCCTTGAAGGCAGCCGCTGCCGGCTCATAAGGGCTGAACGACCACGTGGTGTGCACATGGTTGTTCACTTCTTGCAGTGCAGTTCGTCTGAGATCATTGCTCTCTATCAAGGAACCAAGCTTTACACTCGCTTCCATACGAATCGTTTTATCTGGGTTATTGATATCCCGTTCCAAGTCCTGCATTTCCATAGGTACCCCTTGTCGCTAGATTATACACCCTCTCGGCTTGTTCGGAAAAATTCACCGTCAGTATAGGCATGTACAGGAACATATCCTTTGAGAGGAATGATTTGCTCATGAATGGCATCGAGAACAGAATCAGCTTGGGCGAAGTAATATTCCTCCATCTCGGCAGGCGGGGTAATCCAGTTTTTACTGCCGACGACAACCGGCGGGGCATCGAGATATTCGAAGGCAAGGCGATTCAGGTTAGAGGCGACGGTATGGAGATAACTTCCCCGTTCGGCGCTATCGGTTACCAAGACCACCCTTCCGGTCTTTACAACGGAGGCAACCAGCAACTCATATTTGAGTGGGTTGATCCATCTCAGGTCAATTACCTCAGCCTTCATGCCAAAATCTTTCTCAAGCCGGTCGGCTGCTGCAATTGCAGTGTACAGAGAAGGTCCGAGGGAAATGAGGGTAACATCATCGCCTTCCCTCTTGATACACGGTTCTCCTTCCGGTATTTCGTAATACCCTTGCGGGACTCCTTCCTTGACAAACTGCTCCCCGATTCCATAGAGTTTCTGGCTCTCGAAGAATACGACTGGGTCGGTACCGCGCAGTGCATAGTTGAGCATACCCTTCGCGTCATACGGAGTGGAGGGATACATTGCCTTGAGTCCGGGGACCGAGGCTACCATACTTGTCCATTCCTGGGAATGCTGGGCACCGTATTTGTTTCCAACCGACACCCTGAGGACCAACGGCATCTTCAATACCCCTGCACTCATGGCCTGCCACTTGGGCATCTGGTTGAAAACCTCATCACCTGCACAACCAAGGAAATCACAATACATCAATTCGACAACTGCACGCCCACCGCTGAGTGCATAGCCTACCCCGCTTCCGACGATGGACGATTCGGCTATCGGTGAATTGAAAAACCTTGAGGGAGGAAGCAATTCGGTAAGACCACGGTAACAGGCAAATGCCCCACCCCAGTCACGATGATCCTCTCCGTAGGCAATCATGGTCGGATCAATGACAAACCGATGGACCATTGCCTCGAATATCGCGTCACGATACTGATACAGACGGGCAGAGGGGAAAGGTTTCCCGCTCTCGTCATAGGCATAACGGTTACGCTTGGCAATCTGCTGGACACGGGGATTATCCTCAAGTTTCTGCAAAAGCTCCGGTTCCCTGTCGTCAAGCTTCTCGACGCTCTGGTTTGAAAACATGACTGATTCTACGAAGGAGGGGCCTACCATCGGGCTGAGAACAGGGTCTACGGTAATAGCCAGGGTCTTTCGCATCTTCTCTTCAAGAACTGAGTCAAAACCCTCAAGATCTGCTTTGGTAACCAGTTTATTATCGAGCAGGTACATTGCATAGGAATCGATCGGGTCCTGGGCCTTGAAAGCCTCAAGTTCTTCCTTACTGCGATAGGTCATGGCATCGGAAGGACTGTGTCCGCTGAAACGATAGGTAATGGTATCCAAAAAGGCAGGGCCTTCACCCTTTTCAAGCAAAGCTTTCTTCCTGCCCGTTGCATCGGCAACAGCCAACGGGTTGAAACCATCCACCCGTTCGGTATGCATCGATTCGGCATTGATACCGCAGGCAACGCGGGCCGCAAGGCCGAAGCCCATGGTTTCCCCAACGGGCTGGCCACCCATCGCATAGAAATTATCAAAGCAATTGAGCATGAACGGGGGGTTGCCCTTGTTCTCTTCCCACAGTGTCTTGTACTGGTCCATGGAGGAAAGCACCAAACCTTCCCATACAGGGCCGCGGGCAAGGGACCCGTCGCCGATGTTGGCAATTACGATACCTTTTTTCCTGTTGATTTTCTTATAGAGCGCAGCACCTACGGCAATGGTACACGAACCGCCGACGATTGCATTGTTCGGCATACTCCCGAACGGCTCGAAAAAGGTATGCATGGAACCGCCAAGGCCACAGGAGAACCCTGTTTTCTTTGCATAGATTTCGGCAAGGGCACCGTAGAGTACGAAATTCTCTGCGAGATCCCTTACAGAATTGCCGGTAAAATGTTTCTCGACAACCTTGTAGGTTTCACCACCCATGAAATTTTCCATGACGGAAACCAGGTCACCATCTTCCATCTTCCAGATGGCCGAGAGGCATTTTGCCAGGATTTCACCATGGCTGCGATGCGAACCGAAAATCTGGTCTTCCGGATTCAGAACCATAGCCTGCCCTACCGCTGCCGATTCTTGGCCGGCTGAGAGGTGGGCCGGCCCCTTATGGTTGTACTGGATTCCCTGGTAGACACCCTCTTTCTTGATGGTATCGAGCATGGTTTCGAATTTCCTGATCAAGAGCATATCGTAATAGACACGGACCAAGCGGTCCTTGCCATACAGCTTCAATTCTTTTTTGATATCTCCCTGATACTGGTTAACAGGTATCGAGGGGGTGGAAACCATTTGTTTTTCACGCAATGTTGCCGGGTCGAAAGAAATCGTTTTGGACATATAGTAAACTCCTTATGTTTCAATTACTTATAGGGTATGGTCGATAGCGAAGCAGGCATCCTTGATAAGTTCGGATACGCTGGGATGGGGGAAGACAATTTCTTTGACATCTTTGATTCTCATCTCCCCTTCAACGGCCTCAGAGGCAAAGCAGATAATCTCACTGCTATAGGGACCAAGTATATGGATGCCAAGGATGCAACCAGTCTGGGCATCGGAGACAACCTTTACCAAGCCCCCGGCTCGTTTTCCCATTTCTGCCAGAAACCTTCCATTGGAACGCATCTGTACCGTTGCACATTTGACCTTTTTGCCCTGCCGTGCAGCCTCACCCTCGGTAAGCCCGCAGCCGGCAGCTTCCGGGTACCCATAGACAGCCCAGGGAATTGCGTTATAGCGCATCCTCTGTTTAGTGGTTCCAAACATATTGGAAACAGCAACCTCTGCCATCCTTGAGGCACTATGGGCAAGGAGTGAACGTCCGTTGACATCCCCGATCGCGTAAATGTTGGGAATATTTGTCTGCATCCGGTCGTCTACCACAATACCCTTACGGTCGATCTCGATTTTCAGGTTTTCAAAACCTGCGGTGTTGGGGCGTCTGCCTACACTCATAAGGACAAGGGAGGCTTCGACAGCCTTCGCGTTGCCTTTGGCGTCGGTATAACGTACTTCTTTCTCGGTAATTTCACCTACCTTGCAACCAAGGTGAAAATCGACACCTTTCATTTCCCTTCTCATCAACTTGGCAAATTCCCCATCCATCATAGGAAGGATTTCATCCATCATCTCAACTACGGTGACCTTCGTGCCGATCATCGAGAAATAGGATGCAAACTCAACCCCGATGACCCCGCCACCAATGATTACCAAAGAGGAGGGAATCTCAGAGACACTCAAGATTTCATTGCTGGTAACGACATGGCTGAGTTTGCTTCCTGGAATCGGGGGAACAAACGGAGAAGAACCAGTGGCAAGAATAAGATAAGCACCCTCGTATACCGTATCGTTGACCGACACATGGTGTTCATCAATAAAAGTTGCCTCGCCGATAACCACCTCGACTTTGTTCGATTTCATCAGGAACTCAATACCGCTGCGAAGCGTCTTTACCGTTTCGTCCTTCCACGCCATAGCCTCTTCAATTGAATAGGTAACCTCTTGGGCATGAACACCCAAGGAGGTACTGTCCTTGGCATGGTGATAATGTTTTGCGGTGTTGAGCAGACTCTTGGTCGGTATGCACCCCCAATTGGTACATACTCCGCCAATAAGGTCTCTCTCAATCAGCAAAACTTTCTTGCCGAGAGAACCGGCACGTTCTGCTGCTACATATCCTCCAGGACCACTCCCGACAACAATCAAATCATACTGAGCCATGTATCCTTCCTCCTACTTTGCCAACAAGATGTCTATCGAGGCAATATTATCCATCAGTTTCTTCAAGAACCGTGCAGCATCGGCCCCGTCGACGGCCTGGTGGTCCATCGTCAGGGAAAGCCCGATATGGGGGATGAATTCCACCTCACCGCTTTTTCCTTCCACTGCTTTGAGCGAAATGCACCCGACCCCCAATATTGCTACCTCAGGTTTGTTGAGTACCGGGGTGAAGGATTCGATGCCAAAAGAACCTACATTGCTTACGGTAATGGTACTTCCCGTAAGATCGTCAGTTGTTGCACTACCGTCCTTGCATTTCAAGGCAAGTCTCTTTGCTTCGTCTGAGATCCCGCTGAGTGTCAGTTTATCGGCATTACGGATAACGGGAACCAAAAGACCCCGGGGGGTATCGGTTGCCATACCGATATGTACTTGCTCGAACCGTAGAATCGAATCTCCCATAAAATGTGCATTGAAAGCAGGGAATTGGGGAAGGGTCCGCGAAAGGGCAAAGAGTACCAGGTCATTGAGGGTAATTCCGTTCAGATTGAGATCCTCGCTGCTTGCCTTGAAAGCGGAACGAAGTTTCTTCATCGCCCTGGCATCGGCAAAGGCATTGAGGGTCAACTGGCAGGTACCGTGCATAGACTCCATCATCCGTTTCGCCGTAACCTTCCTGATTCCTTTGACCGGAATAGTGGTTATTGGACCGGGGAAAGGAGCATTTGTCGTTTCCTGGGGAACAGCGGTTGTGGCAACTGAGGCTGGTACATCCGCTTTCGTAAAATTGAGGTCAGAAGAAAGAACCCTTCCGCCTATACCGCTTCCCACCAACGGAGGAAGGATATTCCCCGCAAGGGCAGCATCCTTTGCCGCAGGACTGAGCGGCTGTCCCATCGCATTGCGTACATCGCGTTCGATTATCCGGTTCTTTGGCCCTGTAGGCTGTAAGGCTTGTACAGGAATTCCTTGCTCAGCTGCAAGTTTTTTTGCCCTTGGACTTATCTTTGCCCCGATAAAGGAAACGGTAGCGGCCTGCTGGATGGTCGGCTGGGGCTCTGCAGGGAGGGAAACAGAGGCCACACTCTCTTTATTTTCATCTGTAATCGATGGTGCAGCCTCAAGCAGAGCGGCATCGACCTGCTCCCCCTTTTCACCCACAACGGCAATGGGAACCATGACAGGAATCTCGTCACCTTCTGCAAACAGCAAGGTAAGGACGGTACCTTCAGCCGTAGATTCTACATCAATGGTCGATTTATCAGTTTCTGCAGAACAAAGGATATCCCCGATGGATATCTCTTCCCCTACTTTCTTTTTCCATTCAACCAAAATGCAGGACTCCACAGAGTTTCCTTGCTTTGGCATTACTATCTGCTGCGCCATGTTGATCTCCTTTTTCTCTATTGCGCTAGGATGACTTCTACCCCGAGCTCCTCGAGCTGAGAAGCGAGGTCTTTTGGAAAACCGCTGTCCGTAACAATGGTATCTATCTCGGTCACCGGCATTATTCTTACAAAACCCCTGTTACCAACCTTTGAGGAATCGACACAGAGCACGCGTCGTGTGGCTTGTGAGCACATTCTCTGTACTACCTGTGCATTCTCAATGAGTGCTGTTGTCAAACCATGCTCAAGGGTAATCCCGTCAGTACCGAAAAAAGTAATCGATACATGGTAGGCTTCGATCTGGGCTATGGCTGCAGGACCTACCAAAGCTTCTGCCTGGGGCCGGTACTCTCCGCCGACAATGGTAATATCCAAACCGGTATTTGCACGGCCATAGGGAAGCAACAACGTTGAATTGGTAACTATTTTTACATTCTTGCGCCCAAAAAGATATCGGGCAATAAGGGAGCAGGTCGACCCGTTGGTAACCATGATGCAGTCGCCGTCATGGACCAAAGAGGCGGCTGCCTTTGCAATGAGTTCTTTTTCCTGGGTGTTTGAGCTGTCGCGACGGGAAGACTGGGGACAAGAGGCTGCTACTACGCTGCCATGGGAACGCACGACCAGACCCTTTGCATCAAGGTCCCTCAAATCACCCCGAATAGTAACAGCAGAAACCCCGAGAACCTGACTTAAACGGTTTACGGGGTATTCTTCGCCACTTCTGAGCAATTCGAGAATCTGTTCCTCTCGAGAAGAAATTCCAACCATTCTACCACTCCTACTTTCACTTTACTTTCATAACCCTTTCGATTCTATTATGAAATCTATGATAAATCAAGTAGAAATGAAAGAAGTTTGCAGTTCAATCCATGTGGAAAACTTCTTCCAAGTTCGTAGTAACTGGGGAATTATCTGGATTTGTCTCCATGATATCTGCCATATAGGCCCACCATTTCTGGACAATGGGATCAGACCCCAGATTCTGGGACCCCTGATCTCCCTTTACCTGTTGAAAGGCAAAGAGAAGAGAGGTCTTTCTATCCAGAAAAATCGAGTAGTCGAAGACACCGCTATTTGAAAGCAATTTTTTCAACTCAGGCCAGATAGCGGCATGCCTTCTTTGATATTCTTCCTCGAATCCCGGTTTTACGTGCATTACGAACGCAAGTCTTTGGTCCATCTCAAACCCCTTTCGCTATGAGCGCTGCTGCATCCTCAGTTTCCTGTTGGCCTTATACAAATCCAAAAGCCTGGGAAGCAATACAGCGATTATCAGCAACGATCCTACGACGATGGTCATCACGGTGCCTGAGAATTTCAATAAGCCCATGCCAAATTTAAGATAACCGACTAAAAGAGAACCGAGTATTACCCCAATGACAGTCCCTCTTCCCCCGGTTATCGAAACCCCGCCAAGGACAACAAGGGTAATGATTTCCATATCCCACCCCGTTGCAATATTTGATCTGACCGAAAGGATACGCGATGCAAGCAGGAAACCTCCGAGACCACAGAAAAAACCTGTCAGGGTAAAGTTGATAATCCTCATTCGTTTTACATTGATTCCCGAAAATTTGGCTGTCTCCGCACTGTTTCCGATAGCATACAGTCTGCGTCCATAGGTTGTCTTATGGAGAACAAAGGCAAAAATTGCGGCAATAAACAGATAGAGGACAAGTTCAAAGGGAATGACAGTACCTGGAATGAATTCCTGACCGAAAAAACCAAAGCCCTGGGGATATTGGGTACAGGCATGTTCGCCCAAAACCCCGGTAGGTATGCCTCTGTAGATACTCTGGGTTGCAAGGGTCACTGCGATGGCTGGCATTTCCAGCCCGGTAATAAGCAAGCCGTTTATCAGTCCTGCAACAGTCCCGACAAGAAGGGAAAGCAGGAGCAAGGATGGAATTCCCACACCTTTTTCCGCAGCAGTACCGACTACAAAGCCACTGAGGGCAACAATGGAAGCAATGGAGATATCGATATCGCCGCACATTATGATGAATATCATGGGCAATGCCAGGATTGCCTTCTCAGAGAATTGGAACGTAGCGTTCATCAAATTGAACCAATCCCAGAAATAGGGGGTCATATTTGAAAAGAAAACGACCACCACCACGAGAAGAATGCACAAGATTACTTCCCACTTCGTTATCAGTTCAATCAAGCGGTTTTTGAGGGACATTTCCTGGATCAAACGTCCTTTTGCTACAAGTTGTTTACCTTCACTCATTCTGTTACCCTCTTCTCTGCGCAAGCAGTTTCCTGGTTTTTCTTTGGTCGGACATCGTATTCAAGGCAAGGGCAATCAAGACAATAAAGCCTTGGACAAACGTCTGCCAGAACACTGATAGATAGATGACCGGAAGGGCATTGGTAACAACCCCCAGAAACAAAGTTCCCATAGCTACACCGATGATTCCACCAGCTCCACCTGCGAAATTGACACCGCCAAGAACACAGGCAGCTACTGCCTGCATTTCAAAACCGGTTGCCATCTCGTTGACGGCAGAAGCATAGCGGGCAGTCCAGAGAGCCCCGGCAAGCCCACTGAGGGTACCGCTGACCAAGAACACAACCAACCGGATGCGGCTTTCACTTACTCCGACAAACTTTGCAGCGTTTGCGTTTCCCCCAATTGCATAGACTTCGCGGCCGGTACGGGTATAGCGGCTGAAATAATAGAAAAGGGCTATGACCGCAAAAGCAATCCAGAGCAAAACCGATATCCCAAGAAACGTATTGCGGGGAAGAGCAATATAGGACTTCGACATTTCATGGGCAGTAACCCATGTCCCCTTACTCAAAAGAAAGGTCATCCCACGGTAAATACTTACCGTTCCCAGCGTTGTAATTATCGGGGGAATCTTCCCATAGGCAACAAGAACCCCATTGACAAGACCAAGGATGGCACCTATTCCCATACCTACAAGCAGAAGCAGCGGCGCAGGGATTTCGGGATGCGATTCATTGAGCATGCCACAGGCCATCCCGGCAAAGGCAATGACTGACCCTACGGACAGGTCAATGCCATTGGACAGGATTACATAAAACTCACCGATCGAGACAATTACCAAAATTGCCATATCATTGAGAATCGTACTGATGTTTTTCACTGATAGAAAATGCGGCGAGCGAATCGTGATGGGAACCAGCAACAATACCAAGAGAACAATCAGGGTAGCTTCCCTTCTTGCAAACGCCTGTTTCATAACTGATTGAAAACTTCTATTAGGCATTTGACCCCTCCGTTTGGACATTTCCTATAGCACAACGCATAACGTTCTCTGCCGTAATTTCTTTATTGGCGAGAATTGCCGTCTGGCAACCTTCATGCATAACGAGTATACGGTCAGCCATACCTATAACCTCAGGCAATTCTGAGGAAATCAAAATAACAGCAACTCCCCGACTGGCCATCTCACAGACGAATTCATGGACTGCTGCTTTGGTTGCGACATCGATACCTTTCGTCGGTTCATCAAGGATGAGGATTTTGGGATCGGTACCAATCCATTTTGCGAGCACCACTTTCTGCTGGTTTCCGCCCGAAAGCGTATCTGCATCGACATGATAGCCTGCTGATTTGATCTCCATCTGGTTCCCATGTTCCAAAACATAGGTTTTTTCACATTTTTTGCGGGTAATCAGTTTTCGCCAGCTGAGTGTATCAAGTACAGGAAGCGATATATTCTGGGTAAGGGACATTTTCAATACCAGTCCCTGCTTCTGACGGTCTTCAGGGACAAGGGCCAAGCCATAATGCATCGCGTCGCGGGGACTGCGCGGAGCATAGGGTTTCCCATCGATTTCCATCGTGCCCCCCATTGCCCCGTCGATACCGAAAATCGTACGTACCACTTCCGTGCGGCCAGCCCCTACCAGGCCAAAAAAGCCAAGGATCTCCCCACGGTGCAACTCAAAGCTAATATTTTTAAACGCTCCCAACTGGGAAAGGTTCGAGACTTTCAGTACCACTTCCCCGATATTTGGATTATGTTGCGGATACATCTGGTCAATGCTGCGACCAATCATCATGTTGATGATTTCGTCTTCGTTACTGTCTTTAACGAGACCTTCCTTGATATATTGTCCATCTCGTAAAACCGTGAAATAATCACAGATTTCGAAAATCTCTTCAAATTTATGGGAAATGAAAAGAATCGCTTTACCCTTCTTTTTCAAATCCCTGACAATCCTGAACAAATCCTCAACCTCACGCTCTGTCAGCGCTGAAGTGGGTTCATCCATGATTACCAGTTTTGCGTCGAGTGAAAGTGCCTTGGAAATCTCAACCATATGCCGTTTCGCAACACTAAGGTTTTTCACCAGAGTATCGGGATCTATGTCCAATTGCATCTGCGCAAGCAACTGTCGTGTATTCTCCGTCATTGCCTTCCAGTCGAGCTTATGGTTTTTGGGATTTCTCAGATGGTGACCCATGTAAATATTTTCGGTAACACTGAGCTCCGGGAACATCGAGGCTTCCTGATGGATTGCTACGATACCGGCTTCCTGAGCTTCTATTGCATTTTTGAAAGCAATTTCCTTGCCATCGAACACAAGTTTTCCGGCCGTAGGGGTATACACTCCGGTTAAAATCTTTACCAGGGTAGATTTCCCTGCCCCGTTTTCTCCGATAAGGGCATGTACTTCACCGCTGCGTACGGTAAGGTGAACGTCGTCCAAGGCCCTGATTCCAGGGAAAATCTTAGTAAGGTTATAAACCTCAAGCAATGCCTGTTGCATTGTGCCTCCTTAGCAACCGTAAATGCATCATGAAACAGAAAACTCCCCCCCATTGTGATAGGGGGGGGAGTTGGCTTAACCTAGAAAATTGCTGCGTACTGTTCGATATTGTCTTTGTTGAATACATACGGGGTGCTCATGTAGATGAGTCCGTCTTTCTCAACTTTCACAGATTTCATGCGGCCGGCAGGAATTACTTCGCCGACACTACCCTTGGAGGTTCCATCCATGAGGGCAGCAAGAATGTATGTGGAAGTATAGCCGAGGTCGATGGGATTCCAGAGAGCCATCTTGCGGCAGGTACCATCCAGAATGTAGCCTTTCATTTCAGAAGGAAGGCCAAGTCCGGTAACTTCAACCTTACCGGTCATCCCGGCATCCTTGACAGCCTGTGCTGTGGCAAGAAGACCAACGGTGGTCGGGCAAATGATTGCTTTGAGATTAGGATACTTCTTCATGAGGGAAGTAGCTTCACGATAGCTCTTGTCCGGGGCATCGTCGCCATAGACAACTTCGACAAGCTTCATGTTCGAATACTTGGCATCTTTGATCTCTTCCTTCATCCAGTCAATCCAGAGATTCTGGTTTGTAGCCTGGGCAGAGGCGGAAAGAACTGCGATATCACCCTTCATACCGGTAAGGTCAGCTGCAAGCTGAATCTGCTGGCGTCCGATCAGTTCGGCATTGCTAGGCAGCAAGTCAACGATACGTCCACCTACATTGATACCTGAATCGAAGGAAATGACTTTGATTCCGGCTGCCATGGCTTTCTTGGCTACAGGGATAAGAGCGTCAGCATCGTTTGCAGAAATTGCGATACCGTCAACCCTCTGGGCGATCAAGGATTCGATAATCTCAATCTGGCCTTCAGCAGTCGCCTGGGAAGGGGCCATATAGGTGGTCTTAATTCCACCAAGCTCGGCTACAGCTTCTTCACTACCCTTGAAAACTGCATCAAAGAACCCGTTTCCCATGCTTTTGCAAAGGATGACGATTTCTTTCTCGCCTTTCACTGCTGCCTGGTCTTTTGTACCTTGGGCAAACATCATTCCCATGGACATCACAACGATGAGCATTACCAACAACGTCTTTTTCATTACAAACTCCTTTTGTCTGTTTTCCGGATATTCCGGAATAATCTGTACATCCCGGGATAACCGGGCTAAACAGCAATCATAAAAGGGCAAACCTCCGTTACCCTTCCTACTTTGAGCCGATTGAGCTTCTATACTTCTCAACCTCCCAGGTTCTGATGAAATCGATCATTGCCTCATCCATGAACAAGGGACCTCCAAAGCTTTCACTATAGACACTGACCGCTACCGTATCGGTAAACAATTTCAAAGCATTCTCCCCAAAGGCAAACACAGCCAGGTTCTGGACGCAGATAATCTTTGGGACAGATCCATACTGGCTACCATAGAGCTCGTAGGCCTGCAGGACAGCTGAGCCAACGTTCGCTTCTTCATTGGGAATCTCGACCCATAGGGGTTTGAATCCGCTATAGACAATATGATCGGGGGTAAAAGCAGAAGAAACAGGATAAAATGATTTTTCATCACGAAGGATTTTTTGAAATTCCTTATTCAAGGCAACCGATACGGTCCCCTGATAGACCTCCTTCAAGGAAGCTATGACTTTCTCAACTTTCAACCCGTCCATTTGAAGCGGAGTGAAATCCGGACAACGCGTTATCTCTTTCTGTATACACCCGATAATGCCTTCATACAATCGTTGGACTTCTGCCAGGCTATCGGCCCCTACAAAAACCCCATGGTTCTGCAAAAAGATAACCTGTGGGGTTTCTCCCCTATCGGCCAATCTGCTGGCCATTGCCTTTTTCACGGTTTCGGCAAGGATATATCCTGGTTTTATCAAACCAAGCCAGAGGGAAGAGGGAAACATCCTTGTAATTGTCTGCTCACCCTTGAGCGAACAGGTAACCCCGTTGACCAGGGCCGGATGGAGGTGTACCACGTAGGTAAAAGGAAGCAAAGCGTGTAAAAGGGCCTCGACCGAGGGACGGGCTGTCTCACCAGGAAGACGACATCCCATCATATCCTTGAGCACTTGGTCTTCCCGTTCAGCATCGTCTAGGGCGTAGCTTTTAGACCAAATACCCTGCATTTTTGCAAGGTCCATTCTGACAAACCCCTGGGGACCAATCGTACCGAGAGAATACCCCGAGGCTTTCACATACAGGGTATTGCCTTCCTTATAGGAGGTATTGCCACCGCCAAGAAGTACCATGGAAGAATCATTACCGTAGTAATGGGAAGCTTCTATCAACGTTTCCAGACTCATTCCCGTTCCCCCAAAACTGTTTTTTCATACTCGGTGATAATTTTGACAAGGTCACTTTCCACAGGTACCCCGTTTCTCTTGCAGAATTCATCCCAGACAAACCCAAAGGGCATCAGGGACTGTTGCTCAAGCAATGCCATCTGGGCATACCCGTTTCCGGTCTCTTCGTAGCGGATAAGCTGGTTGATTGGCTCCAGCATGGCAAACAGCAAGGCTTTCCTCATAGCACGTACCCCGGTTACCCAGGCTCCGATCCTATTGATCGAGGAATCAAAGAAATCCATCCCTATATGGCAAGTGGAAAGCTTACCGCTGCGTACCAATTCCTCGCTGACCATCTTTACCTTATCGTTGAACAGTACGACATGGTCGCTGTCCCAATGCATGGGACGACTTACATGTAGCAGGATTTCGTCATCAAAGAGGAGAATCGCTGATAATTTGTCCGAGATATCTTCTTCTGTGTGAAAATGACCCATATCAAGGCAGAGCATTTTTTTATTACGCGCTGCATAGTTCATATAGAACTCATGGGAACCTACTACAAAGGCCTCGCTTCCTAGACCAAAGAGTTTCGTTTCCAGCGCATCCCTCATCTCGTCTTCGCTATATTCAATTGCAAAAATCTCATCGAGCGATTCCTTGAGGATTGCTCGATAGCCCAATTTATCTACTGCAAGGTTTTTCATTCCATCGGGAATCCAAGTGTCGAGAATACAAGGGCTTTTTTGTATCCGCCCTATCCAGGCAGCAATCTTCCTGCAACGTTTTTCGTGCTCAATCCAGAACCGGCGAATTGTTTCGTCCTTGCTTGCCAAGGTAAAACCATCCTCTGCAAGCGGATGACTGAAAAACGTACCATTAAAGTCAATTTTCAAATCGTTTGCCAGAGCCCAGTCTACCCAGCCTTGGTAATATTTTTCTTCAATCTGGTCCCGGTCTATAAACACATCTCCAAATTCGCCATAGCTTGCATGTAGATTGAGCCGGTGGGTACCAGGAACCAGAGTCAACACTTTTTCCAGGTCCTGTCGCAACTGGGAAATGGTTTTTGCCTTACCTGGATAGTTCCCTGTTGTTTGGATTCCGCCCCCGGTAAGTACGGATTCAGGTTTTTCAAAACCCCCGACATCATCCCCCTGCCAGCAATGTATGGAAATTGGGACTGAGGAAAGTTCTTGAAGAACAGAGTCAGTGTCTACACCGTATTGGGCATATGCCTTTTTCGCAATTTCATATTCTGTCATCGAGCATCCCCTCATATTTATAGTATTTACTTCTATTTTGACATTGTTTACAAATCCTGCCTTGACAGAATAATCATTTACTAGCACTATTTTATCATGTCATACAGAATTTTACGGGAACATACCTTTTTCCATGGTCAGAGTATTCATGTAAAGGTAATAAAACGGGAACCTGAAATACCCTATTCCTTACACAGCCATGAGTTTTTCGAACTGGTCATTGTCATTTCCGGTACGGGAATCAATATCACAGAAAATGAAAGACTGAAAGTTTGCTGCGGTTCCGCCTTCCTGATCCCTCCGAAAGTGCTCCATGGGTACGAAGAAGTTGATAATCTCGTGCTGTATAATATTTTGATAGGAAAAAATATTCTCTCGGCTAGCATGGTAGACCTTGCGGAAATCGCTGGGTTCAAATCTCTGGTTATCGATGCTTCCCACACGTCAACCATCCCTTGCCTTTCACCCTTGCAATTGGAGAAGGCTTTGGTTTTGGTTGAGAAAATCAAGCTGGAGAATGCAGGTATGGTATATGGAAAAGGTACAGCTGCTTTGGTCTACGCGTACCTATTGCAGTTGCTCGTTATGCTCTCACGGTCAAAGGAAAAGCCGCTCTATACAGAAGCCTATGGCAACCAGAGAATCGCGACCTGTATTGCTTTCATGGAAAAAAACCTAAACAAATCGCTTTCTCTGACTGAACTTTCTGACCAGGCACATATGAGTGCAAGCACCCTCAACCGGTATTTCCGGTTGTATACCGGGTTTTCCCCGGTAGAGTTCCACATCCGCAGAAGGATAAAATATGCCTGCTCCCTGATCCAGACCAGCAACCTGACCATGGAAGGCATCTCTGAAGCCACGGGTTTTTCCGATGGGAACTATTTTGCACGACAGTTTCGCAACATAATGGAATTGAGCCCGCGGCAATACAAGAGGATTTGGACTAATCAACCAAGCACTTAAACTACAACGCCTTTCTTGATCAGTATATTGGCATACAAGGCCGTTTCGCCTGTTGCAACTATTGCATAGGCTTTCTTTGCCCTCTCGTAAAAAGCATACCGTTCGATAAAATGGAAGCCCTTGAAATTCGGGTCTCCTTGTTTTCCCAACGTTTCGTATTCTTTCCAGATAGGGGTCTCAACTTTGTCTCCGGGAACCTTTTCCATCAAAAAAGCATTATCAGAATAGATATCCAGGGGAAATAGTTTGAGTATAGCCTCAAAAATCTCAGGAACCCCATGACCGTCCAGCCGGATAACCCGATCATTCATCGAGGCTGCCGGGAAATTACCGTCACCGATGACCAATTCGTCACCATGACCCATTTCCATAAGTACTTTAAGTAGTTCAGGACTGATAATCGAAGGGATGTTTTTTAGCATTTTTTTCTCCTTTGTAGTTTTCCAGTTACAAAAAACAAGTTGCAAATCAACAGATAACATGTAATACTGGCAATGATGTAAACGATTACATAGAACATGATATACCAAGGAGGTTCAGTATGGCAAATGTTTCTGATATTAAATCCATCGGACCAGAAATTCGATATGCAGGCTCCTTTCCTAAAATCGGAATAAGACCGGTAATCGATGGAAGACAACGGGGAGTTCGGGAATCACTCGAAGTCCAGACCATGAATATGGCAAAGTCAGCAGCAAAACTCATCAGTGACAATGTTCGCTATTCCAATGGCAACAAAGTCGAGTGCGTACTCGCCGACACCACCATTGGCGGGGTCAGGGAAAGTGCCGACTGTGCTGCAAAATTCGAAAAGGAAGGGGTTGCCATTACCCTTACCGTTACACCCTGCTGGTGCTACGGAACAGAAACCTTTGACATGAATCCGATGACCGTCAAGGCTGTCTGGGGTTTTAATGGCACTGAACGACCGGGTGCTGTCTATCTGGCTGCCGTATTGGCTGCCCATACCCAGAAGGGGCTCCCTGCCTTTGGGATCTATGGCCGCGATGTCCAAGACAACAGCGACACAACGATTCCTGAAGATGTATCTGAGAAAATCCTTCGCTTTGCACGTGCGGCTCTGGCAGTTGCCACAATGAGAGATAAAAGTTACTTGTCCATTGGCGGCTGTGCCATGGGTATTGCTGGCTCCATCGTCGACCAGGACCTGTTGCAGTCTTACCTGGGAATGAGAACTGAAGCCATTGACATGTGTGAGATCGAACGCAGGATAGTCGAGGAAATCTACGACCACGAAGAGTTCAAAAAGGCTATCAAATGGGTCAAGGAAAACTGTATCCAACCCAAAGATACTGTCAACGAAGAGAAATACCGGCGCAGTGAAGAACAGTTGGAGAAAGACTGGGAATACTGCACAAAGATGACCATGATCGGCCGTGACCTGATGATCGGGAATAAAGAACTCAAGAAAATCGGTTTCGGTGAGGAGAGCCTTGGCCACAATGCCCTGTTTGCAGGATTCCAAGGCCAAAGGCAATGGACAGACCATTGGCCAAATGGCGATTTCATGGAAACCATGCTGTGTACCTCATTTGACTGGAATGGAATCAGAGAGCCTTTCGTCATGGCTACCGAGAATGACTTTCTCAATGGTATCGGAATGCTTTTCGGCAAACTCCTTACCAACAGGGCAACCATCTTCAGCGATGTTCGCACCTATTGGAGTCCCAGTGCCATCGAACGGGTCACTGGCTGGAAACCGACCGGACTTGCAAAGGATGGATTCATCCATCTTATCAACAGCGGGGCTACAACCCTCGATGCAGCGGGAAAAATGAAGAATGCCAAAGGCGAAAGCGAAATGAAGCATTTCTGGGAAATTACCAGCGAAGATGTTGCAAACACCTTGGACAACTCCCGCTTCAGCGCAGCAAACTGTGGATACTTCCGTGGCGGCGGGTTCAGTTCCACCTTCCTCAGTGAAGGGGGAATGCCGGTGACCATGGTCCGCATGAATACGGTAAAGGGCTTGGGTCCTGTATTGCAGATAGCTGAAGGCTGGACCTGCGAAGTTCCCGAGAACGTATTCGACACCATCAACAAGAGAACCGACCAGACCTGGCCGACTACTTGGTTCGTCCCCCGCATCGACGGGAAAGACGGTCCGTTCAAGGATGTCTATTCTGTCATGGCAAACTGGGGAGCCAACCACGGGGCGATCAGTTATGGGCATATCGGTGCCGATATGATTACCCTCTGCTCGATGCTTCGCATTCCTGTATGCATGCACAATGTCCCGGATGCAGATATCTTCCGCCCGAGTGCCTGGACGATGATGGGCATGGAGAAGGAAAGCGCCGATTTCCGGGCTTGCGAGACTTTTGGCCCTCTATACGGTAAATATTAAACGAAGGAAACGTTCTGCGTTTTCTGATTTAAGAAAGGAGTTGCCTGTTTTGGCAACTCCTTTTTGCTAGCTACTTCCCTATGCTGTTTTCTTATACTATCCCTACATTGCACAAACCCGCTTCCAGATTACCTCATCGACAGGAATCCCTTTCTCCAGGTTCTCTTCTCGTATCTTTTTCATACCTTCGCCCGGAAAGTGAACAGGATGCTGTGCATCAATAGGCCTGGTAGCATGCAAATCATCCAAGGTCGCGGTTATCTTCGCCTCGATTGCTTCCCGGTCAGGAAGGTTGGCCAGACTGATTGCCACAAATAGCTGAGACACACTGGCCTCTGCAGGGGCTTTCCCCACTTCATAGGTAGTCAAGCCACCGGAAAGCGAAGCAGCAATCAGATCAAGGGCAAGGGAGAGACCGGAACCTTTCCAGAACCCGATAGGAAGGGTCCTCTGGGTCTGCAGGATCTCTGCAGGATCTTTGGAAATACCTCCCTTCGTATCGAACCCACCGTCAAAGGGAAGGTCCTTCTTCTCCCTTGCATAGTTCTCCATTTTCCCATAGGAAAACAGGGACATGGCAATATCTACAAGGATGGGACTATCGGCATGGGGAATTGCAAAGACCACAGGATTATTACCCAGTTTTGCCTCCAATCCTCCCCAAGGGGGCATGTTTGGAATCGTATTGGTCCACAAAATCCCAATACAATCCTGTTGGGCTGCAAGCAATCCATAGGAACCAGCCCGCATCCAATGGTTTGTGTTTGCAAGGGCAACACATCCGATGGTGTTTTCCTTGGCCAAGGCAATCGCCCTTGTCATGGAAGCATAGGCATTCAGATTCCCGGGCCCGGCATTTCCATCCCAACGCTCAAGACAGCCAAACCGCCCTAACAACGTTGCCTTTGCATGGACATCGACAAGCCCTTTCTCTATATAATCGATAAACACCGGAAAACGGTTGAGCCCATGGCTAGAGACCCCATCGAGACTGGCTTGTGCAAAGAGTGTTGCACAGAGTTTGGAATCCTCTCTTTCCATGGCATGTTTTTCCAAAATCCGTTCAAATTCCGTTTCCAGTACCTCATAGTCAACTCGCATACTTGCTCCTTATCCCGATTACTACCAGACTTATACGAGAGGAAGGAAAGAAAAGCGCGCAGAATCCTCGCATGCAATCCCTACCATTTATCCCAAACCGTCTTAGACTAGCAATCCTTTTATATCTTGAATCCATAGGTACTTAAAAAAGAAAAAGCTTGGCTATCATTCCCTGCTGGCGAACTCATGGTAATACTCCAGAAAGACGGTTGCTACCATCGGGTCAAATTGGGTACCCGAACATCTGCTGATTTCCTTGATGGCATCCTCTATATCCATCGGTTTCCTATATGCCCTTTCACTGGTCATGGCATCATAGGCATCAGCAATGGTAATCACCCTGGCTTGAATAGAAATCGCCTCCCCAGACAGGCCTCTTGGATATCCCTTTCCATCCCATCGCTCATGGTGTTCGAGTATTGCAGTCGCAATATCGCTAAAATCATTCGAGGCAGAGAGGATACGATAGCCAGTCTCCGGGTGCCTTTTCATCTCTTCCCATTCCTTTGGGTTGAGTTTGCCCGGATTGTTCAAAATGTTTTCAGAAATCCCAATTTTCCCGATATCATGCATGAGGCCAGCGATTCGCATGCGGTTGATTTCTTTTGAGGACATCTTCAATTTCTCGGCAATAAATTCGCATAGCTCACTCACGCGTTTTGAATGTTTGGACTCCCTGACACTTTTAGCAAACAACGAATTGATCACCAATCCAATCTTCTTATACTTATCACTTGCACTTTCATAGAGTTTGTTACGATACATCATATCCTCAGCAATCCTAAACAAGGACATGAAGTCCTCTTCAACGGTGTATCGTGTTTGGTATCCGAAAGCCAAGGTTAATTGGATTGACGATATCATTATCGATTTCGCCTTTGCTTCGATTTCTTTTATGCGTAATTCAGCTTCGACATGGTCGGTATTGGGAAGAAGTATGATAAATTCATCTCCTCCATACCTGGCAACGACATCATCAGGCCTACAAGATGCTCTCAGCAACTCTGCGGTTTTTCTCAGTACCTCATCTCCCATTGCATGACCAAAAGAATCATTGATAAATTTTAAACCATTGGTATCTGCGAGAATGATCGAGATTGGCAGAAATCGCTTGTCTTCCAACCGCTTATATTCTTTCTCCCAAAAGCCCCTCGTATACAATTTCGTGAGAAAATCATGATTATGTTGATATTCCATATGCATTTCAACCTGTTTGCGTTCAGTAATATCAACGAATATGCAGGATAATTGGTTGGGTGAGGACAAAAAGACCTTGATCTCAAAGTATTTCTTCAAGAAATCCGAGTAATCTTCAAACGTTGCAGGGATACTTGAGATAACCACCTTGTTATATTCTTCAATAAGGTTTCGCTTACTTCCAGGAAGTATTTCCTTCGCGGAGGTTCCAAGCACTTGCAGTGCTTTCAGCCCACTCAAAAGCTCGAAAGCTGGATTCACATCCAAAAACCGGTAATCCACAGGTTTTTGTGATGCATCAAAGCAAATTTCATAGAGAACATAGCCATCCAGCATCTCCCTGAATAATGTCTGGTAGTCAAACTCGGCCTTACGTCGCAACGTGATATCGTTATAGGAAACTACCATGCTGTAGTTTTCAAGGTAAAGCGGGGCAGCTGTCACATTAAGCCAGGTAATATCATCATTTGGTTTTATTAGTCCCATCTCGATATTTCCGACAATACGATTTTCTTTACAAGCCAGCGCCCTGGGAAATTCTTCACTCGTCATTGTCGTTCCATCGGGCCGGATGGCATGCCAATTGCTCTCATCCAAAGTGGGTACTTCATTATGTATAGTGGAAATACTTAATAATTCGGCTGCCCTGGCATTATATTCTACTAGCTTACCAGAGTGGTCCAGTATGGTAATGCCAAGGGGGAAGGTGTTGAAAAAGACGCGATATTTTTCCTCACTCTCACGGAGTGCACTCTCGCTCTTGATTCTAACTTCATTCAATTCCATTTGCTCAAGTCTCTGCAAGGCCATTTCACTAATCATCTGCGTCATGTTCAACAAGAAATCCATTACGATTTTTACTTTTTCCTGGGAAACAACCGGTACTTTTGCAAGGGATTCAAGATAAGCGCTTTTTTCGAATCCATAGGTATCGGCTTGTTTCTCAAAAAAGGAACTGTCTGGTTTTTCAAAAAAGAATTGACCGGAGAAGAGATTGGCAACATGATCACCTTTTATGACTATGGGAACAGCCACATCAACCAACCCATTCATGCATTTATAGAAATGGTAATCACTTCCCTCACCCAATCTATTTGCCAGCAAGGTGTCGCTGATAGTACATTTCTTTGCCGTTTCTGGATGTTCGCGGTGATAGAACGTGCAAATCTCTCTCCACCCTGAATTTGACAGAATATTGCCCTCGAGATCTAGGATTGCAGTTACAAAACCTGTCGCTTGGTTGAATCCTTCAAGCAAGATATTTACTTTCTCAAAATCAAGATAATCCAACTTTTTGGCTTTCATCAAATTGAACCTCTCATGGTCTATGGCCTGATCGATTTGGAGGCATATTGCTAATCTATTGTCCGCTTGGAATGGTTGTCCGAAAAAAACCCAAAAAATCGGCTTTATACGTCAGTTTTTCCGCTGACCAGTGTTTCTGACAACTCTTTCACAACGCAGTATCCATCAAAAAACCCCAATCACCCCAATCATTTTCATTAAACCCAATTTACCTTGGGTATATACTAGCATAGTTGCCCAACTACTACCTACATATATTCCATAGTATGGGACAAAACCCTTGCAGCCTCTCAGTGTGACTGCCATTCTATTTTTTTGGAGAGTACCATTGCAGAAAGGGAAATCTTGTCTTTGCTGGCCATGGGTATGACAGTCTGCCAGAAAATCCCCACCCTGTCTTTCACAGGCAAGGGAACCATTTCAAATGCAGGGCTTACTTGCCTTTTTATTTGAAGACTCCTTGGCAGGTTTTCTCTTATCCGTTCAAAGAATCTTATTTTTCATCGATATTCGTTTTCCACCAGACTTCATTGCCACATTGCCTCAGAAAAGTAACGCATCCTCGTGCCGGTTTCCCATACAGACGCTCTACAGCCTGCAGATACGTCAGTACTTGGCGCGCATGTACTTCTGCTTTCTTGTAGAGATCAGTCTTGAAATCGATGACCAACATTTCATTTGGTGTTTCCACCAATAGGTCGATCGCCCCTTCTGCGACCACTTCCCTACCTTGATATTCCACTACCGAAAAGAATTTGACTTCACACTTGAACGATGTATCCTGTACAAAGCGTCTGTATAGGTCACAGGCAAAAAAATTATCACATAAGGAAGATGCATCTGCAAGCACCTGTTTCTTTTCCCTTTCATCGAGCCTGCGGGCCAAGGGAATAGGGATCAATTGCCTTTCATCAGGAAGGTTCTCTCCAAGCAGTCGTGATTCACAGAGTGCATGGACCAAAGTCCCGAAATCTGCGGCTGGGGAATAGGGATCCTTTTGCATGGGATTTTTTTTCTTTTCCTGTTCTACAATTTTCAAAAAAAGAGCATCGCAATCGAGAAGGGGAAGTCTCAAAGCCTCATTGCCAGCTTCCTCAGATACGCCAAAAATCGTGGTAACCCCATAACGCGAGGGTAAAAGATCTACTTCTTCAAGGGGTTGTCGGTACCAGTCGCTCTTCTGTTCGAACCCTTCGTCTTCCGATGCAGGGCTTTCACTTTTCCTGGCATACAAGGATTTTTCCGAAACATCCTCGATACGTTTGACCTGCACGAAGGTATTCTTTCCTGCAAGGCTATCAATATCGAGGCCCAAGCCATTGCAGGCTAGCAATAAAAGGTTATCAGCCGAGTCATCACCATTTTTATTTCGGTTCATCCGGTTAAAGCACCCGCTTACTACCAAATGGGTTTCCGCCCGGGTAAAAGCAACGTATAGAAGCCGTTTCAGCTCTGCTTTTTCCCTCAGTTTCTCTTCTCCCGAATCGAAAAAATCCTTCAAGCCACGGGTAACACAGATTTTCTTCTCTGTCTCATGAAACGAATTTTTCATAAAATAGGGAATTACCGTATCCTGTATGGCAAAGAGACTTGAGCCCTTGTTCATCAGCTTGGTCCCTGCGCTTGCAACGAATACGATAGGAAACTCAAGCCCCTTGGACTTATGGATAGACATGATCTGCACCCCGTCGGACTGTTCCTTTATAACGTCCAGATCATCCAGCCGCTCATTCTGCCCAAGGTTTTCCCGGATAAAGTCAAGAAACTGAGAAAGCCCAAACCCTTGTTTTTCCTTGATCTGCGCAAGGCGGTGTAGAAACGAGTAGTGCTCAAGGTATACCTGAGTCTCTGCATGGGTTACCAAAGAAAGCCGATATCCGCTCTCGTACCACAGATGCATGACCAACTCACTTAGGGTCTTGGTTTTTACATAGTCTTTCAGTTGTGAAAAGAAATGGCTTGCGTGTTCGAAACGGGAGGCATCATCATCCGATAAGACCGGATTCGTTCCGAAGGGTAGGGGATTTTCCTCGTAGCTTTCCAGGATCGAGACAATCCCGGCATCAGAGATATTGCAAAAAGGCGACCGAAGGGTACCCAGATAGGCAAGGCGGTCCTCTGGATAGATGGTCAGTTGCAAAAGGTTATATAAATCATTGGAAGGGGCTTCAAGCATCAGTGAACGGGCGGTCTGCAGGGTATAGGGAATGCCATACCTGCGCAAGGCTTTTTCAAAACTCAACTGGCTCGAAGTGGAACGCATCAATAAAGCAATGTCCTTTGGCTCCGGTCTTCTAGGTCCGGTTTCCGAGGGGATAAGGTACTCGTCCGTATGCAACATTTTTTCCATCAGGAGAGCTACTGCACTGGCCTCCGAATCAACCCCGACAGCAAGCTCATCTTCCCCTTCATCCTGGTCTGCCGAATCAAACGGCTTGATACAAAGGGTACAGGAAGCTTCGATAGCGTCTTTCTTTGCTCGGCTTCCCAATTCAGCGAAGTCTGCCTCATAGCTTTCCCCATGGTTCTCCATAACGACCGGGAACAATGAATTGAACAAAGCGATGAGTTCAGGTTCGCTGCGGTAATTGGTTGAAAGGGAAAGGGCAACGCCCCCATTCTGTTTCAATTCACTGCTCAACTGCTTGAATACACTGACATCGGAACCCCTGAATCGATAGATGGACTGTTTTTCGTCGCCGACGAAAAAGAGCTTGTCTTTTTGTAGGTCTTGGTAGGAGGGTATACCCCCATTGCACAGTTCTTCCTTCTCGGAAAGAAGATAGAGCAAGTCCTTCTGTAGCTGATTGTTGTCCTGGAACTCATCAATCATGATATAGCGGAATTTATTCTTAAAATAAGAGCGCAGGGAAGGATTAACCTTGAGGATATCTACAGCCAGGGAAGAGACATCACTGAAAGTCAATATTCCGGTTTTTCTCTTTTCTCGCTGGTACGCTTTCTGATATTCACAGAGAAACGCAAGGACAGAGGCAAGCGATTGCCCATGGGTCAGGATGCTAAGGGCAAGGCAAAGCTGTTTCCTCATCGCTTTATAGGAATCAGAGGTTTCCCGAAGCAGGTCAATATCATCCCCGCTTCCTTTGCCTGGCTTTGTCCAAAAATAGTTACTACTGCCAAGCAAGGAAAGCATTACCCCATAGTCATCACTAGCATCGAAGGCAGGAAGTAGGATTGAAGCTGCTTCTCGGGCACTTTGAACAGCTTTTGATGAGGCGGTGAATCCCTCATAACTCAGTAAAAGCTGATAAAAGGAATCCAGGATCTCTTTGTACTTTGTTTTTACGGCATCGAGAATCGGCTGGACAATACCTGGGTCAAGAATCTTCGGAAGGTAATAGTGCTGCGTGGCAAGTGGCACCAAAACCTCATCGATCAACTGTTCTGGATTATAAATCTGCGCCAGGATTCTTGCCCCTTCACCGAAGGTATTCTCTTCCATGAGGGCTTGGGCACAAAGTTGCGCATTCTTTTTATTGGCTTCGTCATCGATAGAGAAATCAGAGGCTATACCATAGCGGGTACAGTCACACCTCACGATTTTCGAGCAGAAACTGTCCAGAGTTGCTATCTCGGCATCAGGGAACTTGGATAACTGGGTTGCAACATAGGGGTCGGACTTGAATTGGAGCAACTGGGCATGGATACGTTCATGCATTTCCTTTGCTGCCTTGCGGGTAAAGGTCAAGGTTAGGATTTGGTCACAATCAGCTTTTTTTTCGAGCACCAGACGAAGGAAACGGTATGACAACACCGTGGTTTTACCCGAACCGGCACCAGCAGATACCACACAATTGGTATCGCAGTTGACAGCCTGCAATTGGTTCTCGTCCAGTTTTCTCTTGGTCTTTGCCAGCACTTCTTCAAAGGTAATCATCGGGTTGCATACCTCCTGCGGCATACCTGCCGATAGATGCATTCTTTGCAGTGTTCCTTCGAAGGTGTGGCCTCGAGATGACCTTCATTTATCAGGTGCACAATTTCAAACAATCGTTTTTCCAGTTCCTCATCACAGAATTGCATAATCGTAGTGTCTTTTTCATCCCAGATGACGGAATATTTTCCTTTCTTCACACTGTAATAAGATGCGTTTACCACGTCTCCTCCCAGTTCCTTTCCAACCAGCATCCGGTAGACAGGAAGCTGATAGGAGGGAAGCGGGTCGCCTATCTTCGTATAGGGAGCATCGCCTTTCTTATAATCGATAACGGCATACCGTTTTCCATGGGGAAAATCCAGATGGACTATCCTGTCGATACGGCCATACAAAAAATAAGTATCACTCGTATAACTGAGGCTTTTCTCAAAATGCAAAGAAAGGCAATCAGAAAACAAAGCTTCTTCTTCATCGATTATCAACGTACAGGTTGCCCTATATTCGCTCTCCAGCCAAGATCTCGTCGGAGGATTCGGACCATGTTTGCCAAAATAGGCTTCCATCTGAGCGTCGAATATCTCCAGAAGCAACTGATGGTATGCATCCTTCTTCAGAGGATCGAAATATTTGATCTTTGAAAAGAAGACCTCATAGATGCTATGTAAAAAGGAGCCTATAATCCTGTGGTCAATAGAAGGGACTTGAAAATCCATCTGGATTGCCTTGTACAGATATTTACAAGCCCAGGCATAGGGACATTTGAGAAAGAGATCCAAACTTGTGGAAGAAACCGGTAATACGGTTACCCCGTCGACCTCTTTTTTAAGGGAAGGGATAAAAGAAAGAGGAATCGGTTTTCGGGTAAAATCATCCACCCTTGGCCTTAGTACGGTCTTGAGTGCACTGTCAAACCAGTGTTGCTGCCTCCCGGTTGCCTTAGCAGTTTTTCTCAGCCCAGCCCACAGGAGGTTTTCCCCCTCGAACGGATCGGAAATCTCATCAAGGCCTTCCCTTCCCGTGCACAGCAAATCTTGCTCCACAAAGAAAGAAGGGGGCAACATCTCCCCTTCATACCGGCTTGTATGGCAGGATAGGAAAACCCTGCTACCGCCGAGCATGGCAGAGCGGAGATTAGCTTCGGTGGTATCTATTTCCCTGCGGCTGTCTCCCTCCACGGTCTGGGGAAGGAGTGCAAGGGGCTTATCAATGCATTGGCTGCTGTCATGGTCCAAAGAAAGTACAAAATGGTAGGGAGCACCCAAGGTAGCAGTCATTGGCCAGGCATACACCTTGATCCCCTCATTCTGTTGCTGGGGAACATAGAGTTTACTATCCAAATAATCAAGTAAAAACGAGAAAACCCCCGGATAGGATATAATCTCACAACTTTTCATTGCGCTTTTGATACTTTCCATTGCATCAAGGCAGAACGAATAGACGTCTTCTCCCTCTGTCCCCTTCCATTGGGTCTCCATGAAATAGGTGTCTTGAAAATGATTGAGTTTCCTTCGCAATCCAGCAATATCAGAAGAGGTGCAGATATCCCGCACACTGTTCTTGAATTCCTTGTACCAGGAGACCAAACCAGTATCCTTTATTTGCTCCTGCCACTGGTCAGGCCCCTGCAATGCTCCCTGGACTACGGCATATTTGACAGCCGAGGCAATAAGGCGACGCTGTTTTTCCTGGGTTTTCCAGGGGAAACCAGTATCAAGGAGCAGCGACTTCATACTCTCAAGGCTGAATGTTTCGTCATATACGGCTTTCAGGCAGGAAAGAAACCTTCCACTGGGATAGAGCAGCGGGGATTTTCCTTGGCTGACTGCCAAAGGAACATCATAGAGCCAGGCTTCCTGTTCCAAAGCGGGAATCATTGTAGAAGGACTGGCACATCCTATGACGATATCCCGTGCAGGAACGCCCTCTTCAAGTAGTTTTTTCATCCTGCGAAGAGTGGTATGCAACTCCTGCATGAAATTGCCGAACACCTCGAGTTTTACACTTCCAGACTCCAAGACGGGGGTTTTTGACAAGGTAATCCATGAAGGGGAACCGAGGTTTCTCCAAAGCGAGGGTGCATCTGAAATGGTATCCGCGAACAAGATGCAATATTTTGTCTCCCCTTGCAAAGAGGGAGCGTTTAAGAGCGAAGGTTTCTCAAAGTTTGGTTCAAAAAAATCATGGGTCCTGAGGAATTGAACATAATCGTGATAGAGCCCCTTCACATCCTGTTGCATCGCATAGGGCATCAAGGAAAGAGACTCTTCTTCAATTGCGTCACTAAGCATCGGCAACAAGGACGCTACATAACGGGAAAACCTGCTGTTTGCCTCAGGATACTCCTGGCTGATGAAATACGAGAGGTACCTAGTATCCTTTAGCAGGCGGGAAACAAACAATTCCCTGATTATAGAATTTGAAGGCTCTTCCTTTTTATGGTGGGGGAGAAACATTGCCCTGAACGTGTCAAAAGAGAGGGCCCGTTCATGCAATATGGCTTTTTTCGGTGAATGAAGGGCATAATCGACCAAGTAGGAGCGGGCAACCACTTCATTGGGGAAGACACAGGTATAGCCTTCATCGAACGCTTTACTTACATATGTACGTTTGATTTGTTCCATTGATTGCAGTATATCACGATTGTGTGTACCATTAGGCATGCTAGGCAAAAATCTGGGGAATTTTTCTAAAAACGAAGGGCCTATTGGTAGTAGCTACGCCTTTTCTGCAATCGAAGGAAGTCTTTCCTTTGTGCTCGTGGTTATTTTCTGGCTCAACCTTGGACCAGTATTCGTTCGTTTCATCTCCAACCTTCGCCTCTTTCAGCCGCTTAAAGAATATCTTGGTGCCAATGCCCCTTTCTTTGCAATGGCCCTGGGTTTGGTTGTCTCGGCCCGTCTCTTGATGAAAACCAAATTGAAAACCATCGCCACAGACAAACAACGGTTCGACTTTCCCCTTGCACTTCTCTGTGCTGCTCTCTATACCTCAGTATGCATTATATTCCTGCTTGCCAGTATCATGGCAAAACCCGGGGATTACCGCTTCATTGTGCAGGATTTTCCCCAGAAGCTCCTTTTGCTTCCTTTTGTTTTGTTCATAACCCCTTTGCAAACCACAAGTGAGGAGTTTTTGCTCCGTTGCCTTCCGGTAAGGGTTTTCTCCAGGGGGACCTTTTCACGGAACCGAAAACAAATTCTGATCATCAGCGGACTCAGTGCCTTGTTTTTTTGTCTTCCCCATCTCTCCAACCAGGAACTCTCATTCGGCAGCAACACGGTTGCCGTACTTTCCTATTACCTGTTGTTTGGGTTTGCAGGAACGTATCTGAGCATGCGTACCGGTGGCTTTGAGGTATCGATGGGAATCCATGCCGCGAACAACCTATTCATCGCCTTGATCTGCAACTATGAGCATTCCTCACTGCCTTCCCTGCCCTTGGTCAGATCCTCCGGCCCGATAGGTACTTGGTTTGAAGTTGTACAGCTTGCCGTGGCAATGGCCTGTATCTTTCTTTTTCTGAAATGGAAAGGAAAGCTGACCAAAACCGATCGGTAGCCAAGGGACATTGCATCTAGGCAACCCCACGATTGCCCAAAACAATTCCCCAGCGGCATGAATCGGAAGCATTTGTATTTAGGCCTCCCGTGCAGGGCAGGATTTTTATTATTCGAAAACTTTTCCTTGACAACCAACCAAACTTCGCTACAATATACGTAAACGTTTACGTAACCTAAAAAGGAGTACCCACGGAATGTCTGTAAATATCCAGGAAGTGGCAAAGCAAGCAGGAGTCTCGATTGCCACGGTATCTAGGATACTCAACAATCTTCCTGGGTATTCCGAAAAAACCCGGCTGAAGGTCGAAAAGACCATCGCAGAACTGGGCTATACCCCCAATGCAATAGCACGGGGTCTCGTAAACAAAAAAACCAATGTCATAGGAGTTCTGCTACCCTGTGTTACCGGAAGATTCTCCAATGAACTTCTTCGGGGCATCGAGCGAATCGCCCATAGCCAGGGGAAAAGCGTCATTGTCTGCAATACAGACCATAACGGGGAACGGACCATGGCTTACCTGAAAACACTCAGTGAAAAACGGGTTGACGGAATCCTCTATATCAGTGAATGGCTTACCGATGAGTATGGATCCTACCTCAAGGACTTGGGAATCCCCGTTGTCTTGGTAGCTACCCATAGGAATTCCTTTCCATTTTCCTCGGTCAAGATTGATGATGCAGCAGCAGCGGAAAGCGCTACCCGATATCTCATTGCAAAAGGACACGCGCATATTGGGCTGATTACCGGTTCCGCTTCTGACCGTATTGCAGGAAAACCGAGGATTGACGGATATCTCAAGGCCCTCAAGGAAGCATCGATCGAGATCGACGACAGTCTCATTGCCTATGGAGACTTTCATTTCTTCAGCGGAATCACTGCCATGGAAAAGCTGTACGATACCCATCCCGAATTGACAGCAGTCTTTGCTACCAGCGACGAGATGGCCCTCGGGGCAATTGCCTGGCTACATAAAAACAACATCAGAATTCCCCAGCAGGTTTCTGTCATCGGGTACGACGACACGCTCGATGCCCAGATTGCCTTCCCTTCGTTGACAACCATCCACCAGGGAATCGAAGAACTGGGTGAGACAGCCATGAGACTGCTGACCGAGGAACAAAGCATCCAGCAAATTATATTGCCCCATTTCGTGAAGGAACGTGATTCCGTGCAGGATATACGAGAGTGAAATTTTTTTAGTTATTTACGTAAACGTTTACCGTAAACGCTTACTATATTATTCTTCGGAGGGTTCATGAAAACACTCGTCTCTACTAACCTTAGTCTGTTGCAACAAGAAAGCCTAGATCTTTTACTCACATACCAGAGTCCGAGCGGTGCCTTCGTAGCGGGTCCCCAATTCAGCCAATATAATTATTGCTGGATGCGTGACAGTAGTTATATTGCCTATAGCCTTTTGCTGTACGGACAACAAGAGGCGACGCACCGATTCATCAATTGGGCAATGGCAGTACTGCTCCGTAACGAAGAAAAAATCCTTGCCCTCCCCGAATTGCTGGAACAGAACCCAAAATTGGACAACCATCGGTTTCTCGGGGCTCGGTTTACCCTTGCAGGAGAAGAGGATACGAGCGACTGGCCAAACTTTCAGCCGGATGGATACGGGACGTTACTTTGGCTTGCCGCCAAATATCTGGAACAGAAACAGGAAACAAAACTTCCCCAAGCATGGGAAAAGCCAGTTTCTTTGGCAATCAAGTATATCGAAACTGTCTGGAAACTGCCATCAAGTGACTGCTGGGAAGAATTTCACGACAAACAGCATCTTTCAACCCTTGCCTGTCTTGCGGGGGGATTGCAAAGCATCTTTTTGTATCTCAAACCTTCAGACAAGCAACGCGCCATTATATTGGCTCAAGCAATCCGGTTGTTTATCGAGGAACAAAAAAATCCATTGGGATTCTTCCCCAAATTCATTGGTACGTCGTTAGTCGATGCCAGCCTCATCTGGCTTTCTACCCCCTATGGAGTTTTCAATCAGGACGACCCTTCGATGAAAAAAACAATTCGACTCATCGAAGAGCAGTTGCTGCACCAGGGGGGAACGCAGCGGTATGCAGAAGACACCTATTATGGGGGAGGCCTTTGGATTCCCCTCTCAGGATTCCTCGGGTGGCATTACCTCAGATCAGGCCGGGTTGGGGAGGCAAGGAAATTGCTTGCCTGGATGGTTGCCCAACGAACGGAGCAAGGTTCATTTCCGGAACAAGTCACTGCATTTACCAATGACCCCTCGATGATTGATGTATGGGAAAGGCGATGGGGAACCATTGCAAGCCCTCTTTTATGGTCACATGCTATGTTTTTGATCCTCGATTTCGAGATTATGCAATACAATGAAAAAGGAGAATGGTAGTTATGAGAAGGAAATCGTATGTAAGTAGGTTGTCGCTCACCGTTGCGTTATTGGCCCTTTGCTTGCTTCCCTTGGGAGCCCAGGGAACCAAGGAAACAAAGAAAAGCATCAGCTATTTCTCAGGTAGGGTTGAAACCGTCGACTGGGATACCCAACAGGTTGCCCAGTTTGAGAAATTGAATCCGATGGTCAATGTGGAATATGAATTCCAAAAGGATGCTTCAAATGTCATCAAGGTCAAGATTGCCTCGAACCAGATGCCAGACCTTTCTACGGTAGTTACCCAGGATTACATCGACAAAGGTCTGTATATGGATCTTTCCGACCAAAGATTCTGGGACAGAATACTTCCTTCCGTAAAGGATTTGTGCACTGACCTCAAAACAGGCAAGCAGTACAAGGTTGCCACGAACATCACCATGGGAGGTCTTTTTTACAACAAGCATATTTTTGCTGAACTTGGGCTCAAGGACGCCCAGAGCTGGGAAGAGTTCGTACAAAACCTGGAGACCATCAAGAAAGCCTACCCTGACAAGACCCCTTTGTTTCTTGGAGGAAAGGATTCCTGGACACTAGGGCATCTGATTGAATTCTGGGCCCATGGGGTTGTGAAACAACAGCTCGGGATTCCTGGTTCACGCAAAGCATTCCTGGATAATTCCGTGCAATGGGATGCACCGAACGGAATCATGGAAAACTTTGCAAAAGCCCTGCTTGAGTTGAAGGATAAACATCTTATCAACGATGATGCCATTACTGCAACCTATGATAACCAGAAAGAGGCTTTTGCAAGCGGAGAAGCTGTCATCATCAATCAAGGCATGTGGGTCGTTGGGGATATTGTCAAACTGAATCCCGAAATGAAAAGCAATATTGGTTTCGGTCCCTTCCCCTCTGTTGTAAAAGGTTTGCAACCGATGGTTCTCTGCGCTGAGGATTCCGTGTACGCCGTATCGGCAACTACAAAATCACCCGAGGCTGTATTTGCTTTCCTAAACTATCTGTTTGACCCTGCAACCCAGAAATCATTCAGTGAAACCCGTGGCATTCCCTCTGCATTTGTCGATGTCGATGCCAACTGGAGCCCGATAAAAGACGATGCAAGCAGGCTGGTAAAAACCTACGTGAATATCAACTTCTCAACAGAAGCCCCTTCCGGTCTCTCTGTAGACGATACCGGTAGGCTCATACAGAAATTGCTCCACGGCGACTTTGCCTCACCTGTGCAGTTCGCAAAGGAATACCAAAACCTATGGAATGATGCATATGCTGCCAGTCACTAGAGAAAAGAGAACCTTGCATTTGAATTCAGCTTCCTGGCACCGCTTTATGGCGGTGCCCGCCCTCCTGCTCTTTTCCGTTTTCTTTCTGTACCCCCTTTGCAGGGGGGTATGGACCAGTTTTACCGCTTGGGATGGTTTTTCCACCCCGACCTTCATCGGTGTAAAGAATTACCGGGATTTTTTCCATGATGACCGGGCCTTGAGAGACATCCAAAACACGGTGCTCTTTGCCTTGGGAAGCGCCCCGTTGCTCAACATTTTGGGCCTGCTTCTTGCCCTTCTGATGAATAGGACATTCAAGGCTAGAGCCGCCGTACGTTCCCTGCTCTACCTTCCGGCAGTCATAAGCCCCATGATCATGGGTTCAATCTGGTACCTTTTGCTACAACCCAAACGGGGTCTTCTGGCAATTCTACTACAACGGGTTGGCTATATATCCAACACCAACTGGATGCTTTCAGGCGGAAGCGCAATGCTTGTTATCGTATTGGTCAATGTCTGGCAATACGCAGGCATGACCATGATCATCTACCTTGCAGGTTTGCAGGCCATCCCTGTCGAGCACTATGAGGCTGCTGAACTCGAAGGAGCCTCTAGACAGCATATATTCAGATATATTGTCTTGCCTCAGCTCATTCCTGCACTGAAAATCAATGTAATAACCAATATCATCGGATCACTTTCCGTTTTCGATGCAATACTATCTTTGACCGACGGGGGACCTGGCTATGACACAGAATCGTTAAGCATCTATATCATGCGCATGTGTTATGGAAACAAGACAGGATACTCTACGGCAGTTGCCTTGATTCTCTTTGTCATCATACTCATCCCAGTCCTTCTTTCCCTTCGGTTTTTCAATGCGAGGGAGGACAGGTAATGAATCATACACAAAGAAAAAACAGAGACACCCTAGAGCACCCTTTATACCCGGTCGTCTTCCTAATCGCCCTCGTCGCTTTGGTTCCTTTCCTCTTGCTTATTCTTCTATCACTGAAAAGCCCGGAAGGAGGGCTTTCCTCAATCCGGTTGATCCCTGATTTCAATTGGGGTAATTTCCCAAATGCCTGGAAGGCCGGCAAAATGGGAAAAGCCATGGCTAACAGTTTCATCATGACCAGTGGTGGGGTAATCCTTCTGATAGTTCTTTCTTCAATGGCTGGTTATACCATAGCCCGTTTCCCCTCTTTGCTGAACAAGGTGATATTTGCAATTCTCTTAGGTTGCATGATGATTCCAGGAATCATCAATACAGTGCCGCTCTATACCCTTTTGATTCGTATGAAAGGAATCAACACGTATTGGGCAATGATATGCGTAATGGCCACGAATTCACTCCCCTTCTCTGTCTTTCTCTATGCCTCTTTCATTCGGTCAATCCCCATTTCACTTGAAGAATCAGCCATCATCGACGGATGTTCCTGGTTCGATGCCTTCTGGAAAATTACCATGCCCCTGCTCGGACCGGTAACGTCCTCTGTTGTAATCCTACAGGGGGTAGGCATGTGGAATAACTATGCACAGGCAGTCTTTTTCCTGCAGGACCAGGCACACCGCAACATTCCCCTTGCGATTTCACTTTTTTTCCAGCAATACGGGGCAAACTGGCCCTTGATGGCTGCAGCAGCTTTTTTGGGCCTGCTTCCTGCCGTTCTCATGTTCCTGGTTTTCCAAAAATACTTCATCTCAGGCATCACTACCGGTGCCATCAAAGGATAGCGTTATGGACAATTCTCTTGAGATTCGTTTCTGGCCCTTGGTTCCTTGCCTACAAGAAGGGGCTGACAGGATTCCCCTTGCCATTGAAATGCCGGTTGGGGAAGATTCATTTTCAGCTTTTTCCTTCACGCTGCAAATCGAAAATCTGGGTCGGGTCATAGATTGCCTGGAGGGGGAACCTATACGTTCCCTTTCCCAAACCACAGGGTTCCTACGCTTTGAACAGGAAATCACCCTGACAAAACCGTTGAAAACCGGTTCTGGCTATGGCCTATATCTCACAATAACGTTCCCTGATGGCAGCAACACAGAGGCAAAGAGCGCAATAGACGTGGAACCGAACCAGGTACGCTATGGTTTTCTCACCGGATTCAAGACCGAGGATTCGGTTTCCAGGAATTCTGCTCTCGACTTTCTCTTGCAACAACATTGCACCCATGTTCAGTTCTATGACTGGTCCTACAGACCCCATCAGTATGAAATCGAACCTATCCAGTTTGACCAAGGGAAAAAATACCGGGACTTGATGGGGAAAAGTGTTGATCTATCTGTTGTCAAACAATCAGTGGAAGGATTACAACACCATGGTATGAAAGCACTTGCCTATGGTGCAGTATATGCCGCATCAAAGGAATATCTTCAGGACCATCCAGAGCAAGGTTTGTATGCGTTCGGGGGAAAACCAATAGATTTGATCGACAAGTTTTTCATCATGAATATTGCAGAGGGGAATCAGTGGAGAAAGAGAATCCTAGACCAATACTGCTATGCCACCGATACCCTTGGGTTTGACGGAATCCACATGGATACCTACGGATATCCCAAGATTGCCTTTGACAATGAACAGAAGCCTGTCTACCTTGACAGGGAATTCGTTTCCCTCATAAATGCATGGGCAAAGCACGGCAACGAAAATATATTCAATAACGTAGGGGGCTGGCCAGCAGACCTGACGGCAAAGGCAAACCAAAAAGCCGTGTATATAGAGGTATGGGATCCCCATACCCAGTACAGGCATCTTCGCCAGCTAATACAGAATCATCGCGGGTTCGGCAAACCGGTAGTACTTGCAGCCTATTCCCGTTCCTTTAAAGAAAGCGGGACCTTGGACCGGAAAAAGGCCCTTGCTTCCACCTGTCTGCTTATGGCAAGCACCTATGCACAGGGCGCAACCCCGTTGCTCTTCGGGGAAAATGGGGGGATCCTTACCCAACCCTATTACGTTGACTATACTCCTCTCAGACAAGAAGAAAGAAACCTGCTTACCTCCTATACGGATTTTTCCATCCAATATTGCCAATTGCTCTTTGGCAATGACCTTGTTGATGTAACCGAGAGCTTCGCATTCGGAGAGAACAGGGAATTTGAATTCTCAATCCCTCCCCAAGAAAATACTGACCTATCGGAGATTGGAATTTCCTTTGAGGGGTTACCGGATACTCTCTGGCCAATCGTCCATATGGACAAGAAGTTGATTGTCATCAATTTGATAAATCTGATCGGCCAAAAAGATTCGCTTTGGAACTTGGAAAAAGAACCTTTGGATAAAGAAGCGGGTATTACTATCCAGATTCCCCCCTATTCACCATCTATGCACTTCTTCATGGCCTCCCCGCAAATTGATAACGGAAGAGCACACAAACTTTTAGGCAGGCAAGCAGAGGGGCTGAGGGGCATGGCATGGGAGATAACCATCGATGCCCTTCCTGTATGGACTTTGGTATGGGCTGAACTCTAGTGGCCCTAGACTACTCCCGATTCCAGAATACTGAACGTTTGGTGGTCACAATCAAGTTCGGCTTTTGCCCCGTAAGGGAGGATGCACATAGGTTCGTTATGGCCAAAAGACAGGTTGCAAACCACAGGAAGGGAGAAAAGGGAAAATTCCTGCAATACGTTCCGTATCGCCTGTTCATATTCTTGCTGGAATATACCTTGGTAGGGTTTGCCGAAAACCATGCCCTTCGCCTTTTGGAGAATTCCTTGCATAGCGTAGTCTCGCAACCATGATTCAAATAGTGCTGGTCTTACCATTTCCTCTGAAGTTTCAAAAAACAAAATCGCGCCGTCGAACAGGGAGTCATCAATCCAGAGGGAAGTACCCTTGGCCATTTCCAGGACATCCAGACACCCCCCGATTAGGTGCCCTTGTACGGTTCCCTTACCTTGCAGGAAACGGTACGGGCCATTTTTTTCCATTTTCTTGGAAACCTTGGCATTTTCCTTTGTCCATGCAAGATAGTGCCCAGTCCATTCTTCAGATGCTTTGATTTGCCCCACTGGGTTCGTTTCAAAAAGTATTTTCTGCAGATGATTGACGGTGTAGCTGAAAATGCCGTTATTCTCGGCAAATTCGGCCAAGATAGATGGCCCGTAAAAACTCGAGAGCCCTGCCTTGAGGCACATAAGATGGGTTATGGTTGAATCTGAATAGCCAAGAAAAACCTTTGGATTGTTGGCAATGACAGCAACATCGACAAAGGGAAGCAGCCTGATACTGTCATTTCCCCCGATGCAGGAAAAAATACCTTTCACCGCAGGATCAGAGAACGCCTGCATCAAATCCGATGCACGTTTCTCCGGATGCTCGCTAAGGTATTTCGTTCCTTTGAGGGTATGTTCCATTTCAATGACCTTTAGGCCAAATTGTTCGGTCAACCTCTGTTTCCCCAGGTCATAACGCCAACGGAGCTCTTCATCGCCAGCGCCTCCCCAGGAAAGACTGACAGTAGCTATGGTATCACCTGGTTTTAAACAATGGGGTTTTATTACATTCAGCAAAGCATATTCCTTGAAACAATAGTTGCTTTCAATCTACCACAACTTACCGGTTATACCAATATTCAAAAAAATACCGGAGACTCATGTAAGGAACATTCTTTATTACTGGTACTGGTTAAAATCCTGAAGAACTGCAGAAGCGCAGAGGGGGTAGAGCCATAGGCATCGAGGAGATTGAGATCATGTAAAAGGATGGTGACACCGAGCAAGTCGGCACATCCCCCTGCACTGATTTTCTTTTCCGTACATATCCGGTCAAAATCAACAATGAGAGATAGACCTTCTTCACTAAACGCCCCTCCCCTTTGCAGGATGTAATGGGCAGTTTGCTGTACATAATCCAAAGTTTCCTGGCTATGTCGATATAAGATATTGGTGTCACATACGTTGGCCATCAGATGCAACAATGTCTGGATTCTGGCAAGGTTGGAATCCCTTCCCTCCTTGAGCAAGCGAGTATAGACGGGAAGTGAAACGGTGAGGACAGAAGGAAATCCTTGCTGCACCTCTCCGCGTATACCGCGGATGCCCTTGGTTGTAAACAACTGCTCACCATGGGTTTTCTGGGGCTTTTCCAGTATCTGAAAAAATTCCTCCTCCAGCACTTCAAACGTCATTTCTTGTACCAGGGAACACAGTAAGTCTGTATTAGTGCTACCATACTTCATTCTGGAATAGCCGGAAATACTGCAAAGGATGCCAGCAGAAAAAAGAAGCCCTTTATGGGTATTCACCCCACCGGTAGCTTGAAACATCGCCAATTCAGCTACCTGCCCGATCAATCTGATCTTCTTGAACAGAGCTGGAAGCGAGCCTTCCCAGTTTTTACCTGTTTCTGCCATTTCCCCAAAGAAGGGTTTCAGGGCTCTGGTACTTGCAACAAAAGTCTGGTAGTCCATATCCGTATGCCCACCACTATGAATCCGGTCAACCAGTCCAGGTTTCCTAGTGGTTCCGACTTCTTCAAGTAAGGCTTTCGCGCAGAGAAATTCTTCTACTTCCATGGGTGGTTTTTACACAAGAACCTATCCAAGACCTCATTCATATAAGCTGAGAGTTCCTCGATGCTATGTCGTTGGCTCCTTGCACATTCTTTGGCCGGCCTGTGGCATAAAAGGCATTTTCTACTCCCCAGGTTGATATCCTTGCGGGAAACCGGGGAACCGTCGAGTCTCTTTACATCCAGGTCTAGCAAACGACCTATCGGATAGGTTTGTTCGAAAAAAGCAAGTCTACGCTTGAGGGAAAGCAGGTTCGTCCCTCCCGTTACGATGAAATAAGCCTCAGGACCAGTTTCTAAACGACGTTCAAGCACTTTTTCCAGGTTCGCTTCATTCTTTATTGAAAAAGCTTCCATACTCTTGTCGAAACCAGCTTGAATCCTGGCGTTGTTTTTATCCGGTCCTGGGATATTCATAGTACAGACAACCAGAGGGTATCCGTATTTTTCGATAAGGGATGCCTGCAAAGCTGAGCGGCAATCCCTTTCTTTGAGAATTTCCTCAAGCGTAGCCATAGAATTATACCTCTTCCTCGTCCTTCACTTGATAAATCAAGTCGATAACCGAACCATCGCGGTAGGTAACCACCCCGACAACCTTGTCTGTATAGGTAATGGGAGTCGAATCCCCGACAATCCTAGCGGCCTTTTCCCGGAGCTGTTCGATAGTGCACAGGTCAATACCAGCATTCGTGAGCATCGTAATCAAGTCATTACGGAGGGGATTGACCGCCACGCCTTGGTCAGTGACGACAATATCGATTGTCTTCCCTGGCGTGACTACGGTATTGACCTTGTCTACGATGGTGGCAATCCTTCCTCGGGTCAGAGGACAGGTGATGATGGAAACAGACGCTCCTGCGGCCGTATCACAATGTCCGCCGATTGCTCCACGGATAACCCCATCACTACCGGTAAGTACATTGATGTTGAATTTAGTATCGACCTCAAGTGCAGAGAGAATAACGAAATCCAGCTGGTTCACTGCAGAGCCCGTATTGTGGGGGCTTGCATAATAGGAAGCAGAAATCTGCTGGTGAAACCGGTTATCTTTCAGGGATCTGGCCGCAACGAGGTCAAAAGACTGTACGTCCAGAATTTTCTTGATCAACCCTTCTTCATGAAGTTGGACAATCTGGCCGGTTATACCACCAAGGGCAAAGCTGGCTTTAATGTTGTGCTGGATCATTTTGTCTTTCAAGAAGCGAACTGTAGCCAGGCTTGCTCCACCGGATCCCATCTGAATTGAAAACCCATTGCGGAAGAAGTCAGTGGCCTCGATAACCTCCGAAACTTTCTGGGCTATCATCAGCTCCTTCGGGTTTGTGGTAAAACGAGTTGAGCCCCCCATTATTCCATTCGGATCCCCGATGGCATCGACCTCTACGACAAAATCGACATCTGATTCCGGTATTCCAAAGGGAACATTGGGAAAGGGAACAATATTGTCGGTTAGGATGATAACCTTTTTAGCATACTGGGCGTCAAGTTTCGCATACCCCATCGACCCACAGATAACACCTTTGTCATTATCCCTGGAATAACCATTTGCATTTCCAAACGGGTCACAGGAGGGCGCCCCGAGGAAAGCTATGTCGATGGGAAGTTGCCCTGACTCTATAACTGCAGCCCGTCCTCCGTGGGAACGGAAGACAACAGGGATATCCATCAGACCCCGGGAAATCGCCTCAGCAAGATCACCTCGGATACCACTTGTTTCAATTCTACGGATGACCCCATTTCTGATATGTTCAATCAATGGCTTATGGATATCGATCAACGAACTAGGAGCCAGGACCAAATCCTTGAAGCCCATCTTTGCAATAGTATCCATCACCATGTTGACCACATAGTCGCCATTACGAAAATGGTGGTGGAATGAGATGGTCATCCCGTCTTGCAAACCTGCTTGCCTTATCGCTTCCTCAAGCGAAGGGACAATCTTGTTTTCACTCAGCTCCCTCTCATGGCAGGTCTTGAGTTCCTTGTGTGCATGGTCAAGGGTAAACGGTACCTGCACGTCTTTCAGATCTTTGATATGTTGTATTGCAGTCATGTCGATTTTCTGCATCTGCTCTCTCCTATTTAAGAATCTTTGCAGCTTTTGCCAGGTTGATCACCCGTTCTGCCCGCAGTACGATAGGTCGGTCGATCATCTTGCCGTTGAGTGCAATTACCCCTGAACCACGCCTATTCGCTTCCTCAATGGCTTCCATTACAGCCAAGGCTTTCTGAATTTCCTTCTCGGTAGGAGTGAACACATCGATAACCGGTTGAATCTGCCGTGGATTGATTACCGATTTACCATCGAAACCGAGTTGCTTGATATGCTTCACCTCTGCAATCAAGCCTTCTTCGTTATTTACATCCGAATAAACGGTATCGAGGGCACAGATGCCCGCTGCCCTTGCAGCCTGCAATATCATGCACCGGGCAAACAGCAATTCGGTTCCTTCGGGAGAACGGTTTGTCTTCAAATCCGTAACATAGTCTTCAGCACCTAAGGCAATTCCAATAAGGCGCTTGCTTGCCTTGGCGATAAGAGGAGCGTTCAACACTCCTTCTGCACTCTCGATCGCTGCCATTAACTTTGTCGTACCGATTTGCATCCCAATGCTTTTCTCGATTCGTTCGACTTGTTGCTCGCAGAACACGATATCCTCGGCGGTTTCTGTCTTTGGCAGCCTGATTACATCGACTTTTGCCCTGACCATTGCTTCCAGGTCCGCGATACCGATGAAAGTATTGAGTGCGTTGACTCTTACCACAAGTTCTTTGTCCCCGTAATCGATAGTAGTCAACGCATGGAATACCAGGCTCCGGGCTGCATCTTTCTCTGCATAGGAAACACTGTCTTCAAGGTCGAACATAATACTGTCACAGTTATATATGTAGGCATCTTTTATCATTCCGGGATTGTTCCCGGGAACAAACATCATCGTACGTCTGAGCTTGTCTTCCATAGTCAGACCTCCCACCGGTAATCAGTACTTTCACAGGAACGATACAGAGCTGTTTCGACCCTGGCTTTGATGACGCAGTCAAGGGCCCCTTGGTCAACGGCTGTTATATCGGCATCAGTGACTCCGAGTTTCATAACACATTCACGAATCACATTTTTTATCTGCTTGCCAAACTGTTTAGAAACCGAGCTCGTCAAATGAATGGTAATCCCCTCATTCGACCCCTTGCACACGGTAACCATGATATCGCTCGATTCCATAGTTCCGGCTAAGCCAGTGCTAACTACTTTCATTACAACAACTCCTCAAAACAAATACTATGCGTAAAGATTGCCTGCAAATCTGCAGGCTCCCACAATGTCTAGTGTTGGGATTTCAACTTCCTCGCCTTCCTATACGATTGGAAAAGAGGCAGAAGGAAGGAACCTACTATGAGAACAAGAAGAATGATACAAATAGGTGTGCTGACAAAAATCTTAAAACTTCCATCTGCAATTTTGTAAGCACGTCTGAAGTACTGCTCCATATTTGTCCCTACAATTACTGCCAGGACAAAGGGGCTGGTAGGGAAATCTGCTTTCGCCATCAAGTAGCCAAAGATTCCGAACACAAGCAACATATAAAAACTTGCTGTGGACGAGGCAATCGCATAGGTACCTACAAAGGTCAAACCAAGAACAATCGGATACAGAACCCGTGGGGGAACGGCAAGGACACGGACCAGCAAACCAGCCAAGGGTATGTTTATTACAGCCAGAATGATGTTTCCAATGAACATGCTGGCGATAATCGCCCAGACGATATGGCTCTGCTGCTGGAACAGGGCTGGGCCGGGCTGAAGCCCTAACATAAGCATGGCACCCATCATAACAGCGGTAGTCCCAGAACCTGGTACACCAAGGGCAAGCATGGGGATCAAGGCGCCGACGGAAGCCGAGTTATTTGCCGACTCAGGGGCAGCTACCCCTTCGATAGCTCCATGTCCAAATTCTTCCGGGTGTTTTGAAAAGCGTTTTTCATTGCTATAGGCCATCAAAGAAGCGATGGTAGCACCCGCACCAGGGAGAACACCGACGAAGAATCCCAAGGGGGAACTACGGAGAATAGGCCAGACGGAACGTTTCCAGTCGTCTTTCGTAATCCAGATTTTTCCGAATTTCGTCTGCATTTTTTTCTTTCCGTCGGAGATATTCTTGAAACTCTTGAGCACCTCCCCGAAGGCAAAGACTGCAATAATGACAATGAGGAAATCGATACCACCCTGCAACTCAAGAAGCCCAAAACTGAATCGGTTGACTCCCGACTGAGGGTCGATCCCAACAGTTGAAACCATCAGTCCGATTACCATGGATATAAACCCTTTGAGTTTTTTACCGTCTGACATCGATGCAGTTGCACTCAAGGCAAATACATAGAGAAGAAAATATTCAGCTGACCCGAACTGCAAGGCAAACCGGGAGACAGGGAGAGCCATGAAAGCTATAAGGATAGTCGAAATCGTACCACCGATGAAGGATGCAATTGCGGAGATTGCCAAAGCAGCTTCCGCTCTTCCCTGCAGACTCATAGGATAGCCATCAAAGGTTGCCGCAATGGCGGCCCCGTCTCCAGGGGTGTTGATGAGGATAGAGGCCCTAGACCCTCCATACATCGCACCGTAATAGACCCCGCACATCATGATCAACGCTGCCACGGGTCCCATGGAGAAAGTCAGGGGTAAAAGTATGGCTACCCCAGTCGCAGGTCCAAGGCCTGGAAGCATCCCAACAATGGTACCAAGGACACCCCCTATGGTTACGCAAAGGATGTAGAACGGTTGAGAGGCTACGCCAAAGCCTTGTAGTAATAATTGAAAACTATTCATATTCTATTTCCTTATACAAACCCTAAGGGAGACTTTGGCAGATATACGCCCATCAATACAAAAAAGAGGACGAAAGCCACAACAGAGAAAATTACAGAGATAACCAGGGAACTCTTCCAAGGTTTTCTCCCCCTAAATACATACAACTGGATGTTCAAAAAAAGGATGGTGGAAAATACATAGCCAATCCGCTCGAAGAGCAACGCATAGAGAAAACCGTTTGCCACGGTCAACAGGATGTTTTTCTGCTCTTGTCCAAGAAAGGTAACAGTTGGTTTCTTTTCTGTGGTTTTCGCATTCTCCCTAATTTCCTGGATGATCAGCAAGGTCCCCATGACGAGCAGGCTGATTCCCAGTATTGCGGGGAATATCTTCGGTTCATATTTGAGGCCTATCTTTGCATTCGGTAGCAAAAAGGTAGATAGGGTATACACAAAGCCAATCATCGTTACGACAATTGACATAATCATTGAAACATTCATCGGTTCCTCCGAAGCAAAATACGCCCTGGCCTAATGTAGGCCAGAGCGATAAAAGACAGTTTTTAGATCATTCCAATTTCTTTCAGGATTACTTGATAGTCACTCTCAGTCTTTTCCAGGAACTTCACGAAATCAGGGCTGTCGAGGTACACATTGTCCCAACCGTATTTGGTAAGTGCGGCTGCCCATTCAGGAGTCTTTGCCAATTTGGAAAGAGTATCTCTCCAATAGGTCACGGCATACTCGGGCATATCAGGGCTTCCGAACAAACCTCTCCAGTTCTGGAAGGTCTCATTGATTCCTTCTTCGATACAGGTTGGAATCTCGGCTGCCTTTCCAGTGCCGATTCTCTTGTCTGCTGTCTGGGCAAGGACACGAAGGTCCCCACTGTTTACCAATCCCATGACGTCAGCGAGGCTTGTGGAGAACAAATCTATATGTCCGCCAAGAACCTGGGTTGCCCCATCGCTATCAAACGCGATGTAGTCGATCATGTTGAGGTTCTTCACTCCTGCTGCGCGTGCCATAATCAAGAACTGGATATGGTCCATGGAACCGGCTGCTGAAGTACCGCCGATCTTTACCGACTTGGGGTCTTTCTTCAAGGCATCCATGACATCCATGATGGACTTATAGGGGGAGTCAGCCTTAACGACGAAGGCAGCATAGTCTGCAATCAGGCGAGCCAAGGGAGTGGCATTGCGAAAACCATACTTTGAGGTTCCATTCAGATTGAAGAAAATGATTGGAGGGGAATATACCGTGATAGTCTTGTCATCGCCTTTCTTGGTCTGCAAGGTTCCAAGATGGACTGCACCACCGGCACCGGGAGCATTGCGTACAGGCATCGGTACTGAGACCAATTTTGTATCACCAAGAACCTTGGCAACGGTCCTGATGGTCAAATCCCAGCCGCCACCAGCTCCTGCCGGGGCTACAAAATCAAAATTACCCTTTGGGTAGACAACTTGTTTATCGGATGTTGCCGATTCACTGGTACCGTTTGCGAACAGGGCAAAGGGCACTGCCATTAGTAGGCAAAGCAGAATAATAGATCCTTTTTTCAAAATAGGCCTCCTAAAAAATACTTTGGCGAGGCACATGTCAACGCCTATATCTTAGTATAGGAGGCAATTCTTACTATAAAATTAATCAATTCTTAATTTTTATTAAGGTTTTAACCGATAGCCTTTGAGATGGAATCAACCAATTCAAAGGGAGAGACAGGCTTGATCAGATAAGAAGCTATAATCTTCGATTGCTGGGCTTCAACAATTTCCTTCCGGAGCAAACCAGTGAGGATGAGGACCGGCATCTGGGGGTTGCTCAGCTTGGCTTTCAAGGCTAGATCCAGACCATTCATCCCTTGCATGTAGTCATCCGTTACAAGGATGGTATACCGGTCCTTTTTTAAAAGTGACAGCGCCTCGAAAGGATCAAGGGTGGTGACTACGATAAAACCTTCGGCACCCAAATTCTTTTGCAGGACTTTCAGCACTGCAATATTGTCGTCAACCAACAAAATCCTGACTGGTTTTTGCACCGAGGAGACAACCGACACCTTCCCTTTCATCTGCCCGGGTTCAGAGAAAAGAGCCTCAGCCAAGGGGAATGTAAGCGAAAAACACGACCCGACACCAATTTTTGAGGTAACGGTAATTGTTCCCTTGTGGGCAGCTACAATGTTCTGGACGATTGATAACCCCAAGCCTGTCCCACCTGTAGCACTTTTTGTCGTAAAAAAGGGATCGAAAATCTTACTGCAGGTTTCCTCATCCATTCCACTTCCATCATCGGTGACGGTAATTTGGCCAAACATTCCAAATTGCTCATCCTGCCCTTCCTTCTGATTTTGAAGAAACGTTCCTTTATATTCAGCTTTACGGACTTTTCTGTACACAACCTGTATGGTTCCCTGCCCATCCCCGATTGCCGCCTCTGCATTCAATACAATGTTCAGGATAATCTGACTTAGCTGGGTCTCATTACAAAAGAAGCCGCTTGCATCGTCAAGAATACGTAAATCGAAGCTGACATTGGGAGAGAGTATCCCCACTATCATTTTCTCTGTCTTTTTGAGAAGGGTGGCAACATTCCTGTATTCAAAGACAGTTTCAGTCGTTCGCTTACCGAGTGAAAGAATTTGTTGGATGATATCCTTGGCTTTCTCCGAGGATTTGAGAATCTCCTGAACATCATCATAATAGGGATTGTCTGTGTCCATCTGCTCAACCATCAAAGTTGAGTAGCCCATAATAGGGGTAAGTAGGTTGTTGAACTCATGGGCGATGCCACTGGTCATGGTGCCGATATTTTGCAGTCTTTGCTGATGGAGAATCATCTGTTCATTATCATGAAGGGTAAGCAAAGTCTTGTTCAACTGGTTCAAATAGGTATTACGCCTCTCAATCTCATTCTTCTCCAGAATCGAAGATATCAACAAAACAACAACCCCGAACAGAATCACACAAATCAACAAGGTAAGGAGAATTACCTTAATCATGCCCCCGGTTGCCTGGTCGGTAATTTCCTTATAATCAAGGACCGCGCTTACGATCAAGAATCCATTGTCTATGACAACTGGGCAATAGGCGGCTATCTTTGTTATCTTTTTCGGATTTTCCTCATTCCACCAATAGGATTGGTAGACATCAATACCCTCTTTGCCTTGTTTCTGTTTGTCAATCATTTTCTCGAGACTGGCCAAATCCAGTTGTATATCAGGATATAAAGCCTGGCGTTCGGTAACTGCATTAACCCCGATTTGTTCCCGAAGGTGATACATAATAACGACTCCATCACTATTCTTCACCAAGGCGTAACCCTTTTCCCCAAGTTTGACATGGGAAAGCATCCGCTCGTACATGAGCTGCAGGTCAAGCATAGCAGTAACCGCAACGCCTTGCTCATTATGCACGGTAATAGACAAAAAGCAGTCATGATTGTCCGGTCCGCTCAACCACAACCCTATCTCGGCAAGATCATCCTTGCTTACGGTGCTCAAAAACGTATAATCTTTCTGTTTCAGGCTCCAAAAAGGGTTTTCGAGTGAATCATTGGAAATTAGCATATTGCCAATAATCTGAGAATTATAGACACTATAGGAAAGGACCAGCTGATCAAGCGGCCATTTGATGCTATCTTCGGTAAAAGAATGCAGTGCATGTTTCAAATCTTCCGATTCAACAAAAAAATACAGGCCCTGCTTGGTCTGGTTTATTTCCCCACTCATTGCTTCTGCAATATTCTTTGCAATGGTCATTTGTTTGGTTTTGCTGTTTTCGGTGATAATTGTCGAATACTGGTGAAAAATACTCACCAAGAGAATGAAAACTGTCAGGATGATACCAAAAGCAACAAACAGCAGAGGCACCCAGGTTCTGGCTTCTTTTTTGATCGTATCATCTAAGGACACTGCTTTCTCCTGAAAATTATTGTTACCGGCGATTATATCACGTATACTGGGAAACAAAGAAAAAATAGAAGGGGCTTCATACCAATGCCTGATAAGGTACTTATTGTCGACGATGATACGTCAATCCGCAAGTTGATGTCAAAGGTAATTACCTGCAATGACCTCACCCCTGTTGCCGTAAGCAATGGGGAAGAGGCTATCAAGTTATTGAAAAATACCACTTTCCAATTAATCCTACTCGACATCATGCTCCCAGGCATTGATGGTTTCCAGGTTTTGAAACAGATCAGATATATAGGAATCACAACACCGGTAATCATTATCAGTGGGAAAACCGAGGACTATGAAACCCTCTATGGGCTCGATTTGGGTGCAGACAATTACATTTACAAGCCATTCAATCCGGTTGTCCTTGGAGCAAAGATCAAAGCCCTGATCAGAAGGGATAAGCAGGGACAGAACACCCAAGGGGAAAACACCACGTTGGGACCATTCACCCTCGACAATAAATCCATGCGTTTTTATAAAGGGGATGAGGAAATTTTCCTATCGGCAAAAGAACTTATCCTCATGAAACTTTTTTTGGAACATCCGAACCAGGTTTTTTCCAAGGAGGCACTCTATGAACAAATCTGGGGAGATTCCGTAGTAGACGACAATGCCATCATGGTCTACATCAACAGGCTGAGAAACAAGATCGAGGAAAACCCCAAGACCCCAAAATACATCCAAACCATCTGGGGAAAAGGCTATACCCTTTCCATTTTCAACTGATCCGCGATAGCCTGGCCCTGTTGGGACATAATAAAATCATAGGTTGTCTCGGGAACCAAGGGTTTGATATCCTCAAATCTTTTTTGTGCCATCAGACGGCGAACCAACGAGGCACTGATAGGGACCTCGCTTTCTTGTTTTCGGGCAACTTCCTCGAATCCTACCCCTTTTGCACCGAGCATCAATTCCATCTGGCGATTGTAGGCTTCCGTTGTCCTGCACAGCGGTTCCGTACCGACAAAACGGCGTGTAATCCCCAGGGCTGGAACGATATAATGCAGAAAGATACCAATATCCAACTGGCAATTTACGAAACCTGCCTTGTTTGTCTCTTTGAGAAAATAGGAAGGAAAAGTTGCTGAGGATACCAGGTAATCACTCGCTTCATGCACAAGTACATTCGAAAGATCCTCTGTCCCTTTTTTGACCAGGTCAAAGCGAACGGAAGAAGGAAAGACGCTTTTGTCGCTGGATACCACAAAGACATGGAGCAACGCACACTTTTGCGCCGCATACGCAATCAAATAACGATGGCCTTTGGTAAAGGGATTACAATTTACTACGATTACCCCTATATCACCGATTTTGGAGAGACCTCTACCCCTGACCAGCTCTTCGGTTTCCCTCTCGAGGGAGTTGATATATTGGAGGATTCCATCCTTCCTGTTTTCCATCAAGAGCACCTGCTCGGTTTCCTCAATCGGGAAAAAGCCAAAGGGGCTGAACAACGCCTTGTTTTTGGGTTTTGTAAAAATAAAAAGATGCGTATATCCCTCAAAAAAAGCCTGGGTTACCAGTGAGGTCATAAGTTGGGAAAGCAAGCCCTCCCCCTGGTGATTCTTCTCAATGGCAATATATTTGAGCACATTTCCTTCAAGCGAACCGGTACCGATTATCCTGTCACTGTCATCTCTGAGAAGACAGGTAAACGAGGGATCCCCTTCATACGAGAGGGAATTTGCGGACAGAAATGTCTTTACTTCCCCCAATAGGGTTCCTTTCATTGGCTGTGCCGTCTGAATTGTCATACTGGGTCCATCCCTTTTCTTGAATTTCAAGGAATCCTGCTCATTAACCTATTGCATTGAGAGTCAGTTGTCAAGAAATAGGGCTAGGCCGGGGAAAACTGCCAGCAGCCAAAAAAGGGCCATCGCAATGCGATGGCCCCTACAATACAGACTATTTACTACAGAACACGGAAAGCATCGCGTCCAGCATATTTTGCGGTATCTCCGAGGTAATCCTCGATGCGCATCAGCTGGTTGTACTTTGCAAGACGGTCACTGCGGCTCATGGAACCGGTCTTGATCTCTCCGGTCTCGAGTCCTACTACCAGGTCAGCGATGAAGTTGTCTTCAGTCTCGCCTGAGCGGTGGGAAACTACAGCGGTGTAACCATTGCGCTTTGCAAGGTCAATGGCTTCGTAGGTCTCGGTGAGGGTACCGATCTGGTTTACCTTGATAAGGATAGAGTTACCAACACCCTTCTCGAGGCCCATCTTCAGTCTCTCTACGTTGGTTACGAACAAGTCGTCACCGACAAGCTGGATACGGTCGCCAACGCGGTCGGTCAGAAGCTTCCAGCCTTCCCAGTCGTCTTCAGCCATACCATCTTCGATTGAGATGATGGGGTAACGGTTGCACCAATCTTCCCACATGTCTACCATCTGCTTGCTGGTCAGCTTCTCGCCGGTGGTCCATCTGAGAGTATAGAGCTTGGTTTCCTCATTGTACAATTCGGAAGCAGCCGGGTCGAGGGCAATCATGAAATCGCCATCACGGCCAGTGGTGTAACCAGCGTTCTTGATTGCTTCCATGATGACCTCGAGGGCCTCTTCATTGGACTGCAAGTCAGGGGCAAAACCACCTTCATCACCAACACCGGTGTTATAGCCTTTTCCTTTCAGAACTTTCTTGAGGTTGTGGAAAACTTCGGCTGTCCAACGGATACCTTCGCGGAGGGAAGGAGCACCGATAGGCATAACCATGAATTCCTGGAAGTCTACCTTGTTATCGCTATGGGCACCGCCGTTCAGGATGTTAGCCATCGGAACAGGGAGGACACAGGCATGGTAGGAACCGAGGTACTTGTACAAGGGCAAGCCAAGGAAATCGGCAGCCGCACGTGCTACAGCCATGGAAACACCCAGAATGGCATTAGCGCCAAGCTTTGCTTTGTTCGGGGTACCATCGAGGGCAATCATTGCACGGTCAATGGCGACCTGGTCGAGGGCGTCCATACCTTCAAGTTCAGGAGCGATGATATCGTTGACATTGTCAACAGCCTTGAGAACACCTTTTCCCATATAGCGGTTCTTGTCACCATCACGGAGTTCAACAGCCTCGTGAACACCGGTGGAAGCACCGGAGGGAACTGCTGCACGGCCCATCGAGCCATCTTCGAGAATAACGTCTACTTCAACGGTGGGGTTACCACGTGAGTCAAGGATTTCCCTGGCTTCGATAAATTCAATAATGCTCATGAATATACTCCTAATTTATAATTGGAATTACCTTCATAATATCCTATCTTTTATCACTAATGTCAAGGCAACAAGAAATTTCAAACCCCTAGCCAAGCATTCAAATGCATACTACAATACAAGGTATGGAAACCCAGAACGAAACCTATACTCTTCCACTGCTAACGCCTTTTTTGCGCGATGAAATCATTTTTGCCATGGAAGACCAGGAAAGCCTGTATTTTTTGGATTTAAAAACCGGAAGACTTGTCCAATCTGATGAAATTGACGAAGAAGAACAAGAGGATTTCTCCGACCGTTTTCTCCCTGTCCCCGACTGGGAACCGGCCGACGGCTTCAGGATGATGGATAAGTTTTCGAATTTGGTGCGCAACCCGCTCTATAGGGAAAAACTCCAGAATGCATTACAGGCAGGCAAAGGGGTATTCAGGCGTTTCAAGGATATCCTTTGCGAACAACCGGCCTTGGAACGACAGTGGTTTGCATTCAAGGACCTGGAAATGGAGCGCAAGGTCCTCACATGGTATAAAAGCAACAACGGTGCGATCCAACTCAAAGGACTCGAACCCGAACCGGAAGAATTGACTGATGATATTCTCCAGGAAGATTTCGTCCTCTATACGGAAACCACCGGGGAATCAAGGCAGGAATTGGAAGAGCTCAAACAATCCTTGCTGGAGGAAATGCAGGGAAGCGGCATTACCCAGAAAAAAAGCTCCCATCTTATTCGTTCCCGGCTGGAGTCTGCAGCAGACCTCGAATTTGTCTATGCACGTACCCAAGGCGGGGAACTTGCAGGGTTTATTGCCTACAGACTGCTCTCTGTAGACACTGCCGAGATTCTTTTTTTCGGCAACAGACCGGATTTCAGGGGATTAGGCCTTTTCAGACATCTATTTGATGCATTCACCAGAAAGGTCTCCCGAAAAGGAATCCTGTTCCTTGTTGTAAACCTAGCTGGGGAAGCGATAACCTTGGATAAACTGTTTTCCCAGATGGAAGGAACTATCATTACCAAGCAAGTGCTCATCAGCACCGAAAACTGGAATTCCTCCCAGACTTCAAGCGACCTTGCCTATCTGTGACAACTGTCGCCATAATCTGAACCACCTACGTAAAAAAATATAAACTTTTGGATTTTGAATCTATATACCTGCAAGAGGAACCTATGCGAATTACTATCTGCGATGACAAACACGACCTGGGCATGCAAGCCGCAAACCTAGGGGCAAATCTGATTAGGGAAGCAATCTCAAAGAAAGGGAGTGCAACCATTGTCCTCCCAACTGGCCTGAGCCAAACAGAAATGTATGACACCCTGGTCAAAGAGTCCATTCCTTGGGAAAAAGTAGAGGCTTTCCACCTCCATGAATATGTCGGGCTTCCTTCATCGAATCCAGCAAGCTTTCGCAGTTACCTGGAGTCTCATTTTATCGGGAAAGCAAAGAATCTCAAGGCCTTTCATGAAATTGAGGCCAACGCCCCCGACCTCAACGAAGAGCTTAAAAGATTGAATCACCTCATACAGGACAAAGAGATTGATGTACTGTTTCTCGGAATAGGCGAAAACGGATATATAGCTTTCAATGATCCACCGGCAAACCTCGAAACCAATGACCCCTTCATCCTGGTAAGCCTTGAGGAACGGTGCAGGCGCCAGCAAGTAAGCGAGAAATGGTTTGCGTCCTTGGAAGAAGTACCGACACAGGCGATTTCCATGTCTATACGGCAAATCCTGAAAGCAAACAATGTTATCTGTTCTGTTCCGGACCAGAGGAAGGCAAGGGCGGTGGCAATGTGCCTGTATGACCAAGTGTCCCCCTACGCTCCCTGCACGGTACTCAGGACGAAGGTTGCATGCAATTTATTTCTCGACAAACCCTCCTCCATGCTGATACTCGGCGACAGACGCTAATAAAAACCTCAAAGAAGCGTACAAAGGATAGGCGCTTTGTATCTTGCAACTAATATATTAGTATGTTAGATTGTAGTTGCAATTAACTCTGGAGGCACTCATATGAAAATGACTCTTCGTTGGTACGGTTCCAAATTCGATACGGTAACGCTCAAGCAAATCCGGCAGATTCCCGGTGTTGAAGGGGTTATCTCCACGCTCTACGACATCCCTGCGGGGCAAGTCTGGCCACAGGATAAAATCCATGCATTGAAAGAAGAAATAGAGGCCTCGGGTCTCAAACTTTTGGGAATAGAAAGTGTCAACGTACACGATGCGATCAAAATCGGCACCCCTGACCGTGACAAGTATATCGAAGCATATATCAAGTCCCTTGAAAACCTCGGGAAAGAGGACATCAAGATGGTATGCTATAACTTCATGCCGGTTTTTGACTGGACCCGTACAGACCTCGCAAAAATGCGGGAAGACGGGACTACCGTCCTTGCCTACGACCAGAAGGTTGTCGACACTATCGACCCTCAGACGTTCTTCAATCAGACAAATGACAATTCCAACGGATTCAGTATGCCAGGCTGGGAACCCGAGAGACTTGCAAAGGTCAAGGACCTGTTCGATGCCTACAAGGACGTCTCCGAAGATGATCTCTTCGACAATCTTGTCTATTTTTTAAAGGCCATCCAGCCTATTTGTGAAACCTATGGTATCAAAATGGCCATCCATCCCGATGACCCGGCTTGGCCTGTTTTCAATCTCCCCCGCATTATCACCAGCAAGGAAAAAATCCTCAAAGTGATGCATGCAGTCGATGCACCCTTCAACGGCCTTACCTTCTGTGCAGGATCTTTTGGTACCAACCCCAACAACGACTTGCCCGGAATCATTCGCGCTCTGCCCGGGAGAATCCATTTTGCCCATGTACGAAACCTCCACCATTATGCCCCGGGGGTTTTCGAGGAAGCTGCACACCTTTCCCGCGACGGTTCCTTTGACCTCTATGAAATCTGCAAGGCACTGCATGACATCGGATTCGATGGTCCTGTCAGACCCGACCATGGCCGCATGATCTGGGGTGAGGTTGCAATGCCCGGCTATGGCCTGTATGACCGTGCCCTCGGGGCTGAATATATCCTGGGTCTTTTCGAGGCAATTGAAAAGAATTCAGAGCGGAACTGAAATGGCACAGGTAATGAGAATTACAGCTTCTGAGGAAATCTACCAGAAATTACGCAACGAGATCCTTTCGCTCCGGTTTGAACCGGGGCAAGAGCTGGACCTGCAATTGTTATGTTCACAATTGCAAGTCAGCCGGTCTCCGGTGCGCGATGCCCTCATGAAACTCAGCGGGGACAACCTGGTGGATATTTTCCCCCAAAAAGGCACGAGAGTCTCCTGCATAGATTTAAAGCAGGTTGAGGAAGAGCGCTTTCTTCGTAAAAGCCTGGAAGAAAGTGCTGTTCGAAAATTTGTCCCAATTGCCCAAGGCAAGGATATTGCTTTGATGGAAAATGCCATTGAAATGCAGAAGAAAGCAATGGAAGCCAAAGATTTCATCCAGTTTCTGGAATTTGACGATACGTTCCATTCCATAATTTTTGCAGGAATCTATATGGAAAGGCTCTGGGATATCACCAAAAACCAAGGAGGCAACCATCACAGGATCAGGTTGCTCTCGTTCGCGGAGAAAGATGTCCTGGGCAATATTATCGACCAGCATAAAGCCATGCTGGAAGCAATCAGACAAAAAGACCTGGAGAAGGTGCTTGCCATTGAGAACAACCATCTCGAGAAATTATTGAAAGAAACAGAGCTCATGATGCTAAGGCATCCCAATTATTTCAAGAAAGAAATGCCCTCGGCATTCCTTATCCCAAAGAACTGATATACATGTTTAGGAGAAGACCCATATGAAATTGAATGCAAAGAGTTTGGCCGATAGTGCGGCCTGGGAAGCAAAAGGCTTCGGTATCCCAAAATTCAATCGGGAAGCAATGATTGAGCAGACTCTGGAAAACCCGACCTGGATTCATTTCGGAGCCGGCAATATCTTCCGTGGTTTTCCGGCAGCCTTGCAGCAGAGTCTGCTTGAAACAGGGAAAAGCAAAACCGGTATCATCGTAGGCGAAGGGTTCGACTATGAGATAATTGATAAGATCTACCAGAAGAATGACAACCTCACCCTGATGGTAACCCTCAAGAGCGACGGTTCCATTGACAAACAGGTCATTGCCTCAGTGGCAGCTGCCTATAAATGCGACCCCCAGTTTACAACCGAATGGGAAGCCTTCAAGAAAGCCTTTTGCAATCCCTCACTCCAGATGGCTACCTTTACTATCACCGAGAAAGGCTATGGTTTGAAAGGTGGGAACGGTGAATACTACCCTGCCATGCTTGCCGACTTTGCCAATGGCCCGAAAGCTCCTTCCATGTTCCTTTCAAAACTCACTGCCCTTGTCTATGAACGCTATCTGGCAAACAAAGCACCCCTTACGCTGTTAAGCATGGACAACTGCTCGCATAACGGTGAAAAACTCCAGAATGCGGTTATGACCATAGCAGGGCAATGGATTGCAAACGGATTGGCAGAAAGTGGATTCGAACACTATCTCAAAACTAGCGTAACCTTCCCTTGGTCGATGATAGATAAAATCACCCCGCGCCCTGACGCAAATGTCAAGGCCATGCTCGAGAAAGACGGTTTCGAGGATACCGAGCTCGTCATTACCGACAAGCACACCTATATTGCCCCGTTCGTGAATGCCGAGGAATGCCAATATCTGGTAGTCGAGGACACCTTCCCCAATGGCCGGCCACACCTCGAAGATACCGGGGTATATTTTACCGACCGCGATACAGTCAACAAGGTTGAGAAGATGAAGGTCTGCACCTGTCTCAACCCATTGCATACAGCCCTGGCAATCTATGGCTGCCTGCTTGGATACACCTTGATCGCAGATGAAATGAAAGACCCGATCCTCAACAAACTTGTCCATATTATCGGATACGTCGAGGGTATGCCGGTGGTTGTCGATCCCAAGATCCTCGACCCCAGGCAATTTATCGGTGAAGTTCTGGAAAAGCGTATCCCCAACCCGTTTATGCCTGACACCCCCCAGCGCATCGCCACCGATACTTCCCAGAAGCTGGGAATCAGATTCGGGGAAACCATCAAGGCCTATATGGCAAATGACAAGCTTAACCTTGAAGACTTGAACATGATCCCTCTGGTATTCGCCGGGTATCTCCGTTACCTGATGGGCGTCGATGATGAAGGGCAAACGTTCACCCCAAGCTCCGACCCGAGACTCGAGCAGGAGATGGCGTACGTCAAGGATATCAAGCTAGGCGACAAGGGACCTTTCACGGAATCGCTCAAGCCGATACTCAGTGATGAATCGATCTTCGGTGTCGACCTCTATGCAATTGGTATGGGAAAGCTTGTAGAAAGCTATTTTACCGAAATGGTAGCAGCAAAAGGAGCTATTCGTTCAACTTTGGAAAAATATGTAAAGTAGTGCAATCGCCTCTGTTGTCCACAGGAACAATACCAAGTATCCTGTGGGCATTGAGAGGATTTTAAAGCTATGCATGTACCTTCTGTACGAACGTTCTCGAAAGCTTTTTATATAGCCTTGGGAACCTGCGTTGCCGGGTTTTCCATTGCCACGTTCATCACCCCTGCCAAGATTGCAAGCGGTGGAGTCAATGGTATTTCCATTATTCTGTTTCACGTCATGGGGTGGGACCCTGGAATCACCATATTATGTATCTCTATACCGCTGTTTGCCATAGGGCTCAGGGTTTTCGGCAAGTTATACGGCCTGTCCAGTCTTGCCGGGACCCTGCTGCTTTCTTTTTGGGTCAGCCTGTTCGGCCGGCTGACCGAGTATAAGGGATTCCTCCCCTATAGCGATAGGATGGATACCCTGCTCTCTGCGATTTTCGGGGGAGTATTGCTTGGAAGCGGCATCGGGATTGTCATGCGCGCCGGGGCAAATACCGGGGGTACCGATATCATTGCCCAGATAGTCAACCGTTTCACCCCTATCCCGCTCGGCACTGCCCTGTTCCTCACCGATGCCTTGGTCATAATAATCGGAGCCTTTGTCTTCGGTTTTGAACGGGCATTATTTGCCGTTATCACCCTCTACCTCTCCGGCCAGATGATCAATTTCGTCGTGATGAGCCTTGGAACAAAATATGCAAAGACAGCTTATATTGTCAGTGAAAAACATGAGGCGATAGGTCAGAGGATTATCAAGGAACTCAACCATGGGGGTACGATTCTCAACGGGGTCGGAATTTTTACCGGAAAAACCAGGACCATGCTTTTAGCTGTCGTACACAACCAGGAAATCAATCTATTGACCCAGATTGTGCATGAGGAAGATCCCAACGCCTTTATGTTCGTACACGAGACGTACCAAGCCCTCGGGCAAGGCTTCGTCCCGATGGAAAGAATCGCACTGTCAGAGAAAAAGCGGCGCAAGCAAAACAGTACAAAGGCCTGAGAAACTTATTGCGATACTGCTCATCGCACCTTGTACCTTCCCCATTTCCAAAGCTTTGCTCGTACCGACTGCATGGCTGCAGGAGCCAATAGCCACACCTTGTGCGACAGGGTCTTTTACCCTGAACAGTTTTACGAGGACCGGGGCAAAGATATTTCCGGATATTCCAGTTATGATAACCATAGCTATAGTCAGGGCCTGTACCCCTCCCAGCTGTTGTGACACAGCCAACGCTATGGGGGTTGTCACGGATTTTGGAAGCATGGAGGCCAAAACGACTTCATCAAGACCTAACCACCTGCTCATCAAAGCAATGGTGCCCATGGAAGCGATGCTTCCGGTGAATGTGCCCAGTAGAATTGGTAGCAAGTTCTCTGCAACGATTGCTCTCTGTCTGTAGATAGCCATGGCAAGGACTGCAGTCGCAGGTCCCAAAAACATGGCAATAATAGTTCCTCCCTCATCATAAGAGGAAAGGGGAATGTCAAAGACAACCAGAAAAGCGCCTGACAGGAACATGGCAATGGCAAGGGGGTTTACCAAAGGATGCCTGGTGATTCTGAAGAGAAACATCCCTATGGCGTAGGTTGCAATGGAGAGGGCAATACCAAAGAGCGGGTTGGAAAACAATTCAGTCATGGGTCGGGTTCCTCCAATGGTTTAGGAGTTTGCTAACCAAAACTACGGTCCAGCTACTTACCACAAAACAAGCCAGCAGCGAAACAATCGAGATTACCAGCAACTGCCACCATACACTTTTGAGCAAATCGAAGTGTTCTATGATCCTGACTCCCGAGGGAATAAAAAAGAAAGTCATGTTTGTCAGAAGGAAATCTGCAGGTTTGTCGATATGCCGTTCTTTCAAAATTCCTGTGAGCAGGAAAAAGAAAACCAAGATCATACTGACGATGCTACCGGGGAGCGCAAAAGGAAGGAGAGACGATAGCCACTCCCCCAACAAGCACACTCCAAAGAGGATTCCAATTTGCGATAGTATTTTCATTGGTTGTAACATACCCTATTGGAATGGAAAATGTGAAGAGGTATAATTCCTATTACTGGAGAATTAAAAAATGAATGAAGTTATGAAATCCATACTTTCCCGAAGGAGCATCCGCTCATTCCAAGAGAAGCAGGTCGAGAACGAAAAACTGGACCTGGTTCTCCAAGCTGCAATCAATGCTCCCAACGGGATGCACCAGGAACCCTGGCATTTTACCGTCCTGCAAAGCCCTGGACTTCTGAGAAAACTGGATACCCTAGTGGCAGGGGAAGGCAAATCGTTCTTCTACCATGCCCCAACCCTGGTTATTGTCTCCATCGAACAAGGCAATCGTTTCGCCCAGGCAGACACTGCCTGTGCCATGACAAACATGATGCAAGCTGCCCATTCCCTTGGTCTAGGTTCCGTGTGGTGCAACCGTATCAACGGAAACAGTGAATTGGACACGAAACTCAGCGAATACGGGGTCCCCGAAGGCTTCCAGGTCACTGCCACTCTTGCCTTAGGCTATGCACAGGGAAGCGAGAGTGAAGCAAGAAAGCCTAAGGAAGGGACGATTTCCTATGTAAGGTAACCGTCCGCTTAGTTTCTAGGCTTTAAAATAGGCCGGGTATTTTGTCCTGATGAAATTCTCATCGATTTTATATCGGGACAAATGCTTGGTCATCAGAGCTTCAGCTTTCTCTGGATCCTTCTCATAGATTGCCTGGAGTATTTCTATATGGTCTTCAACAATCTTTATATCCTTGATAGTCGATAAGCTCATACTCCTGACCCTGTCAAAATGCGAAGTCATACTGTTCATAAGTTGGTAGGTCTGCATTCTGTTTGCCAGTGAAAACAATTCCCTATGAAAGTCATTATCCAGTTCAAGCAACTTAAAGGGCTCATTATGCTCCACATAAAATTCCTGCAGCCTGATTTTTTCCTGCAAGCAAGCATATGCTTCCTTTGAAATTCCCCCGCATAACAACTTAACGATTGCACACTCAAGGACCAACCGAATGAATCGTGATTCCTCTACCATGCTATAGTCGATAAGAGAAATACGACTACCCTTCTGTGGCAGGATCTCTACCAGATTGGTTTTTCCCAATTCCATCAGAGCCTCTCGAACCGGTGTTCGCGAAAGTCCAAGAATTGCAGCGATTTCGCTCTCGCTGACCAGAGATCCCGGAGCAAGTTCAAGATTGATTATATTTTTCTTTATGGTGCGAGAAGCAAATTCCCTTGCTGTTTCCCTTGCGGTTCTCTCTGTTACTATCATTACCCTTTTTTTCCTATCCCTTTTGAAAACATTCTCTGTTAAAAATACAGCTTATCTGTCCTGATTTCCATGTATTTCATTTCGGATCTTCTATTTTGCCATTTTTCCTATTGCTTCCCATAGTCCGAGAAGATAGGACGCTCCCAAAGCCCTGTCATAGAGACCATACCCGGGACGGGCTTTTTCACCCCAGATCATCCTTCCGTGATCAGGTCGAATATACCCGTCAAAGCCAGTATCCAAAAGTGCCTTGCATATCTCAAACATATCCAAATCCCCACAGGAGGAAAGATGGGCGCTCTCATCGAAATCCTTTTTATCAAGATGCTTTATGTTGCGGAGATGGGCAAAATGAATTCGATTGGTTTTCCCAAACTCAGTTATCATTGAAGGAAGATCATTGTCCATATTGCTTCCCAAACTACCCGTACAGAAGGTCAATCCATTGTTTTCACTGGAGTTGAGATTCAAAAAAGTACGGATATGCTCAGCATCGATGATTACCTTGGGCAAACCATACAAGGGCCAGGGTGGGTCATCCGGATGAATTGCCAGCTTTATCCCAGAAGCTTCGGCAACAGGAATCACTGCATCCAGAAAATATTTCATGTTTTTCCAATAGTCATCTTCTGTAAACTGCTGGTAAAACTCAATATCCGCAGCCATCGCAGACAACCGTTCGCTTTCCCATCCGGGAAGGGAAAAACCCAATGCCTTTTTCTTCATTTCCTGGGCCATACGATCAGGATTCATTTTCAGAACCTGCTCATGCCGGTACGACAAGACAGTAGAACCATCAGCAAGGGAGAAAGCGAGATCGCTTCTGGCCCAGTCCAAAACCGGCATAAAATTATAACACAGACAGCGAACCCCAGCTTTCCCAAGATTCTGTATCGTCTCAATATAATTGTTAATATACCGGTCTCGGGAGGGAAAGCCTTTTTTGATATCCTCATGGATATTCACACTTTCAATAACCTCCATCTCAAGACCTGCTTCAGTAACTTCCTGCTTTACTCTCTCAATTTCCACTGAATGCCAGATTTCCCCTACGGGAATTTTGGGCAAACAGGTAGCAACCCCGCTAACCCCTGGGATTTGTCGTATCTGCTGTAATGTTACGCTGTCATCCCCATGGGGAAACCAACGGAGTACCATCTTCATATTTTCGTATCCCTCCTGGGGTTCTTCTTATATCAAGACTACGCTCTAGGGATTCTCTCTTCACGGGAAATACCAACGGACCTGGAAGACCAGGTACCTGTTGGCAGCAACCGAAGCCGAACGAATCCCTAGGGAGAAAAAACTACATTGCCACACCGAATACCAAGTTAGGAATAAACAAGGATACTTGGGGAAACAACATAATGACCAGCACAACCGCCAGGATTGCCACAAAGAAAGGAAGTGAGGCTTTTGCTGTTTCCTCAGGTGAACATTCCATGATGGAGGAGGTCGTATAGAGGGCAATCCCTACCGGCGGGGTCATGATCCCCATAGTCGTAACAGTCATCATGACAATGCCGAAATGTACAGGGTCGATTCCCAACGAAGTAACGACCGGAAGCAAAATCGGAGTCAAAAGCAGCGCTACAACCGTTGTTTCAACAAACATACCGGAAATGGTAAGCAATAAAACTATCAGAAAGAGCATGAGCGTAGGGTTACTGGTAATCCCTATCAACGCCGAAGCAATTACCTGAGGTACCCTGTCATACACAATCCCATACCCAAACACCCCGCTAAGGGCCAGGATAAGGGTAACTACCGCGATATCCTTGGTACTGTCCTTCAAGGTCTGGAGAAATATTTTCAACGTGAGTTCTTTGTAAATTACAGAACCTACAAAGATAGCATAGATTGCTGCAAAGGCTCCCGATTCCGAAGGGGTCATAATCCCGAACCGGATAAAAACAATCAACAAAACAGGAAAAAGCAGAGCCCAGATTCCGTCGACCATGGCCATAAAAATCTCTTTGGGTGAAGATATTTTCTCGTGGTCCGGTTTATAGCCCCGTTTCCTTGCAGTAATAGAGGTTGCCAACATCAAGGCAATCATCATGATAAAACCAGGGATAATTCCTGCGGCGAACAATCTGCCAATGGAAACCTCACCTACAGATCCGTAGATGATCAGACCCATGGAAGGGGGAATTGTGGCGACTATCAAAGAAGACAGCCCATTTACCGCTGCAGACCAACCCCTGGAATACCCGCGTTTTACCATCTCAGGGCCAAGGATCCTCGATTCCATTGCCGCATCGGCATTTGCTGACCCTGAAACACCCCCCATAAGGGTAGATAGCACACAGGAAATCTGGCCGACATTCCCGTACATATGCCCGGTTACTACATCAGCGAGTTTCATCAGGCGTTTGGTAATCCCTGTATTGTTCATGAGGTTACCTGCAAAAATAAAAAGAGGGATTGCAAGCATAGTGAACGACTGGGTGGTTGCCAATACTTTCTGAACGACGATGGTAAAAGGGAGACCTTGGGTTACCATGAAAAACGCGAGACCGGAAATACCAATGGCAAAAGCTACCGGCATCCCGAACAACAGAAGAAGGATAAAGACAATTGTTGCTACACCCATACTAGTTGTTTCCCCTTCCCTGTTCCCAGAATGAGACAGGTTTTTTTACAATTTCAACCAATCGGATACTCGAGGAGATAATCATCAAGAAAGCTCCGACAGGAACGCTGAGCGTACACCATGAATAACTTAACGGAAGAACTTGGAACAATCGTTTGGTATTCTGCAGACAAAGGGGAATACCGAAATATACCAACACTCCCAAAAACATGATGATCATTGAAAAAAACACAATTTTAATCATCTTCTGGGTTTTCCCTGGAAAATAATTGACCAATATCTCAACACCAATCAAATTGGTATTCCGTATGGCAATATCCCCACCGATGAAAACCTGCCAGGCAAATAGCAGCAAGGATATATCGACAGCCCAATTCAATGGCATATGCAAGGTCCTGGCAATTGCAGAGGTAAATACCAAAACAGTAATTGCCACAAGGAGCATGCTAGCCAGAAATTCTTCTGCCTTGCAGAATCTTTCGTATATGTTCTGAATTTTGTTCAAAGCCAAAAGCTCCCTTTTCCTGAATCCCCCTGGAAAAACCAGAAAATCCAAGATAATCATTCGTAGATAATTCGGTTTCCCGAAGGAAACCGAAAAAAGAGCCGGGGGCAAAAAACTACGGTGCCCCCAGCTAGTATGTTGTAGATTATTTACCGATCTGTGTGTAAATCTGTTTTCTGAGATCCGTAAAACCAAGCTTTTCGTAGGCTGCATCAGAGGCTTCCCTGAAGGCCGCTACATCCGGTTCAATAACGGTTACGCCATACCCGACCAATTGTTTCTCGATATCTGCAATTTTTGATTCAACATACCGGGCATTCTTCTCGCCGGCTTTCTTTGTTTCCTCAAGCAAAAGGCTCTGCAAGTCTGCAGGAAGCGTATTGAACCATTTCTCGCCGACAATCAAGCCATTAATCAGCTGGAAGTGTTCGGTCTTGTCCATATATTTGAGGACTTCGTAGATCCTTGAACCAAGGGCAGAAGTCAACTGAACTTCACAGCCATCAACAGCTTTTGACTGAACCGCGGAATAGGTTTCGCCCCAAGGCATGGCAACGGGGGTACCACCAAGGGCGGCAATACTCTGTGCCCAGGCAGGTGCACCGGGGGTGCGAATTCTCAAACCCTTCAAATCGGCAGGGGTCTCTACGATTTTATTGGTAAAGAAACTTCTTGCACCGTCATACCAGTTAAAAGACAGGATACGGATACCATTCTCCTGTGCAAGTTCTTTCTCCCATCCAGCAAAGATTTCACTCTGGGTGACTTTCAATACGTCATCATAGTTGTTTGCAAAATAGGCCATTCCGATGATTGCGATATCATTTACATAGTTGCCCATTCTGCCACCGTCAGTAAGAACGGCAACGTTGACACCCTGCAAGGCCTGTTCAATTACATCTTCGTCAGAACCAAGCTGGGCAGAAGGGTATACCTCAATGACCAAGCGACCATTGGATTTGGCCTTGACCGACTCTGCCAATTCCTTGAAGCCTTCAACCATCGGGGTTGTTTCATTGAGCTGTGTCGAAAGTTTCAAGGTATAGACCTTATCAGCCTTCTCTGATCCACCCTGTGCAAAGACAGAGGGAATACTCGTGGCAAGCAAAGCAACAATTGCCAGGATTCCGATAACATTCTTTTTCATACAGTCCTCCTAAAAGACTAAAACAAGCAAATCTGACTTACATACTAGTATGCTACCATTGCAATGATATTCTGTCAAACGGATTTGCAGCTTTTTTCAAGCCATAGTCAATCCCTAGGTTTTCCTTTCCCCGTATGCCCTATATACTCCCTACCATATAGGGAGATTGCTACCATGGGAAAAAGTAAAATCAAGAAGAGTCTGGATGCCAAGGTCAGTAAGGCTAAGAAACGCGGGAAACGGATTGCCCGGCTTTTAGTCATTTTACTTATCCTTTGGATCCTTACCCTAATCTTCGCACCGTCAGAAGCAAAATTCGAAGATTCTGCCATTTCCACAATCCAAGACCTTGAGCTTCCTGCCAGCAAAGACAATGACGAAATAATTTCCCATACCGGATATACACTCTGTTACGATGACAAGTATGAGCAAGCCCGTTGGGTTGCGTATGAATTGACCCGTGAGGAGCTTTACGGTTCGTTTGAACGAACTGACAATTTCCGACCCGACTTCAAAGCCCAATACGGTTCGGCGTCCCTGAATGATTACAAAGGCAGCGGATATGACCGAGGGCACCTTATCCCCGCAGCTGACTCAAACTGGTCGGCTGAGGCCATGGACGATTCTTTTTATCTGACTAACATGAGTCCCCAGGATCCGCAGTTCAACCGTGGGATATGGAGCAATCTGGAATCTGCGGTGCGAAATTTTGTCGATACAGACGGTGCACTCTATATTGTTACCGGACCGGTATTAACCGATGGGCCCTACGAAACTATCGGGAAAAACAAAGTGGCAGTACCCAAGCAATATTATAAGGTCCTGCTGGATTATACCGAACCCACTATCAAGGCCATAGCCTTTTTACTTCCCAACAAAGGATCCTCAGAACCTTTGGAATCGTTTGCTACCACCATAGACCAGGTGGAAGAACTGACCAAGTTGGATTTTTTTCCAAAGCTTCCCGATACGCAAGAATCAATGCTTGAAGGGTCCTACGATGTACAGGACTGGGATTTCGGGAACTTCCGATCTGATGCCAAGACCAAAAGCCAATATGCCTCTGTGGAAAAGAAAGTCATGAAAAAAGCAAGCCCTGTCTACACACTGGCGAAAAATACGCTTACCGGCATCCTTGTACTGGTCAAGAAAGAATCCTTGAGCCTAATAAAATCAATCGTTCCCGAAAATATCCTCGGGAACGTTACAAAAGCATTTGACTGACAGAAAGATTTAGGTCCTGTATTTGATTGAAATACCGGAAAACAATTCTGCAAAGGGGGAATCTTCCCGATAGAAGACGGCAGGACTCCCAATCGGGGTCTCAATGAGATGGTTCCCCGCTGTGTATCGCTTAGAGGAAAACAGGTGAACCCAGCTTTCATCTGGCAGGAATACCTTCCGCTGAACCTCGCCATTTTTCATCACAGGGGCAACAAAAAGGTCCCTTCCCAGAAGATACGAATCCTTGCACTCAAAAAAAGGCTCTTTTGGGTAATGGAGAAACACTGGCCTCATCAGGGGAATACCCTGCTCAGCGTTTTCTTTCACGCCATGCTGCAGATACGGTTTGAGGTCTTTATGCAGGCTTGCCATCCTGGCAAAAAGCCCAATGGTCTCTGCATCGCTATCGAACTGCCAGTTATCCTTAGGCCGATTCCCTTCATGGGTTCTCATCAGCGGGGTGAAGGCGGCAAACTCAGTCCAACGAAGCAACAACTCCTTGGTCCTCTTCATGCCATACAGGGTTGTATAACCACCGATATCGCTGTGCTGCAACCCCATTCCGCTCATAGCCAGCGAAAGGGCGCTGGTAAGGACAGAAGGAAGCCCGTCATCTTCTGACCAATCGACATTCTGATCCCCGGCCCACATCATCGGACAGGAAGCAAGGCTTCTCGCATTCCCTGCGCGCATGAAAAAGAAACACTCGTCACTTTTGCCACTGTGCTCGATAGCCTCTTTGTTGACTTGCGCCCAGAAACCAGGCCATGCATTATGGGCTACCAAAGCAGAGCTTTTATCATAAAGGACAACGTCAGTAGGAAGATATTCCCCGAAATCAGCCATCCACCCGGACAATCCGAATCCAATGAGTTCCTTCTCGATAACGTCCCTATACCAGATTGCAGCTTCCCGGTTGGTAAAATCTACAATGGCTGCATCGAATTCACCGAAGTCTACGAGAAAGACGTTGCCTTCCTTGGTAAGGGCAAGAAAACCTTTTTTCTTGGCTTCGTTGAACAAAGGCCCATCTACGACAACATAGGGATTAATATAGCCTAGGAATCGAATCTGTTGCTTCATCAGCTCTGGAATGACTGTATCAAGGCCGGGATATAGGTTTTTATCCCATTGCCAGTTCCAACGGAGTCTTTTCCCGAAACTGGTATAATTTTCACCTTCCCAGTCCTGAGCCCAGATACCGGTGACAGGAACATTGGCTTTCTGCATGGCGTCAAGCTTTGCAAGACAGGTACCCGTTCCTCCCTGGATTCCCAATATAACCCCGTCATACACCCAGGAGGGAAGTTCTCCTTGACGCCCAAGCAAAGCCGAAACATCCTGGACTACCTCCAGAAGAGTTGGTTTTGTACTGATAGTCAAAGAAGACGGCACATCCCAGAACCTAAGGCGGTGGCATAGGGGTCGGGAGAAATCAAACAAAGCGTACCCATAGGTTTCAGCATGCAAAAAATAGGATCTACTCGAAACAAAGGTGGGTTGCGGATAGAACGTGGTATGGTAATCACCACCTGCCCTGTCTTCACGGTCGGCAATCTGGGTGATATTCGTATTCTTGTTTCTCCCTACTCCCTGCTCCCCTGTCCAAAGGGGAAATTGCTTACCCCTCAGGTCGAGAAACGAAAACTGCTCGCCACAACCATAGATATGCTCATCATCATTGGCTACCAGGCACAGTTCAATCCTGTTGTAGGATTCTGGAATCGCAGAAAAGGAAATCTCGATTCTCCCTGCTTTCTCAATGAGAATACAGGTGAGCCTGTTTTCCCCATTGCTGAAGACAATCTTATAGTAAACCCGGCCTTCCTCCAAAACCTCGGAAAGGGAATACTCTTTCAAAGGGAGCGTCTCGTTCAGGCTATCCTCGATAAAGAAGTTGCCGCGATACATATCTATGGATTCAGCTCCCTTATAGAGCGTAACAAATGGTGTTTGCGGGCTATGGTTTATCAAAACCAACTTACCGTAGGAAACAACCAAACGATCCTGCTCCATCGTACAACTAATCATATTTAGCCTTTAACCCCTCCGGCGGTAAGTCCGCCGATAATCTTGTCATGCAGCATCACATATCCGACAACACTCGGGATAATGGTAATGATAACTGCAGCATACATACTGCTGTAATCGGTAATGAACTGGCTTGAGAAGAACTTGATCCCAAGCTGGATAGTCCTTGCCTCAATACTGGATGTCAACAACATGGCCATGAGGAATTCATTCCAGGAATAGATGAAACAAAAAGTCCCTGCAGTGACTAGCCCCGAACGTGACAAAGGAAGAATAATCTTGGTGAAACGCTTGAGAAAACCACAGCCATCGATAATCGCCGCCTCTTCAAGTTCCTTGGGAATGCTTTTCATGAAAGCAGTAACCAAAAAGATGGAAACGGGGATATTGACCGCAGTATAGACAAGGATCAACGCAAAAAGGGTGTTGTAAAGACCGGTATGGGTTATCAGGGAAAAGTAGGGAACCATAAATGAAATAACTGGTACCAAAACCCCTGCAGTCAAAACAGTATAGATTATATCCCTACCCTTGAAGTGTTCCCTGGAAAGGATGAAACCGGCCATAGCCGTAACCAGCATATTCAGGATTACCGCACAGGCAGCGACAAAAACCGAATTGAACAACAATCGGGGAAGACTCGCCATGGCCAAGGCATTTTTATAGTTCGACCACTGCAATTTCTCAGGCAGTCCAAAAGGGGAAACCTGTAATTCGAGGTTTGTCCTGAGCGAACTGATAAAGAGCCAGATAAGAGGAAGCAGTGCAAGGGCCAGCAGCACAAGCAACAGAATCCATTTGAGCGTATTGCCAAAAACCCATAGGGTACTATGTTTTACTTTCATACCAAGCCTCCTACTGTGCCATATCGCTCATCGGGTCAGATTTCCCGAAGAGCTTTCTGAGAAGCGTAATGACCACCGTACCCAACAAGATGAGGAATACGCCGGCAGTACTAGCTTCGCTGTAACGCAGGGCATCCATCTTCAGGTACAGGTCAATACCCATGGTGGTTGTCGAATAGGCAGGGCCTCCCCCTGTCATCAGGAAGGTGGACTCAAAATGCCTCATTCCATAAGCCATTGCCAACGTCATGGTAGTGATCAGGCTTCCGCGTAACATGGGGAGGGTGATATGAATCTCCTGTTGCAGGGTATTCGCCCCATCAATCTCTGCTGCTTCGTAGAGGGAACGGGAAATATTCATCGCAGAGGCAAGGAGAACTATCATAAAGTAACCAATATAGATAACGGTCTGGAAAATAACAGAAAACAAGGCAGTATCGGGATTCCCGAGCCAGTTTTTGCTTTCCATGCCGAACAGTTTTTCCAAAATAAAATTCAAGGGTCCTGTGACATTGTAAATGGCAACCCAGACCATCGCCAAGGCTACTGTCGAGATTACATTGGGAAGGTAATACACCGTCCTCAGGAATTTCCAGCCTTTCGGCTTACGAACAAGAATCATGGCAACGAGACAGGCAAGGGGAACCTGTATGAAACCTTGGCAGAGAGCCCAGATGATGTTGTTTCCAAGGGCTTTTCTGAAAGTAGGGTCTGAGAGTAATTTCACATAGTTGTGTAATCCGTTGAATTTCATGGAACCAATGCCACGCCAAGAAGTGAAACTGGTAAAAATGGTGAAAACGAACGGGTAAAGATAAAAGAAAAAGAAGAACAGGAAAACAGGAAGGAGGAAAAGTATCCTTCCACCCCAAATTGTTCTACCTCGTTTGCTGTTTGCCTGCATGTTTGGACTCCTCAGAAAAAGGGGGAATTGAAGCCACCATCATTGCTTGATGGTGGCTATAAAGACTTTTAGCGTTCAATCTTCCTGTCAACCAGGGCACAGAATTCTTCAGGGGTGATATTCCCCAGGGCAAGGGCACCAAGCTGCTGGGCAAACTCAAGGGTAACTTCGGCACCAAGGGCTGCCTCAAGGTCGAAAGAGGTTGCAGAAACAGAATTGGCCAGTTCATAGAACTGCTTCTGGAGCGGTTTGACGGGCATGTAACCGGACTTGATTGCAAACATTGCACCAGAGGATTCTGCAATGCGGGCGATACTTGCCTTGCTGGTCAAATACTTCATGAACTCAAGGATAGCTGCTTCTTTAGCCTTGTCATTCGTTGAGGCTGCACAGATATTTGCCTGCAGGCGGCTGATCATGAAATCAGAGGTTGACCCGGCAGGGGCAAGCTTGTCAATCTTGATCGAATTGAAGAACGGGGTAGCCGCAAGGTCTGCACGACCGGCATACCAAGGTCCGTTGGAGAACACGGCAGTGCGTCCGGCAAGGAAATGCCCGCCGCTTCCACCTGCACCGAGGCCTACTGCATCAGCGGTAGAATAATCGGTAATTACCTTCTTCAAGATGGTAGCTGCCTGGACGAAAGCAGGATCAGTAAAGGGTTTGTCCCAGACATTGACTCCGCCGAGGGAGACTGCAAGGTGGGAGAACCAAATCATGGAAGTCCAAGCGTTTGTATCGCCAGTCATCTGACTCGAAGGGGCAATTCCTGCAGCCTTCAGCTTGTCGAATGCGCTCATCAACTCATCCATGGTCTTTGGTACTGAGGTAACACCGACTGACTTGAAAGCGTCCATGTTGTACCAGATGGGCAGAATGGCAACTTCCATCGGGAGGGATCTGAGAACACCATCTACGGTTGACTGGGCCAAAGAGCCTGCGTCAAAGGTTGACTTCCACTCGGAATCCATTACTTTTGCGAAGTCCATTAGCAATTTTGACTGGTAGAACGTAGCAGTTGTAGGATTGAATTTGATCGTGAAGATATCCGCAGGGGCCTGGCCGGCTGCCAGGGAAGTACGGACTTTCTGTTCATACGCATTGTAATCGGGCTGAGGCTCGATGACAACTTTGATTTTTCCTGCATTTGCGGCGTTGAATTCATTCACCAATGCCTCTACTGCAGGGGCCTTGCTATCATTGCCTACCCAGATGCTTGCCCATCGAAGTTCAACTTCCTTCGGGGTTGATGCTTCGGTTTGCCCCTGTGCGAACAGAGGGAAAACCAACGAAAGAACTACGAGCAACACTGCCAGTGTCTTTGATTTACGCAACATAAGAATCTCCTTTTGTATTTAGTTTCTTATAGAAAGTAATTTCACTATATCAGTGTAACCATGGTTTTTACTGACTGTCAATGTTTTTTTCTAAATACAAATATTCATAAACATTCAATTACGACCAAATACATTAAGAAATCAACAGTGGCACTCTAATATTCACTAAATATTTACCAGAATTCATTACGAATGTTGTAAAAATCTTACTTAAAATCACTATCTGAATGGTACAACACGCAAATGTAGATTGGAATATTCCTGCCTGCCTTTCCCCAAAGGGAAACCATTCAAAAACCTCCCAAGAAGCTACATCCAAGACATCGATTGAAATCAATGGAAAAAGCCGAACCAACCATCTGTAACGTAATTGGGTTCAAAGATTTTATAGAAAGATTGTGAACCTGGTCGACCGCGTACTGTACGCGTTAGCTGCAGGCTTATACATGAGGTGTAAGGTGACCAGGGGTATCCGCAAAAAAGAGTTTGGGGAAAGCGCCTTCCCCTTTGAGAAAGAAGACGCTGCTACCTGAAGAAATCTACCAAAACCAAATCAGAGGCGCCTTTTTGTGCGAGCAAAGGATCGTATGAGGTAGCAAATATTTTAGGGGGGGCAGTTTCAAAAGCGTCCGGTTCAGAAATCAAACGTCGCACCTGATTACAGATCGCTTCCGAAACCGTAGCTGAGCAACCAACAAAAAGGAATGATTTCGGAGCAAGGAACCGCATGATTACTTTCATGGCAATTACAAGATATCCTGCAGCCCGTTCAATAGTCCTCAGCGCCTGCAAATCATTATCCTTCAGTTTTGCATCCAGCCCTTCGAACAAAGCCAGGCGGTTGTCCACAGAATCTGGATCGAGGTCCTGCAGGAAGGCCTGAAGACAGCCGCGGGAACCACAACTGCAACGGGGACCATCAAAATTGATAGGGATATGCCCTGTCTCAATGGTAAGGGATTTGCTATTGGTATAAATAACATCATCATGGACAAAGGCCCCGTTCACCCCAGTTCTCAACAGGAAGGTAAACATGGAACCATCATGGTCAAAACCACCATAGCGATATTCACTGAAAGCCAGGGCCGAGCAATTGTTGTGAAGGATTACCGGAAGGGAGAGCTGTTGTTGAAGGACCTCCACGATAGGGTAATTTTTCATACCTACAATACGAGGATAATAGGCAACCCGGTTTTGTGCCAGGTCAACCTGCCCGGGGGCTGCCACCCCAAGGCCAAGCATTTTCTCCATGGGAATGTTCAGTTCTTCAATTATTTCCTTGACTTGCTTGACGATGAGCGAAACAACCTCATCGGCAGTTACCCTATCTGCAAGCGGATGCATGCTCGAGTAAATTCGTTCTCCCAGAAAATTAAAAACCCCGATGGAAAGATAGGCGGTCCAGAATTCAATCCCGATCGAATACCGGGCATCCTTACATACGATAAAATTGACTGGGCGCCTTCCCTTTTTAGCCAAGGCCCCCTCTTCGAGGTCATTGGAAATCGATCTGATCAGACCCTCTTCTTCCAAGGAAGAAAAAATCCTGAAAATCGTAGGGGCCTTCAAACCAGTAGCCTGGACTATTTCAGATTGGGATGTCCCTACTGTCTGGGAAGCATGAATCCGGGATAAGACAATATTCTGGTTGTGCACTCGTAAATCAGAAGCTCTCAGCGGATTTCCTTGCATTACATCCTCCATACTAAATCAGTCTACCCCCTTCCTATGAAAAAATCCACAAGAAGTGAGTTTACTATCCGCTATTATTCATAAAGCAGAATCTTTGCCTTTATTGAATTGCAAGGACCTTTGTCACCCCCTCGCTTTCCTGCCGTTGTCTCGGTTGGGATGTATCAGATACAGAAATCCTATCTATCAAGTAGCCAGACCCCCGCAAAAGGATCAGATAAAGATTCACCACCCCCTACATATAAAAACATAGAACGTGGTGAACAGTCAATCAATTCCTCAACCACAAGAAATCGGGGAAAGGGAGAGTACTGATTAATAGGCGCAGAACTCGATATGCATGATTTTTGCAAACATAGCGAGGGTCTCTTGGATATCGCCATAGGCAACAACAAAATGAGGCTCCCAGCCATCGACTACACTTTTTTCCACAACGGCCCTTGCATCATGGTCAGTCTTTACCACAACCGAAGTTCCCGAAAATTGCTTGGGGACATCCAAAGCACTCCCCTTTGTAGAGAAAAGCCTGAAGGTACCATCCATCTTTCTTCCGATACGGAAGATGGTAACGTGTTCCTCGGGGGCACAGGCAAAGTCCATGACCGGTCCAATCTTCCGATTGGGATGAACCCCGATGCAAGCACACTTGTTTTGTGCCAAAGAAGGTGCTGCCATGCCACAATGCCAATAGGTTATGGTCCCGGCTTCTTCATCCATATAGACAGGATCCCCGAAGAAAGAGCTTTTCTTTGTCAGATTCCTTGCAACGAACTGGGATAGGGCTCCATACATATCTGATTCGCACACAGAGGCAACCCCCTGGTCATTGAGCAAAGAAAGTACCGAGCAGACAGGAGTCCCGTAGGAAGTGAAAAAATCAGGCCAGCATCGGGAAGCCAGTGCTTTGATGTTATTCTCTTGTACATAATCCATATAGGCATGCATGAGATGGGCAGAATCTTCCATTCTTTCACGGGGGCATTCCACACAGTTGCAGGTACTCTCTTCCATAAGCGTTTTGTACTGGTCGCTCTCCCCCTGCTTGAAGGAACGGGCCTTCTCCATCAATTCCCTGACTTCGATACTTTCAAGCCGGACAGAGAAGGTCTTCAGCAGTTCGCTGTCCAGGGCCCTACCAAAGCCAAACCCCTGGGGGGTATGGCCGATAGCAGACATTTTCATTCCCTTGAGATCGTACCTAAGACCGACAGCGGCCAAGGCCTGGCCAACCTTTGCAATTACACTTGTATCCTCTGGGCCTCCAAGCACATACAAGAAGTCATTCCTGCCCAAAAGCATCATGGTATTTGCTGCAGAATAGGCCCCTGTCAAGGAATTGAGTCGCAAGCGAGCCCCATCAACGATAGGTTCGGTTAAAGTCCAAAGCAACAGAGGACAGGTAAAACGAGCAAGTACTTCACTTACATAAGCCGAATTTGCGAACGTAATATTCTGTACGATAACAAAATCCGGATTATTGGCATCCAAAAAAGCATTCAGTTTTGCAAGGGTCAACAAAGGCTCTTCAGGGACAATTACCTCCGGATAGAGGTTTCTTAGCAGGGCAATAGACTTTTCAAATTGATCCTGAGCACAGACCAAATCGAAAGTACCGACACCAACAGGCACATATAAGACATTCATTGAATTCGACATATTCATAACTTCCCATTATTTTTTTTTGCAAGCAAACCGAACGCAGGCAATTACTCGCTGAGTCCTTCCGTTTCAGGATTGTCAAGTTCCATTTTCTTGTTCATCTTCATTACCAAAATAGTAAAGATCAAGGCAAAAACCAAGATAATACAGCTTACAGGTTCCTTGAAGAATATCAGGGGATCACCGAAGGAAACAATCATGCTCCTTGTAAAGTTTACTTCAACAATTGGACCAAGGATCAACCCAAGCATCATCGGGATTACAGAGAAGCCCAATAAACCAAGGTAGTAACCGACAATTGCGAGAGGCACAATGAGAATCATCTCATAGATACTCCCGCTATTCGCAAACGCACCGGCAAAGCAGAAAAGGGCAATGGCACTACCAAGAATCTTATAGGAAATATTGATGATTCTTGAAATTTGCTTCGTGCAGAGCCTACCGAGTACATAGAGGATAATATTACAAATTACCAATCCCACTATAATAGAGTATGTCTCGACTGCCTGGTCAGTAAAGAGTTTGGGTCCCGGCTGCATCCCATGCAAAATGAAAGCGCCGAGCAAGATAGCGGTAACGCCATCGCCTGGGATACCCAAGGTAAGCAAAGGAATCATGGCAGAACCTACCACAGTATTATTGCTTGACTCGGCAGCAGCAATGCCTTCCAGAGAGCCTTTTCCGAATTCTTCCGGATGCTTGCTGCTTCTTCTGGCTTCATTATAGCTGAGGAAGGAGGCTACTCCACCACCTGCACCAGGCATCGCCCCGATGATGGTTGCAATACCGGTCGATTTCAAAATGGTTTTCATAATGGAACGGCGTTCAGCTCCGTTAATCGGTGGGTCATTCAGTTTCTCAACGAAATTGACGTTTGAGGCTTGTGCAACAGCCCTCTTTTCTTCCACTGATTTTATCAGGACCTGCGTCAGGGCAATCAGACCGATCAATGCAGGGAGTAGACTTACCCCGGAAAACAGCAACATCGAATCGAAGGTATACCGCAGCGTACCGGTAAGGCTTTCAAGACCTATGCAGGAAATAAAAATCCCTACACAGGCAGAAATCAGGCCTTTGACGATACTATCGCCACTTACCCCTGCTATGACTGTCAAACCGAAAAGAGCCAGGGAAAAATACTCCGGCGAACGACATTTCATTGCAAGGGTTGCAATTGGCTGGGCGGCAAAAAGAAGAATCAGGGAACCAAGGAAACCACCAACACAAGAAGCAAAAAGAGAGGTGCTCAAGGCTTTGTTGGCTTTACCCTGGACTGCCAGGGGATAGCCGTCGAGAGTGGTCGCAAGGGCTGAGTTTGTGCCCGGGATATTTATCAGGATTGCACTGATAGAACCACCATAACATCCTCCGACATAAATACCCAAAAGGGCAACGATTGCCGTGATCGGAGTCATCCCGTAAGTCATTGGAAGCAATAGGATTATTCCCAATGTAACCGTCAATCCCGGAATTGCACCGATGATTATGCCTAAAAATACGCTGGCAACGGCAAAAAACAAATTTTGCAAAGTAAATAGTTGCACTGCAACTTGTCCAAATATATCTACCATTTTCTACCTCACCTCACCAAAACCAGGCAAGCTTATATTAAAAACCCTCGTAAACAATAGATAAATGAGAATTGCCAATACAGCGAGGATTAGTATATGCACAATATTTTTATCTCTGAAAAAGAAAGCCATCATCACGATGAATCCAATTGCACCGACAATGAACCCTGCAAAATAGATCAGAGTCGCAAAGACCGCAAAGATTCCAATGATCATCAAAGCATATTTTTGTTCTGCCCAACAAATATCCACATATGTTTCTTTTTTCAAGAACAAGCTCTGTATAACAAGGATAGCACCACAAACAAGCATGATAACTTCAACAAAAAATGGGATAACCTTAGCACTTTCGATGAACGGGACATCCCCATACACAATAACCTGGCTCTTCATTAATAATAAAAGTGCGGCACCGAGAACCATAAAAATAATACCACTCACTAAGTTAGATCTTACTTTCATATGCGTCCCCTCCTTTTTAGCAAAATAGTAAGGGGTTCTGGACAGAACCCCTCCCTTACGTCAAAATTCTGATTATTTAAGCAATCCCAAGGACTTAGCAGCAGCAGTAGCATTTACTCCAGCTTCCTTGATGTGAGCCTGGAGTTGTTCACCATAGATTTCGTAGACATTCAAACCGATTTCAACGGTATAGTTTCTGAAATCAGGATCGGCCCATACTTTTTTCATCAATTCCTCGACATCGGCAACAATCTGAGGGTCAGCACCGGTTCTGACACTGAGGAAACCGCCGCCTGTGATAGCAGAACTGGGGTAACCGGCATCGCTACAGTTGGGAACAACGATACCAAGGCTATCCTTGAATCCTTCGTAGTCAAAGTCTTTGAAACAGGTAAGGGCACGGACCTTGCCGGTCTCCAAGTACTGCTGGCCAACCTGGGGGGTTCCCACGAAACAGTCAACTTCTCCGTTGATCAATGCATTAATCTGCTCTGCTCCGCCTTCATAGGAAGCAATGCGGCTTTTGCCACCGGCCTGGTTGATAAGACCACCAAAACAGAGGTGAGCGTCTGAACCGACAGCGCCGGCAGAACATACGATCTCTCTGGTTTTTGATTCGGCAATCAGGTCTTCAAGTGTCTGGTAGGATGAATTGGCTCTGACATAGAGGAGGTAACTCCTGTCATCAAAGGTCCCGATCGGATGCAGTTCGTCCAGGTCAAGCTTGATCGCATCGCCTTTTACAATCTTCTGATACCACAAACCATAGGAAGTGGTAAGCAATTCTTTCACGTTCCTATCTTTCTTTGTGTACAGGGTTGCGGCAACAATACCATCTCCACCGGTGACATTCTCACAGACAATCGGGGCTTTGGTATATTTTGAGCCTACTTCAGCAAACTTTCTGGACACTACATCATGGGTACCACCAGCCCCATAAGGTATGATAATCTTGACGGTAGAATCAAAATAATTACCACTTGCAGACGTAGATTTTTCAGTACCACCCTGTGCAAAGACAAACACAGGAACCAATAAGAGCAATAGCAGAACAAGCGCAAAACGGTTTCTCATTTACAAACTCCTTTAATTTTTTTCATAAAGTAAGTAAACCACGCGTTCTGTCATTCTGTCAACTTTTTTCATTTTTTTTTATCTACTCCCCAAGCTCAATAGCTATCAGCTCTTTTTTCTTTTCTCCAGGTGAAAGAATCTGCAACCCTGACAGTTTTGAAAAACCATGGGAATACAGATTGATTGAATCGGTACTGCAGGATTGAGGTTCAATACAGACAAAGGGTTCCTGCCTTGGGGTATAGATTACCGTATGATGGAAGTCCTCGGACCCAAAAAGGCGATAGCAGGCTCCCCCTGTAAAAAACTCGGTAACAACGGCATGCTCTTTTGCATAGAAGACCAAATCCAGATCCGTTTCCTCTACGTCTATCGCCTGAAGAAGAGCAGAATCGCCTAAGGAACCCAAAGGACAGAGATCGTTGTCATTTTCCATAACATATTCAGCACTGCATTTGATCTGTGAAGGCCCCAGTTTTTTCAGATAGGGATGGATTGCGATTCCAAAGGGAAGATGTTTATCATCCTGGTTTTCAATTTCGAAGTGCCAGGATATTCCCTTTTCCCCAAGTACAATTTCAATAGTCAGGGTGAAAAGAAACGGAAACGTCTCGTACACTCGATTTCCCTCCCTGCAGCAGAAAGCACCTTTGCAGGTTGTTGCAGTTTGTTGCAGAACTGTAAATCTTTCAAAACGTACCCTACCATGCATAAAACCCTGATAACGCTGCCCTTCAAAAACAAAGGTACCTTCTTTTATCCTGTTGGGAGTCGGAAAAAGAATCGGGATACCGCTAGTTTTACCCATTGCTATACGTGCTCTGTCAAACACCAACCTCTCAATTCCTTTATATTCCCAGCTGGTGATGGTGAATCCGCATTCCTCATCCACAACCAGACGACTATCTTTGGTATGCAAAACAATCATAAGAACCTCCAGTTGCCAAGCTTATCATATAATAAGGAAGAAACAATTCTGTAAAAACCCAAATATTTGCTGCATGGGTACAACCTAGTTATTTGTCTACCGGGCATATGTCCCAAATTCTTCAAAATACGATGCCTTCGATACCTTTGCAAAAGCAAATGACTGGAAGCGTTCAGCGCACTGCCAACGCAGAGCTCTTTCTTGGCAATAGGCCCTTTTCTGATTTGCATATATACATACATGAGGGATATCCATTTTACCCGCATATCCTATAAAACCCTAAAAGTCGAACTTGACAACCCATATATTATGGAATATATTTACTTTCACTAAGTAACTAAAGAGAGGCTACACGATGCTTTCATCTCAGGCACTTGAACAAGTTCAGGATTTTGCAAAAGAAATCCGCAAGAAAACCCTGTATACCATTGGTAATCTAGGAGTCGGGCACATCGGAGGAGCACTGTCGGTTGTCGACATCCTTGCCCTCCTCTATGCGCAGGAAATGCAAGTGGATCCCAAAAACCCACTATGGAAGAACAGAGACCTTCTTGTCCTGTCCAAAGGACACAGCGGTCCTGCTTTATATGCAACCCTCGCCCTCCTTGGATTCTTCCCCCTAAAGGAACTCGATACACTCAACCAGGGTGGAACAAACCTTCCCAGCCATTGTGACCGGTTAAAGACACCAGGCATCGATATGTCCACAGGATCTCTCGGCCAAGGCCTTTCGGCAGCCTGTGGCCTTGCCCTTTCCAGAAGAATGGACAAGAATCCCTGCTATACCTATGCAATCATCGGAGACGGTGAGTCACAGGAAGGACAAAACTGGGAAGCCGGGATGTTTGCCTCCCAATATAAACTTGACCACCTCATCGCCTTTACCGATTACAACAAGCTCCAGATCGACGGGACCACCGACGATATCATGAGTCTTGGAGATATTGAAGGCAAGTGGAAAACCTTCGGCTGGTATGTACAGCGTGTCAACGGTCATGATTATTCGGCGATGCATCAGGCTATCGAGAATGCCAAACAACAGGAAGGGAAACCTTCAATGATCATCCTTGATACCATCAAGGGCAAGGGTGCGGCCTTCTGCGAAGGTTTGGTATCAAACCACAATATGAATTTTGATCTGACGGTAGCCAACAAGGCGATCGCCGAGCTCGGTTAAGGGAGAAAGGTATGGAAACTAAAGAAATGCGTGCAGTATACTGTGATACCCTCATTGACCTGGCCAGTGAGAATCCTGCAATAGTAGTAGTAGAAGCTGACCTCATGAAGGCTACCGGCACCATGAAGTTCAAGGATGTCTATCCGCAGCGTAGTGTCGATGTCGGGGTGGCCGAGGCAAACATGGTCGGTGTCAGCGCTGGATTGAGTGCCGACGGAAAAATTCCCTTTGCCGCCACCTTCGGCTGCTTTGCTTCCCGCAGGGTATTCGACCAGTTCTTCATTTCGGCCAACTACGCCGGGCTGAATGTAAAGCTTGTAGGGACCGACCCTGGAATTTCGGCAGGTTTCAACGGCGGGACCCACATGCCGTTTGAAGATATCGGCATGATGAAGCTCATTCCAAACCTTACCATCCTCGAACCTTCCGACCCTGTCTCTCTGGAAGCTTTGGTACGTGCATGTGCCAAGCATGAGGGATGCACCTATATGCGTCTTCACCGCAAGGCTGTCAAACCTATCTATGCAGAAGGGGAAACCTTTGAACTGGGAAAGGGAAAGGTATTGCTGGACGGACCCGATGTAACCATCATTGCACTTGGGGCAATACTCGTCCCTGAGGCTCTCAAGGCTGCAGGAATCCTGAAGGAAAGCGGTATCTCGGCAGCAGTCATCGACATGCACACCGTAAAACCCCTTGACGAGGAACTGGTCCTTGCCTATGCACAGAAAACCGGCAGGATCGTAACGGCAGAAGACCACCAGGTAAGTGGGGGACTCGGCGATTCAGTTGCCAATTTCCTTGCAAAGAACCATCCTACCCGCATGGCAATGGTTGGTGTCCAAGATGAATTCGGACAGGTCGGAACCCAGGCCTGGTTGCAACAGTATTATAAAATGACAGCAGAGGAAATTGCCCTCCAGGCTGCCCGACTGGTCAAAGAAACCAACTAAAGGAGTACGTACCATGACAATAGCGATTGCATCTGATCTCTCAGGTTTTCCCCTCAAGCAGGAAATTGTCGCGTTTCTCAAAGAAAAAGGAATGGACATCATTGATTTCGGCATTGAATCCGCAGACAAACCCCAGCCCTATTTTATCCAGGCTCCCAAGGTAGCAAAGGCTATCCAGGAGAAGAAAGCAGAAAAAGGAATCCTTATCTGCGGGACAGGACAGGGAATGGCCATCGTTGCCAACAAGTTCAAGGGTGTCTATGCCTGTGTAGTCGATGATATCTTCTCTGGCGAACGTGCCAAGATCGTAAACAACTCCAATGTCATCACCCTCGGCGGCTGGATCACTGCCCCCTTCTTGGGTTGCCAGATCGTAGAAGCTTGGCTGGGAATGGAATTTACCCAGAAGATGGAGTTCAAAAAAGAATTCCTTACCAATGCGTTCAACCAGGTCAAGGCACTTGAAGAGGAGAATTTCAAATGATAGGAAGTTTGCTCAGCAATGTGCATATCCTTTCCTTTGAGGACCTCTCAAAAGACCAACTTTTACATATCCTTTCGTTTGCCGCTGGCAAACGAGAGGATTTAAACGTTGCAATAGTCTGCGACAAAGCACCTATCCCGAGAAGGGATGAGCTTATCAACGAACTCAAGGAAAGCTGTTCTGTTTCGATTTTTGATACTGTGCGTCCCAACCCCCTGTGTACCGACATCATGGAAATGTATGCTACCGGGAAATTCGAGACTGCCGATATCATCCTTTCAATCGGGGGTGGCAGTGTCCTTGACTCTGCAAAAGCCCTGGCAATGCTTACAACCAACAAAGGAAGCCTGGAAGATTACCTCGGGAATACCCCAAGCAGGAAGATTACCGAAAAGAACCTTCCTCTTGTGCTTATACCCACAACAGCAGGTACCGGGTCCGAGGTTACAAAAGTCGGTGTCTATACCGACCCCAAGGGAAGAAAATACACTCTGGGCTCTCCTCTTATGCATGCTCACACGGCATTGCTGGTCGGTTCTTTCCTTGACTCGATCCCTGCTTCCCTGTGTGCCTCCACAGGCCTTGATGCCCTTGACCATGCCTTGGAATCTATCTGGAACAAGAATGCAACGGCGATAACGAGATTGGCTGCAGAACAGGCTGCCATCGAAGTATTGACCACCCTGCCTAAACTCTATCGTGCTATTGTAGAGAAGAAGGAAGACAGAAAAGAACTCCAGAAACAAATGCTCAATGCTTCTTGCCTTGCAGGTATCTCGTTCAACATTACCGGTACTGCAAGTGGCCACGCTATTTCATTCATCCTCTCAGAGGAATGGCATGTACCCCATGGCGCTGCCTGTGCATTCACGCTTTTGGAGGTATTCGACTGGGCCTGCCAAGAAAAACAGAACCGTTCTTCCCTTGCCAGGATTTCCTCACATTTCAATCCGGAAATTTCAGACGAGACGAAACTGATTGAAACCCTCCGTTCTACCATTGCTTCTTTGATAGCGGAAATGAAAGTACCCCAGACTTTCACGGACTTGGGGGTCTCTCTAGAGAAACAGGAAATCGAGGCTACGTTCGAAAGATCTTTCACCGACCCGAAGATGCTTAACCAGCTTCCTCCTATGAGGGAAAAACCCTTGTACGAAATGCTCGGTAAGAAACTATGAGTCCAATCATTCTCTCAGGTATCGTAGTATTCATTACCCATACCCTCGAGGCTGTTACCGGGTTCGGCTGCTCAGTGCTGGCGATGCCCTTCGTAACAGGTCTTTTGGGTATGAGAACCGGGGTTATGGTCATCACTGTCTTGGCTTGGATACTTGCTGCCTACTTTGCTATTACCAAGCGGAAGTACATTGACTGGAAACAATTTGCAATCATCGCAGGATTCATGCTTATCGGGTTACCCATCGGCATGTATCTTTTCCGGTCGATAGACAGCGGTGGATTGAAGTTGATTCTGGCAATATTCATCTGTATTGTCTCTGTCTGGCAGCTGATCAGATTATCCAGGACAAACTCAATTCAGAAACCCCTTGTCGGAAAGAAAGCCCTACCCTACTACCTTTTGCTTATCGCAGGAGGGGTAATCCATGGCATATTTTCTTCAGGAGGGCCTCTGGTTGTGCTGTATGCATCAAGGAATATCCCTGACAAGGGAAAATTCAGGGCAACCCTGTGTCTGCTCTGGACGACGCTCAATACAATTCTCATTGCAGTATATTTGAAAGAAGGGTCTTTTACGGCCCCGGTTGCAAAAACAACGGCTTATCTTGTACCTTTTGTGCTTGTGGGCATCTTTGCAGGCGAAAAAATCCATGACAAGGTCAACGCACGTACGTTTTCCCTCATCGTTTTTTCCATGCTCTTGCTCACCGGTCTTTTTATGCTCATTTTTTAGAGGTGTGAAATGAAAGATAGATATTTCAGTATTCCGGAAAAACTGGCTTCTGCAAACAAAGAAACCATGATTCTCACGTTGGATTCTTCCCGGTTCAGAAAATACGGAAGAATACTCAAAGGTATGGACGTATCGGAATTGGTTGAAACGGCAGACAATCTGACGGCGATTCCAGAAGAAGGCAATATCTACGAACCTGGCCTGAAAGGACTGGAGGACTGTACAGTGTCCAGGCAGTTTGGTACCTATTTCGGCAATATGCCTATCCAGGTAGGGTACTGCAACGGGACGAACCAGACTATCAATGGTATGGAATACCATAAAAGCCCCGAACTCTTCGTCGCAGTAACCGACTGCGTCCAGTTTCTCTGCTCGTTTGAGAACTTGAATGAATTCAATACCGTACGGACCCAGGATGCCGAGGTGTTTTTCTTTCCCAAGGGATCGGTGTCCCTCATCTATGCAAATGTCATGCATCTGGCACCCTGTACGGTCAGGGGAAAAGGTTTCAAATCAATCATCGTACTCCCCCTTCATACAAACGAACCTTTGGATGAAGAAGGAAAAGAACTGCTCAAGACCTGCCCTGACCCCGAAGGACGCCTTCTTTTCAAGAAAAACAAATGGATGATAGCCCACCCTGAGCGTCAACAACTTGTTTCCCAGGGAGTCCATATCGGTCTGGTTGGCGAGAACCGGAGAATCATCCCAGAATAACGAAAAAGACAAGGATACACACATTAAAAGGAAACCGGCTTAGGACAAGCCGGTTTTCTTATGCGTCGCCATAATACGACAAAGGCCGCTTTCGCGGCCTTTGCTACATATTAATTGGAGATGAGCATTGTTTTTGGATCCAAGTTGACCCCCATAGGTTCCTTATGCATGCTGCCATGCGATTTTACCACAGTCATAACAACCTTGTCCCTTGTCTCATTATAGATCAAGCCAATGAGGACATCGATCATTTCCGCGTATTTTCCCATAGTACTGGGTACGCCATATTCATCATATGCAACGTCGGCACGGACCGGGGAAACACTAAACCATACTTCAAGATTCATATCCTGCGCAAATTTCTTGATTTTTGCAACATCCTCGGGTGTTGCCACAGTAAGTTTGTAGCCATCAAACAAGATAGCATCAGCCTTGAAAGAACCATGTTTGATAAGGGTTTCCAAACTGGAAAGAACCTTGTCGATGGTTACGTTCTCCTGACTGAAATTCATTACAACACGGTTGGAAAGGATGTTGTTATAGACAACAGCCGCGTCATCCAGACTCTTTCCTTCCGACACTTCCCTGAAAACTTCTTTGTACCAATTGATTACATGTTCAACATTCCCAGAAAACGAAACGTGGATGACATGTTCACCCCTTAGAAGCTTGTCAGTAGCCAGATGGACCAGGCAGGCTGTTTTTCCTACCCCATGACGAGAAACAAGTACACCTAGATTTCCACGACCGAGCCCACCGTCCAGCGATTTCTCAAACACCCTAAGCGGACTCAAGTCGTTCAACTCTTCGATTTCCATATGCTCACCTCCGAGAAGATTTTTGGTTCATGTAAAGTATACTATGGTTTTTCCCCATCGTGGGAACTTTTTGCCAGAAGAACATCTTGCTCCGTTTGTAAGAATTTTCTGGCAGAGGCCAAGACAAAAAAATGAAAGGGCAAACCCATAAAAAAACCAGGCAGAAAATACTGCCCGGTTTTTTTGTGGAAGGAACAAACAACTATTTCTGTTCGTTCTTTCTTTTCTCTTGATAATCTTTCTTGAGCTGCTCGGAAACGCCCATCGGTACGCGGCCGTACTTATAGACTTCCATGGCAAACTCACCTTTACCCTGGGTAAGGGAGCGGAGTGCCGTGGAATACCCAAACATCTCGGAAAGAGGAACTTCGGCATATACAGTACACATAGCATGATCTTCAGTGGAACTGATGATGATACCGCGTCTCTGGTTAATCGAAGCAAACAGACTTCCCTGGAACTCGGTCGGGGCAACAACCTCGACTTTCATGATGGGTTCAAGGATAACCGGCTTGGCTTTCTCATAAGCGTCCCTGAATGCACCGAGGGCTGCAGACTGGAATGCCATGTCGGAAGAGTCGACCGGGTGCCAGGCACCATCATTGACAACACAACGGACACCTCTGACTGGGAAGCCGACCTGAGTGCCTTTTTTCATTGCAGCCTGGAAGCCCTTGTCACAGGAAGGGATATATTCATTGGGAATAGATCCACCCTTGATTTCGTCGGAGAACTCATATTCCTTGACTTCCTCACCTTCTACAGGATCGGGAATCGGTTCCATATAACCGGCAACACGGGCATACTGCCCGGATCCACCAGTCTGCTTCTTGTGCGTATAGTTGAAGTCGGCACGCTGGGTGATAGCCTCACGATAGGAGACCTCAGGTGCGCCGATTTCTACCTCAGCCTTGTATTCGCGCTTCATGCGTTCAACATATACTTCAAGGTGCAATTCGCCCATGCCCTGGATGATAGTCTGGTTGGACTCTGGGTCAACATAACAATGGAAGGTAGGATCTTCCTTGGTGAACCTGTTGAGTGCCTTACCCATATTGTCCGCAGATTTCTTGTCTACCGGTTTGATAGACAGGGAAATAACGGGGTTGGGAACAAACATGGAACTCATGGAATAGTTCAGCTTAGGATCACAGAATGTATCGCCGGATGCGCAGTCAATGCCAAACAAGGCAGCAATCTCACCACAGCCTGCTTCGCTGAGATCTTCCATCGTTGCAGCGTGCATCTTGATCAAACGGCCAACCCTGAACTTTTTATGGCTACGGGTATTGTACAGTTCATCACCCTTCTTGACCTTACCCTGATAGACACGGATGTATGTCAACTGACCATACTGACCATCTTCAAGTTTAAAGGCGAGGACAACGGGAGGAAGGTTTTCATCGGAAGGAAGAATAATCTCTTTCTCGTTATCGTCGAGGTCGTGAGCCCTGTTGGTAACTTCAGTGGGGTTTGGGAGATAGCTTATGACACCATCGAGCAAAGCCTGGATACCCTTGTTCTTGTAAGCAGAACCCATCATGACAGGGCAGAGTTGCAGGGCAATGGTTGCCTTGCGGATTGCGTTGCGGATGATTTCTTCAGTTACGTTGTCCTCGAGCATGGCTTCCATCAGTTCATCGGAACACATGGAAACACCGTCAAGCATCTCTTCTCTCTTGGCTTTTGCTTCTTCAAGCAATTCTGCTGGGATTTCTGCTTCACGCATTGAATCCGCATTCTCACCACCATCAAAATAGAGTGCCTTCATGCTGATAAGGTCAACGACACCCTCAAGCTTGTCTTCAAGACCAATGGGAATCTGGATCAATACGGCATTCAAGCCGAGTTTCTCACCCAGCTGCTTCTGGACCCTGTAGGGGTTTGCACCGGTTCTGTCGCACTTGTTGATAAATGCAATTCGGGGAACATGGTAGCGTTTCATCTGACGGTCAACAGTAATCGACTGGCTCTGCACACCTGCTACTGAGCACAATACCATGATTGCACCGTCAAGAACACGCAAAGAACGTTCAACCTCGATGGTGAAGTCAACGTGTCCCGGGGTGTCGATAATATTGATTTCCGTGTCTTTCCACGTAACGTTTGTCGCAGCTGAAGCAATCGTGATTCCACGTTCGCGTTCAAGTTCCATGCTATCCATGGTAGCACCAACGCCATCCTTGCCACGAACTTCATGAATTTCGTGGATCCTATTGCAGTAGTAGAGGATCCTTTCGGTAAGAGTTGTTTTACCCGAGTCAATGTGGGCACTAATTCCGATATTCCTCATTTGTTGCAAGTCAGCCATACTGTTAAACCTCTATAATATAGAATATAAGCGATGCTGCAGTAAGTAACCACAGCTTAAATTTCCCGAATGTAGAAACCTTTTTTCCCTCAGTATTAGAATTAGAACCAAAGGGTTAAGGCACATAACTACCTAGCACACTGTAAAGCTAGCGTACCTCCGCAGATAATAGTACATTAGGTATTTTTGTGCAATCCCTTTTGTTCTTACAATCCTTTTCCGAATCGACACTTGTGTGCTACAATGGCGTCGAGGTATCATATGGAAACCATTTTTTCAAAAATCATTAAAGGGACTATCCCTTCTGTAAAACTACATGAAGATGATTTATGCATCTCAATCCTCGATATCAATCCTGTCTGCAAAGGCCATCTCTTGATCATCGCAAGGGACCCCTACCCGACAATCAGCGAATGTCCTGATGAAACGCTGGGGCACATGATGCACCTTGCAAAGGAAGCAGACAAGAAGCTACGGGCCGTCCTTCACTGTGACGGGACGAACATCATGATCAACAACGGCAAAGCCAGCGGACAAGAGGTCCCCCACCTTCATATCCATGTCATCCCCAGGTTTGAGGATGATAACCAAAAATTAGGCTTTATCAAAACGACCTATGCTGAAGGCGAATTAGCCCAGTACGGGGAAAGACTGGAATTTTAGCCATGAAAGCATGCCACCATTGCCATGTCACAATCGAATCTACGCTCATCATAGGAACGACGACGCTTTGTCCATCCTGCGGAAAACCTCTCCATAGTTGCTTCAACTGCAGGTTTTACAGCCCTGGATCGTACCACGACTGTCTTGAGGGTATTGAAGAATATATCGAGGAAAAGACAGAGCCAAACTATTGCGACGCCTTTATGCTTGGTGAATACAGCAAAGAAGAGCAGAAAAAGAAAACCGACGCCAAGGCCAGAGCGGAAGCATTTTTTAACTTCTAAGGAATACACAATGACAAAACGATATTACCTGTTTGCATTTCTTATCGTAGGTATACTGTTGTCGTTCTCGGGTTGCCAGACGTATACCCAAAGAGATGCCCAATCTAGTATCGAATCCAACACTTCTTTCTCACAAACCCCCGTTCTGGAGACCCGATATTCCCAGATAGCGGCTGAAAAACAGAAAAAAGAAGATGCCTTGGCACAACAGCAAGCCCTTTTGCAGGCACAAGAAGATGCCAAGAGGGAGGAGCTTTTAAAACAGCAAGCCCTTCTGGAGGCACAGCAGAAAGCAGAAGCGGAAGCTTTGGCCATACAGAAAACCGAAGCTGAGCAAAAGCAAGCCTGGGAGGAAGCCCAGGCTACTATCGCTTCGCTGTCAAAGGAAAACCTATCATTGAGAGACCAGCTGGAATCCTTGCAGCTGACCATAGAGAAAAACATACGCCTCGAACAAGAAAAAGAGACACAAATGAGGCAGACAGAAGAGGCCAGGTTGCTGGAAGCCCAAAAAAAAGCGCAGGACCTTGCTGATGCACAAGAAAAACGTCTTGCAGAAATAGAACAGTTGCGCAAAGAGCATGAAGCTGAGATCATGCAGATTCCACCCTTGGACCAGATTACCTTCCCCAGACCCTATGCTACGAAAAGACCATTCATCCTTGCAAAGCAGGGAGAAAAACTCAACGTCCTGATGATTCCCCTTAGCGACAGACCCTGGGAAGACGAAGAAAAGGCCGCTGAAGTGGCCAAAAGTATCAGCGATTTGCAAGCACCTGTCATATTCCTCACCGGATCCTTGGAGAATGTCATATCCTTGGTCAGGCTTCTGGGGTACAATGCGGTGCTATTCGAAGGAGGGGCAATCCTTTCGGATTTCAAGGTTGTCGATACTACAGATAGTGGAATGGTAATCCAATACAATGAAAATACAACCATCCGGCTCTCGCTGGCCAACCTTCCCCAATACTCGGTTATTCAGGCATTTTTACAGGGAAAGGATTGGAAAGCCCTCCAAAAAAAGGAAGCTCCCTCGAGAATCGAAAAGGTCCAGGCAATTATCAATGAAGGCACCAATACGATGCCTACGATCATAGGAGCCTCCCTGTATGAACCTTCATACCAGGATTGGAACACCTTCAGCCCCATACCCTACCGGCAGATGGAATACTTGTGGCCCCTATGTGATACGTTCGAACAGGAAGCTTTTTTTGATGGCTACCGCTTAACCCATTATAGCGAGGCTACTGATGCCGGCAATACAATAAAAACCAAAGAATTGGAGGAGAGGATAGACTATCTCTTCTCAAGAAAGGCATTACCCTTGCAAGTTTCCGTCATCTCAGCAGGGCCTGAGTCTATCCCGGACTCAGAGGGGATAGCACGTTTTGCCCTTTACGGGAGCTATCTGATCCCCTAGTCCCTTGGATTGCTGTCCTTTTCCTCGATCAATTCCGCAGTTGACTCGATTGCCGAAGAATCCTTGAACTGTCTTGAAATCCTTTTTATCCAGGAAGACCAGACTACAATGCCAAGGCCTGAGGCAAAAATGACAAAGCCGATTATTTTCAAAATCATTGAACCTATCTGGCGGGGAAACGCAAAAAGAAGGATTGCAAAGACAAGGGAAAACAATGCCTCGGCGAAGATAGGGGAAACACTTTTCTCACCCTTGCGCAGGATGACTGCATTGAACAGGGAAACCACTGCCGAGATTGCCAGCTGTGCTGCCAGCAGATAAATCAAAACATTCCAACTGATATTTGCTACAGTGAATGGCAGGATTACCGCCAAGGCTCCAATGAGAATGCTTCCAAGGCTCTTGAGCAGGTACAGGATTTTGCTCTTTTTACCCCATGCATAGGAACGCATGGAAAAGACTGCATAGATACCGGAAAGAACCATCGAGATGCCCAAGATGGTGACGAGTACCTCGACGAACGACTCACTCTGGAACAACATGTAGAGACCCAGGGCGGCAATAACAACGCCAGTGAACAGGGCAATATTCAGATGACGTTTCAGAAAGGATTTTTCCATGGTAACAGTCTCCATTATCGGTGTCTGCTGTACAGCAGAAGCCTTTTTCTATATGGTACTCGTGAGACCCCTACAAGTAAAGGACAAGAATAACAATGTATCGAAATCTTTTTTTTGATGCCGACGGCACTCTGTTCGATTTCTCCCTTGCAGAGAAAAAAGCATTTTCCCTTCTATCGGCACAGTTGGCTTTTCCCGATACGAAAGCATACATGAGTCTCTATATGGGGGCTAATGCACAATGCTGGAGGGAATTCGAGCAAGGGACCCTCACCCTTACAGAATTGAAAACAAAGCGTTTCAGAGATTTTTCGAGCCTGGCAGGACTCGATCTTGACTGTAAAGAAGCCAGCACAGCCTTTGAAGACCATCTATCCAGGCAGGGCATCCTGTTCCAAGACAGTATTCCCCTTTTGGAAGCCCTTTCCAAACGCGGATACCACCTTTTTCTTGCTTCCAACGGCATTTCCCATGTCCAGAGGGGAAGGATTGCCGCTTCAGCTATCGAAAAATATTTCGAAGGGATTTTCATCAGCGAGGAACTCGGTTTCCAGAAACCCGATACCCGGTTCTTTGAATACATGCTCGAGAAGGCAAACCTTACAAACAGGAAAGAAGAATGCATCATGATCGGCGATAGCCTGTCCAGTGATATAAAAGGGGGCATCGACAGCAACATCGACACCCTCTGGGTAAACTTTGAAAGCAAGCCTTCAGACCTTTCGCTGCTACCCACGTATGAATGCAGTCATTTAGGTGACCTTCTGGAAATATTTTTGCCGATCTATTGAGAAACAGAGTCGTCGCCGATACCCAGAAGACCTACACTACGTATTAAACAGTAGCATTTTTTACTGACTTGAGCTCAACTTCGACAATCAGCAGGGAGTTGGGTTCAATTGTCTGGTTTCCCTCTGTCCCATAGCCTAGGTCGGGATGAATCCAAAACCTATAACTTGCACCAGGGCTCATATGTTTGACACCTTCGATAAAACCGGGGACCTTGATCTCCTTCAACTGAAAAGAGGAGGAATAGCCTCGATCATAGGAACTGTCAAGAACGGTTCCGTCCAATAGGAGGATCCGGTAGTCGATGTCCACTATATCGTCCTGAGTGGGAGACACTCCCTTACCCTCGCGAAGGATTTGGTACTGAAGACCCGAATCAGTCGTGATGACATTCTCCCTGGTCTTGTTGACTTTCAGGAATTCCTCTGCCGCTGCAAGATTGTGTGCAGCCAAGGTTTCTAGTTCTGCCTGTGCTTGCTCAAGCATTTTTGACTGGACCTCATGCAAAATCTGGGACATCTGTTCTTGGGTGAAATAACGTTCACCGTTTCCGGCATCCCAGACGCCTTTGGCAAAATACTCACTATCCATGGTTTCGAAACCCTGCTGTTTCATTGTAGAAAACAGCATATACCCATAGGTATAGCTAAAACGGTCTTCCATAGTGGTAGGAATCGCAAGATCTTTGATTGAATCGGGTTCAAGAATGGGGGAAGAGGCCACTTGCTCAGTTGAAGGTTGCTTATCAACAGCTACCACGGGCAATTCTTCCTGTGAAGTCTTACATCCGGTCAAAAAAAGAAAAACCATACATGAGGTAATACAAAAAATAGGGAAATTCTTCACGGTCGTATCCTTCCGTTGCAGGGGTTTTGCCTCCAAGCACAAATCAAGTACCAAAACCAGATAGCATTGCCATTCACCCCGAGATGACAACAACCCCTGGCCGGAGGCTTGCATACAGAAAACTGTATAGCACAAACTGAAAAACGTCCAGCAAAAAGAATAAAAGTGGCAATAAAACCATACCCAGCAAGATGCTTCATGCAAATGCGCGGTTTCTTGGGGGTATGCAATTACAACCTACAGTGAATAGACACTCCCTCCAAAACAGTCTATGGCTACGATAACCGGAAAATTTTCCACGGTAAGTCGCAATAGGGCCTCAGGCCCAAGGTCTGAAAAGGCTATTGTCTCGACTTTTGTAACCGTTGAGGCATAGAGCGCCCCGCATCCACCAAAGGCTTGCAGGTAGACTGCCTGGTTTTTCACAATGGAATCTACCACGGCTTTGCTCCGTGGACCCTTTCCCACCATGGCCTTGAGCCCAAGGTCCAAAAGCCTCGGGGAGAACGCATCCATCCTTGCACTGGTGGTCGGCCCACAAGATCCTATCAGATGCCCATTAGGGGCAGGCGAAGGACCCATGTAGTACATGGTCTGGCCCGAAAGGGAAAAAGGCAATGGCTCGTTGTTATCCAACAGGGTAACCAAACGACTATGAACTTGATCTCTGCCTACATAGAGTTCACCGCTAAGCAGTACCTGGTCAAAAGCCCGCAAGGACTGCACATCTTGGGAAGAGAGAGGAAGAGTAACCTTACGCATCTTCACCCTCCCATATCACGGTAGCCTTCCGGTCTGCCCAGCAATTGATGGAAACAGCCAGAGGAAGAGCGGCAATGTGGGTAGGTTCATATTCAACGGCGACATTGAGGGCGGTGACACGTCCTCCAAAACCACCGCTTCCTATATGCAGGTTCTGGACCCTGTCCAGAATCTCCTGTTCCAGGCTTGCATACTTTGGATTTGCATTCTGCTTCCCGCTGTCTCGCAGAAGAGCTCGTTTTGACAACAGTGCTGCACGTTCCATGGTACCGCCAAGGCCGACCCCAAGGAAAATCGGGGGACAGGGTTTTCCACCGGCAAGGCGGACGATTTCTTCTACTGCGTCAACTACCGCAGCACTGCCTCCTGTCGGGTTGAGCATCCTCACAGAACTGCAATTCTCACTTCCAAACCCCTTGAGCAAAAAGTGGATAGCCACAGACGATCCATCGACCAATTTCCAAGAAATGACAGGGGGAAGATTGTCAGTGGTATTCTTTCGCTCAAAAACAGGCTCAGCCACTACCGAACGCCGAAAGGAGGCCTGTTGTACAGCTTCAAGGCAACCACATTTGATGGCTTTTTCAATCAGGGTAGGAGACAGGGGACAATCTCGCCCCAAGTCTACAAATACGACAAACATCCCAGTATCCTGACACATGGGAAGCCCTTTTTGACTTGCAATCTCCAAATTATCCTTGATTGCCTGCAAAACCATGAGGCTTGCATCACTATGGACCTCCCCCATTCCCTTCGATTCTTCTTCAATGGCCCTGTCCAGACAGGCAAGGACATCGGGGGAAAGACTGACTACAGCCTGCCGCAAGGCCTCGGTTATTTTTTCAGAAAGAGTCATGTACCTCAGCCTCCCAATTCGGGTCATATAGCCAGGGACGGGTTACGAAAAACCCTCCGACTACCTTGAGAATCATCAAAGCGATTGCAACACCAACCACCAAGCCCATAACATCTGCAAAGAAATCCAGCCATTCACGGGAACGCCCGAAGAACGGTTGTATTACTTCGACAAAGGACCCGAGCAAAGCCCCTACAATGAGGGAAATCAAAATGGAACGTCCCGACCAGGAGGTCAGATGCAGCGTTGAATGGGCATTCTGGTCCCTACGAGGCTTGCCTGATCCTGGAATTTGCAGCGTTGCAAGGAAAAGTGAAAAACCCAAGGCAGTATAAGCGAGCATATGGTCGCCTTTGTCCGCGAAGGGAATCCAAGAAAACCGAGGATAAGCCTGTGTCGGGATCAGTGAGAAATAGAATATTGCAAGGACTGTAAGTAAGGTAGAGACAATTCCAACTATTCTGATAATTGACTGTAACGGTAGTCTTTTTTTCATGCCAAATCCCCTTGCGTATAATCTAGGTGCTCCATTGCCTTCTTCAGTGAAGAGAGAAAGGCACTTTTGTCGGGAAAATTTCTGGGGGCTACCAAACGGTGCTGGGGAGTCTCACAGATAATTCTTTCAATGACAATTTCCTTATTCAGGTGCCGTAACACCCCTATGCAATTCTCGATATGTCTTCGGCTCGAGGCCACGCTCACCTCACCCTCTGCATACCAGTCATTGAGCTTGGTTCCTCCACACACATCGAGATTGTGAATCTTCACCGCTTCACTCCCCACTTGGTTGATAAGGCGTGCAGTTTCAATATAACCCTGCAGGGATTCTCCAGGCAACCCGGTAATAACATGTGTACAAACACCGATGCCTCTCTCATGTAACGCTTTTACTGCCTGAATGTAACAATTTTTTGTATGATTCCGTTCAATCAATTCCAAAGTGGCATTATCAGCACTCTGCAATCCTAATTCTACCCACACTTTTTCAACCCGACCCTTATAGCTCTCCAGTAAATCAAGAATCTCTGGGCCAAGGCAATCCGGTCGGGTCGAAATGATAAATTCAGTAAAAGGTCCCTCATCCAGTGCACAGTCATACAAGGATTTCAAGGTAGCAATATCTGCATATGTATTGGTCCAGGCCTGAAAATAGGCACTGAACATATCCGCTTTATATCGTTGCCGTAAGAATTGCCTCCCCCGTTCAATCTGGTTCTTGACTGAAAGGCACCGTTGCTCCAGGGAAGGGACATCGAGAGGATCGGAATTGCTTACCGTCTCATTAAAGGAACTTTTATGGGTAAAGCCCCTCTCCTTTGTACGCTGGTAGATGGCGGAAGCCCCGGTACCGTCACAATAAATGCAGCCGCCACTTCTCTTGCGATCACGGTTAGGGCAGGAAAAGCCCCCGTCTATGCCGATGCGGTATACACGGCTTCCATAGATTTTTTCCAGATAGGGTCCATACGAATTCCAACGTTCACTCATCAAAGAATCCCTATAATGAAGGAAAGATTTCCCTGCATGCTGGCACCAAGACCGGCTATGATATTCCCGACAGGGGTCTCAGCCCCTATCATTAGGCCAAATCCGGCTTCCAGCCCGATACAGTCGGCAAAGAATGCCGGATCAGGTTCGATAGAGGCTGAATAAGGGTCATAGCCATCTGCCGTCCCAATTCTGCAAACTGCCATGACATGCAGGGGGAAACCATTCATTTCCCCAAGGTCATGCTGCCAGGTAAAACCTCCAATGATCATATCGCGCTTGAGAGTCCCCACACTGTAACCGGGCATACCGCAAAGCCCTCCGAAATCTACATAGGAAGAAAGCAATTGGTGGGGAAACCGTATGGTCGCGTATTGCAAATCCCATCTGACACTATCGACTTTCCTGACCACATATCTCTCACAGATAGAGGCTCGTACTGAATATAAAAGGACATCGGTACTGCCTACGGCGGCCGAAAATTCAGCCTTCAAGCCATCAGGGGAAAAAATCCCTTTCTGCGAATTCCATACCATCGACCCATAGAGTGTGGGAATAACAAGGAAGTGTGCATCATCCCAGGCATCTGAATCGATATACACAAAGGTAAACAGGGAGCCAGCATCAGCTCTGCCGTAATCCTTGAAATGAAGGTCTAGCCCAAGATCGAATAGAAACCCATGGTCAAGGTCAGCTTCACGGTTCCCATTGACTTTGCTGTCAAGAGGCGTCAGGCTTCCTTGTTGGACTGCCGTGTTGACCACGAAGTCCAAGGAAGAGGAAGGAGTCGCTATAAAGGGATATTTTGTCGCAAAATCCAATCGTAGGGTTTGCCCTACCGAGATAGTTGTATCGAAAGAGAAATCAGTAAGGAAAACATGGGAAAACAAAGCATTCAAATGGACTTCGGGAAGCGCCCAGCCAACGGCATTCGGGGTATTTGAAGAAAAGCCAAGGGTTCCGTTAACCCCCAGGCTGACCTTTGAGGAGGGTTCCTGGAAGGACCTGACATTTATCAGCAGGATGCCTCCGCTCTCATTTACCTCGGTCATATCATAACTTGCAGAGGACAACCCATAATTTCTCTTTATGCGATCAAGTGCCAACGAAAGATTATATTTTGTCGATTCATCCAGGCTACGGCCTATGAAGGAATCGAAAATCTCTGCCTGGGGAATCCGGAGAGCCTTGAATGAGGAGGTATCGATAATCTTGACTTCCCTGATAAGCGGATCAGGAAGTTGAAAATACATCCCTTTCCTTCCAGGGGGAAGGTAGGCAAGCGGCCTGTCCTGTTCGATACGTTTGGCCAGGTCACTTAATTCAAGCTCCTTGTCCACACAGGCTTCTTCCCCGATCTTGATTATTTCCTCGGCCTTGAAAAAATCCAGGGTCTTTATATCCCCGAGCTCCGGGAACAGCAGGATATCGGCCAGGGGATATTGTATGGTTACACCCGCTTGGGTGACCAATAAGAGGGTCTGGGTAATAACGGCAGAAAGAGAGTCCAACGATTCGGAACTGGTCCGCTGCTTCGCGTTCACATCGCAGGCAATGACTATGTCAAAACCAAAATCCTTTGCCAACTGGACAGGCATGTTGTCAACCAACCCTCCATCCATAGCATACTTACCGTCCTTTTGGGGATACGGAGTGAAAATAATGGGAAGTGATATGCTGCTCCGGATGGCAGTGACCAGCGATCCGTCCCTGTAGACAATCCGCCTTCCACTGAACGCATCGGTGGAAACACAGCGGAAAGGGACTGTAAGATCATCAAAATTGGTATTCTCGGGTATCTTCGAAAGCAAGGAATTCAAAAGCGCAAGGATTTTCTGGTCCCCGATCAACCCTGGGGCATTCCCGATCCCGGAGGAGTCGAAACCAAGTGAAAATACATTTTCGGGAATCTCGTTGAAAGCTTCCGAAACAGAATAGGATTTGCCCGAAGGGCTTTCTGTGAATAGAGCCATCATGTCAATATTTGCAACCATATTGCGAATATCCGAAGGGCTATAGCCGGCACAATACAACCCACCAATCAAGGCTCCCATACTGGTACCGAAGACCGTATCTATGGGAATCCCCTGTTTTTCAAGCGCTTCAAGAACCGCAATATGAGCAAACCCCCGAGCCCCGCCGCCACTTAATACCACAGCTACCTTCGGGGTTGCTGAAAACAAGGACAGAGAACATAAAACCATTACCATCGTAAGAAATCTTCTCTTCATCCTGTTATCCTAATTTTGATGCTATGAAATCCCTATTGCCATTGAGAAAAGACTGCCAGTCCATCTCTTTGCGTTTCTCCAATTGCATACGGTCCACCCAAAGCAGGCCCGACCCTGTTGCAATGGCAATACCTTTGCCTTTTTGGCTTTTCACGACCGTTCCGGCAACAACAGAAGAGGGAACCTCCTCTAAACCTGCATCAGAAAGGATGCCTTGTACTGAGGTAATCAGCAAGGACTGCCCTTTGAACCGGGTTGTCGCCTTTGGCCATGGGAGCATGGCACGAATCAAGGCATGTATTTCTTTGGCAGGGAGGGACCAGTCGATAACCGCCATTTCTTTGGTTACCATCTGGGTATACGAACTCTCGCCATTCTGCGGGGTGAAGGATACTGTCCCGTCCTTCACTTTCTGCAAGGTTTCCACTGCCAAAGGGGCAGCCTTTTTTTTGACGATATCGGTCAAGGACTGGGTCGTTTCATTACCGACTAAGTCAAATGCCTCAGTAGCTGCAATATCCCCGCAATCCATCTGGGAGGCAATGCGCTGAATGCTAATCCCGGTCTTGAAAAATTGATTCAGGATAGCTCCCTGAATGGGGGACGAACCACGGAGCAAGGGCAAGAGCGAAGGATGAATATTTAAAGTCTCTCCACTGAAAAGGGAAAGAAATTTAGGTCCAAACAGCTTTCCATAGGCAAAACAGACGAGCGTATCGCACCCATAGGAAGAAATAAGGTCTCGCGCTTCGGACTTCAGATGCTCCGGTTGCAATACCGGAAGACCAAGTTCCAAAGCTGCTACCTTTACAGGGGAAGGGACCAAGGCATTTCCCCTGGTCCCAGGCCTGTCGGGATTGGTAAGGACTGCACAAACACCAAAGGCTTGGTGGAGGGCACGAAGAGTCGGGACTGCTATCTCGGGAGTACCTGCAAACAGGATCCTCACGGTTTGACTCTCCTTTTCGAGCGAGTCTTCCGCTCATAGGCCCTTACGACTTTCTCTTTCTCAACTTCGGGCAACCTATTGATGAACAGTATCCCATTAAGGTGGTCGTTCTCGTGTTGGATAGCGCGGGCAAGGAGTCCTTCAGCCTTGATAACGAAGGCTTTTCCTTCAATGTCCTGGGCTTGGACCGTAACCTGCGCGGGGCGCTCTACATCATGCCAGACACCGGGGATGGAGAGGCAACCCTCTTCGGCGGAACTGGTTTCTATAGAGGTCTCGATTATCTGTGGGTTTACAAACGCACGTTTCTCAACGTTGCGGATATTGATAACAAACAAACGACTGGACACCCCGATCTGGGGGGCTGCAAGGCCCACTCCATCGGCTTCATCCAACGTTTCAAACATTGCATTGACGAGGACGCGCAGTCCACTGTCAAATTTGGTTACCGGCTGGCACTTCTGCTCAAGTACCTCTTCTCCGAGTGTATATATATCTAACATAGTTAGTCTATGATACCAAGACAAAGGTCAAAGCGTCAACGCTACAACAGTTGCAGGGGGTCCATATCTACTTCAATATAGATGCCCGAGGGGGCAGTGTATTGATGGAGCGCACTTGCAACCAGACGATGTGCCAGAGAGGCCTCAGTACCCATTACCAGGATATGGTGACGCCAGTTTGAGGCAATCTTTTCCAAGGGGCACTCACAGTTACAAAGGACTGTTGGGGCTCCCTCTACAGTAATCTGTGAAGCCAGCCCTTCCAAAAGGGCTTCAAGGCAAGCTGCCTGGGCGATGACTTTTTCCTGGTTGCGTCCCCTGACTACCAGATTGATCAACCGGCTATACGGTGGAAACCCGGTTTCCTTGCGCATAAGCAGTTCCTGGTCGAAAAACCCATCCACGTCACCGACCTTTGCATAGGCAACCGCGGCATTTTCCGGGTGGAAGGTCTGGATGATGACTTTGCCCTGGTCATTGTATCTGCCTGCCCTGCCAGAAACCTGCATCAATAACGAAAAAGTCCTCTCCTGGGAACGAAAATCGGGGATATTCATGCCGCTGTCTGCCAGGACAATCCCTACCAGCTCGACAGAAGGGAAATTCAACCCTTTTGCCACCATCTGGGTACCGAGCAGAATATCTATCTTCCCGTTGCGAAAATCATCAAGTACCGAAACCATGTGCTTTTTGTCCTTCGCACTGTCGGTATCGAGCCGGGCGATAGAGGCATTGGGAAAAAGAAGCTGTACTTCCTGCTGGACCATCTCGGTCCCGAACCCGCTATACCCGACATCAAGGGAATGACATTCGGGGCACACATCAATTGGTTTGCGCCGGTACCCGCAATAATGGCAGACCATCTCGTTGTGTTCCCGGTGGTAGGTCAAGGATACCGTACAGTTGGGGCAAACCATTTCATACCCACAGCTCTTGCAATGGAAAAAATAGGAATACCCTCGCCGGTTCAAGAAAAGGATAACCTGTTTCTTTTTTGCCAGAACCAATTTCATCTGTTCCTGCAGCGAGCGGCTTATCGTCCTTTTCTCGAATTTCATATCCACCACGTCAACTTGAGGGGGGACTCCCCCCCCTACCCGGTTATCGAGGCGGAGACAGCGCATCTGCTTCCCCTCTTTCATCAGGCTCCAAGCCTCAAGCGAAGGGGTTGCACTTCCCATAACCAACGTGGCTTTCATTTCAACACATCGCCTCTGGGCCACCTGCCGTGCATGGTAGCGGGGAGTATTGCCACTTTTGTAGCTGTTCTCGTGTTCTTCATCGATGATGACCAGTCCCAGGTTCTCAAAGGGAGCAAAGACCGCACTCCTGGCTCCAATGGCCAGCATTACCTCGCCGCTCTTGATTTTTTTCCACTGGGCAAGGCGCTGGCTTGGGGTCAAGGCAGAATGGAGAATAGCCACTTTGCCTGCGAACCGGTTAACTACCTGCCGTGCAAGTTGGTGGGTCAACGTTATTTCGGGAACCAGGTAGATGACCTGCTTCCCTTTCTCTATCATTGCCTCTGCACAGCGCAGGAATACCTCGCTCTTCCCGCTTCCCGTTATGCCATACAGATAAAACATAGGATGGGATCCTGAGAGAATAGCCTCTATAGCAGCAGCCTGCTCCGCTGAAAGATCCTTCACAGAGCCGATAGTCAAATCATCCTCACTCTCAAGAGCTGGGGTTCCACTGTCACGCCTGCCCCCAGGGATCATCATGCTTAACGCCTCACCTTGGCTGCACAGATAAAAACGGGACATCCACTGGGCAAGGTCCACTTCATGTTTCCCATAGAGCGGTTCTTTATCGACGATTCGCTTTATTGGCTTGAGTTGGTAATCTGCCTCGAAGGTTTCCAGAACATCAACAATATATCCCGTGATTTCCCTTTTTCCGAACGGCACTATAACCCGAAGCCCTACGCGCACAAGGTCCTCCAGGTCAGGGGGAACACTGTAGGTAAAACTCTGTTTCAAAGGAATATCGAGTACCAGCGAGAGAAATTTAGGCATCAAGACCTCCCCGGTATGGGGATTTCAAGGAAAGCTGCAATTTTTTTCATATCCTCCCAGACGGGGCGACGGAGATCAGGGTTTCTCAAAACTCCTGCAGGATGGTAGGTTACCAGCGTCGGAATCCCCTCATAACGGAAAAACCGCCCCCTCAACTTGCCTACCCCCTCACTAGTTTCGAGAAGGGCTTTGCTGGCCACAGCTCCACTGAGCAACAGCAATTCAGGCTTTGCCAGCTGGATCTGTCGCTTTATAAAAGGAAGGCAGGCTGCTATCTCATCCGGTTCCGGGTTTCTGTTTTCAGGGGGCCTGCACTTTACAATATTGGCAATATATACGTTTTTGGTCCTGGAGAGCCCTATCGAGGAAAGCCAGGAATCGAGATAGACCCCGCCGCGTCCGACAAACGCACGTCCGGAGGCATCCTCTTCGGCCCCGGGGCCTTCACCCACTACCATGAGGCGGGGAGGAAGAACCCCTTCGCCGAACACCGTATGGTTTCGTTTCTCACAGAGTTTGCACAGCGTACACCCGTCAACCATCTGTTGCAGCTGCTTCAAAGTACAACCTTGGGTAGAATTCTTGTCTATGGGTAGAGGAAGGAGGGAATCGACTACAGATGAGAAATCCATCAAAGGGGTCCTCTCTTTCTGCCTGCCTGTAATAATTTCTTCACACTGGTCACAAAGAACGAGGAATTCCTGCAGACTGGAGGCGAGAGCCTCACGTTTCATTTCCACTTCATTCATCGTTATTCTCCTCAAACCATGCGTATTCGTTTTCATCATAGGAAATCCTGAATAGATAGAGCCCCCAGGGACTTGCGGTCCGCCCTGCCTTGAAGCGGTCCTTGTCTGCCAGTGCCTGGGAAAATTCGCTTGCACTTCTCTTTTTCTCTGCATACTCTACCATCGACCCTACAAGCGACCTGACCATTTTGTAGAGGAAAGCATTCCCACAGATTGTATAGACCAGGACCTTGGATCCCCACCGGTCATTCTCATACGACCAATAGGACTCATAGATATCCCTCCACTTGCTGGGACAAAGATCCCCGCTTGCCGTAAAGGTAGTGAAATCATGGGTACCTTGAATCGCCTTAGCATATTCCTGTAATAGCGAGAAATCCGGGAATGCACGGATTTTGCCCACTTGATGGTCATCAAACGGGGTAATATCCTTTTCTTCCTTGAAATAATAGCGATACATGCGGCCCATGGAAGTGTAACGGGCATGAAAATCACCCCCCACTTCTGCACTTTCCAAAATACGGATATCCCGGTTGAGAAGCCTGTTGAGAGCCGGGGCAAAGGAAGTGCCTGCAATCCGCTTGTTTTCGACATCGAAATGACAAACCTGGCCGACGGCATGTACCCCGCTGTCAGTTCTTCCACTGCCTATGATGAGCACCTTTTCCTGTATCATCTTCTCGACAGCAAGTTCCAGTTCCTCTACCACGGCATGTGCATTGGTCTGTTTCTGCCAGCCGTTGTAGTGGGAACCATTGTAAGCTACCTTCAACATTATCCTGCGTTTCCCCTCTGCAAGGGGTTCTAGAGGCGGACGGTTCCAATTCGAACGAGGCATCAGGGATTCTCCTGTAACAGGACAATGGCTGTAGCCACCGGATTATCATGTGAAATAGAAAGTAATACCATACGATCTTTGACCAATTCCTTTGCTTTACCAAAAAGTCTCATCACAGGTTTTCCGTTTTCCAAAGAATCAACACAAACCTCAGAAGGGGAAAAACCTGCCATTCCCGTCCCCAGGGCCTTGCCCAAAGCTTCTTTGGCGGCAAAGCGGCCTGCCAGGTATTCGTTTCGTACAGCACTGGGAGCAGAGGACAAAAGCAAGGCATTGGCAACCTCTGCCTCATGGAAAAGCCTATGCAGTGCGGTACTGGAAAGGGAAGCCATTCGTTCGATGTTTACAACATCAATACCGATTCCGTCAATCATTACCTTCACTCCGTTTCAAACCAAAAAGGATGCGGACCTGAGAGGGTTCCGCAGAGATGAAAATACCCCCGTTATTGAATACATTCTCCTCATAATCAAGAACAATCGGGGCGGTGGCAATCCCGATTTCCCCTACAAACGAAAAATCGATAGAGGCTGTAATGTAGTCAGGATCAATAAGATAGATGATATCATCATTTCCTTTGATACTGATGTCCACCGAATTGGGAACCAGGCTTTCTGCAACATAGGAAGAAGGAAGGGTCACATTCAAGGGAATGGTTACCACCCTGGCCCCGATTGTCGAATACTGGATAAACAGGTAGATACCTATGGCAAAGACAAGCGAGAGGATTTTCGCCGGCCAGTCATAGATCAGATTCTGGAAATATTTATTCCGCTTCATCGGAGGATGCCTCCTGCTGTAATTCTTCAGGGGTTATATCATGATAACTGAACAACGCCAAGAGCATACGCTTGATAGTCAAAGGGTCAAGGTCGTAGTACAGATTGGCATTATACGTCATGCTGATGGCCCCTGTCTCCTCAGAGACTACCAACACGACTGCATCCGATTCCTCGGCCATGCCCAAAGCAGCCCGGTGCCGGGTTCCAAAGCTCTTCTTGATATCCGTCTGTTCACTCAAAGGAAGGTAACACCCCGCAGCGACAATCCTTCCGTTCTGAATGACCATCGCCCCGTCATGGAGCGGGGTATCATGGTCGAACACTGTCAGGATAAGCGAAGTGGAGAGATCTGCGTTGACCCTGGTCCCGCTGTCTATGATGTTTTTGATGCCCAGCCGCCGGGGGAACACGATGAGCGCTCCCCTTCTTTTATTTACCAGCACATTGCATGCATTGAGAATGCTATCAATCTGGTCTCCACTGGTTGTCTGCGTCCCAATGCGGAATATCCTGCTCCTTCCACTCCAAAGCTGGGTAAAGGATCTCCTCAGCTCAGGCTGGTAGACAATGCAGATAAAAATCGCAGTAGGAATCGTTATATTCTTGAAGAACCAGAGCAATACCTCTAATTTGAGGATATAGCTCAAGGCATAGGCAGAAAAAAGGGTGACAAACACCCGTATGATCTGCTGTGCCTTGGTCTGGGCAATCGCTTCGTAGAACCGGTAGAAGAACCAGGCAAGCACGCCTATTTCCAGGACAGGACGAATAAACGAAAAGAAATTTTGCAGGGCATCAGTCCACATTCTATGACTCCAGTTCTTCGCTATCGACAGAAATCCAATTGAGGGTACGGCTTACGGCTTTTCTCCATAATCGTATTTTCTTATCCCTGACACTTTTCTCCATGGTTGGTTTCCAGCGCCTATCTTCTTTCCAATAGGAAGCCAACTCATCCATATCTTTCCAGATACCTACAGACAGCCCTGCAGCGTAGGCCGCACCTAAGGCAGTAGTCTCTACAACCAAGGGCCGGATTACCGGGATACCAAGCAAATCTGACTGGAATTCCATAAGTGGCTCACTGTTGGTGAGACCACCGTCAACTTTCAAGGTGGTCATATGGATTCCGCTATCAACCTCCATAGACTCAAATATATCGTTTGCCTGAAACGCGGTGGACTCCAATATTGCCCGGCATAGATGAGCCCTCGTTGCAAAACCGGTAAGACCTGCGATTACCCCACGGGCTTCAGACCTCCAGTAGGGTGCAAACAATCCGCTGAACGCCGGAACGATATAGACACCTCCGCAGTCTGGCACAGAGGTGGCCAGTTTGTCCAGTTCCTGTGGGGAACTTACAATTTTTAGGTTATCCCGGGCCCACTGGACCAGCGACCCGGCGACAGCCACAGACCCTTCCAGGGCATAGACAGGTTTAGCATCCCCTATCTGGTAGGCTACCGTGGTGAGAAGCCCTAATTTGGAAGTGCAGAGTTTAGTCCCTGTGTTCACCAATAAAAAGCAACCGGTTCCATAGGTGCTCTTGCCCAGGCCTTCGGTAAAACAAGCCTGACCAAACAAGGCAGCCTGCTGGTCCCCAAGAATTCCGCAGACAGGGACTTCAGTACGGAAAGGTCCATTTGTAGAGGTATTGGCATAGACTACGCCAGAAGAGGGAACGATGGTAGGCAATGAACATTTTGGCACCCTGAACAAGGCTAGCAATTCATCATCCCATTGGCAGGTCTTGATATTCATAAGCATGTACCGTGAGGCGTTTGTCACATCGGTGACAAGGGCTTTCCCCCCTGTCAGATTCCAGGTCAACCAGGTATCGATGGTACCGAAGACAACATTCCCTTTCTCCGCTTCCGGGCGCAAACCAGACACATTATCAAGCAACCAGGCAATCTTGGAGGCTGCAAAGTAGGGGCTGAAAATCAAACCGCTTTTTTCCGTAAGCCAAGGCAAGTCAACCGTTTCCTTCAGCTTATTGATCAGCTCTGATCCCCGAAGATCCTGCCATACGATTGCATTATGCCAGACTTTCCCCGTTTTTGGATTCCAGGCAACAATCGTTTCACGCTGATTTGTGATACCGACACAGGAAATATCAGAGCCGGATGCTTCTACTTTTCTCAAGGTCTTGGTGATACATTCGCTGGCATTGTCCCAGATTTCCCACGGATCATGTTCCACCCATCCCGGTTCTGGGAATATCTGCTGGTGTTCCTGCTGGTTTGATGCGACAATCGACCCCTTTGTATCAAAAAGTATAAAACGGGTACTTGTAGTTCCCTGATCCAACGCTCCAATATATTTCATGAGAGACCTCCATTTGTTTGGGATAGTATAGCTTCTTGAAACCGTTTTTCAAAGGTAAAAAATGGGTTAAGGCGACGTCCGCCCTATTTGTGGCGCCTAATTGAGGGTCTTTTTCCTAAACACGTACCTTCGGCCATGACTTTCTCCAGCTTACGCTGGTCGATTTTGCTGATTTTGGTTTCCATAAGAATGGTTTCTGCACTCACATCGCGAGAATCCTTCTGGTAGAGGCTTGCCCCGTGTTTCTCCAAAAACCTGATAGCAGGGAAATTCAGATATCGCGCTGCAACCATAATTGCAGAGACACCGTCGCAATCGGTGTGGTTAACCTCAAGGTTTTCTTTTTCAACCAAGGTTTTCAAGAGTTCATAGCGTCCAAAACGGTCCGATACATTGCGGCGAATCCTTGAGAAATCATCGTTGGAAAGGAAAGTCTTGCCAGGAGGGAGTATTTCCTTTTCAAGGATTACCGCTTCAAATAACAAGGAGGAACCCTTGCTGTCCTGGCAATCCACATCAAGGTCAAGTTCATCCCTGAGCATTTCAAACATGTTCAGGCTTCCCGAACGAACGGCAACGAAAAGCAGATGATACTGATCATCCCTGCCCATAGTCTTGATCTCCGGTAGTAAGGAAATCAGCAACTTGACACTTCCGCTCTGCACAACGGCATCGATAACCCGTTTCCTGTTCCCCATGGGAGGTTCGTATTTGTAGATGAGCTTGATAATATCCAGATTGCCTTTGCGTGCGGCTATCTCAAGGATATTCTCTCCCATCGGGGCCCCCTGTTTCAAAAGATATTTTACAATTTCTTCCTTGCCGGAAAGCACAGCTTCCCTGAGCAAGGTGCCCGGGAGATCTTCCTTGCTCTCAAAAAGGATATCGGCTCCCTTGCTTACCAGATATTTGAGTACGTCAAGGTCTGACTTTGCCCTGACTGCCAATAAAAGGACATTGGACGGCAATTGGATTTTCGCCAGTTCCAAAGAATATTTTATCACTGACAGGCTGTTACTTTCCAATGCATAGGAAAGCACTGTTTTCCCCTGGGCGTCTGTATGATACAGATCAGATCCATGCGACACGAGCATCATGGCAACCTCGGTATTTCCCTTGGCAAGTGCATGCATGATAGGGGTTCTCCCCAGAAGGTCCTCGGCATTGACCTGCGCTCCCGATTTTAGCAGGAATTTTACAATGCCTACCCGCCCGGCTTGAATTGCCAGGGAAAGAGGCTGATCATAGTCTGTATCATTATTGACCGGGATTCCCTGTTGGACACAAAAGCGTACGACAGCAAGGTTCCCTGCCTCCAAGGCATACATCATGGCATTCCAGCCGCGTGAGTCTCTTGTCTCCAGAACCTTTATATCGGTAATCATTGCCTTGAACAGTTCAAGGTTGAAGGTAGTGGCAGCACAATGCATCAGAATAGTTGTATCGGGGACAAAGTTCGCATCGGCTCCCTCGAATACCAGGGCTTTTACCTTTTTGACATCTTCTTGGTTCACTGCTTGGTTCAGAGCCCAACCCAGCGCCTTAGTTTTATCACTTTTTGTCATTGTCTGCCTCTTTCTCCAGATTAAAGCCTTTGAAAGGAAAGAACAAGCAGGAAAAGGATTCCTTGTGTTTTTCTTATATCAGGACGTATAATTTCATCAAATGGACGAGACAAAAGGAATCGGTTTGGTTTTGGCAGGGGGTGGTGCAAAAGGAGCTTATCAGCTGGGAGTCTGGCAAGCTTTGAGAAAAGCCAACCTGGAAAACAGGATAACCCATGTTGCGGGAACCTCGGTAGGGGCGGTAAATGCCTGTATGTTCGCCATGGGAGATATCGGAAACGGCCATGCTGTCTGGGATTCCTTAAAAAAGAGGGATATCCTTACCTTTGAGAAAGAAGAGGGTGAAAGGCTGTTCAAAAAACTCTTTTCCGATTTTCCAAACCTTAGCAAGGAAAAGGTCCTGCGCGCTCTCTCAAACAAGCTTTCCTCAGGGGTTTTCTCTAGGGAGAAAATGAGGGAGATTATCGAAAACCATACCACCGATCCTGTGTTGCCAAACTGCCGGGTCCAAACCTATGCAACCTGTTTTTCTTGCACGGAAATGAAAAGCAAGTCATTTTTGCTCAATGATTGCCCTAAAAAGTTGGCCGAGTCGATCTTGCTCGCCAGTTCTGCGCTACCGCTCGTTTTCCCCGTTGAAACCATAGGTACTGAGCGGTTTTTGGACGGAGGGGTAACAGACAATGTGCCGGTCGGTCACCTCTACGAATTAGGTATACGCACGTTCATCGTCGTCCACCTATCGCAAAAGGGGCTTGTCGATAGAACCCATTTCCCAGAGGCCAGATTCCTGGAGATTATTCCCCAGCAGTCTCTGGGCAATTTTTTTAACGGTACGTTGAATTTCGACCAGAAAGCCATTCAAGGCCATATTGATCAAGGCGAAAGGGAAGCCTTGCATATGTTTCAATCAGTCATTTCACTGGAAGCTCTATTTGAGGGGCAGAGGGTACAATCCAATGGGGAAAGCGAATCTGAATTCATGGAAAAACTGAAGCTTGCCCTGTTGAAACCCCTTAAGAGCAACACAGACGCAAAGAACAGTAGCCAAAAATAGTATTTTGCTACCGCATTGAATCATGACATGGTATACTTGACCCCATGAAATTGAAAGACATCATTGCAAGCGTAGAGGGAGTTCTGGTTTGCGGGGAATCTCACCTCGAACAGGAAGTAAAAAGTGGCTTTGCCAGCGATTTAATGAGCGATGTACTTACCTTACTGGAAGACGACATCCTCTTGATTACCGGTTTGTCAAACAACCAGTCAATCAGAACCGCTGAAATGAGTGATATCAGTAATATTTTGCTTGTCAGAAATAAAAGGCCAAGCCAAAGCATGATAGATATGGCAAAGGAACTGGATATCGCATTGGCATACACACCTTTCTCTCTCTTCAAGGCTAGCGGGCTGCTGTATGCAAAAGGGTTAGAACCGGTATATTGAGATGCATGAAGAATTTACCGTCCCCTCGAAGGATTTTTCTGTTGCAGGGGTTGCTTCCAGCGAAATTAAACGTCTGTTGAAGCAACTCGATATTTCTCCGCAAAAAATCAAGCAGATTATCGTTGCAACCTTTGAAGCAGAGGTAAATATAATTGCCCATTCCTATGGTGGCAAAATTATTTGCAATATCGAGGAAGAAGGGGTATCGATCGAGGCCATAGATACGGGTCCAGGAATAGAGGACCTAGAGCTGGCGATGACCGATGGATGGTCGACAGCCAGTGCCGAAGTTCGGGAAATGGGATACGGTGCAGGGATGGGGATGTCGAACATCAAAAAGAACTGTGATTGCCTCGATATCTACACGAAAGCAGGCGACCATACTAAAATATCCATGTATTTCAAACTGGGAGAAAATTCGTGAGCGAAAAGCCCTTCCACCACAGTCTGTATGTCAGGGAAGATCTCTGTAAGGGGTGCACCCATTGCATGAAGCGTTGTCCCACAGGTGCAATCAGAATCTCCGGGGGAAAAGCCCAGATAATCAGTGAACGTTGCATCGACTGCGGCCAGTGTATGGCTGTCTGCCCAAACAATGCGATGGCCATAGAACAGAGTCTTTTCGGGCAATTGCTGGAATATACCAACAGGGTTGCAATCATCCCAGCGGTGTTCTTTGCCCAGTTTCCTGAAATCTATTCGCAGCAACAGATTTGCCGTGCTTTCTACGACTGTGGATTTACTCACCTCTATCTGGCCGAAACAGGCGTCGATATCCTAAAATTAATGGAGGCAACGGAAAATAACCAGGAACTTCCGCTGATCAGCAACTATTGCCCTTCAGTGCAACGCTTGATCCAGATTCGTTACCCGCTGCTATTGGAAAACCTCAGCCGGAAAAGGACCCCTGCCCAGATAGTGGCATTGTTTGCCAGAGCCGAAATTGAATCAGAATCGCCGGGCGAAAAAAACGGTATTTTCTATATAACCCCCTGTGCTGCAAAAATAGCACAGATCAAAACGTTGGGCTCTGAAGACAACACCCTATTCCAGGGTGTCATCAATTTCGATACCGCCTATAATATGATACGCAGCCTCCTGACCAAAAACAGGAAGCTCTATGCACAGGATACGGAAACCACCTTCTCCTTTCCGCTTTGCAGCGCAGAAGCCGCCATCTGGTGTCTGGTAAAGGGGCAATGCAGTTCGATCAAAGGCAGATCCCTTGCCGTGGATGAGATGCACAATGTCATAGAGTTCCTTGAATTACTGGAGGAGGAAGAAGACAACAACCTTGACTTTCTCGAGCTCGAAGCCTGTGCACAGGGGTGTGCCGGGGGAATTTTAACGGTGAGGAATCGTTTTCTTGCCATCGAGCGGTTGCGGCATTGGTCGCTGAGTCTCCCGGAAAAACTTCCGAAGGAACTCGAGTTGAGGATTTTGAGACAAGCAGAACGCTTAAGCCCTCATTTGTACCTGGAACAGCCAAAACCAAAGACAACAATGAAGCTCGACAAGGATATGGCAAAAGCCCTCCATAAAATGGAAAAGGCTCGCCAAATCCTTGCAGTTCTCCCTGGAATCGACTGCGGTCTCTGCGGGGCCCCGACCTGCAAGGCTTTAGCCGAGGATATCGCAAAGAGCGAGGCAAGCATCCGCCAATGCGTAGTACTCAAACTCAAAGACCCCAAGGAACTGAACTCGCTTGCCAAAATCTGGGGTGAACGCCCTACAGGGGCAACCGTACAGAAGGGCGATCGAGAATAGGGTTTTTATCCTTCTCGGTCGAAATAAGCTGCCCACCTGCCAAAGCCACAAACGAATCCTTTTCCCCTGCATTTTCAATCAAGGCCTTTGCCCCTTCATTGAGATCCTGTGCCGTGATTGAAAGAAGCTGGGTTCGTCTCTTGGACCGGAACTCATCCGTTATATTGTAAAGAATCCTTCTAAAGGACAGGATGGCTTCCTGGGAAGGAGAAAGCGGCTTCAAATCCTCACCAACGGTAGAGATCAGGGCGTTTTCAATATGTTTCCAGTCAATTTCCTTATCAGTATAGGTTTCCAGCACTTTCTTGAAATCAGACAAAGTCCCAGCGATGCGGGGGTCCCGGTAGGAAGTGAACAGGAACAACTGTTCTGTTACATCGGCATGGGCAGACACCCCGTAGGCACCACCTTGTCCGCGGACAACTTCCCATAATTCATTTCCGCTCAGAATCTGACCTAGCAGTACCTGGGCTGCCTGAAGGGCAGAACCACAGGGACTGCTTTTCATGACATAGGCACAATAACTGACCGTGGAAGGTAACCGGTACAAGGCAACCGAATGGGGTTCGCTCTCTACTACATCCCCATACGTGCGTTTGCGTGGGACAGGAACTTCGCCTTCCGGGAATTTCTCCAGGAATTTTTCAAGGGTTTTGGTCAACTTCTTATAATATTGCTCATCACAGGTCAAGTGAAGTGAATATCTATTCCGGTTCGAAAGCACTTTCTGCAAGGAGAGCAATTCCTCAGCGAGCGAGGGAATCTGGTCGTCGGTAATAGTCCGCAGGAAGAACCACTGGTGAAGTCCTGAAAGCACTTCACCTTCATGCTGTACGGTATTCATTACCGAGGCAGCAGCCAAAGCGGCAAAACTATGTGCATTGTAGGTGACATTGTCCACATAATCTGTTTTCAAATCAGAAAGGGCTGCCGTGATACGCTCCTGGTCACCGACGTTGGCATTCTGGAGCAAGTTCCCGATAAACTTCATCGCCTCGGGAAAATCCTCAACCAAGGTTTTGGTACGGGAAAGTACCATGATACGGTCAAAAGAACCGTCTAGGGACGATCCGCTTTCAAGGTACATGCTAAAGTCACCGGTAAGGTGGCGCAGGATATTGGCTACCTGCGGATAGGTAAGGTCTCCAAGGCCTGTCATCTGGACCAACCTGAGATACAGAGGCATAAGCATAAGCTCGCGCTCACTCAAATCCTCAAGCTGGATTGCAAGATCGATATAGACAATCCCGTTGCAGAACAGGGGACGGAAAAAGAGATCCCTGCCAGATAGCATAAGATGCTCATAGGTATTGGTCTTGATTTCCTTGGGAAGGTCTTCCAGATGCAGACGGGGAACGGTTGCAAGCGTTTCCGGCGTATCACCATCCTGTTCGAATTGCAAAAAATGTGCATTTTGTTCGGCTAGGGTTTTCAATCCTTTTTTGCCAAGTGCGTCATACTGCTGTTTGGCATATTTGGCAATGGCACTCAACTGCCTTTTCTGGTGCTCCTTGTCAGGGACAACGGTGACCAGACAACGGTGAGGGTTGTCCAACAAATGGATTTGCATCCAATTTTCGAAATACCTGCTGTCTTCTTTGAGTGCGTTCTCCAAAGCCTCGAGGGGTTTTGAGATACCGATTGAAGAAGAGGGGCTCAAGCCCATCATCCAACCACGGAGGGAACGTAATAGGGCACGGATTCCCAAAGGGACTCCGCCAGGTATTTCCTGCAGTTTGAACCGTGCTCGTTTCATACAGGCGTCTATAACCTCACGGTCGATGCCCTTAGTTACGAGTTTCTTGATTTCGGCAAGGATACAGGCTTCGGCTTCATCAGCCTTTTCCTGCTTGATCCCCTTGAACCCGACGACAAAAGGCATTTGCCTAAAATCGGCACTCATACCGCTCTCGGGGGAGACATCGAGGCCAAGCTTGGTATCAAGCAAAGCTTTGTAAAGGGGAGATCCTGGGTTGCCAAGCAGGATATCAACCAGCGTTGACAAGGTAACGATTTCCAAGGGGTCGCTGATTTCGGACGTTGCCCAGGAAAGCACAACCGAGGAGTTTTCCTCACCTTCCCCTTCTTCAACGGGACTGGTAAACGTAGATTTCCTTGGAGCAGACCAACTCTGTGCACAGGGAGGGATCTCATCGACTTTTATCATTCCTGATGTTCTCAGGTATTCATTATCCAGATACTCCAGCTTTTCCCCAACTTCAAGTTTCCCGTAAAGAAAGAGCCTGCAATTGGAGGGATGATAGAATTTTCCGTAGAATGAAAGGAATTGCTGGTAGTCGAGCTTGATGATTTCCTCAGGAATTCCTCCCGATTCATAGCTATAGAGCGTATCGGGGAAAAGAGCCCTGACACTCTGTCTTCCGACAATGCTGTCATGGTCTCCGCCGTCTCCAAGCATTTCATTGTAGACCACTCCTTCAAAATGACAGCTATCCTCGTCGCAGACAAGTCGAACCCCTTCCTGCTGGAAGGTTTCCTCACGAAGCAAGGGGGCAAACACTGCATCTGAATAGACACTGAAGAGGTTCTCGAAATCTTCACGCAAGGGACTTGCAGCAGGATAGAGTGTCTTGTCAGGATAGGTCATCGCATTCATGTATGTGTTGGTACTTCCCTTCAAAAGGGTCATGAAAGGATCGCGTACCGGATATTTTTTTGATCCGGCCAAAACACTGTGTTCAAGAATATGGGCAATCCCGTAATCGTTGCTGGGGGTCGTTCTGAAAACATATCCAAAAAACAACTCGGTATCATCGTTTACGACTTGATATACTTCCATTTTGGTCGCAATATGCCGAAAAAGATATCCTGTTGCCTTATAATCTTCCAGTGTAGTAATTTCCACCAGTTCAAACCCAGATACTATGCTTCCCAAAGACCACTGTGTTGCACCCATGTTACTGTTGCTCCTATTGTAAGAAGCAACAGTATCATGACTTACGGTGATTGACAACCCTCGTCTGAAAGGCTACCTTTTTTGCATGTTGTATGTAGGTGCCCACACCAGTATTGCCGGAGGGTTGGAACAGGCTGCACTCCAGGCCAAAGAGCTTGACGCGACAGCTTTCGCGATGTTTACAAAGAACCAACGACAATGGGTCTCGAAGCCCATCGAAGAAGAACAGGCTTCCCTATTCAAAGAAACCTGCTCCTCACTCGGCTATACAAAACACCAGATTCTCCCGCATGACAGTTACCTTATCAATCTGGGAAACCCCGATCAGTACAAACGAGAGCAAAGCCTCGATGCTTTTATTGACGAGTTGAACCGTGTTGTCCTGCTTGGTCTGGACAAACTCAATTTCCATCCAGGCTCTGCAGTAGACAAAAGTGACCGCCAGACTTGCCTTCGCCTTGTTGCAAAGTCCTTGGACGAAGCCCTCCAGCAAGTGGATTCGGTATTCGCAGTCCTTGAGACAACGGCAGGCCAAGGAACCAGCGTTGGTTCAACGTTTGAGGAAATCGAAGAAATCCTGCATCTTTGCAAATACAGGGACCGGCTGGGGGTGTGCATCGACACCTGCCATATCTTTGCTGCAGGGTATGATATCAGGACACTGGATACCTTCTCGGCTACGATGGACAATTTTTCGAAAACCATCGGTTTCGAAAAGCTCATGGGGATGCATCTAAACGATGCAAAATCAGCACTCGGCAGCCATGTGGACAGGCATGCAAGCCTTGGAAAAGGCTCTATCGGATTGGATTGTTTTTCCTTCATCTGCAAGGACCCGCGTTTTTCTGGCATCCCCCTTATTCTGGAAACGCCCGATAGCAGCTGCTATGCGAGTGAAATAGCGTTATTGAAGTCATATTCCTAAAGGAGTCCTGCATGAGACCTTTTTTTGAAAAAACTAACAAGCCGATGTTATTCGGTCACCGAGGATATTCCGAGATTGCCCCGGAAAATACGTTGCCTGCATTTTCGCTGTGTGTAGAGAAAGGCATTCCTGGTGTCGAGCTTGATGTACATCTCTGCAAAACAGGAGAATTGGTTGTGGTGCATGACTCAAACCTCAAACGAGTAAGTGGAAAGGATGTCATTGTCGAGGAACTGACCTTTGAGGAATTGCGTAAGCTCGATGTGGGAAGTCATAAAGGAATGGAGTATGCAGGTGAGCAAATACCGTTGCTTTCCGAGGTGTTCCAGATTTGTGGTGACAAACTCTACTATGATATCGAACTGAAGGCCTCCAATACAAAGAATATCGGGCTTGAACAGAAGACCTGGGACACCATCTGTGCCTACAATCTGGAAAAGCATTGCATGATCAGTTCGTTCAACCCTTTTTCAATTTTGAGGTTCAACCGATTGACCCACCATGCCTTGCCTTCTGCAGTAATTTATGATGAGGGGAAAGGAGTTCCCAAGGTATTCCGCCATGGGTGGGGACGGCATATCGCCCGCTGCTCATACCTTAAGCCAGACAAACAACAGGTTTCAAAAGAAACCATGCATAAATTCCACGAAAAGAAAGGCTACCCGATTTGTACTTGGACAATAAATTCAAAAGATGAGGCAAAAGCCCTATTGGAACTCGGAGTCGAGGGAATCATAAGCAACAATCCTGGCGACCTGCTTAATCTGGTCAAACAATATAAAAGAGGTTGATTCAGAAAAGATACTGGGAGAGAAGATACGAGGAGATCATTCCGAATTTTCGAAAAGCCTCGTCGCGGGCCTTTGAGAGATCATTATCGAAGGCCACTGCCTCAATATCCAAGGTATCCCCAAGGATTTTTCCCGATTCAAGATTCCATAGCTGCACGGTGCCAGAAACAACCACGGTGTTTTTCTGGCCAAATAGCTGCTCGTCGACTACCCCTACCCTTCCCAACATGAAAAATTTGGCATCCTTGCCAAGTTTCCCAATCTCGGAAATCAACTCTTTACCCTCAGATGAAACAACATAGGTAGGTTCTACATAGATTGAGTCAATGGAAAATTCATTGCACATTGCTTCAGTTGCAACATGGGAAGGGAGAAGCTCTCCCTGGGATGAGTATTCATGGATATCGGCAAAGATTCCGGATGCCTGCAACGGGGAAACAAGGGAATAGGCAAAACTGACACGATTCTCCAAAATCACATCCTTGAGTCTCTGCATCTGTTCAGAAGTCAGCACCTCTTGCAGAAATGAGAGAGAGTCATCAAGGTCAATACCGAAAATGATGGTACCACTTCCTGCTATCCCTTTGTTGTAGGGAAGAAAGGTAATATATCCGTTGGCTGCAGTATTGAATAAAAGACTGTCGGTATAATTGCGCCCCAGGCTATTGCGTGCCGAAAAGCTTGCCTTGATGGGGGCATTCGACACCTTGGGGGATAGCAACCTGCTTTTTCTTCTCAGATAGACAGTACAGGTTGCCTTGCTACTGTCCGATTTTGCGATGGAAAACCGCATCGAGGCAATAATCGACTCCGCTTTCTCAAGCAACGCATCCACTTCGTATTTCTTGTCAGAGACCAAGCCCGTAGAAGATTCTGCAGCTGCCTGGAGATAGAGTCTGACAGCTTCGACGTCTTTGTTTGATCGATAGGCAGTCTCGGCATCCGCAATAAAACCGGCTATGGCAGAATCGCGTTCCAACATTGCATTGAAAACATCTGTTCGTTTCGAAACGATTTTAGCTGTTTCGGCGGTAGCCATGAGATAGGCATTTGACCCATTCTGGTCTACTTTTTCATATTCATGTGTAATTTTCAAGCCAAGGTCGACAATAGAATCGGTGGTAGTCAATTCACGGTAATAGGCTTCAAGTACATCTTCCCCTACAAACGTGGAAAGCTGGTTGAGTATGTCTTCGTAGGCAATGAGCCGCGCGTTGAACATAACATTCGCATTTCCCTTTCCGACAAAAACAATCTGGTTTACTTTCGCCTCCGGCTGGTACACCCAGGAGGGGACCCCTTCGACAGAAGAGCGTACGAGGTTTGAGATTGAGGAGCAGGAAGCGAGCACCAAGAGGAGGAAAACCATGGCAAGTGCCAGAAATACGTTTCTTCCCTTTGCTTTCTTTTCAGCATGTGTCTGTTTCATAGGTATCACCAAGTGTACGCCGTTGTGAGAATTAGGGAAAGTCCCGCATCATATTTCGCTTCCGATAATGACCAGTTTTTACTCAAGATTCCCAGTTGCAAGGCCCAAGCCGAGCTTAGGTGATAGCGGTACGCCAATTCGGCTTCACTCCCGAACAATAGATCCGCCTCGGTAGTGGAAAAACCCAACCCTACCCTACAAGAGGCCACCAGGGCACTGCCAGAGAGCATTCTACCCGTTGCCCCGAATACCAGGGACAAAGGCAGGTGGACTTCAAAACCAGCGAGAGCCATAAAGGCCAAAGAATCATCGAACCGATAAAAAGCAGAGCCTTTCAGGGAAAAGAGAAAAGGATGGAGCCCAACATCCTGGGAATAGACCCCCTCGATTCCAAGACCAAACAGATTGTCACGATAGGAAACCGGCAAAGCCAAGGCAAGAGTCTTTCCTGCCAGTTTCTCCAGCTTCATCCCAGGGAGCAGGGTTTTCCCATACAAAGGAAGAAACCTTACTAAAGGTTTCTCCCCTTCGATGAGATTGTCAGCTACCAGAACCCCTGTTTTTGTCCCGTGCGTATCGACTACGGCAACATAATCCCCCCTGTGCAAATCCTGTGAAGAGGGAAGAAAGGAAGAGTAGCTTGACCGATAGCAATAATCCAGTTTCAAACCATCAGGGGGGGGAAGGAGGGTCAACGCATCATAACGAAGCTGTTCAAACAGGGCTTGTTGCAGATTCTTTTTCAAAGAAGCCGCATCCTTACCCAGCCCATGAAGCCTTTGTTCCAGGATTTTTCCCTGAAACGAGAATTCCAAGGAACAGCTGACTTCAAAGCTCTCGGTTACCGAGAGCGGACCGATTGTAACGACAAGGTCGTCCTCCAGAGGATAGGGAAGACGTGGCAAAAAACTCTCTTCTGTTGCTAGTTGCACTGCTTCTCCCACGAGAACCCCGATTGTTGTCTGGGAATCTGCCGGTGAAAGCCGTGTAAAAATCCTTGCCTCGGCACTGAAGAGCGGGAGGCAGGCAACGAAGACTAGCAACAAGGAAGAGAATTTTTTCATGCCTCGGCACCGATTTTTACCAGTTCCAATACCAACAAAGCACTATCGGTCATGGCAGGGAGAGCTGCCCACTCAAACCTTGAGTGCAGGTTATGGCCACCGGTGAAAATATTCGGGCAAGGTATTTTCCTCTCGTTTGCCATTCTTGCCCCATCCGTGCCTCCGCGGATCAACTGTTCGTCAAGCTTCATCCCCAGTCGTTCCCCGGCCTTATAGAGTGCTTCCATGGCAAAGGGCTTTTCCTTGGCAGCGAAAATCATATTGTAATAGATATGCTTTGCGTTTACGGTTACTTTCCCGTTCGGATACAGGGCCTCGGTAGCTTTTGCCAAATCTTTTAAAGCATCGATTCTCCGGTCCAGGACAGGAAGTTCAAAATCCCTGAGATAGAGGGTGAGGTCAATCTCGGTGGCATTGCCGTTTATTGTCTGGGCACAGTAATAGCCATATCGACCATCGGTGGCTTCAGGACTTTCTGCCTGGGGAAGGGCATTCACAAAAAAAGAAGCCATGGTAAGGGCGTTTACCAACCGACCCCTTGCAGCTCCAAGATGATAGCTGACCCCCGAGAAATGCACCTTGACTGTGGCGGCATTGAAACATTCTGCCTCAATCTCGTAGCGCTTGCCCCCATCGATGGTATAGCAATATTCACAGCGGATCTTGTCATAGGGAAAATGATCCATGCCAGCACCGGTTTCCTCGTCACTGGTAAAAATCAACTCGATTTCACCATGCTTGATTGTCGGATCGGAACAGAGAATGTTGGCAACTGCCATTATCTCGGCGACTCCAGCTTTGTCATCACTACCAAGCAACGTGGTGCCATCGGTTACGATAAGCTTTTCCCCGACATAGTTTGCCAATTCCTTATTCTCTTCGGCAAGGATTGAGAATTCATCATTGAGTTTGATGTCACCACCCGCATACGATTCGATGACCCGGGGCTTAACCCCATTTCCCATGACATCGTCGGCAGTATCTACATGGGCCATAAATCCTATGGTGGGGACAACATGGTCGAGATTTGAAGGTATATGGGCGACAACCACCCCGTTCTCATCCTCCACAATGTCCTTGATGCCAAACCCCGCCAATTCCGATTCGATCAAATGCAGAAGATCCCACTGAATATCGGTAGAAGGATGTCTCTCGGATGCAAGACTCTCATTGCTCATTGTATCAATTACTGCGTATCGCAAAAACCTTTCAAGAATGTCTTTAGATAACATGTTTTCCATTGAAGTATCTCCTTAGAAACCTTTATTTCCAATGGAATCATTATTTCACAAACCAAGGGGGAGAGCAACCTGCAAATATGCCGGGTACCGATGAAGTACTCCGGCAAAAACATTTCTAAACGGTGAAATTATACTCCTTCAGCATAGGCTTCACCATGTCTATAATATTGTAAAGGGCAAACACGCAAATGACTATTCCGGTTACCACAGGGCCTCTCTTGAGTGTTTTTCCCACCGCAAGCATACTTGAAGCCATTGCGAACGAAACCTCGGGTTCGGTTGTAACGGTCATGAGCCATTCATTGAATGACTCGTCAAGGTTTCCCCCGAACTGGTAATATCGCCAGAGCGACATGATTGAGCTTGCAACTACACCTGCTGCGAGGGCAACGGCAGAGGCTGCGGTAACCTTTCCCCAGAATACAACATTCGGGATAAAGGCATAGACAATACCGGCAGCAAACAGGACCAGGGTCCTTGTGACCATTTTCTGCATGTCTTTCCAGAAAGCCGCCCGCTGGGAGGGAGCCAGACCTTTGGCAAGGTTCTCTCCGTTTTGCATCATGATGGATCTGGTTTCCTGCAGTTTACTCTCCAGGTTTACCATTTCCTCGGCACTGATAAGGTCTTTGGCAAATTCTACGACGGTTTCAACCTGATTCTCATCATTGCCTTGGCTCACAGCATAGCAAAACTCAAGGTAGTCACGGCCATGGTCTTCAGCTAGGGTATTCTCGACAATCTCAAGCCCTTGGGGAAGTTCCCCCTTGAGGGTCTTGGCCACATCTTCATCCAGATAAGCCCAAACCACATCCTTTTGTTCCTCGATCAACCTTGCTACCGTAGGAAACAATTGCTCGTCGGTCACTTTAGCCCTCGAACTGGCCTCCCAACCGAGGGAGCACCCTGAAAACTGAAGGACCAGCACCCCCACGACAACCCACGTTACAATCTTCTGCAAAGATTTGTTCACTGTACAGTCTCTCCTTCCTGCCGCATAGATTCTTCGCCTCCTGTCTCGGGCACAGGAGCGGCAAGAAAATCCCAACCCAGAGAGACAGAGAAACGAACCGGGGCATAATCGGGAAATACTCCCGAAATGATGTCATATTCGTTTTGGAATACACCACTGGGGTCCCTGATTAGTAATTTGGGCTCCAAGAAAAGGTGCGACGAGACATGCCAGGTGTATCCAAAGGCAACCTCATTGAGATAGGGGTTTCCCTGTGCAGGTTTATCCAATCCGAAATACATTCCCATCTGGAAAAGGGAAACAGAAACAAAGAAACCATCAGAGAAGGGGCGATAATTCAAGAAGAGACCAAAGTCAAGCAACGTTACGTCGCTATAGGTAGTATCTGATAGAAGCGTCAATGGAAAGCTGATCCCAAAACCTGAAGAGAAATTGACTCCCAGATCAATTCTGGTTTGCAGACAATCATTCCAGAGGAAATCGATGGAGGAACCATCCAGAGAGACATACGGTACAGCACTCTTTTCAGCATACAGACAAGAAAGGATGAGCACCAACAGTACCGTAACAATTGCTTTTTTCATTGTATTTCCCCTGCGTGAATCACCCTAGCATGGGGAACAAAAGGAAAATATCCTTCATATTAACTACATAGGATTTAGTATTCAAAACTATAAAAAGAACCAATAGGGCTTCTTTTCAATTGTGCATGCGCTGTTATGTGTATTTTTTAGCAGTTAGCAAGGAACTATTTGGGAGAAACATAGAGTTTCATAAAAAATAGTAGCAGAAACCCAGGGAAAGTCTTAAAATATTCAGTATACTTATGCATAAGGAGCCCTGTCGTGAGAAGAAACCTTGTAATACTGTTACTCATAATCTCCAGTCTCTCAGTCCTTGGTGTTACATACTGGCTTTTCAGACCAGGGAAGGCAGAAGTAGAGACCGCGACAGTACAAAGTGCAGAGCCCCTTAGGCAGGAACCTCAGGTTGCAAAAGAAAAAGCGATAACCCAACCTGTAGCAATCAAAGAAATACCAGAAACCAAACAAGAAGTAACAGAGGCTGAACCAGTGGTTTCCTTACAGGAGCCCATTGCTATTTCTACCATGTTAGAAGAGCCTGTACCCCTAGCCTCTGTGCCAGAGATTGAAGAAATGCCGAGGCCGGAAGACCCGATACTGGCAAATCTTTTAAAAGTCAGGGATGGAAAAACCCTGGCAACTGCAGCTCCCTTGACCATGCCTTCAAGTGCCCTGGGAATCCGTGGACAATTGATAACGGCAGATATCCCGGAAAAAACAATACTCCCTGAAACGAGCGAGGAAGTACTGCAAAATAAGAATTCAGAAACCCCCATGGTTGCCGAGGTTACCGTAGAACCCCTAGTTGCGGGAAACCCACAGAACCCAAAGGTAGCGGTAACAGAAGCTGTCCAACCTGCTCCTGATGCTGATATCCCAGAGATAGCAAAAGAAAACAGTCCTGAGATGGTGCTTTCGATTTCTTTCTTCGATAAACAGCTTGACCCCTTTTCCAATGGGATAAAGGCAAGCCTTGATTTGACAGGGACTGTCGATTCCTTCGTATGGGGAGGATCCCTCGAATTGGGAATGATCTATGAGACTCCGAACAGGATATATGCAAGCTTGCTCGGCAAGGCAATTTGGACACTAGGAAAGGGAAATGTGACCTTCCCTCTCTCCATTGCCCTAGGGCCGACGCTTTTCTACGACCAAAACAGCTCGTTTACCTGGGGAATTACAGCAGAGGCAATGGCAGGGATCCGTTACATGCTTACTGATTCTTTCAGTCTTTTTGCCTCGACAGGGATTACCTACCAATTGGAAATTCCTTCCTTTGAAAATCATTGGGTCATACAGCCTTTGCAACTGGGAGTCGGGTTCAGATTCTAGTCTTTTTCCTTTTCCGGTTCCTTGGTCTCGACAGCCTTTGGAAAAGAGGGGGCATTGGCCGCCTCTGAGAAAACCTCAACCCCTTGGGGGACCTGCGGATTTTCACTCCATCCCAGAGCCTCTACAATCTTACTCTTCTGTTTCTTGGCTTTGGCATAGACAAAGCGGAAAGAATTTTCCCCTACATAGAAAACAAGCCCCTTACGCACAGACAAAACGGGACCTACCCCTATACTACTCAATTCAGAGACATCCAGATTCCATACAGGCTTGCAAGGAACATCTTTTGACCAGGCAGTGTCAGAGCGTTTGTAAAGCACCAATTGCTTGTGATCTATGACCAGTCTCCCCCTGATCAAATCCCCTTCACCTAAAGGCGGTACCATTCCACAGAAGAAAGAAAGGGTATAGGGTTCGTTCCTAACCTTTTGTACGTCTTTTTCCGATACCCCATAGGAGATGAGGTAAAAAAGGTAAACCAGTACAAATAAGAGGGGAAACAGGGAATAATACAGGACGACACCGATCTTTGCCGGTGAAAAAAAGACAATAACAAGAGTTAATGCCAACAAGCAGGCTTTGATGATTGTTTTCATACTCTGAATGTAATCTCATACAAGACAAAAATAAAGTACTATAGTCCAAAGACAGAGAGAATTTCACCTTTGCTCGTGGCCTTGATCATCGTATTGCGGATTGCTTCTGATTTAATAACCATGCTTATTTCCGCCATAAACTGCACATGCACGCTCATTTCATCGTAAGGTGACAGGGTAAGGATGAAAATCTGGGAGGGCTTTCCGTCCAAGGATTGGAAATCCAGGCCTTCAGGTTTAATGCCAATGCAAGCAGTGAGTTTTTCAACAGCCCTGGTCTTGGCATGGGGAATGGCAACGCCATTCTGTATCCCCGTCGTCATTTTTTTCTCCCTTTCCAGGATATCAGAGAGAGCCTGAGCAGGGTCAATGACTTTTCCCTCAGCTACAAGGATTCCTAACAGTTCAGAAATCACCTCTCGTTTTGAGTTGGCTTTGAGAGGGTACCGTACAAGTTTCTCTGATAAAATGTTTTTCAGTTTCATGATGCCTCCAGTATTATGTTTTCCAGAGAAAAAGCAATATTCGTGAAGCAATACCCTAAGAAAACCTCCTTTCCGTTTGGAGGCACTTATGAAAAAACACGTATCCATCCCCAGTTGGTTTGCAATTCTCCTTCTGGTCATGGCATCACTCAATCTGGCAGGCTGCAAAGAAGACCCTGCAAGGTCTACCTTGCGCCTGACTTTGCAAAATGTACAGAATCCCACGGAAAGATCCTTGGTCCCTACAGGGATTCCACTTGAAGTAACAAAATATGTGGTCCAGGGCACGGGCCCCCAGGGAAACACGTTCTCCATGGAATCTTCGAACTCCAGCCTGGAAATCGAGGGTTTGCTCATCGGAAACTGGGATTTATATGCAATCGGGCAAAACAGTTCCGACGTCGACCTTGTCGAGGGCTCCAATTCTTTCCTTTTGACCACGGAACCCAAGAATGTAACCGTGCAGCTAAACACCCTCAAGGGAACGGGAACCATGACCATCAATTTCCAATGGGATATGGAAAAGATTTCCAATGCGTCCATCGAACTATCGGTAACCAATCAAGAGGGGGTAAAGACTGCGGTAGCACCGACGATTAACAATTATGCCAACGGTTCAGTGACCTATAGCGCGTTTTACCCTGCCGGTTCCTATACGGTCCAAGCACGACTGTATAGCGGCAGCATCGCCGTTGCCGGTTGCGCAGAGGCTGTCCGGGTTGTAGGAAACAAGATTACAGAGGGAACCATTACCCTGGATCTGGATAAATTTGCAGAAATCCCCAGCTCGCTAACCTTGATAAACAAGGCCGGAACCCCGATTGAATGTTCAATCAGCGGGTTGTCTTCAACTATGATTGCAATGCAAAACGTAACTGCTGAGATAGCAACTATGAATATCTCTGACAATGGGAGTTTGGAGATTTCCTGGTTCCTTGATGGACAACAGATTGCAACTGGGCTTGATTGTACGTTTGTTCCTTCCAGCGGGACCCATCGCCTTGATGTCATAGCAACGGGAGCCTTACTGGCCAGTTCCGGGTCAGCCAGTTTTACTTTTCAGGCAACGGTCGGGGGGACACCGGATATTCCAGTTCTCATGACCGAGGTAGCGGACGGTACCGAGGGCCTGTATGTCGCTGGGGATACGAAAGTAGCATTCCTTCCCGACGGAAAAGTATTACTGGCTAGTGCAACCCACAATTCCCTGCAAGTATGCAGGATCGTCCGAGATACTATGGAAGTCATCCGGTCCTATTCGACCTCTGACGATTTCAACACCGTTGGCATTACCGATATGCTTGTCGACCCGAATTCCTACCGGGTTGCCATTGCCGATGCAACAACGCCTGGGATTGCGCTTTACCAGTACGATGCCTCAGATGCAACATTGACAAAGCTTTTTTACCGGAACAACGTCAAATATACAAAATCCGATGGTTCTACCCTGACTTTTTCTGATATCGATATGCTTTCTCTTGATGGGTCAAACGGAACGCTCTACTGTACGGTTCCAGGCTCTACCGACCTACCTATGAGCAATATGTATGCGTCGAATGCCGAAGATTTCCAGACGAATTCCTATACCTATTTCCTATTCTCCTCATTACAGGAATTCTCAGGCATGGCAATTGCGCCGGGAAACAACAAGGCTGCACTGTTCAGCGAACCTGATGGGTTACTTAAGCTTTGTACAAGGGACAACTCAAACAAACTGATCGCGAATGACAAGAATTTCAGTTCAGAAACAAATGGAACTCCCTATCTGAGCGGGATTCGTTCAGTTGCATTCCTCAATGATTCGAACGTAGTCTGCGGGACTGGGAATGCATTGAACAGGTTTACAAACACATCGGCACTGAACTGGGAACAAGCCGATATCTGGCTTTCCGGACAGAACGGGATAGACAGTATGCTGGGAATAGAGCAACTCATAGTCAATCCATCCAGGACTGTGCTCTATGCCATCTGCCAAGACAGTAAAAACATACACTGTTTCGCAGTAGATAGCTCCACAAGTGAGCTCTCCTATCTTGGGGCGGCAAGCCTGGGAATCTTCCAGCCCTCGGGGGCAGCACTTTCCCCTGACAGGGAATTTCTGATTGTGTTTTCAAAAACCGCAAATAAAATCCTACTTTTCAGGATTCCCCAGTAGGAGGACTGAGGTCAAAAAGACAGCGTTATGCAAATAACCCCTATCTGGACACAGGCTCACAACCTGCGTCCTTTTTTTTGCCTTTGGCTTCACCTTGCCTAGGCAAACCAGGTAAAACCATCATGCTCGGAAAGCCCGGCAACAAAGGAGGGAAGCGCTCTGGAAGGATATACCTCCAAGGGAATGTCTTCCTCCAGCATAGGGACGACGATCCTCCAGGACTCCTTGATTTCCTGCATTGTGGGAAAAAGGCTCTTATCGCCTTCAAGTATCTTCCGTACAATCTGTTCATAGGCCTCTGGGGTATTTGCACCGAAGGTCTCTGCTTGATTGAACCGAAACCTCACCGGTTTCGATTTCCAGGAAGTGTTCGGTTGCTTGAGATTCATGCAGATATCGATGGATAGTTCCGGGTGAATGGTTATGATTACACCGTTCTCTGCAATTGTCTCATCGTGCATCGCTTTTTTCGTGGTGTTCCTGAACTTTATATAGATGAGTGATTTAGGCTCTTTCTGCATTTTACCTGTTCGTACATAGATGGGGATGCCTGTAAAATCATAGGTATTCACAGAGAGTTTGAAGGCTGCATAGGTGGGGGTGTTGACCTCATGGTTGCTACTCGCGCCCAAGGTATCGTATTTCCCCATATGAAAGTCTGTGATAGGGGCAATCGACCGCAGGACTTTCACTTTTTCCATCGAGATATCTTCAGGGGTAAGTGCTACAGGTTCATTCATGGTAAGGTAGGTGACAATCTGCATGATATGATTCTGGATGGTATCCCTTACCACCCCGATTTTCTCATAGAAACCCAACCTCTGGTCAACCCCATGGGTTTCGTCAAAGATAATCTGGATGTTCTCAATAGAATTGTTATCCCAGATTTTCCGGATAATATCATTATGGAACCGAAGGATCAAAAGATTCTGCATGAATTCCTTGCCAAGATAGTGGTCTACCCGGTATATCTCTTTGTCGGAAAAGCCCTTCAGCAGGATTTCATTATATCGTTCGGCACTCTCCAAATCGAACCCGAAAGGTTTTTCCACCACGATTTTCTTTGAAATCCGGCAGGCGCAGGAAACCTGGGAATCTACTTTCTGTATCTGGTTGATTACCTCTTCATACAAGGAAGGCTGCAAGGCAAGGTAATAGATGAGCTCAATCTCCGTATTATCAGCGATTATCTGTTGCAGGCGGTCATGCAATAAATCCGTTGCATTCGGATCGGCCATATCATAGGAAAGGTAATCGAGTCGTTCGAGAAAAGCATCTGATACGCTGGAATCTACCATGGAGGCCAAAAAATCGCCACGGTCAGAAAACCTTCTTCCCAAGGCAAGCGTAGTAAAATCGAACCCTTTGCGAATGAGGTTGTCATATGCCGGGTATAATTTAGTACGTACCAGATCGCCTGTTCCCCCAAATTGGATAATTATTCTTTTCATTTCGGTATTCCTTTCAAATCGGTAACAACGGTCACGGTAAAACCCTCAAGAACGAAAAACCTGCAAGGGAGTGAAGATGCCCCTTCCTTGCCCAAAAGAAAACGGAGCAAGGCTTCCCTTTTGCTCTCACCAAGAAACAACAACCGGATTTTTGCTTGCTTTGCCCAGGTTCGAAAACCACGATAGGTTACGGTAATCCGCTGGGCAGGGGGTTTGGGGCTATTGTCCACAAGGGCAATCCCCTCTTTGCCCTGCTCATCCAAAAGAGGATATGAAGAGGGAAACAACGAGGCTATATGGCCATCTTCCCCGACGCCCAGATAAAGCAAAGACAATTTGCCGTCATTCCCCATAAGAGGCTTTTCCCTTTGGGGGACTACCAGTTGTTCAGGTTTGAGAAGCCCGCTTGCAAAGGCCTCTTTTAGGCCGACATCGAGCAAAGTACTAAAATTGGTCTCGCCGCTGAGACGTTCATCAACCAGATAGATGCACAATCGTGAAAGGATTTCTGGTGGACAGGAAAGTATTCCCTGAACCAAGGGCTTTGCACTCCTGCCTCCGGGAATCCCAACATGTAGCAAACCATCACTTATCAGTGCATACTCAATCAGGTCGTCATGTACGAGAAGGGAAAGATCCTCAAGCCGCTCCAAGTATAATGTTTCCATAGAAAAAATATACAACAATTCAAGACAGGGGGACAGTGCAAAGACTCACGCCTTGCAATAAACAGAAAGAGGAATAGAAACCAGAGAAACAAGCGTATCAACTCAGGCGATTTGCCTGAAGCAAAAGAATCTGCTCAGAAGGCCTTATAACAATCAGCTATCTCATTTAGTTGCCATGCAAGACATTTTCTGCAAGCACAGTCTGGTTTCTACCCTGTTGTTTGGCCATATAAAGGGCCTGGTCTGCTGCATTAAAGAGAGAGCTTGCATCTTTGAAACGTTCATTGAAAGAAGCTATGCCGCAACTGAAGGTAATGGAAAGCCCCAAGGCCTTAGGAGATTCCTGAAAATATTTCAGGCGCAGTTTTTCACATTCTGTCAGTAATGAAAAAGAGTCCCTATACTTGCAAAGCAAGGCAAACTCATCTCCTCCAAAACGGAAAGCATATACGTCCTGGCCTTCCAGACCCTTTAAAAGTTGCGAGAAATACAGCAAGACCTCGTCACCTTTTGCATGCCCGAATGAATCGTTTACAGATTTGAAGTGATCCAGATCGATGAGTACAAGCGATAACGGTTCTTTGGTCCGGGAACTCTCATTGATACAAGTGACAAAGACTTCATCAAAAGTAGAGCGATTGTTCAGTCCAGTGAAGCGATCGAACTGCATGAGAGAATGCATTTTTGACTGTGTTTCATAGGAAATTTTCAATTCTGCCAGATTTTCCATGGTATTGCGTATCAGTATTTTCGAGAATACAAAGGAGATGCTCAGAATTGCCAACGCCGAAACCAGTTCGACCCAGATATATCCAGCCTCGATACGCTGGGGAATATCAGGAATAATGCATAAGGTACACGCGATGGTCATTACAAAACAGATGAGATATATATTCCTTGTCATTTTGGGTTTTGAAAAAATAGATGAAACAAAAACAGGAATGGCAAAAGAAGCTAACAGCACCAAAGCAATCTTGTGCACCACAATCGTGAATGCAAGGCAGAACACCAAAAGCAAAATGACACTGTATTGTTTTACCGTAAGAGTCACCTTTTTGTTTTTCACAAACAGATCGACCGCACCCACCACAGCCAGTAATATGAGGGAGGGGGATAGTATATAGTGGACCCAATAGTAATACGTCGAATAGGGCAGATGTGCAGGACGGACTATCCAAATCCAGACCCCCACCAGTGTAACAAAATTTATCAGTATGCAAAAATAACCTGAAAGTACGATCAGGTGACAAAGCCATTCCTGTCTCTTGGTTATATTCTTTTCCCTAGGTATTTTTTTATCAATAAAATACATACATACGTCCTTTCCTCTTTCGTAAATAACCCAAATTTACAATTAACACAATTGCACCGTAGGTCCAGGCTAGAAAATATACGATAAAACATCTCCCGGTTATGAGAAAACCAGGCAGGAGGTGTAACAAACCAGGCGGAGTTTGAGATAAAATCATGCAGGACCCGCTTCTCCCATAACAAAGGGTTTACAAAGAACCATTGAAGGATGTAAGGCTCAATCCTTTTTGATGAGTTCACAACCATTCCCTTTTATATCATTAAGCCAAATGAATATACCACATTTTTCCAATTCAATCCAGATACATTTCTCGAAAAACCGGGAGCTCAAACGAAAACCCTAGGGTTTGCAGTTTAACCGAACCACTTTTCCTTTGTAACTGACAGGAGATTGTAGAGTACCTCCATGCAAAAAGGCCCTTGCATACCGGCAAAAGTAAGCCCGACCTCTTTTCGAAGCCGGGCAGCAAATCAACTAACTGTATGCAAGATTACGCCTTGTAGACAGGAATCTCGTGATACTTGGTGTGCAACAAGTGATGGGCCTCATGGCTCATTGGCTCGGTAAGGAAATCCTCGTAGATCTTGAGGATGGACGGGTTCTGGTGCGAGCACCTGACCTTGCTGTCCTTGTCATCCTGGTACAGACCTTCACTTCTTTCCTTGCGCAACTCGTCGTCGGCACCGTAAGGCTGGCCACCGCCTGCAATACAACCGCCACGGCAAGCCATGATTTCGATGAACTCGTACGGGGCAGTTCTGCCTTCGGCTTTGGCCGCTCGAATCTCATCCATCAAGACTTTGACGTTTGAAAGACCATGGACAACAGCTACCCTTACAGGGGTACCATCAAAATCAACGGTTCCCTTCTTGATATTGTCCAGACCACGGACAGCTTCAACCTCTACCTTCTCCATTTCCTTCTTGGTAACGAGATGGTAAGCGGTCCTTACTGCTGCTTCCATGACACCACCGGTGGCACCGAAGATGGTACCTGCACCGGAATACTCACCGATCGGGCTATCAGCTTCCTCTTCCTCAAGCTTGAGGAAGTCCATGCCAGAGCTCTTGATAAGGCGGGCAAGTTCACGTGTTGTCAGTACCAAATCAACATCAGGATACCCTGAGGCCTGCATGTTGTCATCACGGATAATCTCGTACTTTTTGGCAGTACAGGGCATGATGGCGACAGAGAAAATCTTTGCAGGATCTATGCCAGCCTTCTGGGCATAGTAGGTCTTGGTAATGGCTCCCTGCATCATCATAGGGCTTTTGGCACTGGAAACATTATCCAACAAGTCTGGATAATACTTCTCGACATAGTCGATCCAAGCCGGGCAACAGCTTGTCAGCTGAGGCAAGACGCCTCCGGTGGTCAAACGGTTCACCAGCTCACTACCTTCTTCCATGATGGTCAAGTCAGCACTGAAGTTGGTATCGTGGATTACATCTGCACCGATTTTGCGCAGGGCAGTGTAAATTTTCTTGGTCGTAACGGTACCGGAGGGAAGCCCGAAGGATTCGCTCAGGCCGACACGAATCGACGGGGCAATCTGTACGACAACCTTCTTTTCCGGATCCGCGACTGCAGAACGGAAAATATCAGTCTCATCCCTTTCGTAGATGGCACCGACGGGGCAATGGGCAGCACACTGGCCACACTTTACACACGGGCTGTCATCAAGGGAGAGCATTGCAGCAGGAGCCATGCAGGTACCATCACCACGGCCGATGAACTCAAGGGCGAATACACCCTGGAGGTCCTGGCAGACCTGTACGCAACGACCGCACTTGATACACTTAACAGGATCAAGGACGATGGAAGCGGTGGACTTGTCGATCGGTTTTTCATTGAGCCTGACTTCAAACGGCTGTTCCCTGATACCGAACTCGGCGGCAAGGTCCTGCAACTCGCATTCGCCATTGCGAATACAGGTCAAACAGGAAGACGGATGAGTGCTCAGCATCAATTCAAGGATGGTCTTACGAACGGAGAACAACTCCGGGTCGTTGGTAATGACACTCAAACCCTCGTTGACGGGGGAAGCACAGGCACGAAGGATCTTTGCGTTTCCTTCCTGCTTTACAATGCACAGGCCACAGGAACCGAAGGGCTTAAGGTCTTCGTGATAACAAAGGGTCGGAATACGGACCCCGGCAGCCTTTGCTGCATTCAATACGCTGGTACCCTCTGCGACTTCAACGGGGATACCATTTATCTTTACATGTACGATACTCAATTGATTCCTCCTCTTGGGGGTCCTAATGGACCTCGACTGCTCCAAATTTGCAAGTCTCCTTACACACACCGCACTTGATACAAATGCTGGAGTTGATGGAGTGGACCTGCTTCCTTTCCCCGGTAATGGCACCGACTGGGCACTTGCGGGCGCAAGCCGTACAGCCAATACACTTTTCCGGATTAATGGAATAGGTAACCAACTTCTTACAAGTACCGCTTGGACATTTCTTATCGATGATATGCGCCATGTATTCCTCTGGGAAGAATTTCATGGAAGAAAGAACCGGGTTTGGAGCCGTCTGTCCAAGGGCACAGAGTGAACCTTTCTTCATAGCTGCGCCGATGGTCTTCAAGGTCTCCAGGTCCTGGAGCGTCCCGTTCCCCGCGGTTATCTTTTCAAGGATATTGCAAAGAGATCTTCCACCGATACGGCAGGGAGCACATTTTCCACAGGATTCATCAACGGTGAAGTTCAGATAGAATTTTGCAACGTCGACGATACAATCGTCTTCATCCATTACAATCATTCCACCGCTTCCCATCATGGAACCGATGCGTACCAAAGAACCGAAGTCAATCGGGGTATCGAGGTTTGCCTCGGTAATAACGCCACCGCTGGGACCACCGGTCTGTACTGCCTTGAATTTCTTTCCATGGGCAATACCGCCGCCGATATCAAATACGATTTCCCTCAAGGTAGTGCCCATCGGAACCTCGACAAGGCCTGAGTTGCTGATCTTACCGGTCAAGGCAAAGACTTTGGTTCCCTTACTGTCGGCAGTACCGATTTTATTGAACCAGTTTCCACCCTTGGTAATGATGACAGGAATATTTGCCCAGGTCTCAACGTTGTTGATTACAGTCGGTTTTCCCCAGAGGCCCTTGACGGCAGGGAACGGTGGACGAGGCTGTGGCATACCACGGTGTCCTTCGATCGACTGCAACAAAGCGGTTTCCTCACCACAGACGAATGCGCCTGCACCGAGCCTGATCTCAATATCGAAATCAAAACCGCTGCCAAGGATATTCTCTCCGAGCAAGCCATATTCACGTGACTGCTTCATGGCTACTTCCAGACGATGGATAGCCAAGGGATATTCTGCGCGGATGTAGATAAAGCCCTGTTTAGCCCCGATTGCCTTACCACAGATGGTCATTGCCTCAAGGACTGAATGCGGGTCCCCTTCAAGGGTAGAACGGTCCATGTATGCACCCGGGTCGCCTTCATCGGCATTACAGACAACATACTTTACTTCGTTCTCGGCCTGCTTGGAGAAGTTCCACTTCATCCAGGTAGGGAATCCGGCACCACCGCGACCACGCAAACCAGATGTCTTCAATTCGTCAATGATATCATCGCTGGTCATTTCGAAAAGAGCCTTCTCGAGGGCTGCATACCCTTCACGGGCAATATATTCGTCAATGTTCTCGGGATCGATAAAACCACAGTTTCTCAAAACGATACGGAACTGTTTCTGGTAGAACTGGATATCCTCGACCTTCGCATGTTTCTGGCTCGCTTCCTTATTATAGAGAAGACGGGTAACTACACGGCCCTTTACGATATGTTCTGCGACAATTTCCTTGGCATCCTCGGGTTTTACCTTTACATAAAAGGAATCCTCGGGAAGGATCTTTACGATTGGTCCCTGTTCACAAAAACCGAAACATCCGGTTTTTACAACCTGAACCTCTTCTGCCAAGCCCTGTGCCTTACATTCTTCCACAAGGTTCTGGTAAATCTGGTCTGAACGGCTTGATTCACAGGCCGTACCTCCACAGACCAAGATGTAGTTTCTGAAAGCCATTATCTACCCCCGTCCTTCTTCATGATATCGGCAGCCGGACGATCAAAGAGATGATCAGTAACCAGTTGCTTAGCGATGATGTGCTGCTCAACAATCTTTTTGACCGTTGCGGCATCTACCTTACCATAAATAACATCGGGCATACCGGGGACCAAAACCTCAATGGTCGGTTCCACATAGCAAAGGCCCATGCATCCGGTCTGGGTGACGGATACGTTAGTGATTTTGTGTTCATCAAGAATCTGCAGGAAAGCATCCAGCACGACCTTGGCCCCTGCGGCGATACCACAAGTACCCATTCCGACGACAACCTGACAATCCTTGCCTTCGATATCGCGCTTCTGCAAGGCACTCTGCTTGGTTTCCCTCAGTTTTCTCAATTCCTCAAGAGTCATTTTACCCATTGTTCACGTCTCCTCAATATTCTGCGAAACAGAGCTACACTACAGAAGGTGTGTGCTCCACATAAAACTGCTTCAGGTCATCTTCCTGGGACTGGAGAAACTCCAACAGCAAGGTCATTGCACCGCACTGTGTCAAGGGTCCCAGAACATCCTCCAACTCCGATTTTGAAACCGCATAGTCTCCTCGGCCTTTCTCGGTCGAGAGCGATCGTCTGACAATAAATTCAACCGCAAGCGGATGACTCATCAGAAGCATCAGTGTTGAAGGGAGATCGCCCAATGGCGGGGTGTCGATATTGCCAAGGTCGAAACCAAAACCAACATCCGTCCCTACACCTGGTTCGGAACTAAGGGAAAAGTTTCCACCACCGGCTTCAACCGCCTGGACAAGAAACGGCAATCCCAATCCGACCTTCCGTTTTATATGTTTGACCCCATTCGTATAAAAAGGGTCCAACACCTTTTCCTGCAAAGCCTTATCCATTCCCTTGCCGTTATCGTGAACCAGAAACTGCATTCTGGTACCGGTCTCCTGTATGTCAAGAATTACCTGGGTACTTCCTGCTTCATACGAGTTCTGGACAATATCCAGCAAAAAATCACAGATAAAGATATGCATTGCCCTGTATCGCTTTCCTTATTTGAATTTCTCGATAATTCCGGAAATCTGGTCTTTTGTGACTTTTCCGAAAACCTCACCGCCAACGGTCATGACCGGGGCAAGCCCACAGCAACCGACACAACGGACAGCCTCAAGGGAGAATTCGCCATCCGTTGAAACTCCGCCGAGCTCAAGGTTGAGTTGTTTCCCCAATTCATCGACCAGTATCTGGCCACCTTTCAGATAACAGGCGGTACCCAGACAGACCTGGATGTTATGCTTGCCAGGTTTGGTAAGCTTGAAAAAATGATAGAAAGAAACAACACCCCAAATTGTTGCAAGGGGAACGTCGAGAAGGTTGGAAACCTGGTCTGCTGCCTCACGTGAGATATAGCTCTGTTCTTCCTGCACTTTATGGAGAACCATGATAAGGTTCCCCGGTTTGCCCTTCCACTCCTTGATGAATGCTATCAATTCGGGAGAGAACTTGAATTCGCTATTTACCGACATGTAACCTCCAATACCCAGAATAATGTTTTGGGGTATAATAGCATTTTTATACTGGACATGTATATTATTAGAGCACAGTTTATGTTGTATTTTGTGTCTCGGAATTGCTTTACGTTTTTTTATATTGACCAATTTTTGTTTTTAATCTACACTAAATCACATTAACAGGAGAGCCGAATATGAACAACGACCAACTTATACGAATCACACGGTACTACAGATCACTTAATCGTCTCAAGACTATCGGACTCGAGAAAGTGTTTGCACATAACTTAGCTGACGCTGCTGGTGTTTCCGCTGCGATTGTACGGAAAGATTTTTCGCAATTGGGCATACACGGGCAAAAAAGAGGCGGATATGAGATCTATGACCTGCTTTCTTCGCTCGGAACCATCCTTGGCAAAGGCGATCCGCAGAACTGTATTATCATTGGTTGCGGAAGAATTGGCCGTGCGTTGATGCATTACAACGGATTTGAACCCGATGGTATTAGAATTGTTGCAGGATTCGACAGCGACCCCTTGGTATACAGCGATGCATCCCACCCGGTCCCCATCTATCCTATCAGCAGAATCGATGAAGTGGTTGAGGCTCTCGAGGTTACTGCAGGAATCATTACGGTTCCGGAACAGGCAGCTGCTGACAGCTACGAACGGCTTGTAAAAGCAGGAGTCATGGGCATTCTGAACTTCAGCCCCATAACACTCAAGCCACAGCTCCAGAGCGACGGCGTCATGCCTGTTATCCATAACATCAACATTGCACTCGAACTTGAGCAGATTTTCTATGAATTGAAATTCCCCAAGACCGATTCAAAAACCGCAAAGTCATAATGTTTTCACAAGGGTCAGCAACACAGGATAATGGTCGCTGACCCCACTTTTACTTTCCACTCTCCATCCAAGGGGCGTCTGGTCTGCGTTCGAGCAGAAGGAGGGGGCAATGACTTTGCAAGATCCATATTCCCAGCCCTTCCTGTCAAATAGCATCCCATTTCCCAAAAACTGGTCATACCTATGCCACTGGCCGGAAAAATAACAACTTCCTGCTAGGGTAAAATGATTTTCCTCATCCAAAAAAGGGCTGTACCAGGCATCGGCAAACACCTCTTCTTGCATTCCCGTTATGCCAAACGAACCGGTAGCCATAAAAGGGCGGGCCTCACTGGAAGTTGTCTGGATAAGGGCCGTCTGGTTTCCCGACCCCTGGGTGAAGGCATCAGGGTCTTCATTGAAATCCCCACAGACTACAATAAGATGATCATTGTCCTTGCCAGCTGCCCCGGTAACCGTACGGGCCATTTCCAGGCGTAACGCCTCGGTTTCCCCAGGATCCCCAATCTGGCTTTTTGCATGGACTGCAAACACGGAAACATATCCTTCCTCGGTGGCAAAGACTGCCTCGATAACGGGACGAGCAGAGGGAACTTGATGGACAAGGACACGCTCAGGCTTTTGCCTGCTTATCAGGGCAGTGCTGATCGCACCGCCCTTTTCCCTGGCCGTGGCAAACCAGATGTAGCCTTTTCTGGCAAGGTGCCTTCGCAACAAATCTTCAACAACTGTTGCATTCTCCACTTCCTGCAATACCAAAACATCACAAAGGCCGATATCCCTATAGGACAAAACCTGCGCTACCTTTTTCAAACGTTGGTAATAGGCATCGGTATTCCAGCTTGCAGAAGGTTTATATTCCTCATATTCGGTGCCATCCAGCTTATCATCCATCAAATTCTGGACATTGTAGGTCAGGATCTTGAAGGTGGTATCTTCCTTGGCGTTTGCATCCAACGAACAACCACAGAAAGTCAGTATAACAAGCAGGATGACAGGGATTTTCATGGCTACCTCCTATAAGGGAGGTAAAAAATCGGTAATACTGCTTCAAACCCTTGAGTTTTTCCCCAAGGAATAGCTGAAATACAGTTCTGCAAGGAAGTCCTGGATATCGAATTGCCTGATATCCATATCCTTTGCCTTGAGCATCCCCAGCCGCAGGTTTTCGAAACAGGAATCCTGGGATACATCACACGTATCGAGAACCCCCATGCAGAAGGTACTGACAAATTCCCAGTCCTGTTTCTCGAAGGCCTGAAGGATTTCATCGTAGCGTTCGTCAATCTGCGGAAGGTCCCTGGCTTCGGTAAGGAAGCCTGACAGGAAATCCTTGACATCACCGTTGTTCATAAGCTCAAACAGATGGGCAAGCCGGGGAGAACCGAATTTCAAAAAGGAAGCAAGGACCGCATACCTAGTCTGGCGATAAGTAGCCGACCGCCTTTGTTCCACGGACAGGAAGAAATCCTGGTAAAACGAACCTTGCTTGTCCATGAAACGCTTTGCAATGAGAAAGTCTATTTCCTCATCTATATGCTTCGCCTTGAGCGAAAGGTCATTGACGATGGGAAGATACTCGGTACTCTCGGTTATCCTTGCAAGTGATTTGCTGGCCATCGACCGTACAGAAGACCAACGGCCTTCATGCAAAAGTTCGGCCAAGGCGGCCTTTGCCCTGGCATCTTTGCTATAGGAGCCCAACGCCGCAATGGCATCGAGCTGGAGGTAGGAATCGTTGTCCTGGGCAACCCGTATCAGATCGTCAAGCAGAGAAGGCCGGGGCCGGTCACCCAATGCCCTGATAGCCTCAAGTTTGTCCGTTGAAAACGGGGAGGCCAGGATGCTGCGCATTTCGCTGGTAGCCACGTTGTTGAGGTTGTTCCCCAGAGCCAACATCAAGGCACGGCGTTTACTCGGGTCGGTGGTATGTTCAAGTCTCTCGATCATCGACACCGCCTGCAGCCCGTGTACGGAGAATATGACCGCTGCCGCGGCCTGGGAAGAATAGGAACCTACCTCCAGTAGACGGGTAGCCACCAAGGTCTCCACCACCGTAAGGGCAATGGCAAAGAGGAAAACCAGGCTATACCCATTGCCTGCAGCGCTCCCTTCCAAGGTAAAGAGAGTGCTGGCAAGCTCCCCTTTATCGGCAAGATAGCCACTGACAAGACCAACTGCCAAGGCAATGATTGCAATGACAAAATTAACCATGGAATTGAATGAGATTGCCTCGTCATCAGGCATTACCTGGGCAACCAGCCTTACTACCAGGATGTTAATCATGGAAATGAAGAAATTGGTAAAGAAGCCCAGGACAAAGAACCATAAGGGGGAGGTTGTCGACCGCAACAGGGTCCAAACGACCAGAAAGAAAAGGGAGAACAGGGAGGAAAACACTACCAAAGGCCTCGACCCAAGCCGGTCTGCAAACTGTTTGCTGAAAAAACTGGCAAAGACGACAGCCAGTCCAAGGATTACCGAATACAAGACAACTACGCTGCCGGACAGGTGCAACTCAACACGCAAAAAGGGCACGGTCATCCCAAAGATGACGGTTACGCACGTGGACAGCCACCGCAAGAAAAGACGGCGACGGAAGGAATGCTGGGCCATCGCTTCCTTGAACAAAACAACGACGTTGCGGCCCTTTTTGTACGTTACTACGCTTCGACAGGGAATCTGACGAATCTTTGCCGAAGCAAGAGTGTTGCCGACAACCCCTAGCATCTGTAACAAGACCATACCGAAAAGCCCAGAGAATTGTTGAAACCCGAGCACCAGTGCCATAAGGCACCGCACAACCATCGAGGAACCCTGATAGGCAACATTGACGTTAGCTACGATTTTTCCCCGGTTCGCTACGCTGCTAATACTTTTAATGGTGAAATCATTGAGGGCAATCCCGATCATGCGGAAGATGCAAAAGACGGTATAGATGCCCAATAGAAGCAAAACTGCCCCGCTGCCATCCAAAAAGAAAAGACCAAGGTATCCAAGGCATACGAAGCCTCGCAGATACCAGACGGTCGACTGTACTTTTATCTGGTTTTTCCCTTGGAACAGGCGGGGGACAAACGGGAGGACGACCCCCGCGATATAGCTTGCAGAGGCTATGTAACCCAAGGCAAGGTTGTTTGCTCCGAAGCTGAGCGCCAGCAGGTAGACAATGGTGTCAGCAAGAAGGCTGTAGCCCATCCCGTTGTACATCTCTTCAACGTACATACAATGTCTGCCAAACTGTTTCTCAGCTTCGCTCAAATATTTTGTCTTAGGCATCAGATTTCCTAGAGTTCACTCCGAGTAGTTACAATCTTGCTTACCAAACCATAGGCCATGGCTTCCTCACTGGAAAGCCAGTGGTCGCGCTCGGTATCTGCATTAACCCTCTCGAGGGTGTTTCCGGTCTCTTGGGCAATGAGGCCATCGAGCTTGCTTCTCAGTTTTTCAATCTGCCTTGCATGGATCTCGATATCGGTGGCGACACCCTTCATCCCGCTCATGGGCTGGTGGATGAGATAGGTGGAATTGGGAAGGGCTACCCTGCATTCCTTGGGGACTGCAAGCAAAACCAGAGCAGCGGCACTTGCAACCAGGCCCATACCGATCATAAATACAGGGCAGGTCACGAACCTGACCATATCAAAGATCGCATAGCCGGCATCGACGTCGCCGCCGGGGCTGTTGATAAAAATGCGTACGGGGTCATGGCTCTCGCCTTCCAGAACCAACAATTGCTTGATTACCTGTTCTGCACTCTCTTTGTTAATTTCACCGCTCAACATAATGGAACGGGTTTTGAGCAATTTATCGGTTATCTGCGGATCTTGGATTGCAGGTTTCTTTTCTTCTTCCTGTGGCATGGAAAGCCTCACTTACCTAATGGATTTGAGCAAATAAATGCTCTTGTTGAGTATACGGGATTACTGTTCAATTGAAAAGGGATTCAACAAAAGAAACAAAGCCTCAAGGCAGCCTACTACGGGACTGTAGGCATTGCCTTGCCGATAGGCTATACTCACAAACGGAGGAATCATCCATGAAATGTGCTACGGTTGCAATTATAGGGAGGCCGTCATCCGGCAAAAGTACCCTTCTCAATACAATCTGTGAAATGAAAGTCTCGATTACGGCAAGGACCCCGCAGACTACGCGAAACGCTATCAGGGGCATCTATACCGACGAGCGCGGCCAATTAATCTTTACCGACACCCCGGGCTACCACCTCAGTGACAAGGAGATGAACAAACGCCTGCAGGAGACGGCAGTCAAAAGCTTGGAGGAATGCGATGTCATCCTCTATATGCTCGATGCAAAACGCCCCGCAGGGGAAGAAGAACTTGCCATTGCAGCAATTCTTTCGAAAACAAAGACCCCGGTGGTTTGTTGCCTGAACAAGAGTGATATTCTCAAAGAAAACGAAATAGAAGAAGGGAAGCAGTTCCTGCACGACCATCTTCCCGATTCGACCGTCCTCATCGCCTCTGCAAAAAAGGACGAAGGCGTGGACGAGATTCTCATTGAGCTGTTCAAGCTTGCCCCCGAGGGCGAATTGCTCTACCCGGTCGATTCCTATACCGACCAGCCGGTTGAATTCAGGGTAAGTGAAATCATCAGGGAAAAAGCCATCAACCTGGTTACCGATGAGCTTCCCCATTCCATTTTCGTCGAAATCCCCGATATCGAATACAAGGAAGCAGAAAACACTGTCTGGATCCGTGCCTTCATCAATGTAGAGCGCGACAGCCAAAAAGGCATTGTCGTGGGAAAGGGCGGAGAGAATATCAAGAAGATCCGCCAAGGCTCCGAAAAGGAAATTCGGTTGATCTTCCCAGGTAAGAAACTCCGTCTCGACCTGCAGGTAAAGGCCAAGGACAAATGGCGTAACAACGGCATTGTACTAGACAAGATATTGAGATAACTCTGAGCCAAGAAGGCTTGCAAGGATTTCCAAATTCATACGTATACTAAAAACGGACAACCAAGATTGTCCGTTTTTCATTGCTGGCAGGTTCTTTCACGAATCGAATTCGATTCCAACCAAACAATCAATTTGTATGAGGAATATACAAAGACTGTAAATTGCTTTCGTTTTGGCAAGGTATCCTAAAATATGTTTGCGACTCAAGATTCCCATGCCACTATCAGCGGATGAAATTAGTCCGTGCCTGTTTCTCAGCCACCGGTTTGGCAACTGTATCTTTGCCTGCCTCGATGCATTTCAGCAACCAGGCTAGGTTTGCACCGAGGTTTCTCATAACCTGCAGGCCTTCCAGGTCCTGTTTGACTTGCTCAGGGGTCTGCCCGTGCACACTGTTCCAGTAGGTGGAGGAAACAATCGGCATCTGGCTGATAGTAAAATATTTATTCAGCTGGTCGAAGGTAGCACTTGAGCCGCCCCTTCTGCAGGAAACTACGGCACAGCCCGGCTTGAGGGCAAAGTTGCTGCTACCGGCGTAAAACATCCTATCAAGGAAAGCCGTGAAAGCCCCTGCAGCAGAAGCATAGTGAACAGGCGACCCAAGGACCAGGGCGTCACAGGCTTTTGCCTTTTCGATTGCGGTATTTACCAAATCATCATTGAAGGTACACTCCCCGGTTTCCCTGCATTTTCCACAGGCAATACATCCACGGGTTGTGCTGGTGCCAATATGCAGGATTTCATATTCCACCCCTTCTTTCTCCAAGGCCAAGGCTACTTCGTTCAAGGCAGTATAGGTACATCCTTTTTTATGGGGACTTCCGTTAATCATCAATACTTTCATGTAATTCTCCTTGCAGGCTTTAGGATACACCTAAAAATCAGGGAGGGCAAATGCCCTCCCCCTTTTCAACGAAACCCGATAGTCTAGTATCTTGCAAGAATGGGCAAGACCTTGTCTTTCCCGCAAGCTTGGATAAAAGGAGCCAGCTTTGGTCCTTTTTCTTTGCCGATAAGCACCTGGTAGACAGCAGTGAAGAAGTCTGAGGTTTCCACCCCATTGTCTGTGGCAGCAGCGTAAAGCATGGTCACAAAAGCCTTCTCGTCGAGCGTGTCCATCTGGGAAACCACGGTGGACAGAGCCTGGACAGCCTTCAGCAGATTACCGCTAAGGGATACTTTCTCATCTTCCAAAGAGGCCAGCTTGAACTTGAATTCCTCGGGAGCGAACTGTGTGATCCAGTTCCAGGCACAGGCACAACGGGTACGAAGTCTCTCTTCCTGGCTCTTGGTCATGGAATCGAGGGTGGACAGTACTTCGTCGATATTGCCACCATGAATCTGAAGCAGGTTGCACAGATGGCGGAAAGGAATCTGGTAACAGGCCTCAGTGGGAATTTCCCCGACCTGGCTCAGTTCATAGACTCTCTGTTCCTTGGCCTTGCGCTTCTCGTTTACAGGAAGCAGACCGAAATAGATTCGTTCGCAGTTGTCATAGTCCTCATAGATTTTCAAGACATCGAGATCGAAGGAAATGGAGAACTCAGTATTGGGTCTGGTCCCTGCAAACATGTACCGTGTAATTTCCGGGGTATAGACTTCCAGTACATCATAGAGAGAGACAACCTCTCCGCTGGAAGAGGAAATCTTCCCTCCCCTTCCCTTGATGCTGATAAAGTCATACTGGAAGGAAACCGGTGGTTCAGCACCGAATACGGTGACAATCTTCTTGGAGGTGTCAAACGAACCGCCTTCACTGTGGTGGTCTTTGCCAGCGGGTTCGAAGTCAACGCCTTCACGGGCCCAACGCATCGGCCAGTCAATTCTCCAAGGGAGTTTTGCATAGCTGGTTGTCCTCAGATCGAGGGTTTCGGTCTTGCCGTTCTCGTCATCGCGGTAGGTTACCCCCCACTCTCCGTCCCAGCCGAGGATCGTGGTGTTGTCTTTGTCCGTGAACGAGGAGAACACGGAGATAGGCCACCAGTCAGAACCAAGGGGCTCTGTGCGGTATTCGTCAAGGATTGCCTTGATCTCGTCCTTTTTCTCAAGGGCAGTGCGCATACCTTCTGCATAGAGGCTGCTGCGGTAACGCTCGGCTTGGTAGAGGAACTCTGGCTCGACCCCGACAGTCGGGAGAATTTTCTCTACATCAAGTTCATTAGCCCGGGCGTAATTCTCTGCACGGCCGGTGGTGTCAGGGACCAAGGTAATGGGCTTGCGCAGATAGGTTGCCAGCAATTCAGGCTGGGGCATGTTCTTGGGTACTTTCCTGAAAACGTCATAATCATCCCAGCTGTAGATGAACCGTACGTTTTTGCCTTTGGCCCGCAAGGCTTTCACCACCAGGTCGACGGAGATGATTTCCCTGAAGTTCCCGATATGTACAGTGCCAGAAGGGGTGATGCCGGAAGCGCATGTGTAGCACTCCTTTTCGCCCTTCTCCCGAATGATCTTGTCGGCGTATATATCCGCCCAATGTGTAGATACGTTCTGTTCGCTCATAGCCCGAGATTATAGTGAAACTTACCCATGAGTTCAACTGCCCACAACTCCATATTGCCAAAACAAAAGGAGAGAGCGTATACTCATAGCATGAAAAGAGCCATCATCTTTGCCATTAGCCTTTTGTTACTGCTTCCCCTTTTTGCAGAGGAAGCCAAGGTTGCCAAGACAGAACCGGGAACCGTCATCGAGACAGGGATAGCTTCCTGGTACACAAGCGACAAGTCAGAAAGCCTTACGGCAAACGGGGATATCTTCAATTCCGATTCGCTATCGGCTGCCCACAAGAGCCTTAAATTCGGAACGGTTGTGCGAGTAACGAACCTGGACAATGGCAAGAGTGTCGATGTACGGGTGAATGACCGCGGCCCATTTGTGGACGGAAGGATCATTGACCTTACCCCTGAGGCTGCCAAACAGATCGATATGGTAAAAAGTGGAATTGCAAAGGTTTCCCTTACCCTGATCTTCGAACCCGAGGTCCCGGAATCGAAATACAACCGTGCCGGTGACACCGGCTGGTACCAGATACAGGTCGGTTCCTACAGCTCGGTACTCACTGCCTACAGCCAGTATGACAGATTGCTCAATGCTGGGCTCAGGCCCTTTGCCGAGATTACGGAGACCAATACCGTACGGCTTACCGTGCGATGGATTCCTGCCTACCAGTTGAACAAGACGGTGTTGGCCCTCTCTGCTTTGGGTTTCGAGGAAAAGGATATCCTTAAAAAGAGCGAAGCGAACCCCTATAAATAAGAGAGATCATGCGTTCCCCATACAGCATTCCTTATATTTCTTTCCGTTTCCACAGGGACAGGGATCTGGATTTTTGCGTTCTGTTTTCCGCGAAAAGAGGTTTAGGGGGCCCGATGCAGGTCTTGCATTGCATCTTGCAAGTAGGGAATTTGGTTTTGAAGGCAGCAAGCAATGCTGCATCAAAGTCTTTGTCAGCGAGCTCCCCTTCTTCCACTTTGGCTAGGTTATGAAAAAGGTGACTACCGAGGATTCTGCAACCGAAAATCCAAGGAGAAAAAAGCATTTGTTGCCGTAGCATAATCTAAAAAAAGGGGGTCTGCCAGTTACTTGCAAACAGCGACAGCATGGACGACAATATAGGTACAACGGACCACGTAAAAGGAGAGCAATGCGATGAAGATTCCAAAGACTCCCAGAGGTTTGAAAAACCAGATTAACAGGATCAGGGCCAAGCTCAGTGACTTTGAGATGGAACATGGGTCGATCGATGACAGCAGCGGCGACCGCTATTATCTCTTCTATTTGTATTTTATCCTGAATGACAACCAGAGTTCCGCCGAATATATACGATGGTATGAAAAGAAATTTCCCAATGATATGGGGGAACCCTTTCAGTTGCTTTGCTGGACATTGATAGTCCATAGGATGGGATTGGAACCGGACAGGCTTTTAGCAAGGACCATGCTTTCCAATATACATCTGATCCCCCGGCTTTTAGGGCAACCAACGTCCACTGCCCGTGATGAATGGCATGCGATTACCTTTGAGGAAAGCGAATATCTCGATTCCGCCCCTGAGGAAGTCATTGCTGCGATTACCGAGGAAGACCGTCTGTGGATTGGCGAGAAATACAAATCAGAACCATTTCAAAAAGTGTTGCAAAGATATATTGAAATTGAGACTCAACTGAAGACCACCCCTGTAGGGGAAGAAAGGTCTAAGCTGGTTAAGGAATCGTATCAACTGACTGACAGTTTCAAAGCTGTGAAGCTCTAAGCCAGAGGCAAGGATTAAGAGCTTTTAAGAGAATTCCAGGTAATCGGAACACGAAAAGAAAAGGAATGAAGGGCTTACCATGCAAAAAGACTATCTTGTCATCAAGTTGCTGGACTCCGGCTTTCGCTCAAGGGAACTTGATAGCGGACAGGTTGTGTCTATAAAAACCAAGGTACGCTGGGATTTGGAACGAGAGACCTGGGCAGTTGTCGAACTTGACACCATTACGGTGGAAGTCGCCAAAGAATGGAAATTCGGTATAACCAAGTACGTATCAGGGGAAATTGTCAACCATGTTTTCCGTACGGAAAATCTGGCAGTGCCTCCTTTGGAATTCGAGATTTTGCCCGGCAACGAATGCGAGTTCAAGGATTATACGGGGTTTGGTTTCTATGGCGAAAATTCCGACCCGGTATTTGAGTCAACTGAGTTGGATACCTTTGCTGAACGGTATGCACTTTTGACGAAGCTGTGGGAGGATTACCCCCAGTGCATCGATGCCTTGAATCATATCGGTTCCCTGTACCTGGGAAATCGAAAAATGTTCTGGAATGCACGAAACTGCTATGAGGCAGCCGTGTTCATAGCCGAACAGGCGCTACCAAAAGACAGCAAAATGGTCTTCCCTTGGCTCTATCTGAATAACCGTCCGTATCTGCGCGCTTTGCATGGATTATGCCTTGTCTATTGGAAAATGGGTAATTTCAAAGATGCCGAAAAGGTCTGCGAAAAACTACTCAGTGTTTGTCCGATGGACAATCTGGGGGCTCGTTTCCTGCTTGGTGAGATCAAGGCAAAGAAAGAATGGCGTGAAGAAGCCAGATAAAAAGGAAACGGCGCAAAGAACTAAAACTATATCAAGAAAGAGGAGGTTGCCTAAACAAACGGCTACCTCCTCATTTTTTAGAGACCTACTTATCAGAAATCCAAAAAGAAGGTTACAGAGCCGACTACGCGGTTTCCATACCACATATAGTTGTTGTTGGTAAAAAGATAGGCAACCTGGTACCCGAGGTCCATAAAATCAAAGAGGGAGACAGTGCCTTGCACCCCTGTGCTAGCCAAGAAGTTGGTTTCAAAAAGGGAGGTATTGAAGTAGTTGCCTGCACCAAAACCAACGTCGAAAAATAGGGTTACCCGGGGAAAGAGTCCATCGGAAATGGGTTCAGGCCCGCTGATGCGAAGATCGAAATTGTTGACGACGGAAAACTGGGTGTTGAACGTCCAATTGGAGTAGCCTCTTACTTTGCGGCCAAGGGAAACGGTTTCCTGCTCATACAGGGGAACTGCATTCCCATTGGTCCAGTTGATATTGAATCGGTCCAAGGCTACAAGGGAGAACATGTTGATGTCTTTCTCATCTTTAAGGCTATAAAGGGTTATTGCCGCTATTGTATTGGATGTAAAACTATAAAAGGAAGCTGTCCCTGCAAGGAGGCTATTCAAAAAGGAGGGACCTATCCTTAAGGAGAAGTCACTTTCAAAGCCGTCTTGGGCGACCATCTGGTCGTCCATCATGTCCAGTTTGATACCGGCAAAGAGGGTTGTGCTGAGCATTGCATCACCGTTGGCTCCAAAATCCGGATAATAGGCATTGTCGGAAGGAGAAACCCCGTAGGAGGTAAACCAATCGGCAATCGAGGAAACGGTGTAGGTAGTAGTTCCATTCTGGCGGTCTTTTCCGACTACCATGGAGTCTTTGTAGATTTCAAAGCTCCCTTCAAATCCTGCATAGGCGGTCCAAAGGTCTTTATCTGGTACTGAAGATTGCAGGAAGCCTTGGGAAAATCGGACAAGCGAATTGGTATGGAACAAATCGTAAATCAAGGGGTTTTCGGTTATGAATGAGCCATCGACAGGGTTTTGCCAGATTTTCCGCTGGCTGTAGCCTACCCCTACAAGCAATTGCAATTCTGTCCGGTTGCCCTCGATAAGCGAGATGCCATCATAGCCAGCTCCCATTATTGTGTAGGTAGGCAGTAACCCTCCCAGAATTTCAGGGTGTTGGGACACATCGCCAAAGACATACCTCCAATCGGAAGCAAAGGACAAGCTTGAGATGCCAAGCAAGAGGACTAGAAAGATAGTCAGTTTCTTTCGCATGGAAAATCTCCTACAGTATGGATAGAATAATACCATGCCAAAACATGCAGGACAATGCAATCAGAAAACACCTAAGAGGTTTTTTCATCAACAGGGCCCTATCCGCTTTACATTCTTGGCAAAATCTTTTAGATTAAGTACGGTTTTCTCGGGCCTATAGCTCAGTTGGTTAGAGCATCGGACTCATAATCCGTGGGTCGAAGGTTCAAGTCCTTCTGGGCCCAAAAATCAGAACTCCTTGCTAGATGCGGGGAGTTCTTCTTGTTTTATAGACTCACCTCTTTCTCAGTGTGGCACGAGATGGAACATAGGAAGTTCTTTTGGTCAATGTATGCCAAATCGGGTTAGTAAACAAATCTCTTGTTCAACCAAGTGAAGTCTTAGTGTGAATTCTGCCAACAATCCTATGTGGATGATTTTTAAAAAATTCCCCAAATGACTACCTGTTCTTTAAATAGCCTAAGCAAAAACGTCATCACATCAAATGATTGTTTTCTAATCTGTTAGTTTTTAAATCATCATTTTTGGAATGATAATGCTTCAAAGAATCCTTCAGTATCAGCATGAGTTGCAATATATCTAATTACAGTTTTTACATTACTAGATCTCCTTTCAGCCGTCGACTGACAAAGAAAATCCACTTCTGAAAAATAGCTTGCTTGTCCGGCAGTATGAATCCTTCGAATAATTTTTTTTATTAGGTTGTTTCTAAGGCAAATTCTAGAGATGAACTTTTCACTTATATCTATGGGTAAATCATTGACACAAGCACCAATACAAGTCAAAAAATATACATTGCTCATAGAATGAAGAAGCCCTAACTGACATGCTGTTTTTGCATGATTTTCACCGTATTTTGTGTAGGCACCATCCTTTCTTTGTTTGCCATCATTTTCAAGCATCTTCCCGATCTCAATACATGAATATCCTTCATCTCCAGCGTTTTTAATTACTTTACAGATATTACAAGTAGCATCTTCAAAACTACTAAACTGAAAAACATCATCATAAGTCAAATATGAAACATCATTATAGCCATTAATGATATCAAGAAAGTCTAAGAATGGATAATTCGAGATTCTGTCTATGTAAGAGATCACTTCATCTTCTGGTAACTTGTAGTTTCTATATAACATTTTACCATTTAAACTTTTCTCGTATGTACCACTAAAAAAAAGCAATAGTTCAGAATTACTCATTTTCTATCTCTTTCTGTACATCTTTAAGTCGACTAATAATTTTTTTGATGCAAAACACAATGTCATCCTTCTTTGCACTAGAAACAATACTCTGCTTCAACGACGGTTCAATGATATAATTCCTAAAAGATGTGACCTTTTCAAATACTTTATCGAAACTTCCAGCGTTTTGTAGTTCAGAGTAAGCTAAATATACATCTTTATCACCATTAGCTACCTCCTGAAAAATTTTTTTTCCTTTTTTAGTCTTTAATGACGCTATCTTTCCTATTTTTCTTATATCAGCAGCAGCTTCAATTTGCCCAGTCTTAATCTGAGCCACAATAACTTTTTCATAAGTTGGATTAATATCTATTGCTTTTTGAATACTTTTGTTCTTTAAAAGTTCTTCGTAATAGCTCCATCTTGATTGCACAAGGTCATCTATAGTAATCATATATTCAAAAACTCGAATATAGTTCTTTGCTTGTGATTCTGCAATACCCAATTCTCTCGCAATATCTGAGATAGGAATCTTTGTATTTTTTTTTCTCCTATATAAATATCCTGCTTGTTCATAGGGACTCCAATCTTTTCTACCAACAATGTGGTATTGTCCAAGCAAAGTAAAGATTGCAGCTTCATCAATATCAGCGGGAAGAACTGTACATTTTACTTTTCCCCACTTCACTGGGTCTGTCTTGCATAGAAGGCGATAAGCAGCTAGACGACTATTTCCTTCCAATACGACAAAGTCTCTCTCCCGTACTATAAGTGGGTCAATTAGTCCTCCGTTTTCTTTAATCGACAAACGCAATTGTTTCACACTCTCCATATCACACATATGTTTTTCTATTTCTTCTTGAGTAGGCACAGAATCATCAATATTTCGGAGAGAACTATATACTCTTGGGTTATCAACATAGAAAGCTAGGTCAGATTGCCTAAGGTCACAGTTTTTTACTTCATATTCTCTTTTCCCAATCATCATTTTCCCCAATAAAAAATCATCAATATCCATTTACTCCACCTCCTGGCTTAATATTTCTTTGATTAAATCCCCATAAGAATAATCCATAGCCTCACAATATTTTACTAATTGATAATCACCTTGAGCCAAAAACGCCGCATTCTGTTTGGCCTGTAATAAAACAGAAACCCATTCATCAATACTGTTTCTTACCATTAGATTGTAAATGTTGCAGTCTTTAACTTGTGAAATGCGATGAATACGGTCTTGAGCTTGAAGATAATCATCCAAATTAAACCCTCGATCATAAAATATTACATTGTTAGCTACAGTTAATGTTAGTCCTTCTTTCGCTGATTGTGGCGTAGCAAATAAAATCTTACATTTTGGGTCTTCTAAAAATCTTTCTACAGACTTGTTTCTGTCTTCGATAGACAATTTTCCATGAATCCTGGCAGGTTGATATTCATTAAAAAATTGCCAAAAGTAATTTATATTCTCTATATAACAACTCCACACTATTGCTTTTTCTGACCGATTTAATATTTCTCCAAGAATCTTTTTAAGTTCAACTTCTTTAGCAGAATCATAACCATAATAATCATCTATCAACCTAGGATTTGATGATACTTGAAGAAGTCGTATTAGTCTTTTAAGAGACGCTTCATTGTCATCTAGCAACGTCTCGTTTTCTTTTTGAACCAGAATAGAAAGTTCATTCTGAATTTCCTTATACATATGCAATTGAGTAGGTTCAAAATTGCAGTAGATATCATGATATATCTTTTTAGGTAATTGAATTATTCCACTACTCTTTGTTTCACGAACAGTAAACGATGAGATTTTCGAATAGATTTCAGAAACACACTGTTCAAATTCTTCTCGTTTCTCAATATTCTCAATGAAATCGTTTCTTAGATTAGTATGTTGTTTAAATTCTGGAAAATTGTTACCTAAGCTTTTTCCTGAATCCAGAAAGAAAATCTGAGACCATATATCGTATGGTCTATTTGCGACAGGGGTTCCTGTCATAATAGTTCTGATCGTGAAAAGATTTGATAACGCAAAAAAATCTTTAGTTAGCTTTGAATCTGGATTCTTAATTTTTGTAGATTCATCAATAACCAAAGCGACACTCCTTGTTTTTAGATAAAGACGAAGCCGTTCCTTTTCAGAAGAAATAGTCTCGAAGTTTGTCAAAACTACCCTTGCAGTACTATTCAAAATAAAATAATTATTTCTTTTATCAGAATCCAAGACTTTTGCAGAAATAAAAGTATGACTATGGAATTCTTTTTGCCAATTAGACACAAGTTGTTTTTTTGTTACAATAAGAACTGTATCGATTGAACGCTTTTCTAGCCAATACAGTATCAAATCAATTGCTATCTTGGTTTTCCCTAGTCCCTGCTCGTGAAATATTGCAGAATAATCTAAGTCTTTTATTGCATCAAATGCTTCTTTTTGGTAAGGAAAAGCCTTTCTTTTGGTTTCAAAGTTGATCGAATGGGAAAAATTAATATTACTCATATTTCTTCCGCTCCACCAAGCTCGGTAATAACAAAAACAGGAATTTTTCTTATATACCTTTGCTTAATTCGACGCATAACATTTTTAATAGTATTCTTCATAAACCATGGAACTGAAAGAATAACAATCGATTTCCCTTCAAAATTTATGGCATCTAAATAGTAATTCTCGTATTGGGATAGACTGTGTCGCCTCTCTACATCATCTTCTGTTTTTGCTTCGCCAATAATCAGTACTTCTTGATTCTTATAGATTATGTCTGGAGTAAAATTTCCGGATGTACGTGGTGGCTTTTCTCTGCAACTTGGTTTATCCACTAATATTAACGAACCCATTTCTTTTGGAATCAGGGTTTCCACAAAGGAAAATAATATATCAACATACTTCATATGTTCTGAAGATTCAGCCATTATTCTTCCTCTGATCCCTCATCAAGGATAAATTCAATACTTTGACTCAATAGCAAAAGTGCAGCACGTTTTTCTTCTCCTTTATCTGATTGAAGATATTTTGCTTCCTTGTAACAAATCTTATCCAATTTTGCAGTCAAAGCTTGACAGAGACTAAAATAATCAATACTTGAAAGGTCAATCGCTGTAATCGGAAGATTTACTCTTTTATACGCCTCAGAGATATTTGTTCGTAAAAACTCAGCTTTAGCATCTTTATCCTTAAGGATAGTTGGGAGCAGTCTTACATTTTGAGCAGTATCAATATTTCTATTTAAGACCCAGGTTGAAAAATCTATCTTTGTAAAGTTATTTAGCCTTAAAGCATCTATTATTCCTTTGTTTTGAAGTTCAGAAAATTTTGAAAAGTCTTTGTAATCAAGGTCAAATTCCAGCTCCTTTGTTTTTGTTACATAATATCGTTGCATATCTTGATATGCAGCAACCAACTTGAGAATTTCTGTCTTTTTCCCCCCACAATAGGAAATTATTGCATTGAGAGGCAAACGCTTATCATTCATAAGATAATCCAAATACTTAGCTTTTGAATATGGATCCCAATCTCTCGGCCCCACTAGATGAGTTTGTAATCGGATTGAGTGTATTTCTTCCTCGGTCATGTTTTCATAAACAATAGCGCGAATAGTTCTCCATGGCCCACTTGGGTTAGTGACAAGAAAATCCTTATAAATCTGAAGCCTTGTGTTTCCTTCTATAACAATATATTTATCATCTTCGTTATGATTCACAAGGATGGGATTGATGACTCCTCCGTTTGCTCTAATTGACTCGCGAAGAGCCAGAAAAGCCCCATCACTCGCAGCACCATTTAAAGCTAGTGCAATCCCTTCTGAAGTAATCTCAGAATAGTTTTCCAAATACATCTTGATACGTGGGTTTGTAATATCCAACTCTACTTCATTGATACTAAGTTCCATGTAATTTGATTTAGCCATTTTCTATTCCTCTAGTCTTCAAAACGTTGATTGAAATACTGTTTTGCTATTGCTGGATATTCCTTCTCAAACTCAATCATTGACATCATGGTAGCGCAAACTTTTCCAGGTGTTTTACACAAAGCTTGATTTGCGTCACAAAACTGCCGGAAACTCATTTTTTTTATAATACTTGGCTGGTTTGCCCATCTAGCAATAGCAATATACATTCCTCTAAACCTTGATTGTTTCCAAGGAGAATAATTTTTATCTTGGTAGCGCATTATGTAAGGCAAACATTTATACTTCATTAACAAAGAAATGCGTTTGAACGCATTTTCTATATCTTGACCATCGGTACTCTCAAAACCAACTAGAACATAAAATTTTATACTTTCTTTCTCTCTGGCGTATTTTCTGATTAGTTGTAACTTTGAATGGATTAATTCATAGTCTGCAATGTTATCAAAAGCAAATGTATAGTCACCGTCGTAGTTTGCAGAAAAGAGTAATTTACATTTTTCTTCGGTAAGTAGTCTTTCATCAAGACCCTGCTTAAACTTAAAAGGTTTTCCAGTGTCCGTTAGTTCTTCAAGCATTGGCCGCCAACTAGGACATCCTAAAAAATTGTCGTCAAGAAGACAGATTTTCTTTTCCTCTCCTGAATAAAATTCAGACAAAGGGCTATGAGCAAATACATGGTCATACTTCTGATTAACACAAAACTTGCATTTTCTAAAACATCCTCTGGTAAGAAACCCTATTGCATAACCTTGATATTCTTTAAACTGTTGCATGTACGATGACATGCTTAGACTTTTACCAAGTTGCTCATATTCCAACTTTACATTGTTAATTTCATTGTTAATCCAATCATCATATAAATGATAATCAGGCATATGATGCTCAATCTCCTCAGGAAGGTTCGGTGCTCTATCAAAATAGAATCCTGTCCCCCCAATATGCACTACCTGAGAATCACATATACTATCAGGAACAATTGTATCAGTGAAAACCTTTGATATAAACACTTCTTCAAATTCATTCACATCGTTATAGTTCAATAATAAGGAAACCTCAGCGCCCTTTTCTTTCCAATAAGCTGATATCTTCTCGCAGGCAAGGTTTGGAAACCTGTGTTTTTTCCTTCCAACAAGGTCTGCGTCAACAATTCCAATTCGCATAAATCAATATATTCCCTTATTTAAGTAATATATCACAATTTTATCACCAATGGCTAGGATTTTATTTGCATTAGCGAATTATTGCAGCAAACTATAAAAATATTGATAAATAAAATCATAAACAAAACCTAACTTCTAAAATTCATCTCTGGAAAAAGTGAAATTTTGCTATTACCTATCTCTATGAAATCATATTCCCACAAGCTTTTACGCTATTAATTATACAGTTTTTCAAGAATAATATATTATTAATAAGATTATCGTTACTTTTGGACCAAGAGTCGAAATGAGTTTAAAACCCGACCCTTTGGACTTCTCTCAAGGGAATATTGACCGATGGCTCAGTCCAGTGGAACCGATGAAATCGGTGGGTTATCTTCTCCTGTCGGGCTTGATAAAAAAAGCCTACTGCAGATTATTTTTAGTTTTGAGGTTGCTTTTGTAGAAAAGCAAGGCTTCCAATTAAGCATCAGTTCTGTATAGTATCGCGACTCCGCGTATAAATTGCAAAATCTTAGAATTGAAGCAACTTGATGACTTTTGCATCTCTTAAAATAAACAATTTTGGAGATGTCTATGAACTATCGAAAAGCACTTGATTTTATTATCAATGAAAAGCAAATTTCTATTTCTGTTCTTGCAAAACAACTTGAAGTAAACAAAAGGTGGATAGAAATAATCCTAAAAAATGACGAATGGAATCCTTGTTTGAAAACAATCCTCAAAATTTCAGATTTAACAGCAACCGATACCGCAATATTCCTTAGATATGCTGGAGACACTTTTCAAGGGGCAATTGGAAATCATACAATTTATCCTGAAGATATTTCTGATACGCTAAGGTATTATAGATTTAAAAAAGAATTATCAGAGAATCAATTAGCACAAATTACTGGTTTTCAAATTAGCTCAATAAGTTTTCGAGAAAGCAATCGTTATTGTAATCTTCCTACTCTTTCAACGCTTGAAAACTACTGCAAAGCTTATAATATTAGTATTGGAGAGTTTATTAATACCGCAACTAATATAAATCATCAAATATTACATTTTAATTCCATGTGTCGTACTCTTAAACTAAACCGGTCATTATCTTTGAGATAATATACACTGCCGAATTGACCCTTTATTTATAGTTGATATAATTCCCGACCAAGCATACGAAAATATTGTTATTTGATGCGGTCTCGGGAAGACCCTTGAGGTGAGGGACTTTGAATTATGATTAAACAGCATGACCTTCCTTGAATCCATCGATTATTTCCCTCACCTAGAGATCCGCCGACCAACATAGGCATGTGCGCAGTATGATAATTTTCTCGAAATGAAAAACTTCCCTGACATTCACTGAGGTCTTATAGCCTGAAGTCCCTCCTTTTTATATCTAGGAAGGCATTGGGAAACCGAAGGCTTCATAAAGCTTCTTCTGCTTGGTTGTCATCTCGCCTGTCGTCGCCCTCTTTCCAGGGTTGCTTTTGATATTCTAGAACTCCCCCGTTGGAGGTGAAGACATTTTCTTGGACTCTTTAAGGAGAAGGGAATGTATTCATATGAAGAGAGGAAGAAAGCCGTTGAACTTTACATAAAGTTTGATAAGAGTGCTTGTGCCGTTGTAAGGGAGCTAGGGTATCCAGATACCAAGATGCTCAAGGCATGGCACCGGGAGTATCTTGAGAAAGGAGATCTGCACAAAAAGAATCGATTGGGATATACATCGGAGCAAAGAGCTGCAGCCGTGCAATACTATCTGGAACATGGTAGAAGCCTTGCTCGTACGGTTAGGGCTCTTGGGTATCCTTGCCGCCCGCTTCTTGGGGAATGGGTCCATGAGGACCTTCCCTCTGACTGCCATCCTTTGAAAAGGGGTAAGTCTGTTGTAGAATACACGGACAAGCAAAAGATGGACGCTGTCGTATCCGTGGCATCAGGAGAAAAAACTGCAAAACAGCTCCAAGAAGAGATTGGGGTAACCCGTAGCGCGGTCTATCAGTGGAAACGTCAATTGCTTGGGGAGGTAAGCAACCCCGAGATGAGAAAAAAATCCCAGAAAGAATCCGAGAAGGCTTCATCAGAACAGGAGATTCAGCTGAGGGCTGAATGCGACGAGCTGAAAGATGAACGGGACAGACTGCAGGAACAGGTACAGAAGCTCCAGATGGAGAAGGAAATACTTGAGAAGGCGGCGGAAATACTAAAAAAAGATGAGGGCATCGGTATCGATACACTCTCCAACAGGGAGAAAGCCATGATTATCGATGCCCTTACAGGCAGGTACACCATAAGTCAGCTGCTGCCCTCCCTGCATATGGCGAAAAGCAGTTACTTCTACCAAATCCAAGCCATGAAGAAAGATAAGTATGAGCTTGTCAGGAAAGACCTGAGGAATGTGTTCTCTGAGAATCGGCAGTGTTACGGCTATCGCCGGCTGCATGCAGTCATGACATCCAATGGAAGCACCATTTCAGAGAAGGTGATTCTTCGTCTCATGCATGAGGAAAACCTTGTCGTTCCTTCCGTGAAGAGGAAGAGGTACAGCTCATACAAGGGTGAGCTCAGCCCTGAGGTCGAGAACATCATCAAGCGTGACTTCCATGCCGAGAACCCCAATGAGAAATGGCTGAGCGACATCACGGAATTCAGCATTCCCGCCGGCAAAGTATATCTTTCTCCAATGGTTGATTGTTTTGATGGCTACGTCACCTCCTGGACCCGTGGCACGAGCCCCAATGCTGAGATGGTGAACTCGATGCTGGATGAGGCTGTGGGCACACTGAAAGCTGGAGAGCACCCATTGGTCCATACCGATCGGGGGAGTCATTACCGTTGGCCCGGCTGGATTGAGAGAATGAATCGTGCCGGGTTGGTTCGGTCGATGTCGAAGAAAGGCTGCTCACCCGACAATTCGGCATGCGAGGGCTTTTTCGGCCGATTGAAGAATGAGATGTTCCATTCCCGCTCATGGTTTGGGGAATCAATCGAAGAGTTTTGTGCACTGCTTGATGATTACATCTATTGGTACAACGAGAAACGAATCAAAATGTCTTTGGGAGCGAGGAGCCCCCTTGAGTATCGCAGGAGTCTTGGATTAGCATCATAGAAAAGTCCAACTTTTTGTCCGCACCCCCGTTTGATCATAGGAATTCCCCAGTTTGATCAAACGGAAAAAGGGACACTTGCAACAAGAAGTCCCAGAATCTAATCTTCCCAAGTCTCGACCAAAAGGCTTAGGGAGGATTCATAGGAGTTATGTTAAAAATGTCCCAGATACAGATGATACAGGACATGGACCGTCAGGGGAATACCATCAGTGCCATAGCGGAAGCTACAGGACACGATCGGAAGACGGTCAGGAAAATCCTGGACAAAACGGATTTCAATCAGGAAATGCCAACAAAGAAGGGATGTCCTGGAGGTTTGCTGGAGCCTTACATCCAACAGATTGACGAGTTGATTGACGAACAAAAGAAACTCAACCGCAAGCAGCGTTTCACGGCTACGCGCATGTGGGAATTCCTTTTCGTGGACTGCTGCCATGTGGAATTGGAGCATGCCTACCATACCATCAGAAGATACATGAAAGCCAAGCACCAGCAAGAGTTGCGAAGCAACCATGAGAAAGGCGCGCTCAAGCTTGTCTGGCATCCTGGGGAGGCCCAGTGTGACTTCGGGGAAGCCCATTTCTTAATCGAGGGAAAGCTGGAAAAACTCTACTTCCTGGTGCTCTCCTTCCCCTTCAGCAACAGGGTCTTCTGCCAGCTTTTCAAAGGGGAAACTGCAGAATGTGTCTGCGAGGGTCTGCTGGCAATCTTCAATTACATAGGGGGAATCCCTGTTCTCATTATCTTCGATAACGCCACCGGCGTAGGCCGGAGGATCGGGGATAAGGTACGGCAATGCCAAATGTTTGCCAGGTTCCAGCTCCATCATCGCTTCCAGGTCAGGTTTTGCAATCCACAGAGCGGAAATGAGAAGGGAAACGTGGAAGCCGCCGTGAAATACGTTCGTTCCCACCTGTTCGTCCCTACTGTATGCATCCCGGCTGGCGGAATTGTCCGTTTCAATGCCTACCCATTGATGGAAAAGAGCGGAAACCTGAGGATGGAGGTGGAACACTACCAGAAGGGGGAACTGGTCAAGAATCTTTTCGAGACGGACAGGAAGGCCTTGCTGCCATTGCCCCACACCCCCTTCGTGGTGGTCAGGTATGACACCTTTACCACCGACAGCTACGGAATGGTGAAAACCAATTCGGCGACACACAGCTATCTCTTGGGACCCAGATATGCAAACCGCACGATACTTTGTGGCTTTGGGGCCTGGGACATCAAGTTCTACACTCCCGAGGGTGGATTCATCCATGAATACCCAAGGCAGTTCGGCGGTTCCACCACAGAAAGCGTTGACATGCTCATCAGTCTTGACGCATTGAAATACAAGCCCAATGCCTGGATGAACAGTCAAGTCCGGGAAGCAATGGAACCTGGGGCCTTCAGGAACTATATGGACCATGCAGATGCAAATGCAAGGAAACGCGGGTTGTACCTTTTGAACGAGACGGCACAGGAATTCGGTTTCAATGTCGCCGCCCTTGCAATGGACAACACCTGGCATGGTGAAAGGGAAAACTCAGCGGCTGATGTAAAAACCTATGCAAGGAGGCTTGTCTCGTTCCCGATCGGTATGTCCTCCAATACTACCGGTGTAAGCCTTGAGCCCTTCAATGCATTGATGGCCCAAGGAGGCAACAGATGAGCAGACCTCCAAAAGACAGCTCCAAACCCTCCCAGGCAGCGTGGAAAGCACAGATTGAATTGTTGCTGAGCTCTCACCTCCGTAAGTTTTATGTATCCAAAGAGGGGGTTAACCGTATTCTGGATACCGGGACAAAAGGACAGTTGAAATGGTTGGAGGAGACGTTATCCGAGGAGCTTTACCATAGGCAGGATGTAAGCAAGGCAAGGCTGGTGAAACAGGCGGGTTTCCCCATCCCCAAAGACATCCGAGACTATGATTTCACCCATGTAAGGTTCCCCAAATTACTACCTAGGGAGGATTTGCTCTCCCTGAGGTTCATACCAGAAAAGAAGACCTTGGTTTTCTTTGGTGCCTGCGGAACCGGCAAAACTATGCTTGCAACCTGCCTGGGCATTGATGCATGCATGCAAGGCTATAAGGTGAAGTTTACAACAGTTTCCCAAATGGTGCTGAGGCTGGTTGAAGCCAAGCAGGAGGACCGGCTGGAACGGTACCTGAACGATTTGAAGAAACTGGACTGCCTCATCCTGGATGAATGGGGCTATGTTCCCATCGACCTGGAAGGCTCCAGGATGCTGTTTCAGGTGATTGCCGATTCCTATGAGCATAAAAGCCTCATCATCACAACAAACCTGCCTTTCAAGGATTGGGGGCAGGTAGTCACTGATGAACAGCTTGCAGCAGCAATCATTGACCGGGTGGTTCATTATGGCCACTTGATAGATACAGGGACGAAGGATTGGAGGTTGGAGCATTCCTTGATGAAAGATCAGGTAACGGAGGTAAGAAGGACAAATTAGAGAATACCCTGGATACGGATTCTGGGGAATTTGATCAAACTGGGGAATTCCTCAGCGTAAAGGGGGGTGCGGACAAAAAGTTGGACTTTTCTATGATGCTAATCCAAGACTCCTGCGATACTCAAGGGGGCTCCTCGCTCCCAAAGACATTTTGATTCGTTTCTCGTTGTACCAATAGATGTAATCATCAAGCAGTGCACAAAACTCTTCGATTGATTCCCCAAACCATGAGCGGGAATGGAACATCTCATTCTTCAATCGGCCGAAAAAGCCCTCGCATGCCGAATTGTCGGGTGAGCAGCCTTTCTTCGACATCGACCGAACCAACCCGGCACGATTCATTCTCTCAATCCAGCCGGGCCAACGGTAATGACTCCCCCGATCGGTATGGACCAATGGGTGCTCTCCAGCTTTCAGTGTGCCCACAGCCTCATCCAGCATCGAGTTCACCATCTCAGCATTGGGGCTCGTGCCACGGGTCCAGGAGGTGACGTAGCCATCAAAACAATCAACCATTGGAGAAAGATATACTTTGCCGGCGGGAATGCTGAATTCCGTGATGTCGCTCAGCCATTTCTCATTGGGGTTCTCGGCATGGAAGTCACGCTTGATGATGTTCTCGACCTCAGGGCTGAGCTCACCCTTGTATGAGCTGTACCTCTTCCTCTTCACGGAAGGAACGACAAGGTTTTCCTCATGCATGAGACGAAGAATCACCTTCTCTGAAATGGTGCTTCCATTGGATGTCATGACTGCATGCAGCCGGCGATAGCCGTAACACTGCCGATTCTCAGAGAACACATTCCTCAGGTCTTTCCTGACAAGCTCATACTTATCTTTCTTCATGGCTTGGATTTGGTAGAAGTAACTGCTTTTCGCCATATGCAGGGAGGGCAGCAGCTGACTTATGGTGTACCTGCCTGTAAGGGCATCGATAATCATGGCTTTCTCCCTGTTGGAGAGTGTATCGATACCGATGCCCTCATCTTTTTTTAGTATTTCCGCCGCCTTCTCAAGTATTTCCTTCTCCATCTGGAGCTTCTGTACCTGTTCCTGCAGTCTGTCCCGTTCATCTTTCAGCTCGTCGCATTCAGCCCTCAGCTGAATCTCCTGTTCTGATGAAGCCTTCTCGGATTCTTTCTGGGATTTTTTTCTCATCTCGGGGTTGCTTACCTCCCCAAGCAATTGACGTTTCCACTGATAGACCGCGCTACGGGTTACCCCAATCTCTTCTTGGAGCTGTTTTGCAGTTTTTTCTCCTGATGCCACGGATACGACAGCGTCCATCTTTTGCTTGTCCGTGTATTCTACAACAGACTTACCCCTTTTCAAAGGATGGCAGTCAGAGGGAAGGTCCTCATGGACCCATTCCCCAAGAAGCGGGCGGCAAGGATACCCAAGAGCCCTAACCGTACGAGCAAGGCTTCTACCATGTTCCAGATAGTATTGCACGGCTGCAGCTCTTTGCTCCGATGTATATCCCAATCGATTCTTTTTGTGCAGATCTCCTTTCTCAAGATACTCCCGGTGCCATGCCTTGAGCATCTTGGTATCTGGATACCCTAGCTCCCTTACAACGGCACAAGCACTCTTATCAAACTTTATGTAAAGTTCAACGGCTTTCTTCCTCTCTTCATATGAATACATTCCCTTCTCCTTAAAGAGTCCAAGAAAATGTCTTCACCTCCAAGTGGGGAATTCTACTTGATTAAAAGCACCAGGGTACTGGAAACGTTCGATGATATCGAGCTCGTCCAGCAACCCCTGCATCGTGTAATTCCTGAACAGGTCGTTGTCTTCCATGGCCTTCTTTATGTAGGAATGGTAGCTGAGTGAACCATGGCAAGAATGAAGAAGATGGGTTGCCTGGATGCAAAGATTTCTAAGGCTGAAATTAAAAAATTCCCTTGATATTCACAAAATGTATTTTTGATGTAAAAGCCGAGTATGAGGAAGCAACCGAACCCAGAACCTCAAGAGGTCTACTTGAAGAAAAGAAAAGTCTCAATGTGGAACAATTGCTTCAGGATATAGATAAAAGCGGAAAATCATTTGACAAAATCATGCACTTGATCAAGCTCTGCAAGAGAGATTTCATGATATTTTCCAGTTTGAGTCATATTTTTTCAGGAAGTTCAGGATAATATATTCAACCAAAAAAACCTTCTAATAAGTTGATAATTTGAAATCACTTTACAGTCACATGGGATATTTCAATATTGGTCTTTTCAATCAGTTCAAATCTGTTTTGCATAAGATGATTGTCATAATAGGATATGGAGAAAGACTCCCCACTGTATTTATAATAAATTTCCTCATCAACTCTTGCTATGCCAGCGTATATAGACTTTGCATCACTTATAGTTATTTTGTCTGGACTTCCATCTGAATTATTAGAAATTGTCATAACTCTGAACGGGACTTCATTGTAAGTCTGATATGATTGATTTTCAATTGTTCCTGCAGAGGATATATGGCTTTTGTCAAAAACAAATATGTCATTTTCGATAGGATTTCTTCTGTAACTCAGAGGGCTATATCTAAAGGGAACATTATCAACATACTTTGTTGTAGTTAGCTGTGGTTCATCTCCATTAAAGCTAAATTCTATTGAAGCAACTTTTTTATTATTTCTATCATATTGTATTCTTCTGAGTAAATTCCAATCTGAATCATAAATATAAACAAAGTAGTGCGATACTTCCATCTTGCTTTCAGTATATGGATCTTTAAACAAATTAAAACCTTTATAAGAGTTGATCTCTTTTACGATGTGTAACTGGCCATGCAATCCATAATAATCCATTTTATTTTGTCCTATAATGCAGATAATCAGAACAATAGCAATTAAAGGTATCAGGATGAAAGAAAAAAAGTTAATGATTCCTCTTTGGCACAAACTTATAAAGCATAATTTTATTTCACTTTTATATATGTATCCGATTAGGATGATCGCTATTAATCCGACATATATGAATATAGCAAGCTTTAGACTGCCGGTAATAATAAAAAGTGGTAATATTAGAAATATAAATGCAATTATCAAAATAGGTGATGCAAACCAAAAAGTTATTAAACCTAACAAAAGAGACTTCTTACTCATATAATGTTACTCTCTTCAATTCAATGCGTATGACTATAAACCCAATCTACAATTTCATTTAAGATAATCAATTTCCTGTACTCATGCTTATTCTCGCTGATGAGGACAGGGAATACTGGAAATCGAGGACAATGTTCTTGAAACAAACGGACAATACTTATCCAATGAGAAACTATATCACAACAGAAGACATCTGTCTGTCGCTAGAATGAAGAAAATCAGGTTCAAGCTATGACCTTCACGAGGGTTTCCTTGCCTCGAAATGAAGGGCCATTCAATTAGATTAGGTGGTAATTATGTATCTTAACTTCCCAAGGTTTTCCCACTCAATTTAAAAAGAGAGCAGTTTTTCACTTTATTGAGCCTTCTTTCAAGAACCTTATGACAGCATCATAGGACACTTTTTTAGAAAGCGTCCAATAAATCCTTGGCAACAAGTTCATCTTTCCTTGCCATTGTTATCGATTCTGGGAGAACTTCCACATTTGTAAGCGGACTATAAATCGCCATTTGATTTCATAACAAAAACATCTAACCTCATTCATGGAGGTGAAAGATGTATTATCGGTTCCGGGAAGGACTTCCACATTTTCCAGAGAAACTGCTGAAATAGTGCATTCAGGGCCTTATCTGAAGGAGTGAGGTACCGAGTAGGAAATCCATAGAACCCATAACCATTTTCGCCCTGTTTGTCTTTGTAATTTGGATGCAATACGAAAAGCCTCCTCTGGAGGGAATGCATTGTACAGTAGTCCAATCTCATGCGTGTTGAGATAGCCCATTACCAAACGGACAACCTCGTCGGGATAATACTCATTAACAAGCCTCTTGATCTTGCGGGCCCAGTCTTTCTTTATCCTATGTTCTTTTGCATCAACAAATCATCGGTATCAAGTACAAATATCACATTTGCCACAGGATGTTCAGATGGCCCTGAACAGGGACTTCACACCCAAGAAAGTAGAAAAACGACACTAATAAGAAAAAAATCAATGCCCAGGGAAATACAGGATATAATGCAAATAAAATTACGGGGATTCACAGAGGAGTACAAGGATATCCATGATACTTCTCACTGAGGCTGAGTCACATAAAAGATTGATGGGTACCACACCATCAGTCTGTAGGAGGAAATCCATGGTAAAACGTATACTTTCTTACTTTGCCGTAGCTTTATTGGTCATGACCTTCGTTGGATGCACGTCCTTGTCAAAACAGGAGACTGTAGCATCGGATGGTGTACAACCGCTCTGGGTTGCGGGAGACACTCGAGACAAAATCATCGTGCTCAGCGACCTTCACACTGGCTTTGAAGATACCTATGCTGAGATTCTGGAGAATCGACCATATCTCATCGAATTCATGCAACGCGTCGCTATGACTTCGGATGTCCGGGAAGTTGTACTCAACGGTGACATCTTTGATGAATGGTTCCTACCGCTCTCGTTTGTCGAAACCGACAGAGGCGAATTCTACCGGAAGAACATCGAAAACAACAAGGATTTGGTCGACGCATTCAATGAAGTTATGGATGCAGGCATCGAACTGGTATATGTCGTGGGTAACCATGACATGTCAGTCAATGTACAATACATCGAAGAGGCGATCCCTGGCATGAAAGTCTGTTCGCAACACCTCGGAGTCGGATTGTACCGAACCGGAGATTGCAACGAGATTGTTATCGAGCATGGACACCGGTATGATGTATTTTCAGCTCCGGACACCATATCCAATGCACATCTCACCAACAGCCCTACCATGTTTCCTCCAGGATACTTCTATGCTCGTTTCGCGGCAGACTGGGTACTTAAGGGAAAACCTGAATACAAGGCCGATCTCCCGGTGATCAAGACTGTTCCAGACCATGTAAACGACCCTGACCAATTCGGAGCCTATGCTTACTATCGGACCATGGAAAAAGTGTTCAAAAACATTACCCCGACCGATGGATTTGGGAACAAGCTTTTGGATATGCGCATCGATGGTTACAACGATACCTATTCGATCCAGGATTTGTATCCGGTACGCAACGAACAGGGAGAAATTTCTGCTCCCGTGCTCTTTCCGAACTATCAACGGACTTGGAAAGAACGTCAGAAGGCCAATGGGGTGAACGTGCATTCCAGCTTCGCGGTTGCATCCTTGGGGGCACTTGACAGCACCTATTTCGAAAGCCAGGCACGAGCGCAGTTTGATGTTGACAACCCCCAAAGCGATACCAGCGTCGTGCTCTTCGGACACACCCACGTCCCAGTTTTCTACGACTATGACAATGGCCACTATTATGTGAATACCGGTACGTGGATTGACCACAACACCAATTACAAGGAGAAGGATGGCAGCCTCCTCAGCAGGACGTTCGCAGTAGTGACCACCGGGCCTTCTTCCACTGCGGTTGATATCTATCAATACCAGGTGGACGGCAGTTTGCGCGATCTCAAGACCCAATTGCTCGCTGACCATGAGAAATAGTCGATATTCAAATCGAACTGCTACCCTCATCGGGCAGGGCATATATCCGTGATATGCAATGCAGGATGTCTGTAGAGAGAAGCATGTAGATGCCATCCTGTCTACGCCGGAGGAAGAACCTCGGTGATTGCGCTCGCTCTTTCCGGGAAGGATGCCAAGCAATAGCACATACCTCGGGAATGAAGATTCCCGAGGATGATCACAATCATAAAGGGAGAAGCACCGCCACCCCGGACTTGGGCTGGGAGGCTGTGGCACTTTTCATTTACGCATGTTCGTGTTCAATTTCTTTAAAAGTACGTTCAGGCATTGTGTCGATCCTATACAATGTTTCCGACAAAACCATTGCCACTGCGAATTGAAAACCATCATTTCAATAGTATGTGTTCTGATGAGTCCTGAAAAATCATACAAGCCACAGAACTAATACCCATGAATTAGCTGCATCCCTTTAGCGTCCCCAATTCGATTGTATTGAACAGGGAACTGTCGAAACATGCATATGCCTTGGATTTGCTTTTCCCGTCCATTGTCGCATCATGATGTGTAAACCGGTAGTGCACTAATCTAATTAAAAGGTCAGGTTATTCCAGCTGGAGAGATTTTGCTAAATGTAGATAAGCTAAAACCCGCAACCAAGATCCAATAGGACCAATTTCAATTGAGCGTTTATTCTTTCTTTGCTTTGTGGTTAAGGAAGAGAAAACCCACACCCCTCCCTTTTTACCGGATGGCGTGTTGGTTATTCTGAGCATCTTACTCATCCAGCTTTTTTCCCACAGTATGGATGTAGTTGGCTGCCAAGCCTACTCGATTGAGAAAACCAAGATTACATCATTTTCCAAGAAAATCGCTTAAATGAGGCATTCAAAGCTTTATTTGAAGGTTTGAGATACCAGGTAGGAAATATAGTTTCCTGATCATGGTCAAGGGTCGCAAGAGCCTTGTCTCGTCACTGGTGCTGGGTGTCAAGGGCACCTTCGAGGACAAAAGCGCAAACACAATCTGGGAGTATGCCGCCAATGGCACAACGGTCGAGGCGAAGCTATACGGCGAGGACAAGAAGAAGCGGTACTTCCAAATCTACTATTCGGCGGGGAAATATGTTGCCAAGAGGAGCTCCCTCGAGACCTGCGGCAAGAAGATGGAGGGGACGCTGGACAGGATGCTGGGCAGGAAATGCGACAGGCTCAACCTCAAGGCTAACAGCAGGTTCTTCGACCTCACGCTTTCCGACGACAAGGACATGGTCCTGCTGATGTATTCCAAGAACTACGGGGCGATCGACGAATACATAAGATACTGCGGTTACTACTGCCTGATCAGCTCCGAGAAGATGACAGCAAGAGAAGCCCTCCTGCTCTACAAGTCTAGCGATTGCTCCGATAAGCTGTTCAGCGCCGACAAGACATTCACGGGAAGCAACGCCGAGAGGATCCTGAGCGTAGAGGCCCTGAGGTCGAAGATATTCATCGAGTTCATCGCCCTGATCCTGCGAAGCCGCCTGTATTTCGCCATCAACAGCCATATCCTGGCGACGGGGAGAAGGCCCAACTACATGAATGTCGTATCCGCTCTGGGCGAGCTGGAGAAGATAGAGCCGATACGGATCGGCGACGGTGCCTACCATCTCGACCATGCAATCACGGCAAGGCAGAAGGACATCCTGTCGGTGATAGACAACAGGAATGCGAAAGGCGGGGGCAAGCCGGATCCCGATGTACGGGATGACTCCACTGCCGAGACCAAGGAGGCATGACATGGGCAGGCCAAGGAAGAGCGAGACAATCGAGAAGAAGGTAATAGACGTCGAGACCCGCGTCGCAAGGCTGAAGGAAGAATATGACGAGGCTCTTTCGGAATTGAAGAACCTCCGCGAGTAGCAAAGGCTTCTGCAAGCCCAGAAGCTCCTGGAGGCCATGGACAGGAAAGGCAAATCCTTTGGTGATGTGCTGAGGCTGATCAACCTTTGATGTGCTTGAAACCCCATTTTCTGGTCTGAGTGTTAAAAAATAGAATGACTGCTGTAAGGACAAGAAAGTAGATCTAGTCTTTACAGCTGGAGTTTCGATGATATTCTTAACTGACGGAGTTAGGAAGCCGGTGGCCGAGTGTCCCTGGTTGTAAGGATTGGAGTAATCCGATACCTTGGCTTAAAAAAATACTTCAAGCCGGTCATCGAAGTCTATCGTCGGTCATGTCGTGGAGGCTTTTGCCTCCCGATATGACCCTGTAAATAAAAATGGTGGATTACAATCCGTGTCCATACAGCCTTCCAGCTCCAAAACTCTTCTTAGGGGGTGCTGCCATGGCAATGAACATGCAGTACGAACGGGCCTATGGGTTGGATTTGTCAAAAAAGACATTCCACGGGTGCATCCTAGACGGGCCTGATCTGGGAAACCGTCATTTTTTTACCGGGAAGATGGGCCCCAAGGGCAAGGCCAAGCTTGCAGGCAGGCTTTGCAAGGGGGATCTGGTTCTTATGGAAGCGGGGACTTCCTCCTTCTCCTTGGCAAGGTTCCTAGTCGAGAACACAGAGGCGGAGGTGACTGTCCTCAACCCTGCCAAACTGTACAACATTTTCAACAGTATGTTGAAACAGGAAGCTAGCACTTAGTTATTGCCCATGCTTGGCAAACAATATAAAACCTCCTGGCAATACAGGGAGGTTTTGTTGTGTTGGGAGACAAGATTTGCTTAGAATGCCATCCAGTGATGACTCTCGATGCTGTGGATTTTGTGATTGTTCTTCCTAGTTCCGATACTATTTTCCCCAAAGAGGGCATTCTCTGACAAGCGCAGGAGCTGTTGTTGTGCTATCGTATTTACATGCAAGCATGGGAATCGATCCAACGTGTGGTGGATGTCATTGAGACAAAAGATTTATCTATTGGAGAGCTGGCTACAGTAGCCTCCTTGTCACCGTTCTACTTTCAGCGGCTTTTTAACCGTTTGGTAGGGATGCCTGTGGGAGAGTATGTAAGACTGAGAAGGTTGGCAAGGTCATGTGAAGCACTTACCAATACTCAGAAGCGTATTCTTGATATTGCCTTGGAGTTTGGTTTCTCCGACCATGCCAATTACACCCGGGCCTTCCGTGATGCCTACGGCCTCACTCCGGATGAGTACCGCCAGCATCCTGTGCATCTCAACCATTGTCTCAAAGCCGATGTTTCCATTCTGTATGCAGATATCGAAGAAGGTGTTCCACTCATTACCGATGATATGGTAGTTGAAGTAACCCGAAGGAAGCTGGAAGCCCCTCGTTTCTTCTCAGGTATTGAGAGGCTCCTCCCCGATACTGACCTCTCTGGTGGGAGAGAAACCGGAGTGTCTGCTGCAGCCAGCCTATGGGATACGTTTCATCAAACACAGCCAGTAGACACTGTAAGCATAGGGGTACTGTACACAAAGCGGAAAGGTGATGCTTTAGCCACTTACTTTGTAGGAGCAGAGGGAGTTGATCAAGAAGGTCTTGCTCACTTCACCCTTCTCAAGGGTGACTATGCGGTATGCAGTATAGAAGCTGAGAGTTTTGACCTGCTTATCGGCAGCGCAATCCACAAAGCAATGACCTACATGAGGAGATGGATGAAGCAGCATAAGGTAAAATGCGGGACGTTCTCAGCTGAGTTGTACCACAGCACAAACTCAATGGAACTCTGGCTCCCGATCAGGACAGAAGATGTGGGTATGTCCTTCAACGCTATTGCGAAGCAGGTCCAGAACCCGCTGTTTGACAGCTTGTGCTCTTATCTGGAGGAGACCTATCAGGTTAAACCGGTGGTTGAGTTCAGTAAATGCACAATGCAGTATGGCTGGAATGTAAAATACAAGAAGGGGGGAAGAAGCCTCTGCACGCTCTATCCTCAGGAGGGTTCATTCCTCGCTCTTATTGTCATTGGATATCGGGAGATGGCTGAGGCTGAGATACTCCTATCTTTCCTTACTGAGTATGTACAGCAGGTATTTGCCGATGCAAAGACAGGGCTGCAGCAAAAGTGGTTGATGATTGAAGTTGGGAGCCCAGAGGTGCTTGAGGATGTGAAACAGCTGGTTGCCCTGAGACGACCGATCAAGCGGGTAAGAGTACGATGAGTGTAGTGTCAGGGATTGGGTTTTATGAGGTGCGTGAACAGCAGGTGGCAAATATCCGTACGGTGTTACGGTTTGAGGATTTTCCCGCCATGACTCAAGAGAGTTATGAAAGAGAAGCAGGTACTCCCCCGCTTCTCATCCTTTTGTCTGTTACTACAATACTGATATAGAGCAGTGGGATGTTGAGATGGGGTTCCCAGTTGCCAAGAAGATATCGCTTGAGCATACACAGGTAACCTGTCATTCGATACCTACTCAAAAAGTAGTCTCTGCTCTCTTCCAAGGCCCATTTAAGGAGAGTGATGTACTACTCAATCAGATCTTACAATGGATGCAGAACACGACTATGAGACTGAGGGCACCATCTACAACCACTATCTCAATGATAAAGAACGACCAAGATAGGGGTGGTGATTACATAAGGGGTAGCTAGTCCAACAATTGTTGTTATCTGTAATCCTATGATAACCATCACTCACTGATCAGGGTACTCTTTTTGCAGTGACAACGTGCACTCTGGAAACACGTTATCCTCGACTGCCTTCGTTGTGGTTTGCAACCATCGACACCAACATCGTCTTTCGCTTTCCCATTCATTTTTCCTATCCATACCACCTACTTATTCACCTCTACAAAGGGATGTGAATCAGAACAGTAAAGGCCTTACCCTCTTCTAATGAAAGCAGCAACTGTCTGTTAAATTGGTTGATTGTTGAACCGCACTTTATCCTAAGGTGAAGTTTGCAAGAACCGTTAGGGTAAATGTTGCATGGAAAATTTGATAAACTCGGGCTGAACCAACGATTTGGCCAATTAGACAATTCTAGTGGACACCAACAGAATTACTAGTCATCGCCAAAGATACACTAATATATTTCATTGCATTCAATTACTTTGACTATAAATCATCACCTATCTCACATCATTCTATACAAACCATTAATTAGATATAGCAGTGCTTTCTTATTCTGCCTTGAAAACCTCTTGGATTTCCGTGTCAGAGGAAAGCATCACCAAGTCAGCCTTGTATCCGGGTTTGATCCTGCCTCGATCTGTTTGCGAAAGCACCCGTAAGGGGTTCTCGCACGCAACCTGAAAGAAGGATCGCTTGTCCAATAAGCTTTTGTGAACAAGGTTCTTTGCTGATTCGCTGATCAGCATAGCAGAACCTATCAGTATGTCACTATCACTGTAATAGCAGGCCTTTCCATTCGAATAGATTTGCTTGCCCAAATAGAGGCCTTCACCGGTACCCATGCCCGCCAAACTCATAGCATCAGAAATCAGACAAAGCCTTTCAGTACCAAGTGAATTGATCGTCAAGTCTATCACTGACGGATGCACATGCACTCCATCACAAATGAGTTCATACGTTGCATGACTGTAGTCACGGACAAATGGCATGGCTGCCAAGCCTGGGCGTTTGTGATCTATGCCGCTCATCGCATTGAAAAGATGGGTAAGATGATTCTTATCCCTAGGTTTCAATGCCTCCAAGGGACAATCACTATGGCCATAGGCCACAACAATGTTGTTCTGTTCCAAGACACTCGAGAGCTCTTCACTGCCTTGCAGTTCAGGAGCTATGGTCATAGAGGTGACAAGTGGCTTCTTTCCACACTTGATAGAAAGAATGCTTTCCAGATACCCCCTATCAAAGGCCCTAATACCTGAAGATAGAATGCCACCCTTTTTTCAGGTGCGATAAAGGGGCCTTCCACATAGACCCCAAGCAGATAGGATGAGAGAAAAGCACTCGTATCCATTGCTTTTTTGATCTGACCCAAGAGATCCAAATCCATGACAACTGCAAGTTGGAAACTAGTGATACCCTTCCCTGCAAGAAACAGGGCCATACCTTCAAGGTTTTCCTGTACATTGCCTCTGGTTGAATCAAAGCCACCACAGCCATGGATGTGCATATCGACCAGACCAGGGCCCACAAGGTTGCCCTTGGCATCATACTGATCGAGATGCTGCACCCTCTTTTGATCATGCTTGCCAACATACGTGATGATCCCCTGCTCCACCGCTATGGTGACATCAGGTAGCAGGACCTCATCCGTATAGGCCAAGGCATGGGTTATTGCATAGTTACTCTCATAATGAACCATCTGCTACTGCTCCATATCAAGAGAATCGGGTTTGTACGTATAGGTAAAAGGGAATACAAGACTCTTGACGAGTGCCTCATAGTTGCGCCCGCATAACGCAGTTGCGATATCCCTATGTTTCTTAACCCTCAACTCATTATCAGAAGGCCTCTTTCCCCGCACGTAACGGTCACATTCCCAAGCAATTCTCCGTAACAATTGCATCCAAGCATGATTGTTTCGAAGCATTGGGATTACCGATATGTAAAAAGGAGCTCCAACTCCTCAACCATTATTGTTCGAGCTGAGTGACCCCCGTTGCGGTTTAGTCGAAACCCGCATTTTTCAAGCCTCAACGTTTCTTCATCAGGAATTACCACCCTTCCTGAATACAAATCATATCAGACATTTGCTGTAAAACACAGACTATTCTAGTCCAACAGGTCGAATGCAAATAAATAAGGTATCGCGAAAGAAAGAATCTAAAAGAAATCTTCTCTGATATGAAATCAGATAAGGAAATGTGTACTATCTCCCAAATGGCCATGGTAATCCCTATTTCAGTTACACATAAAAGCCATATCGACAAAATATTTTAATTTGTCGATGTGGCTAATGACTTTGAAGGTGATGGTTGCTATACTAAAAACAGCCAAAACGGCAAATAATCAGAATATTGCCAAAACGGCTGAATAAGGTAGCAGATATGAAAAAACAGGAAATCATCCAGAAACTGCCTGATGGCATTTTTTCAAGGCAACAGATCCTCCATGCGGCACAGTCTGTCGAGCCCTCCTTCAAGGATACCCAACTCAGGTACTTGATTGGGACCCTTCGTAATTCAAAATTGATAGTAAGGATTGGGCGAAACCAATATAAGAAAGCAGAGAAGGAGCCAAATAAAAGCATTTTTACCGGGGCATATTCAGATACAGCTCTCCATGTGATTGGGTACATGAAAGAGCATTTTCCTTTGCTTTCCTACAGGGTTTGGGAACTCTCATGGCTCAATGAATTCTTCAATCACCTCATAGCACACAATCACATCTTCCTGGAAGTTGAGAAAGATGGTTGTGATTTTGTATTCTCCGCTCTTACAGAGAAATTCCCAGGCAAGGTGCTGCTGAAAGCAACCGTCAAGGAGATGATGCTATATGGTACTGATGATGGAATCATCATCACCCGTTTGGTGACAGAGGCTCCCCGATCGGATAGTGCGAAATATCAGGTTCCCTTGGAAAAGCTGATTGTAGATCTGTTTGCCAACAAAAATCTGATGCTTTCCAAAGCTGATTATCCCTTTGCAATTGAACTGATGTTTTCCAAGTACCGGATCGACCAGGTTACGATGTTACGTTACGCACGAAGGAGGAATAAAGCAAATGAAGTAGTTAGGCTCCTTCAAGATTATCCTCATTTGTTCATATCCATAACTACATGAGTAATTTGTGACTGATAAAAAATTACAGGTATAAATTTGAGGATAATACTTTCATCGCAGGCCACAGAGTTTTGCCAAGGTCTTATCATCCTCCTTCCATTCTCGTCTTGCTTTCGCTTTTAAGATTGCTGCAATTGGCTTGGCGCTTATCTTCAGAGCTTTTGTTATCATCTCCGAGTTTGCATCTACATACACGGAAGTCGTCTATGCTGGAATGACCCAGAAAGTCACGGATGTATGACAAAGGGATTCCCTTTCCATATTATCGGTTCCGGGAAGAACTCCCACATTTACCAAGAAAACCGCTAAAAGGGGTCATTCAGAGCTTTATTTGAAGGTTTGAGGTATCAGGTAGGAGATACACAGTATTCACAACCTGGTAGGATTTTCTCCGCTGAGTGATAGTGGAACTTTAGGGAAGTCCGGTGGATGCTCAGTCCTGCCTCGATTGCCATGATGCATCGGACATGTTATCGACTCCAATAAGGACTTCCCAATTTTCCACAGAAACCGATGGAATAGGGCATTGTTGACTGTATTTGAGGAAAATTGAGTAAAATCATCATACCGCTTACAAATCCTCATCCTGTTGGTCAAGTTCCTGTTCGATAATCCGCTGCCAATTCTTTGACAGACCCTCTGCCAAACCACAGGCACAGCCTGTGAATCTTATAAACTATTAAGTTGATTGAATTTCTGGTAGGTTTATATAATACAGGAAAAGAGTAAGAGGTAAACCATGCTAAAAATCGGAGAGTTCTCAACTCTGACTGGAATAAGCATCCATATGCTGCGAAATTATGACAAGATAGGACTGCTCAAGCCTGAACAAATAGACTGTATGAATAATTACCGGTTTTACGGTGAAAAGCAGATTGTCCGTGCAAATCATATTCAGGTATTAAAAAGCCTTGGCTTTGGTCTAACTGAAATATCCGAAATCCTGAAGGATGGCACGACGAACGACAGAATCAAAACTTTTTTGGAAACCAAAATAAAAGAAAAAGAAGAAAGCTTTTCCATAACAGAAAGACAAATTGCACAAATGCATCAGGCGCTTAATGAACTCGATATGCAGAATGAATACACTTTGTCTGTCAGCGTTAAGCAGCTTTCCTCACACAGTGTTGTCAGCCTGCGTGACATCATAAGGGAGTTTACCGAAGAAGGACTGTTGTGGGAACGCCTTGACATGTCATGCAGGGCAAATGGAATCAGGCTTGCGGATGTGCAATATTGTATGGCAATGACGCACAGTGTGGATTATAAAAATAAAGCAATTGACACTGAGGTCTTCAGAGTCGTCGATCAAGTAGGGCCTGACATTGTAGGACTGAGATTTTCAAAAATGCCTGAAACTGAAGCAGCCGTCGTTGCGTTTCAGGGTAAATACAGCCGGTTAGGTGATATCAATAGATATATGTATCATTGGATTATTGAAAATGGTTACAGGATATCAGGCAAGGCGTTCAATATATATTATATATCTCCTGAAAATGAACAAAACCCGGAGAACTTTGTCACCGAAATCTGTTACCCAATTAAAAACAATTCTTGACCCTCGCACAATGCGAGGGTTTATGCTCCTGCTATAAGAAATGTATTATTTGACAGGAGATCTTAATTTATGTGTAAGGAAATAATTAAGTTAAAGCACCATGTAGATGACTACGAGTGCATGTGGAACGGAATAGAAGATTTGTATATACAAGATACCGGAGAGAACCTTCCGCCGAGCTTCTTTTTCAGCCTTTCCTCATTCGGCTCGTTTTGCTACATGAAAACACCGAAGTCAGACTTGAAACGAACGGTTGCAATAGGGGACGGGCGAACAAAACAGATGTATGAATTTCTTTCTCCCATTGCAGGATTTGAGTATAAGCATTACGAGTATAAAACATTTGAACAGGCAATCAAAAAGGCTAAGGCGGAAATTGATGCCGGGTATCCGCCTGTTTTAGGCGCTCTGGATATGTACTATCTGCCGTACTTTTCAAAGTTATATCATCGCGAACATATCCCGTTTCACTATGTTTTGATGGTTGGCTACGACGACAATGTACAGTGTATCTATATTCTTGACTGCGGACGCAAAGAAGTGCAAACACTTACCTACGAGGAACTGCATCACGCATGGAATTGCAGCTATCCGGGCTTGTCAAAGCCAAACACTATCTGCGCAGTCAGAATGAAGGCAACAAAGAATAAATACCAGATTGCAAAGGAAGCACTGGCGAAAAAAAGTGAGCTGTTTCTGAATTCACCGGTAAGCTTTTTGGGCAGAAAGGGATTTCAGAAATTTATACATGAGTTGCCCAAACTAAAAAGCGAACTCACTAAAGATGATTACGATAAGATACTTGCCAACATGGTGACGTTTTTCGGTACAGTGCCAACTGTCCCGAACGCTTTGAAGGGAAGCAAAGAACTGGACGAAGTGAGTTTTTGCGGTGGCTTTGATAAAATGAGCCGTATTCTAAATGATACCGGGAGAGAATATGAGAATGAGGCGTGGCTTGAAGCCTCCTGTCGCTTTGAAGAAGGAGCCATTATCATATCTAAAATCACGAATATCATTGTGACCTATCTCACTGGGGAAAACGACAAGACGGACGAACTGCCTGGTATGTTCACAGAAGTAATGGACATCTTGACGGATGGGTTTGTTCTTTTGGGAAGATAACATTTCCTTAAAAAATCTCACTGATGATACATGTACCATGGAGGTAAACCTATGGCTTTTGATTTTAAAAAAGAATACAAAGAGTTTTATATGCCTAAGAATATACCAGAGATAGTACAAATTCCGGCTGTAAATTATATCGCTGTAAGGGGAAAAGGAAACCCAAACAAGGAAGGCGGTACATATCAGCAAGCTGTCGGAATTCTTTATGCGATTGCGTATACAATCAAAATGAGCTATAAAGGTTCGCATAAGATCGAAGACTTTTTTGACTATGTAGTACCTCCGCTGGAAGGCTTCTGGTGGCAGCATGGCGTTGAGGGTGTAGACTATGGGAATAAGGACTTGTTTAACTGGATTTCAGTTATCCGCCTGCCGGACTTTGTGGTAAAAAGTGATTTTGATTGGGCAGTAATTGAAGCGACTAGAAAGAAAAAGCTGGATTGTTCTTCAGCTGAGTTTCTAACAGTCGTTGAGGGCTTATGTGTACAAATCATGCATACAGGTCCGTTTGATGATGAGCCTGCCACCGTTGCCATCATGGATAAATATTTGAAAGAAAAAGGATATGTGAATGATATAACTGATACCCGTCTGCACCACGAAATCTATCTTTCTGATCCCCGAAGGATCGAGCCTTCAAAATGGAAAACGGTCATACGTCACCCGATTAGAAAAGCTTAATGCATCGGGATATTATCAGCACAGATTAAAACTGTAAAATTCCAATTTATTAAATTTAAAATAACAAATTTCCTAAAAATAACGGGAGTATTTCAAAAAGGGATACTCCTTTTTTTATATCCATTTTGGTCATCAAACCAAAATAAAAAACCTATTACACTGCTGTAAAAAAAAGCCTGACATCTCTCGGAATTGAACCGAGTATATAAGGATTTTCAGTCCTTTGCTCTACTGTTGAATCCAGAATACTTTTGATATTTTATAATGCCCCCCTTTACGAGAGTAATTAGAAAGATCGATCATCCATTCCTGATAACCGAGATGCCGTTCGCCTTTGCCGTCTCTATGAGACTGTAATAGAGGAAGGAAGCCTCCCTTTAATCGAGACAGAAAACAGCCAATTCATTTTTCCTTGGCAAAATGGTCTTATGGCATTTTCGGTCCAGGAAAGCCATTGAACTGGACCGCTGGAGCAAGAGCCTATTCCTGTACAAGCCTCTAGCCAATGAAAGGGAGAAGGCTTACTTGTTTGTAGTGACCTTTTATTTCAGCAAGTATTTCTATTACAGAAGCATTCTCTGACGAGGCAATCCACAAAATGAGTATATTTTGCAATCCCTAAAAGGGGATGGCACTCATACTGAGACAGGAAAACCACAAGACGGCAATAATAAGTGCGAATACATAATAACCTGAACTTAATACCGTATTCAGCAAATTAACCACCTACTACAACACTGTCAGTATCCTTGCATGCAAAGCTACCCCAATCAATAAAACTATTACCGAACTGGGGTCAGCAACGTATATCATATATATACCAACCCAAAATACAGTGCTATTGACCATCCCTATTCACACGAGAATAACTGATGAAATGACTCTATTAAGAACATGGTATAAATAATCGGCTATTGCCTTTTTCACTGCTACTTCATCCCGATTTAACAAAGCCTCAGTGATATCAGAATGTATGGAGATGGTTGCTTGCGATCCACCTACCATAGAATAGTATATTGATTTGAAACTGCTACTTTATGAGTGGTCAAATGCCGAATAACTGCTAGTCTTTCCTCCCATCAGTTTTTTGTTTTTTTATTGACACTGGTCACATCATATCTGTGTCTCTTCTAAGGAAATATTAATTTTATAGCTAACCTTAACACTAGTCTCATGTACTCGTCTCCAAGACCAGAACGCTAACGCCTGGTTTTTAAAAATAGAAATTTTAAAATTCTAATCAACTAATTAAGACTAACCGATATTGATATTTGCAAAAGTCTCACTCAATTTTCCCATCTCGAGATACTGCCTATATTGTGATTCATACAAATCTTTTAGTGATGCATTAGGTTTATATAATTTAGAGTCAAACGTACAATATCTTTTTTGAGCTTCTGGAATAGAAGAAAATATCCCAGCTCCTACGCTTGCGTAAATAACAGAACCTTTTGCACATACTTGGAAATCGCTACATATGGCAATCGGTATATTCATAACATCAGCAAGCATTTGCATGATGAACTCAGATTTCTCAGCTATTCCGCCCACAGCAACAACCTTATCAATCAGAATACCCTTCTCCTTTAACGAATCAAATATTCTTCTGCTTCCAAAAACTGTTCCTTTTGCCACTGCACAGAAAAGAGCCGGTAAATCTGTACCAAGCGATATCTGTGAAATCATCGATTTCACATGTTCATTTAACGATGGATACCTGCGACCATTAAACCAATCGAGACTCACTTCCTGATCATAGATATGCTCCCCGGCTTTCATCTCGAGTTCTCTTAAAAAATTCTTATCTATATGGTCTATAAGTTTTTGCATATATTCTTCTGACATAAATTCAGGAAAGGCTTTCAAATTCAACAAAGGCCATAATGATAAATTCTTAACCCATAAATAAGAGTCTCCAAATGAAGGTTGACCCATTTCTATGCCCGTATACCCAGGAACTATTGAGTCCTCTGCTTGACCACATATTTCTCGTAAATCCTTATTCTTCAAGACGTCAGCATTTTCAATTACCAAATCGACTGTTGAGGTACCAATAACCTTCACCATTGTCTTCTTTGCAATTCCAGCCCCTACTCCTCCTGCATGAGCATCTAACGAGCCTACAACAATCATGGCCATAGGATTAATTCCTAAGGTATCCGCCCAATAGGCGGAAATTCTACCAATGGGTGTTCCTGCTGGATATGTTTTTAAAGGATATCTATCGTAAATCAACCCCAAGTAAGGATCAAGAGATGAAAAAACAGCCCTGGAAGGAAGACCATGGAATTCACTATTCCAGAGGGCTTTGTGGCCAGCAGCACAAGATCCACGAGGAAAATCATCCACCAAGGGGATCCCAGTTAAAATTCCTAACATCCAATCCGAATGTTCAATCCAAGTATATGCATTCTTTTTCACTTCTTGCGATTTTCGAACAGTATGTAAAATTTTTGCCCAGAACCATTCTGAAGAATAAACCCCCTGAAACTTAGTATAATCTATATCACCATTACATAGTATGTCATTTATCTCAATGGCTTCTTTAGCAGCAGTATGATCCTTCCATAAATGGAACATTGCATCAGGATTGTTCTCAAACCCAGGTAAAAGGCACAGCGGCCTTCCATGCATATCAACTGGACATGGAGTAGAGCCAGTAGTATCTACAGATAAAGCAACAATTTTTTTCCCTGTATTACCTGGTAATTTGGACAATGCCTTCTGAAATGCCTCCACGATACCTTCCAAGTAATCCAAAGCATGCTGTCTGTATTGGTTTTCATTTAGATTGCAGAACTCTTTTATTTTCCATCGCGCATATTCAGCAACACCGTGAGACAGTTCTTTACCACTCACAGCATCACACAAAAGTACACGAACAGAGTCAGTGCCAAAGTCAATACCAGCTAATATTTTCTCAATCATAATTTACTCTCATTTAATAATATCCCATTATCCAGCCGCACTTGAATTTGCATAACACATGATGTTTCTTGACATCCCCTACATAGCATTGATCCATTGCTTCACGTATGCATTAGACAAACCCCTTACATGGTCTCAGTAATCACCTGATTTTTTTTCTAAAATGGCGAAGGTTCAATACAAATTCGACTAACGTTTTAGCAACCAGAGATTGCCTCAATCTATAAAAAATTGACAATTCCTACAAAATCAGAGACGACCCAACATCTGAATAATTTTTGCTTCTGTGAAGCCAAAAGCACTCGCAACATCTTCTGCCGGAGCTGACTCCCCAAAGTCTTCAATAGATAGGATATTCTTCCGAGCTGCTATACGGTCCCATCCCATTGCAATGCCTGCCTCAACAACCATTACAGAGGCATCATCAGGGATTAAATGCGATATATATTCCAATGGCTGTGTATAGAACTTTTCTCTATCTGGCATGGAGATAACACGTACGTCATCGAAAGACAACGCGTTGTCTTCACACTCCGAAATTGCACGCAATACCAATGTTACTTCAGATCCAGTCGCTACAACAACTCGTTTTATCTCTCCTTTAGCTTCTCGAGCAATATAAGCACCTTTCCTTATATTATTCATCCAGTCTTTATCGTCCTTTTCAAAGACAGGTAAGCCTTGTCTTGTAAGCGCAATTACAGTAGGAGTCTCGGAATTTTTTAAAGCAATATCCCATACAGCTATGGTCTCCTCAGCATCAGCAGGCCTCTGAACCGATACATTTGGAATTGCACGCAACGCTGCAAGCTGTTCTATCGGTTGATGTGTAGGACCGTCTTCACCAACGTAAATTGAATCATGGGATAAAACATAAATAACCCCAAGTTTCATAAGTGCTGATAGACGTAATGCAGGCCTTAAATAATCGGAAAAGACCAAGAATGTACCAACAAAAGGTTTGAAACCACCATACAGAGCCATTCCATTTGCTATAGCAGCCATGGCGAATTCTCGCACTCCGTAATGGATATATCGACCATTTCTATTCATAGAGGAATAAATACTAGCATGGGCCATTCCCGTCCGGTTTGGACCACTAAGATCAGCAGACCCACCGACTAGATTTCCGTATTTTTCTGCATAATAGTTAATTGCTTTTGAAGAAGCCTCTCTTGTTGCCGGAGCATCTCCAATTTTATATCCGATTGAAGTAAGAACAGTATTCAAATCTTCAGAATTATTTTCTGCAGAGAAATCTACAGCAAGATTGGGATTCTCCTCTTTCAATTTCAGATAAGTCTTCTGCCATTTAGAGTAACCTGAATAAAGGTCAGATTTTCGTCCTTCAAAGAACGTATACACATCAGAATCTACGACAAACTTTTCTAAAGGATTGGCATTAAGAAACAACTTCGTCTCTGCTACCTCCTCCTCACCGAGAGCTGCTCCATGAACTCCAGAAGTCCCTTGTTTATTAGGAGATCCTTTTCCTATTATACTTTTCAGAATAATCATTGTTGGCTTATCGGTGTTGTTCTTAGCCTGCCTGGTCAGGTTATCAAGTTCGTCCAAATCATACATAGAGCCTTTCAGAACCTGCCAGCCATACGAAACATATCGTGCCTCGACATCCTCAGTAAAACTAAGATCAGTGTTTCCATCAATGGTGATGTTGTTTGAATCATAGAATAATATCAACTTACCGAGCTTTAAATGTCCGGCAAGAGAGGAAGCTTCTGCTGACACGCCTTCAGAAAGATCTCCATCCCCAGCTAAAACATAAGTATAATGATCAATAATACTATGTTCTCGGGTGTTATACTTTTCTCCAGCCATAGTCTCCGCAATCGCCATCCCGACAGCCATTGCTACCCCTTGCCCAAGTGGGCCGGTTGTTGCTTCAACCCCTGGAGTTACTCCATATTCTGGGTGGCCAGGGCACTTACTACCATACTTACGAAAGTGCTTAATATCATCCAAACTGATATCATACCCAGCAAGGTGCAAATAAGAATATAAGAACATTGAGCCATGCCCGGCAGAAAGAACGAATCTATCACGATTAATCCATTTAGGATCATCAGGATAATAATTCATCGCGTGTCCATATAAATACGCACCTAATTCTGCTGCGCCAAGTGGCAGTCCAGGATGCCCAGAATTAGCTTTTTGTATTGCATCTATAGATAATAGTCTTGAAGCAAGGGCTGCTTTCTGGAGGTTTCGCTTATCCATGGATAACTCCTTTTAATTCAAAGCTGGCTTGTAATTTAACTATAATTTTAACTACAAGCTCAAAGGTTAATTTACCTATATTTAATGAAAATCTCATCAGGCGTAAACGTTGATATCCAATCCACAACTTTACCAATTGCAATTATTGATACTGGCAGGTAACCTGACTTCCTAACTACGAGACAGTACGATTTAGTACAACGTATATCCACCATCAATAACCATAACTTCGCCGGTCATAAACGAAGAAGCATCACTTGCGAGATATAGTGCCGCAGGGGCGATCTCATCAGTAGACCCATATCGTTTCATCGGAACTTCATCCTTCCAATAATGCCGATAATCTTCATATTCTGTGGAGGCAATTTCAGTCTTGATATAACCAGGGGCTATTGCGTTTACTCGTACTCCATACTGTGACCACTCCGCAGCAAGAGACCGAGTTAAATGATGTACAGCTGCCTTCGAAATACCATATGGAGAATGCCATTGTGGTCGATTAACAATCAAACCGGACATAGACCCAATGTTTATTATCGAACCACTTTTCCTTTCTGTCATTCCCCGGCCCACAATCTGGCACATCTTCCACACACCTTCAAGATTAATATCAAACAAGCGTTTCCATTCTGAATCCTCCAACTTGAGAGCATCAGCATGAAACCCAATACCGGCGTTATTGACAAGCACATCAATAGGACCTATCTCAGTTTCAACAGTCTGTACCATTTCCTCTATCTGCGCACGATCCGAAACATTGATCTTCATCGCGATTGCATGTCCTCCGGTTGCATTGATTTCAGCAACAGCTTCAGCACTTTTTGCCTCATTCCTCGCTGCAATAACAACTGTAGCTCCAGCATCAGCAAAACCATTGGCAATGGCACGCCCAATACCTCTGTTGCCACCTGTGATAACTGCAACCTTTCCTTTCAGTGAAAATTTGTCAAAAATACTCATTAATTTCTCCTTGATTATCCAATTTCAATTAAGTGAATCACATAAGTGTGGAATTGCATTTTTTTAATGAACCAAAATATGTGAATCACTAACGTAGTTAAAATAATAGATCCCTCTTTATTTTTTCAGTACAATTTCCCGATGATTACACATTTCCTTTGCGGTTTTTTAAGAAGTCAAAAGCCACAGCAAGTATGATTACGATCCCCTTAATAACCATTTGAATATAGGATGATATATGCAGTAGATTAAGTCCATTGCTCAGGATGCCTATGACCAAAGCACCAATAAGGGTTCCTCCTATTGTGCCAATACCACCCGTAAAACTAGTACCTCCCAAAACCGCTGCCGCAATTGCATCTGCTTCATAGTTTTGACCAGCTGTCGGTTGCCCTGAATACATACGCGAAGCCAGCATAATTCCAGCTAGAGCAGCTAGTGTCGAAGATATCATATATACTTTAATCTTCATGCTCTTAATCCTAATACCTGTATACTTAGCAGCTGTAACATTACCTCCTACCGCATACATCCTTCTTCCAAATTTAGTTCTATACAGTATGACTGATATAATAATCATTACGAGGGCAACTACGTAAATAGGAATAGGGACACCCAAAATATAGCCGTTTCCAATTGAATTAAATACTGAATTTGTGCAGGCGACTGATCTTCCATCAGTGATGTAATAAGCTACACCTCGAATCGTTCCCATCATTGACAGAGTGACGATAAAGGAAGGCATCCCTATAAATGCAATTATTAAGCCATTTATGAGTCCAACAAGAGCCCCTAGCAAAAGTGCTATAAGAAATGCGAGAACAAGGGGAACCCCTGACTCTATCAGCATAACCACAGCAACGCCGCTCGCCCCAACTACAGACCCTACGGTAAGATCAATCTCACCTATAATGAGAACGAATGTCATACCGAATGCCAACAATGAATTCGTGCATATCTGTCTCAAGACGGTTAGGAGGTTTTTACTGTTCAGAAAGGTTTCCGTAAAGATTGTTAAGATAACTGATAAAACAAACAATCCTATCAAGATACCCATATTATTTCTAATAAACTGTGTTAGGGTATTCTTCCTAAGATATCCATAAAGTCTATTTTCTTCAACCGATTTCACACCTCTATTTATGCGCATTGTTATTACCTCCAGATGCATACCTCATCACTTGTTCTTGGGAAATTCTATGTGAATCTTCGTTATATAATTGACCTGAAATTCTACCTTCATACATTACTATTATTCGATTACACAAATTGATAACTTCCTCTATTTCAGAAGAAATGAGGATTATGGATACACCCTCCTGGGCAAGCCTATTTATCAATTGATATATTTCAACCTTTGCCCCTATATCTATCCCACGTGTTGGCTCATCAAGTATCAGGATGCTGGGTTTGGTAGCCAACCATTTAGTGATGACAACCTTCTGCTGATTCCCACCTGATAGAAATTTCACTTGTTGATCGCTTGATGTCATTTTAATTGCCAATGTGTTTATATAGTCATCAACAATCATGTTTTCTTTCTTCTTACTTAGCCCTATGAAATTGATAAACTTTTCTAAAATTGAAATAGTCGCATTAAATTTAATGGAATGCATCAGAAACAATCCTTCTGTTCTGCGACTTTCCGGGACATAAGCCAAGCCATAGCCAATTGCCTGCCATACGTTGGTAATCTGAATTTTTTCACCATTCAGAAAAATATCACCCGAATCAACTTTATCTATACCAAATATTGCACGCGCCAACTCTGTACGTCCTGCACCAACAAGACCGGAAAAACCTAGTATTTCTCCTTTTCTCAAAGAAAAACTTACGTCCTTAAGCTTTTTATTTTTAAAGTTCTTTACAACAAGACACTCTTCATCCCGAGCCTGGTTTGTTATTGGATTATATATTTCGGTAAGCTCTCGCCCTACCATCATTGCAATTATTTTATCCTGATCAAGATTCTCAGCAACATCTGTATGTACCAGGTTACCATCTCTTAAAACAGTAATCGAATCAGAAACTTTGAAAATTTCTTCCATCCTGTGTGAGATATAAATAATTGCAATATTCGCTTTTTTCATTTTCTCTAACTGTAAAAAAAGCTGATCAATTTCTGTTTTGGTCAGAGATGATGTCGGCTCATCCATAACAACAAGCTTCTTATCAGTATGTATTGCACGACATATTTCAACAAGCTGTTGCTTTGCTAGACTAAGTTTGCCAACCTTTGATCGAGCATCGATATCAAGGCCTAACTCATCCAGTATTTCTTGAGCTTGCCTGATCATTTCATTATCATCAAGAAAGCATGCAATTTTCCCAGATATTTCATCTCCCATGAATAAATTATCTGCAACTGTCATATTATCAGCTAAACAAATTTCCTGGTGAATAATGCTTATTCCATAATTCTTTGCATCATGAACATTGTTAATTTCTACGACGTTTCCATTTATTCTAATTTCTCCGCCTTCGTCTTTAGAATAGATTCCACCAAGAATTTTTATTAAAGTTGATTTCCCGGCTCCATTCTCGCCAATCAACGCCCTGACTTCACCACTTCTTATTTTCAGATTGACGTCTTTAAGAACCCTTGCACCAGGAAATGTTTTGTTGATATTTATCATTTCCAGAAAATATGTATTTACTATTTCACTTTCCATTGACTGCATCCATAAAAATCAAAACTTTGATTTATTAATGTTCTTAAATAGCACGACACACTCGAGTTTTATAGAGAGGTCGTGCCAATATTGTGTTAGTACAAATTCTCGCTCTAGTTAATTTTACTGTGCATTCGCTTTGGTAACCAGCTCAACAGGCACTTTAATATTTGCTTGTACATTCTCGCCTGCAATAATTTTATAGGCCGTCTCAACACTGATTTTCCCAATATCTACTGGGTGCTGAGCAGCAGAAGCCAACATCTTACCGTCACGAATAGCGGCTTTTCCATCAGCGGATCCATCAACGCCAACAATCTTGATCTGATCAAGTAATCCAGCACTCTGGACAGCCGCAGCACTTCCAATAGCAGAAGGATCATTCAATGCAAAAACTCCGGTCAGATTTGGATATGCTTGAAGAATATTTTCCATTACAGGTAAAGCTGTATCTACCCCAGGTTGAATTTCTTGCGATTCAACAATTTTCATTTTATTGTATTTTGAAATAGCATCAATAAAACCATTTGCACGATCAAGACATACTGTAGCAACATTGTATGTCAACATTGCAATCTCTCCTTGATTGCCAAGTACAGAAGCAAGTTCTTCACCGATCAGCTGACCAGCCATATAGTTATCTGAGGCTACAGTGGACGTAACAGCACTCGCATCATCAACAGGAGAATTATATGCAATAACAGGAATTCCAGCTTTAGCACATGCATCAAGAGATGCCTTAATAGCCTTTGAATCGACCGGGTCGACAAGCATTACTTTCACACCTTGCTGAATCATATCTTCGATATCTGAAATCTGTTTTGCAACATCAAAGCCAGCATCCATTGCAATAAGCCGATCGCCATCCTTCATAGCTCCCTGCATACCATCCAAAATATCTATGTAGAAGACATTGGACTGATCAGCAATAGACACACCGATTGAAATACCATTTACAGACATTGCATTTGCTGCATCATTTTTATCTGACTGTCCGTTGGCAAAAAGCATACCAACACTCATCGTCATTAAAACGAGAAACAACATAACCCCTTTTACCTTTTTCATAGAAGCTCCTTTTATTTCTTATCTTCAAGTTTTAAGTAAACATCAAGATAAGATTAATTTTGAAACAATTAGAAGAACACTAACTGTAAGCCTATTTTTACATCAGAAAATCTATATGTCAACATATATTTTACATTTATGATTTTTAACTTTACATTTACGTAAATAGCAATATGAAATATCCATTTAAAAAGGAAAGAACCAAGACAAAAAAGAGTCCCATGGAAACCGTGTTATCATTGGTTTAGCAATAAATCAAAACAAACACGAAGATACCATTGGACGCAGGCAGTTTACACTGGAAAAGTACCACAGGGGAAGACATCTTACTTTGGCTGAGAGGCTGAAATTGTAATATTAATGGGCAGGAAGCAACGGGTACAGGAAAAAGCGAAGCGCTATCATACAGGGAAAAATCTTCTGGAAGAGTGCCAAAACGATCAGCAGGAAACTGCAGAGAGGAACGGAAGAGCATGCGCTCTGAGAATCCCGTTTTCCAGGACGGAATACAATACAGGCCATCACCAGATTGATGCAGAGGAGAAAATGAAGTACAAGGGACCGTTGCCCAAGTCAGGGAGACCTTATGTATTGATGCAAAAAATATCCGATCTGATTTTGGAGCACAAGTACAGTTCCTATGCTATTTTAAAGAAGCTGGATGGGCAGGAGGCATCATGGACACAGGAGCTAACAATCTGTGAGAAAACCCTGTACAACGGGATAGAAGCCGGGGACATGCCCGGCGTAACCATCGGGAACCAGTCGAGGAAAGGCCTTATGAAGAGGAAAAAAGGCAACGGGAACAAGAGAAAGCATTCGAACGGGGAATTTGCGGCCCGGCCCATAGGCAACTGTCCCAATGCAGTACTCAAGTGCCTAAAGTCCGGTCACGAGATGGGGGGAACACGTTCTACAACACCAAGGACGGTCCACGCGAATACCTGCTGACGCTTGCGGAACGGAAAATAAGGATAGAGCTGATGGTCATTATACTGGACAGGACCGTAAAATCCGTGAAGCAGGCACAGAGCATCAGCTGGGGAACCGTCTTTTCCACATGCTACTTCTCTCGATGCCTCTCGACAACGGAGTTGAATTCGCCGATGTGTTAGGCTTGGAGAACTCGATCTGACAAAAGGGAAAAGGACAGCGTTGCATTTCACCCATCCCTACTGTTCCTCGGAGAGGGGGACACTAGCTGTCATGATAGTTTTCACCACTAGGAGGGCAAAACTTCATGAGATATTCAACAGGAGATTCCTCCCCAAGGGAACCTTTGTTTCGCCTAGAAAGGACAAGTAGATAAAGGAAATCCAGCACTGGATGAATACCTACCTGAGAAAAATCCTCAACAGCTTTACACCGTTCCAATGTTTGAAGAAAGAATTCGGGTTGGGGAATGTCACCGTCAAACTGCTGGAGGCCTGCTGATGAAGAAAGCCAAGGAGCAATTAAGTGGTCATTTTACTTTATAAGAAACCTTTAACTTTACATTTAGTATATATTGTTTTACATTTTATTTGTATACTTGTAGCGATATCATTTGCAATAACATATAATGCAGATTGCGCGTAGTAATTAAGGGGGGAGCCTTTGTCGAAAACAAATCTTTACTTGAATATCTATCTAGACCTTTTGGAGCAATTAAAAAGTCCAATCTATAAGGTCGGAGATGAAATTCCTACAGCTGTAGAACTTGCAAGCCTTTACTCAGTTTCTCGCCCCACAATTCACAAAGCTCTTAAACAACTTCAAGACGATGGTCTAATAAAAAGTAGAGCGGGACAGGGTAGCCGGTTAATTAAAAAACCAAAAAAAGAAGCCTCAGAAAACAAAATATTCGGTTTGATATTCCCTCTACTGCGAATGGAGGGCTTCTTTAGCCGATTAGCAGTTTCTATTGCAAGTTTATCAGAAAAGTATAATTACAATATCCTTTGGGGAGGTAGTTTCTTCCAGGGTTCTATTGATTTCAATAGTTTATCCAAACTAACCGATTTATATATTGAACAGAAAGTTGATGGAATATTTATGTCCCCAGTTGAATTAACAAATGATCGGTATGATATTAATACATTTCTACTGAACAAGCTTGAGAGAGCAGGTATACAAACGATATTAATTGATGCAGGAGTCACTGAATTTCCTGAAAACATTGGACATGATATAATATCTATTGATAATTATAGGGCAGGATACACATTAGCCCAGCATATGTTATCAAATGGATCAAATAGAATTGACTTTTTTACTATGCCGAATGTAGGACGTACAGTACGTATGCGACTTATGGGCGTACAGAGTGCACTTATCGATGCAGGAATATATCCGCAAAAAGATTGGGTACACTTGATAACCGAAGAAGATAATTTGGAAGTAAAACTGAAATCCATGGGATCGAAAAATATCATCACATCCAATGATTTTCTCGCAGTAAAGATTATGAAAATCATACAAGGCAAATCATTTTCTTTTCCAGAAGATTTTAGAATTGCTGGGTTCGATGGATCTTACATTGCATCAGAACATACTCCTAGGCTTACAACAATTAACCAGCCATGTGAGGAATTAGCTGCCCTTGCAGTCATAGATATGTTTGACCGCTTAAAAAATCCATCTAAGCCCCCAAGCCAGATACTCTCAAACTTTGAGCTCATAATTGGGGAATCAACCTAATATGATTTCTAATTCCGTTGATATTTCACATCGCAGCTGTACCAAAAGGTGTAGCAAAGACGACTTACCTGGACCAATTGTCCTCGAATTCGAAGGGGATTCAGATTCGCACAGCTCGACTCCATTGCCATATTCACCATGCTCTGTGAACATCCTTTTTTGATGGAAATACCAATCAATAGATCCAGACAGGAAGTAAATCTGAACTGAGTGGACATCCTCCACCTGTGAAGTTACTATGTTTGGTGACATTACTGACATTCCACCCCGAGAGGTTCTTGCAGAAGGTTGATGCATCGTAGAACATACCGGTCATGTCCGTTACATTACCCACATCCCAGAGAGAGATATCATGGTTGAAGGCTACTGCATTTTCAAACATGCCGGACATGTTCGTGACGTTGCTCACGTCCCAACCTGAGATATCTTGGTTGAAAGCAGATGCATTCTCGAACATAACAGTCATATTCGTAACGTTGCCTACATCCCAACCTGAGGTCTCCTGATTGAAGGCTGCTGCACCGTTGAACATAGCTGTCATGTCCGTGACGTTGCCTACGTCCCAGCCTGAGATATCCTGATCGAAGGCTACTGCACTATAGAACATATAGGACATGTCCGTGACGTTGCCCACGTTCCAATCTGAGATATCCTGATTGAAGGCCGATGCATGAAAGAACATACCGGACATGTTCGTTACGTTGTGCACATCCCAGCCTGTAAGCTCTTGACTGAAGGCCGATGCATTCCAGAACATATCGGACATGGTCGTGACGTTGCCCACGTCCCAACTTGAGATATCCTGATTGAAGGATACTGCACCATTGAACATCTCGGACATGTACGCGACGTTGCCCACATCCCAATCTGAGAGATCCTGATTGAAGGCCGATGCATGAAAGAACATACCGGACATGTTCGTTACGTTGTGCACATCCCAGCCGGAGATATCTTGATTGAACTTGGATTTGCAGTAGAACAGATAGGACATGTCCGTAATCTGGGAAGTGTTCACGCCCGTCACATCGTCACCGTTCTCAATCATCTGATTCAGTTCAGCCCGGGTGATCGACGAAGCCCCCATGCCCTGATCGTATCCACCCAAGTAACACCCACCTGTAAGTACCAACACACACATGGTCATTAAGGCCATGACTGTCTTGATTATCTTCTTCCTCATGCGATCCTTCTTTCATGTAGAGACCCAAAAATGCCCAGCTTTGTTGCATTGCCTTTTTTCCCTTCCATTATATTCGCTTCATATTTTCCTTGCAATCAGAAAAAGCAGAATTGCAGAATATGAATTATTCTTTGCCATATAGTGATTTAAATATGCATATATTATTATTCAGAACAAGCAAAATATACAATACAATGTCATCTAAGTTTACACTTTCACATGACAAGCAGCCATTTTGAGACACTTTCTTAGTATCTCAGTCTCCTTATGGAGACACATTTCAGAAAATTGCTACCATATCATCGGTTCTGGGAAGGACTTCCACATTTTCCACAGAAAATGGTGAAATCGGGCATTAGTATCTGTAAAACAAATAGTCCGTATTCTTTCCTGGCAATCTTTGTAGCACTGCATTCCATTGTAGCTGCATTGGTATCCAATGGAAGGGCGCTTTTTACATTGCAGCTTCGCAACCACCATACCCATCGCTTCTACAATGTCTTTTAAGAATTTCCCTTCGTCTTCAGAAATTGAATTGCTATCATGACTGTGCAGCAAAGATATTGCATTACTTTGCTGACCCAAACAAACCTAGGACCAGCTTATGGAACATAACAGCAAGGGGGATTACTTGTATCACACAAGAAATCCCCCATTGCTTACATCCTTATCGTAAATTGCCGGGATAAGCAAGCAGCTCTGTACTTTTGTTGACTCAACATCCAGGCATGTAAAGGATACAAGAGAAACTATACAATTCAGGATCTATTGCCCAAGCATGATCACCTATCTTCTCAAACCCTTCAGGCATATTTCCGATTTCACCCTTCCAGGTAAGATTCACAAATGATGGTTTCTGATTACCCTTACCACGTCGGAATTCAAGCAGGTAGGAACCAGGACCTTCGTACTCAAGATGCAGGTCAATCTCACCGAATTTCGTAGGAGTCTTCTCAAACATCAGGTCATGTTCATAGGTGGGAAGCCATTCATCGGGAAGTACAGGAAGCAGATGTATTCCCTCATTCCTTTCTAGGAGCACCATATTCCTCACAAGTCTAATGAACTCAACGGATGCCCAGTTGTGAGGCATATCACCACAGACCTCCGAGGAGTGTTTGCTCTTAAGCGGCTGCTCCTCCCTCCATACCCTACTGGCAGAAGCATGGTTGGCAAAAGCATACAGATAGTCCACAGCTTTATCCGGCATCCCGCAGGCAACCATTAACTGTGCGAAACGCACACTGCTATACGTGTATAAGCTCTGGTCAGGGCGCCAACCCGTACCATACGGAATACCTTCCTCATCATCTATGCTGTCTATAAGGGTGAAAAGATTCCGTACAATTTCACTGTCAGTAGCGAATTCCTCATGGAATGCGACCCTGGCGATGGTCTGGATTCCCGCTTGTGGCTTATAATCCCTAGTCTTATCCATACTTAAAGGCAGATAAGGTATTCCTTCTGCAGTCTTTGTTGTATCGCGGGAAATTGCCTTCATCATGACATCCATCAATTCGTCCGAGAAGTCCTTGATTTCTTGAGCACCCTCAAGGCCTAGCCTGAAACCAGCACGATAGGCATCCTGCATCCCTAGAATGACATTCATCGGAGTCGTATACTCTGGTTCCGGGCCATATATTCCCCCATCACCGAATGAAGGAGGGAACATACCGCAAGCCGGGTAATCGGACCCAAGTTTCAGAGAATCGTCTCTCATTGATCTCAGATGAAGCATTCCCCGCATAATCGTTGGCCAGAGCTCGCGAAGCCTCTCATCGTCATTGTGCAGTTCACACTGGCGCACGATATTGGATATTGCAACTGCCGTCTCCTTATGATGGTCTGGAAGAATCCGGATCGAACCATCAGGCTTCTGGTTTCTCAGAATCCCTAGAAGAAGCGAGAATGCCTCGTCTTCCCTTCCCATCATATATGCACATTCCGCAAAGTAATATCCATCCACAACCCAAAGACCCCTGTAGATTGTAGGACCAACATGAAACTCTTTGACCGTATCGACAAGCTCCTGTGCCTGAAGAATATTCCGCCCACAGGATAGAAGCATATTCTGGACACTCTGATCAGGAACCCTGAAAGCCTTGAGAAAGGGCTTCACACTATTCCAATACCCCTTGCACCAGGCTAGTGCATTCTTAGCGAACTCCAGTGTAAACTCATCCTCTTTGAGATTACCTGCATACAGTATCCCAAAAGCACCCTCCCACACCTCTGAGGCAGCTATAATTCCACTTCCACCTTCTGTAGCATATGCAATCGGGGCAGGAATCCTGGCAACACCGACAGGTAGTGTATAGGCACCGCTTTGAAAGCGTTGGGCTGAGGGACTGTCACAATGGTCTCCAAGTTCCTGGAGATAGACAGTCGTCAAAGCATGTCCGAAATCAACGCTGGTCTCCAGACGATAAAGGATAATATCCATCCTAAGACCATCGGAATTCTCATAGGCGAAGGTCTTCCAAGAGAAAACAGTATCCGTAAAACGTTCCACAGTGGTAACAATGGCCATGGAAGGATCTCCGAAGTCCTGTGTTCTCTCCACAAAGGAATCCCTATGCGAAAAACGTGGAAGAAAGCGGTACTTAAAGGCCATATTCCCTTCCTGGTTATCCAAGATCCGCTTTCTGAAAGGCGGTATGGTACCGTCTACAATTTCGTTCTTATCGCTTTCCCACAAATAATTCAGACTTCCGTCCTCACGGACGATTGTCTTATATTTGTCATCAACAAGGCCTATACAGGTCTGGTTGATGTCCGGAGCAAAGCAAAAATCGATCGTGTGTTTCATAATCAGCCCTTTACTGCTCCAGCTACGAGGCCGGAGACAACTTGCTTCTGAAGTAGGATAAATACGACTATCGATGGAATTACGACAACCATCGTGGCTGCAAACATTGCGCCGTAGTCACTTGCAAACTGGCTCTTGAAATACAAAAGAGCAATCGGAAGCGTTCTTTTACTTGTTCTGGATGTAAGAATCATTGCAATCTGGAACTCATTCCAGGCACCAATGAATGCAAGCACTCCACAGGTGGCCATCGCAGGATTGGCAAGCGGAAAGATTATCTTCCAGAAGGTTGTGTTGAAACCTGCCCCATCGATGACCGCAGCCTCCTCAAGTTCGCGGGGTATCGTAAGGTAGTAACTCATCATGACATACATGGAAACAGGTATACTGAATGCAGCATAACAGATGATAAGCCCGGTAAGCGTATCATAGAATCCTAATGCCTTCATATTAAGATAAAGCGGCTGCATTATGGCTGCAGCAGGGATGAGCAACGCCAGACCGAAAAGGATTTTCAAGAAGTTTCTCATCCTGAACTTGAACCGTGCAAGGACATACGAGCTCATAGATACTGCAACGACATTGAGCAATGTCGCACAGACTGCAACAATCACACTGTTTCCATAGAACTTTGTGATGGGAGCCAGCTTGAATGCCATGCTATAGTTTTTAAACGAGAGACTCTCAGGCAATGACAGCGCATTTGAAAGAATTTGGGTATTTGACTTGAAAGAAGACAGAAACACCCAGAGAAGCGGCCCCAAAGCTACCACGAAGATGAAAAGAACAAAGAGTATTTCAAGGATCTTGAGCACTACAAGCAGCATTGTGTAGGCAGGATCTTTTCTGTCATCGGCTATATAGTTCATTTCTCCTCCCCGATCCTGAACAGATTGTTAATGATCAACACAGTAAGGCATCCCAGTAACGTCAACAGTACACCCGCTGCGTTGGCCAGACCAAAATTGTTCTCAACCATGGATGTCTTGTATATGAACATAGGCAGGTTCATGGTTGTTGACCCAGGACCTCCTCTGGTGGTAAGCATGATAATATCAAGTTTCTTGAGCATCTGGGTTGTCTCAAGGATCACACAAGTTCCAATTATGTTCTTAAGATTAGGAAGTATTATCCTAAGATCCATTTGTAGCTGGTCAGCACCATCAACTATTGCCGCCTCAATTATGGAGTGATCCATTGATGAAACCTCAGTGAGTATAAGCAGCATGACCATGCCTGCATACGGCAACCAGGTGAAGGTTACCGTAGCAAAGGCAGTGTCGTATGCCATGAACCAGTTGTGGCTGAAGCTTGGATTGAAAAGTCTAATTATGCTATTGACCATACCGAACTGTGGATTGAAAACGCATACAAAAAGCATTCCCATTGCAGCGCTTGAAATAATGGACGGAAGCATATAGACAGTTCTTGCAAACTTCCAGAAGAAGGGACGACGGGCAAGGATAAGGGCAAATACCGTACCGATTGCCACATTGACCGTCCCTTGCAAAAGAATCCACAACACGTTGTTCTTGAACCCTTCCTGAAAGGTCTCATCGTGCAGTATCAACTGTACATAATTCTTTATTCCTGCAAAGCTGATCGATCCACCTGTCCTCCAATCGCCGAACGAAGTCCCAAAAAGCACAACAAGGGGAACAGCATAGACGATGAGAAACAGAATCAAGGTCGGCAGAATATACAGTGCAAAATTGACATTTCTCTTCACGACAAGGACTCCTTATGCAGACTTAGTTCTTCTTAGAGATCTCTGTCATCTTCAAGACCATCTCTTGCGGAGTAATCTTGTTGTAGATGAGTTCTGGATAGATTGTCTGGAATCCATCATATACGAGGTTTGGATAGGCAAGCTTGTTCATCGTTTTATAGGTGTATTTCACCTGTCCCATGAGCGCAACAAGATCTGCAAGAAGAGGATTCTTTGCCTTAAAATCGTCGGTAATCTCTACCTTAGGTCCGATTGGAAATGACCCACCGACTTCAAGCTTGATTCTCTGGGCTTCAGCATTGTTGAACCACTTTATGAATTCCCAGCAGGCTTCAAGCTTCTTAGGATCCTTTGTACAGATCATGTAGCCGTAATCGTAGTTTGCAATCATTCCGCTGTTCGGGAACATTGAAACACCAACCTTGTCAAAGAAAGCTTGTGTAGCCTTGTCAGGATTTGAAAAGTCAGGAATCATCCACGAACCGTTAGGCATGATTGCAGCCTTTTCCTGAAGGAAGTAGTTGGCTACGTTTGCATAGACACCACCGACAGCATCTTCAGAACAGTAGTTCTGGAACATCTTCTGGATAAGCGAAAGACCATAGACCATCTCAGGAGTATCCCATTCAACAATCTTTACCTGGGAATTCATCATGGCATTGGACTCTGCATTCTGAGTTCCGACAATCGAAACGAGGACATTCTGGGTAGTCCATGAGTTCTCACCTGTGAAGAATGTAAGAGGGATGTAGCCAGCCCGCTTCAGTTTCTCCAGGTTGTCCATCCATTCCCCCCAGGTCTCAGCAGGTTTGATACCAGCCTTCTTGAACATCTCCTTGTTGTAGAAGTATCCGAAAGCCTGATTCTCAGGAGGTACTCCGTAAATCTTTCCATTGATGGTATTACTTTCAATTGCAGGCATACCAACTTCTGCACGGAATCCAGGGTCTTTCTCGAAGAATGGGGTGAGGTCCACTGCCTGGCCATTCCTGATTGCTAAGTCAATGACTGGTCCTTTTCCTTCGACAATATCCGGAAGATCATTGGTTGTTGCAAGAATTGCCATCTTTTCCTGATAGGCAACGTCACTTGGCAATTCCTCAATGACAACCTTGTACTTGCCTTCGAAATGCTCATTGAAACTGTCGATAAGAACCTTCGTATAGCCGGCAGTCACGTTTGTCCCTACCCTGTAGGTCGGATAGTTGATTACAATTGTACCGTCATCAACTGCACTGGCAGAATCACGACTTCCTTGTGCAAATACCGTACACATGGCTAGAGCGAAGATAGCTAGAATCGTCAAAAATTTTTTCATACATCCTCCTTGGCACTGAAAATATACCTTTTGTATGTTCAGTATAGGGACTGAAAAAATGGAAAAATAGACGAATTATTTGTCTTTTCGGGTGAAAAACTGTCGTGTTTTCTACAAAGTGTTCTTCTTTTGGTATTCCTTCGGGCTCATACCTGTATGTCTGTAAAACACGTGTGCAAAATAATTTGGGTCACTAAAACCGCTTTTTGAAGAAACTTCAAATATCTTGACGCTAGGGTTTTTCAACAACAGCAAGGCAAACTGTATACGAAGCTCGTTAAGGACATGAAGAAGGGACTCTCCAATTTCATTCTTGAAGGTTCTTCCGAGATAGGAATCACTTACATTCAGTTGGTTTGCCACCATACTGAGATTGATAGGCTTTGTATAGTTATGCTTTATATAAGCCAAAGCCTCCTTTACCAAAAGGTTGTCGGTACTCACTACAGGTGCTGCTATCCGGAAATGGTTGTAGGCATATTCGCAGACAATGTGCCTGAGACGATAGCGCGTCTGGGAATACTGAATATCGCTGATGAACTGGTCATCTGTCTTTCCTTGCACAGAAGGGTATCGGTCTGAAAGTGCACTGACAAGCTTCACCATATCAAGACGCAGGGTTGGAAAGCCTATATCGTAGGCCAGGTATTCATCAATCAGGTCCTTGAACTCTATATAGTCCCTTGCTTTGGTCAGTTCCGCAATGGTCTTTGTACGAGCCTTCAGCAGAGGCAGGGGATTGGTCAAAAACCAATTTGCATCCTGCCTGATAGTGTGAAGCCTATCCAGCGCGCTCCTTGTGGCCTCAGAAATCTTATCGGAATTCTTCACCTCATGACTTGAAGCGCATAAAAGCAACATTGCCTTTGAAAAAAGATTCTCTCTCAGAGCTATGACCTGTTTTCGAATATCAGCGAATTTGAAACTGCCAAAGAAAAGAATACAGCAGGATCTTGGGCTGAGAAAGGTTATTATTGTCGTATCTGACCTGAATGTTTCCTGGACATCACCGCGTATACAATTACAGTCCCCGGATCCGGATTCGCTGTCATTGACCTCAAGAGCGAGGACAAGAAACCGGCCATCCTCGGATGTGATGCTATCGGATACAACCCCAAGCGCTTCTGAACGCATGCACAAAAGATACTGGTTTTCTTGCTTTTTCTTTTTGACTGCCATTGCGGCTTTCTCAAGCTCCAAAACATCCTTGTTCCTGCTTTCGATTTCACTAATTGCCTTCTCAATGGCTTTTGGAAGAAATATATCAATATCGCTTTTCAGAACAAAATCCACTACGTCAAACCGAATCGCATTCTGGGCGAAAGAAAAATTGTCATAAGCGGTGAGAATCACTGTCTGGACCCGCGGAAGAGTATCTTTGATATACTTGGCTACTGCCAGTCCTCCCGGGAGGTCATTGCCATCAAGGAGAATGGGCATATTGATATCGGTTATCACAATATCAATCTTGTCAGGATTACTGCGAAGGAATTCTATTGCCTCATTACCATCCTTTACCTTCTTCACAATCTTGCATCCGAGTCTATCCCAGTCCAGGAGAAAATCAAATCCTTCCCTGACAATCTGTTCGTCTTCAGCCAATAATATTCGGTATGACATCTTTTTGCTCCTCCCTCTGTTTGGGAATCCTAAAACTTGCAGTACATCCCATACCCACCGCACTTTCCATTCTGAGGGTGCACTCATCCCCATAGAGAAGCCTCAACCTCTGACGCAGATTATCCAGTGCGATATGATTTCCCCTGCCATCTTTTCTATCTTCAGATAGCGACATATCAAACCCCACCCCATCATCCTCAACAGTGACAATGATGAAATCCTTTTCATCAGAAACAGATATCACGATGTGTCCAGTCCTAGTCAGCGGTTCGATTCCATGCATGACAGAATTTTCGACAAGCGGCTGAATGGAAAGCCTTGGGCAATAGCAATCCATGAGTTCGCGTGGAATCTGCCATTCATAGGCAAGCCTATCCCCGAAGCGCATGGCCTGGATATTCAAATAGGTATCCACATAATCCATCTCACTTTTGATCGGAACCATCATGGAATCATTGGATGCAATATTTGTCCTTAGAAATTTCGACAAGAGTACAGTCATCTGATATAGCGTCTCATCCCTGTTCATTTTCGCTCTGGTACTCATGGAGAAAAGCACGTTGAACAGAAAATGAGGATTCATTTGATTCTGAAGAAGCTGGATTTTCATCTGCTGGATGAGAAATTGTTTCTTGTAGACTTCTTCTACCAGACTGTTAATCTTGCCGGTCATGGTGTTGAAAGCCTTACCGATTTCATCTAGTTCATCATCCCCATACACGGGAAGAGTAACAGCGAAATCCCCCTCTCCTACCCTTTTGATGTGCTTGATAAAATTTTCTGCAAAGAAACGCATCCGCCTTGTCATAAAGAAAGCCGCAAGCAGAGGTATAGGCATCAAAGCCAAGAAGAATAAGAGATACTTGAAGGTAATATCCGAGACTTTTCCGGTGAGTTCCTTATTGCTGACAGCAATAGTTGAAATGAACCCGTTTGAAAGCTTGTTTGTCTTAACCTTATAGTTCTGGGAGATGCTTCCCAAGTCACCGTAGGAGAACAGCATGAGACCGTTCTGGTCATAGACTGCATATACGGCAGAAGAAAAACTTTCGACCAGGGCGTCATATCGGTGTTTGAACTGATCCACATTGCATCCTATTATCAATGCCGTGGGCTTGCGAACACCTGAAAGACTGGATATTGGATAGGCAAAGGAAAGTCTCCCTTCGTTCACAAAGACCTGCCTGCCGGTATTCCCGGATTCTTGTAGATACTGATAAGTGCTGATATCGCTTGAAACATTCAGATTCTGCTCAGTCGCTTTCTTTGTCTGGGTGATTATTATGTCTTTTTCCAAGAACAGCCTGACAATCTGTATAAGACCACTTTCAAACGCAGGGTTAAAGAAAAGCTGACGCGATATATCCTTTCCCATGGCACTTTTGAGTGAGAAGAGCTCATACTCGTCATACTCTGACGGTAGAGAACCGTTAGAAAGATAGTTAAATACACTCGCACTCTGGATTATATGCCTCGCGGTATTGTCTATAGACACCATATCAGAGACCAAAATCTGTTCAATCTCGGTCTGCAGAGCTTCAAGATTCGTCGTAAAGGTCTTTTGTGTTATATTCTTTATTGCATAGAAGAAGGTAATAGAAGCTACAACTGCGACTACGGTGGCGATGAGCACTGAGGTCAAGGTGACTTTTAGTCTTATTGGCATCACCAAGCTTGCAACTAGCGGTACCTTCTTCTGCAATCTGTTCCTCATATATGAAGATGTACTCCTTGATTCTCTAGATTTGCCTGCAGTGCAGCTATCGGTACTTCCGAAACCCTGCAGTCTTTACGAACTGCCAAGGATGCGGCGGTCCCTGCTGCCTGCCCAGTCGCTACTGCCACCGGTATGACCCGGGTCACTTCCCAGCCCCAGCCGGTTGAGGATATTATCCTACCGGCACAAAGCAGGTTTCCAAAATCGCGATTGTATAGTGTCCCATAGGGAACCTCATACCGCTTACCCACATGCATGAAGTCTGCACAAGCCGCTATTGAATCAGGCTGGAACGTTCCTTCATCCGATTCTGTAAGGGTCCTTGCCCCGATGATTCTTCTTGTAGTCCTGAACTGCGCCATTGAAGGTGTAGATACAATATCACGCTTATTTGCTTGCATATCCTTTATCTCATTGAAAAGATTCTGGCGACCGTTGCGGACAAAGGCTGTTACCTCTTCCTCTGTAGTTCCGCTATACTTCGGAAAGTCCTTGGGATGGTTATTTCCAAGAAGGTCGGCTCCGCTGTTCCTCCAAGATCTCGCATAGAGCATGGATTTGTTTTCTATTGCCTTCTGGGCGTTTGACAGGTCGGACAAATAAGCAATATACGTCAACCAGTTTCTACCCAGTTCACAAGGGACACCGCTTCTATCCATGAGATCCGCATCTCCTGAACAATCGACAAAAACCCTCGCTGCGAGCGCGCTACGTCCACTCTTTCCTTCAACGATTATCGCTGAGACCGTCCCATCAGAAATAATAGGCCTTACAAACAGAGTGTCAAGGAGAACCTCAACACCTTCTTTCTGAAGATAGTCATCAAGTTCCATTGAGAAAATTGAGGGAGAGAAGAAAGTGGCACAGCGCCGGCTTGTATCGACCTGGACGGGAAAGCCTTCCCATTCCTTCGGAAGACAACTGTAGCTATGGGAAATGGCAAGTTCAAACAAATCCCGAGAAAGCGAACTGGAGAGCCTGTTACCCTTTCCGTCACACAGTGGCTCATACCATCCGATGAGACCCGCTGTCGCAAGACCCCCAAAGGTTATTGACTTCTCGACGAGCAATACAGATAAGCCCTGTCTTCTTGCTGCTACAGCTGCTGCGATTCCTGAGACACCGGCACCTACGATTACGACATCGTGATAGGATTTCTGTACTGTCTCAAGTGATTCAGATATATAGGTATCCAAAACAAACCTCCATTGAAGCGATGAACTGCAGGATACAGGTCATAGACTGAAGAACTCAAAGCCCAGGAGGGAGGCGAGATCTTTGAGAATCTCAACATAGTCTCCACTCACAATTGAGTAATGCTGGGTCACCCCTATTTTGAGGAGTTTTTCAAACAGCTGCTCATTTGTTTGCCCTATGGCCCTGAAAAGACCATGGGAATAGGTTGCTAGAAAATGCTCCGTAGGAAGGCATTCAACCTTCGTAGCAACAAGAATGAAAGACCCATTTCTTTCTGAACAGTGCACCATGGTCTTTATTCCGGGACTGAAGGTATGCCAGGCAAAAGGGGCCCCTGCATATTTCCATTTTGTCTTTGCAAAACGTACATCCCTCGCAATAAGCGTCTTACCTCCTTCCTCCCTGTAGTCATTAGGGCCCGCATGGCCCGCTGCAAAGTTGTCGTTTGGAAGATCCAGATGGAAAGGCTCTATGAAATTCACACGCTTTTGGGAAACAAGTTTCAGCAGGTATGCCGCAAGGCCTCCGCCAATATCCCCCTCCGGGACGACAAGGGTCTTTACTTCATTGGCTGTAGGCCAGAACCCCGGGCGGAGTCCAACCTGCTGAAAGAGCACCGTGTCTATGTCATTCAAGACCAAAAGGTCAAGATCATAATGGGTAGCCAAGCGTTCCATTCCCATTGAGGCTCTGACAGACGCAAAGAACTTGTGCAAGTCAACATCCTCCTCCATCACATAGGTTCGCTTCAGGTCTTCCATCACTGAGGCAACCTCTCCATCAGGAATTGCCTCAATCGTATCCCTGAGTTCTGCAACGGACAGGAAATGGAGTTCAGGCCCTACTTTCATGAAAATATCATAGGGGTCTACATAGGTTGACCACATGGCTTCATTAAAACAGGCAAGAAGTCCCATACTGCTCTTTCTAAGCAGTGCCCTCGCATGGGCAGCTTTTCCAAAAACATAAGACCTCTTGAGAACCTCACTCCAAGTTCCCAAAACAGTCTCAAACATCGGACGGTTGTATCTGATATTGTCTCCACTAGCCTCCAAGGATCCGACCAGACCGCCATAGCACAGGTATTCGGTAAACTCGTCGTCATCGCTCGTATTTCCAAGATTGACCTGATCTTTGACATTGTGGGCATACAGAATCGGGATAGGGGGCATGTCCCGCAAGAAACGGTTCCATGCGAAATCCTCTGCCCAAGACAGAAAAACACAGAGAACATAGTCGACATCTTCTTTTGTAAAGGTCTTGATCGCGCTTACGGCATCCTCGCGTGTAAAGACTATCCCAGGGAATACAACTTCAGCAAATTTCCCGCAATCGGATACCATAGAATCTGCTTCTGCTGTCTTTCTTTCAAGATACGAACCCCGTTTGGTATTGCTTCCGAGCGGCCTGAAGCGTTCAGCACCAATTAAAAGTAGCCCCATTTTCTGTTTTTCATATAGATTCAACATATAAACTCCCTAATTCTCACAGACTGCTATACTCTGTGCAGAAATATGAACAGATGCTCTGCATCCACTTCCAATGAATGTCAAGGAAATATCCATGGCAAGGTCTGTCCTGTTCCAGAGGACAACAGTGAGCTTTCCAGAGGTCGACATATAGGACTTGGCCTTCAGTTTCCCTTCATCATAGGATACAGGTGCACCATCTGCCATTACATCATTAATCTCAAAGCCAAATTCGTCTACAAAGCAACCATCGAGCAGAGTATCCCTATGGGCAAGCCTTATTTCATTCAGTTGCTTCAGGTAGGCACGGTAAAGGGGGATATCATCAAAAGTCCCACAACAACGGAAGATTGTCATATCGAACCTGAGTCCATACAGGAACGTCTTGTTACAGTTATTCCTGTAATCCGAATCGTCCTCTCCGCTTTCTCTGTTGGTCATAACGACTTCCGGGAATGTGTACCTGTAGAGTTCAATGAACTCATTTTCTGACTTCAGGTGGTTCGTCCCGTGCACAACATCCATATGCTGATTGAAGATATCAACGCAATGTTCCATCAGAATTATCCTGTCTGGTCCACTGTCATGGATATGGGCATGCAGTTCCCTATACCTATCTGCCTTGGACTCATAGGCTTCACTGGGAATTCTATGATCGTGATGTTTGTCAAAACAGAAATAGGCAGGAAGTCCTCCAAGGTCATAAAGGACTCCGTCACATCCGAATTTGAGACATGCATCGGCACTGGCAAGCATTTTCCTTTGCCATTCATCGCTTCCAGGACAGGCAAGGTACATGGGCATAGGAGGGTTCGTAATCTTACGATAGGTTCCCTCCCCGCAATAGGTCTCGGCAAAGGGAATCTCCTCTCCCCAAGCATTCTTTATGGTACAGGTCTTTCCCGGACCGTTGATATAAAAATCACTCTTGTGGTCAATGAGCGAATAGCTTAAAAACATGATGACCTTTCCGCCCTTGGAATGGATGTACTCAATGCCCTTTCTTAAATAATCCTCACCCCCAAGGTCACTGCTCACGACATAATCAGGCCATTGTCTGGCAAACCCCTCCTGTTCCCATCCCATTATGAACAGGGTCTTGATCCCACAGCTTTCAGCCTGGTCGTAAAGGCGTGGAATATCATGGAAAGTAAAGTTCGGCTCACAATGCTGGGGCTGGAAGATAATCCTGAGCCACCCAGTGAAATCCCTGGCCCAGGAAGGACTTTCATCCTTCTTCCACTGGCCAGTGGATGTCATGAATTTTCTGTACATCCTTGCCCCTGCATGCCAGTCACCTTCATGAGGCTGGTAGACTGTTACTTCACTTTCCTGACGTTCCCCATAACCAAGGAACGGATATCTGCAGACCCCCAGAGAAAGAAGATTAGCCTTTACATCCCTCTCAACGTGCATGCATATAGTATTTGCGGTAAGTCCATGCGAGGCTATATAGAGCCCCTCAGTCGGACAATACAGGTCAAACCACTTCATGCTTAACCGGGATGGATAGGTACTGTCAAGGTCAGTATGGAACTGATCATGACGTTCATATTTCCTGAACCCGCTGTACACGGAAAGATCACTGAAAGCAGGGTTTTTGATTTTCATTCCCATAAGATACGGCCAAGCAAGAGCATCATCAGCTGAGTTGCCTGCGATGCTACGCACACCGCTTGCAGCACTGATAAAGATTTCCATGACGGAAAGCTCTTCATCATTATTTTCAATCGAACTCCAGACTTTTAGACTGTCGTTCTCCAATTGAATGTGAATGATTACGGAAATTGGACGAGGAATTCCCCTAACCTTAATCGAACCGTATACAAGTGTCAGATTCTTATCATTGCAGGACGCAGTAAATTCCTGATCGATAGAGGATACGGGGATCTCAACTTCCCTGCCCTTGCCTGCAAGAATCATCTTCCATAACCGGCCTTCCGATTTCACGTAATCATTTCCTGTCTTCTTGTAGAGGAAGGAGGTCACGTTGCCTTTTTCGTTTATCCTATAGAGGATATTTCTTCCTTCAAGCGTATACATCTTCAGTTTTCTTTGAGTATTGTCTTGTGCACGGTGACAACTCCAATCCCCTCATTTATGATCCTGTATTTTCCGAACGAAGCGGGGACCACAAGGATATCCAAGTTATTGGCAACAAAGTACTTCGAAGGGTCTGCCAGTGACTGGACACGTACCCTATCCCCATCCACAAGGGCAAGGACATGGAATGTGCCTTTGGTATCATCCTCGATTTCGTCTTCGAATATAAGATTTCTCAGGGAGAAATAGAGAAGGTCGTGTTCGCCAACTACCTTTTCCATCCAGGTATCGCCCTGTCTCACGACATAACCATGGTCAACAATGTTCTTTTTGACCCAGTCTGCAGTCCTTTCCCCATGTATGACCTTCTCCCCTGCATTGAGGTGGATGGGTCTGGGTAGTCCACTCTGAGGATCGATTCGCTGATAGTCATAAAGCTTATACGTATACGAGCCAACCGTAAGCGACCCTATCTCCAGTACGACCTGGTTTCTTCCAGAGGCATGGATAGTCCCAGCGGGAATCATCACCTGACAGCCTGGAACGGATTGTACAGGGTTTACATACTTCTGGTAATCGATGAGCTCGTGTGTCTTCTCAGCCTGCCGTGCAGCTTTGAAGAACGCACTACAGCTATCCTCATCCCTGAAACCAAGGTAGGTACAGGCTTGTTGCCCTGTTACACACACGTAGTAGCTTTCATCTTGGCGTCCAAGCTCACCATGGTTGTTTACCACATACTCGGCATCTGGATGACACTGGATGGACATATTGCCATTGGAATGATAGGTGTCATCATAGTTGAATCTGACCGGGAAGTACCCTCCGAAGCGTGCAAAGGCCTCAGCTCCAAGAAGATTTTCTCCCTGTTGTTGGACATATGTAAAAAACGGAACCTCAAGCTCCCTTCCCTCTATGATAAGTGCAAGGGATACCTCCATCGGAATCATATCAAACACCCAGGCGCAGTTCTTCATTTCCTTTGGAAGGTTTCTCAGGTTCTTAAAATAGAAACCACCCCAGACCCCCTCAAGATAGACAGGACGACAGTGAAGGGGTTTCTGCCCTGCAAGGTGAAACACTTTTTTCAATTCAGAATAGGGAATCATCTGCATATTGTCGGGATTGTCTGCACTGATATAGAAGTCAATGGCATCCCTCCGTATGAGGTCCCAGCGCAAGGCCAATGCATTCTCGAAGTCAACATAATAGTTCCTTCTCATTGTTTCGCCAAAAGGCTTAGCTGAGGTACTGTTGACGTTGAGGACTTTTCCATACTTAAAATTCAATGCAGTCTGACGCGGAGTGGTGTCTACCCAAATCTTTACATCAAAGACACCTCTTAATAAGGAGGAAAGGCAGCCTCTTCCATAGACTATTACTGTCTTGGATTCTTTTCTGCACAAATCCCTAAGGGCATCGCACTTCACATTGTCCTGAAGTGCCTCATACCCATCAGTGAAACGTACTCCATAGAGGAGGGCTGGGTCCATTTCCCTGTCAATAGGCAGACTAGGGGCGATAAGGTCATGATAGTCGTCCCTATACACGCAAGAAACATCTATCCAGACAGCATCAAGGAACTGTTCGAAAGTCCTTTTTATCACATCAAATTGAACGCCAGAATATCCATCTATTGCAACGATATGCTTCTTGCCTGCAAGTAATTTCTTAAGGCTCTTCCCACAATTGAGCGAACCGATAACAAGGGAATCCTTGATCCCAGAATCCGCATCAATGGGGTTCACAGCATTTGGATCAGCATACGGATACGGGTGAAACATGAAACTCATTTTCTAGATACCTTCCTAAATGAATTGGATTGCAAAATCCTGTGTTCAGTTTAGGTTGATGGTTCACATAAGTCAAATACTAATTTTAAATTTTTAAAAAAAATTTAAAACTAGTTTGAAATCAAAAAGCCCTATACATGCTCTTTCTGGAACAGGTCTGCTGTATGGTCCAGAATATCCTTCACATCCTTGTAGTTCCGGCTTGCAATAATGGAGAAGAGCATATCCACAATCTCAAGCATAGCAATCCTGCTCGCCATGGCACCTGAACGTGAGAGATTCTCGGAACTGGCTGTCTCAAGAACAATGTCTGCATTCTTGCTAAGAGTATTTCCTCCTCTGCAGGTCACCGCAACCGTGAGGGCTCCCTGTGCTTTGACGACTTCAAGGATATGCAGAATATCACTTGTAGTGCCAGAGTGGGAAAAGAATACCGCTACATCATCCGCATTAAGAGTCGATGAAGAGACCAACGCCATATGGATATCGGTACAACAGGTGGTAAAAAAATCCAGTCTTCTAAGCTTAATATTTGCATCCTCAGCGACTATTCCACTGTTACCAACACCATAAAGGTCAACTCTCCTAGCAGAACATAGGGCATCCACAGCTTTGTCCATACTGGATAAATCTAGATTTTGAAGCGTGCTTTCAAGAACCCTGATGCTGTTATGGGTGATAAGGGTACAGATACTGGCTGTACTGCTCTGAGGATAAATGTCACTTCTTTCGTAGACTTTGTCCCTCTGTCTTAAAGCCCTCTCTGCACTCAGGTCAGTCTGCAGTTCTTTGTAACCATTGTATCCGATGCGTTTGCACAGCCTCACGACCGCACTTTTACTGGTATCACAGGCCTGAGCAATATCCAGGATTGGCTTTCCTACGAGTTCTGCTTCATGGCTCATAAAATAACTAGTGATCCGCTTTTCAATCGGAGACAGAGATGGAAAAACATTTTCAAGACGTGATACAAGACCCATGGGCACCCCCAATCGATATTGGCAATAACCAAAAGATACCATGCATCATTATGATTGTACAATACTAGTTTTATTGTATAATACCCCTTAAGAAAATAGTTTTACCCTTGGAGGGAAAACGATGCAATACAAACTAGCCCTTGATGTCGGAGGAACTTTCATCAAATCCGCACTTGTTGATACAGAAGGGATGATAATTGAGAGCACCTTGGGGGAAAGCCCGACAAATAGTAACGGCAAACCAGAGGAGATCCTCGATTCTTTCAAGTCAATACTTGAAAGGAACCGTTCACTGGCATCATTTACGGAAGTGGGAATCTGTATTCCCGGTCCGTTCGACTACGAGAACGGAATCTTCAATATGACCCAGAAATTCACCTCGGTCAGGGGAATGAGCCTTAGTCCTGTCTTCAGCGCAGAAGGCCTTGAGGTCAAATATCTCCATGATTCCACCGCGTTTCTTCTCGGAGAGATAGCAGAAGGTGCAGCTAGGGGATTTGACAGACCCTGTGGAATAATGCTCGGCACTGGTTTCGGTTTTACCATGTCACACGGCGGGAGGATTCTCATCAATCAGGAGCAGAGACCCTGCTTCAGCCTTTGGAACAAGAAATTCAGAGACGGGATAGTTGAGGATACTATTTCAAGAAAGGCTATACGTGAACGCTATGCAAAGCTTTCAGGGGATTTTTCAATGCCCGATGTAAGGGAAATAGCAGCTCTGGCGACCGGAGGGGACAAGAATGCCCTTGCCGTATTCAGGGATGTGGGAGAATCCATCGGAGAGGTAATAAGCAGCTACATACCGAAAAAGGCCTACGACTTCCTTGTAATGGGTGGTCAGATATCCAAGGCATTTGACCTGATGGCTCCCTACATTGGGCTGGAGATCCCAGTATCAAGGGCTGCAAATATAAGTGATGCTGCAATCCGGGGAGTTGGGAGATACCTTGCATTAGGCAAGGATGCATGCACAAGGGTAACAACAGAGAAAGAGGCCCTTGCATGTTGGAGTTGAAATGTTCAAAGTGGAGTGCAAAAATAGATGAGACCTTCGGGGCAGACCTGGTATCCTTGAGGTATGATGGTCACAGAATACTTTTGGAACCGGAGAACAGGCATGCCCTTGAAAATAGTCCTTTCATCAATGGAAGCCCTATTCTCTTTCCTCCGAACAGGACAGAGGATGGTGTCTTCGCCTTTGAAGGGAGAGAATACCATCTTCCTGTGAATGAAAAACGATTCAATGTGAATCTTCATGGGGTTCTCTATGATGTTCCCTTCTCAGTTGTTGAGGTTACGGACAGGTCTGCAAGACTTGCCTTCGAAAACGAGGGGGGCCCTTACCCTTTCGACTTCAGGATTGAGCGGTTGTTTTCACTGGATGAAAACGGATTGACTGATACAATCCTGCTCAAGAACACTTCGGACCATCCCATGCCGTTCGCCTTGGCCTTCCATACGACCTTTGACAATCCAGACTTCTTCTCGGTGCAGTTAGGCCGTTCCTATGAAAGGAATGACAGGTACCTGCCAACTGGAAGAATGATGGCGCTTACGGAAACAGAGAAGTCCTTTGCCTATGGTTGCAATCCTAAATCCTTAATCATTTCAGGGGCATATGAAAGCAACGGTACTGAGTGCAGGATTGATGACTTCCTTTTTTCTGTCTCTGACAATTTCTCTGACTGGGTTCTTTTCAATGGAGATGGTTTCATCTGCATTGAACCGCACAGCAATACAGTGAATGCTCTTAATATCAGCCCTTCAGTTCTCAAAAGCCAGGAGATAACAAGGTTTTCTATGCGTTTCAGTAATATAGTTCATAGGTGAGTATCATCGATTCCAGGAAGGACTTCCCTATATTCCAAGAGAACCGTTAAAGGGGTCATTTAGAGCTTTATTTATCTTCAGCCCAGTCAAAGGTTCTCGTTACATCTTTAAAAAACGTCCACTTTCCTGTCAAATGCCGATATCTACCTGCTACGATACCGGGGCTGATATCAAGACTCTTTGCCAAAGCAAGTATTTCTTTCTTTGTAGTAAAACCAACAATCTGGGTATTGTATTTCTCAGGAATCAAGATATCCGCAGCAAAACGGTCGGCTTTCTGCTCTTCCTCATCAATACCATTCTTCTCGGCTATATACAGCCTTTTTTTCTCTCCATGGAGTATATGATAGGCCTCATGGAAAAACGAGAACCAGAATATATCCTCGCCTTTCCCTCTCAAGTTCAGCAAAATCATTGCCTTATTCAAAGAAAGCCACTTGGAAGCTCCATTCCAGGGAACCTTCTTGAGCTCACGGACCAATGCCAGGGCAACCCCAGATTCAGCACATATTTTGCGCATCTCACCGATAAAGACCTCAGGATCCTTTGCTGTCAAAGTGCGGATTACCTGTAATGCCTTTTTAAAATGTTCTTCGCTGAACGGCAAACACTCAATTTGCTGGGATTGCAACTCTCCCAGGCGAATCCATGCAGAGGCCGGACCACTTTGGGTCTCAAAACAATCAGAGCGTCGGGCTGCTACTTTCGGGTCACACCAAATGTCATTCCAAGCCTCTACACTCGAAACTCCATAGAATTTAAGGGTTTCTTGAACCAAGCTTGCTTTGCTGTTTTCACTTGGTATTTTTCCCCGTGATATCAGTTCATTGGTCGGAATTCCATGCAACCAATCAATCCCCTGTTCAAGCTCCTTGATTTGCTTGATTTTACTCAATTGCTCCCTATACTGCATCTCCAGATTATTCCACATCCGGGCAGGGACACCCGTTACCATCTCCAGCTTGTTCGCAGTTTCAAAAGTTATCGGCTGAATACCTTTGAGGATACGAATTATCGTTTGCTCTGTCAGACCAGTTCTCTTGGCAAGTTCCTTTTGCGTCATAGAAAGGCTTTCTATCACCTCACCTAAGGTCTCGCCTGGGGCAACTGCGTAGTCAGGAGAATATTCATAGATAGGTTCATTTGCACTAATGAAGAGCAGACGGTTGGGGTATTCTAAATCAACCGAAAAAACGCCCCTCCGATTTTCCAATTCATGACAACGAACAGGGGTACATGAGAAACATCAGCAAGGGAATCAGCTGCACGCAATTCCATGAGACGTCGCTGTATTTTAGCACTCATTTTCTGGCCGAAAGCCTTAATCATCTCTCGCTCTTCAGAGCATTGCTTTTGCAACTTCTTCGTCGTTAAACATACATTCATTACCTAGCATTGTAAATATTTGATTAAGATATCATGTTAATCCTTTTATATATAAATTAATACCAACCTTAAACCATAAATGAATTTATTTTCTACTCTAAACAAATTAGTTGTCTTATAGAAACCATGAATGTATAGTCCATACAATCCCCTATAAATTCATGTTTTAGAATGGAAGAAGTCTGTCAGTCAACTCAATAATGTTCTTGTTTGGAAAAACGTAGCTTTTATAAATGGAAGCGATGATAATTTGATAATCTTTAAAATCCTTTGCAAGAATATCCATCATTTCGTCTATATTTTCCATACTCACTTCACGTCCACTTGGAGAGCCCAGAATTATCGGCAAATAAATGCCTGTATGATGCTGAATCAGCTTAACATATGAAATCTTGAACACAAAAACGACTTTATGGAGTATTGCTCCTGACAATGACTTTAAGTCGTTGGTAAAAATGTAATGTTTCCCTGCACTTACATGTTTTTCATCCAATCCAAGCCTTACGGAATATGACGATATCAATTGATGAAGCTCCTCAATAAGTGGATTATCCAGCTTTACGCTTTCTATAACTTGCTGTTCTAGCAACTTTCTTTCTTTTTCTAATTTGTCGATAATCCTTTTAGTAGCCACGGCGTCAATATTGATTCTGGTGATTTCTGAATCAAACTGTTGTAGACTTGTTGTCACATTGAACAAATTTACCTCTTTACCTTGTTGCGTTTTCAGTGTAGCAATTTTTTCTAATACTGATTACCCAATAGCACCAAGAACTCCCTGCAATCGCGCAAGGAGTTCTTGGTATATGTAACTATTCTGTGAGTCCTTAAGCTTTCGTTTGCTACCCTTTTTTTATCTCTCAAGCAGGCAGGAAAGCTGAATTCGACACATCACAGACAAGAGATACTGATGATCCTTCACTAAACATCTGCATACCGGTGGTAAAGGGAATCGAGGCTTTGACGATTGCGTCGTTCTGCAGGAGCAATTCATATTCAATATGACTACCTACGAATATGGACGATACTACCTGGGCAGGGAATTGACCATCCTCGTTACTCAAATTGGTCACGACAATGCTTTCCGGCCTGACAATCAAAGAAGCAGGTTTGCCTACCTTGTAGAGCACATCAATTGGGCTATACTTATCCGGGCGCAAGGCTCTGGCTGTAAAGGAACCTCCCCCAGGAATAGCTGCCGTTAGATTCTCATCCCCGATGGCTGTCACTTCCAAGGTGATGATATTCGCCTGTCCAATGAAATCGGCCACAAACAACGATTGTGGGTTGCTATAGATTTCGAACGGCGTACCAATCTGTTCCACCTTTCCCTTATGCATGACCACGATCCGATCGGCCATGGTAAGGGCCTCACTCTGGTCATGGGTAACATAGAGACAGGTAATTCCCAGCTTCTTCTGCAGTTTGCGAATCTCGGTTCGCATATGCAAGCGCAACTTGGCATCAAGGTTCGAAAGCGGCTCGTCCATCAACAAAAGAGTCGGTTCCATTACGATGACCCTGGCTAAGGCCACACGTTGCTGCTCTCCACCGGACAGCTGGCTCGGGTAACGGTTCTCAGTATTCTCCAGCCCGACCAGTTGAAGGGCAGAGACAACCTTTGGCCGGATTTCGTCGTCCTTCTCACCCCGGGCTTTCAAGCCGTAGGCCACATTATTGTAGACGCTCATATGGGGAAACAAGGCATAGTTCTGGAAAACAAACCCGATTTCACGCTTATTTACCGGGGTGTTGGTAATATCTTTGCCCTTGATGGTTATCGATCCGGAACTGGGAAGCTCAAACCCGGCCACCATGCGCAGCGTAGTAGTCTTACCACAGCCAGAGGGCCCGAGAAACGTAACCAGCTCACCCTCTTCGACCGTGAGATTCACCGAATCCACCGCTTTGACAGGTTCACGTCCCTTCTGGAATATCTTTGTTACATCACGAAGTTCAAGCGCCGATTTTATCATAGGAAATCTCCTGGGTTCTATGGAATTTGGAGGTGGAAAGACGAAGCAGGAAAATCATCAAGGCATCTACCAGAAAGACGATGACGATCAAAACAATGGAGAAGGCAGAAGCCTGGGAAAACTGTAGCTCAGTCATACTTTCCAGAATCCTGGTCGTAAGTAACATCCAATGGACGGAAACCAGAAAGATGGTTGCACTTATGGCCGTCATACAGTGAATGAACAAATAGCGCATCCCTGCCAGAACAGCCGGGATGATCAAAGGAATGGTAACATGAGTAAATGTATGCACCGAACCAGCCCCCAGACTGAGCGAAGCTTCCTCCAGGGCAGGGTCAATCTGTTCCAAGGAAGCGATGACTGAACGAATTCCTGTCGCATAGTACCGAAAGACATAGGCAGCAACAAGAATGGACAAGGTTCCTGTCAACAGAATCGGTTTTTGGTTGAAGGCAATGATATATGCAATACCTACCACCGTTCCGGGCAGTGCATAGTTAAGCATACTGCTGAACTCAAAGAACCGTTTGCCAAAGAATTGCTTGCGTTGGACCACATACCCGATGATGACCGCAAGTGTGGAACCAATGACCGTAGAAAGCACAGCGATCAAGAGGGTATCGGTGATTGCTTTCTTCCCATGTTTGAACACATACACATAATGTTCGAGCGTAAAGGTATTATTGACACTCCAGACTTTCACAAAGGAACCCCAGAGGATAATTGCATATAAATAGAGAATAAAGACCACCAGTAGGGTGCAAACCGCTGTAATAAAGATGCTCAAACCCTGAGGAAGCTTTGCAAACTCCGTTCTTGCGCCGTTCTTTCCGGTCACCGACACATAGCTTTTCTTACCTAGTAACATTCTCTGCAAAAAGAATACGAGCAAAGCAGGGGCAAGCAGCAAAAAGGACAGGGTTGCACCTCCCTTCAAATCGAACATACCGGTAATCAAGAGATAGGCCTCGGTAGGCAATACCGGGAACGAATGACCGCCTAGAATCAAAGGGGTGGCAAAGTCGGCTAGGCTCGCACCGAAGAGCAGCAGGATTGAATTCCCGATACCGGGCAGCGAGAGAGGGATGGTAATCGTACCAAACATTCTCCAACGCGAGGCACCTAACGAGAGTGCGGCATCATCCAAGGTTGCACTCATCGTATTAAGAATTGCGCTTATAACCATGAAAGCCACCGGAAAGTATGTCAGAGTCTCCGATATCCAGGTCCCAAGGAACCCATAGATGGAAAAATCACCTATTCCCAGTGCTTTGAGCAGCATACCGTTCGGACCAAGCACCAACGTCAGGGAAATACTGCTGGTAAAAGGCGGCGAGATCAACGGCAGCATGGTAATCCCCCCAAGCAAGACCTTCAAGGGCTTGGGAAGCGAGGTGCGTGTTACCGCAAGCGCAAACAAATATCCTAGAAAAGTGCCGGAAATACTCACCGAGGTGGCAAGAATCAGACTTCCATACAAAGCCTTCATATTGTAGCTGGTGGAAAACACCTTCTGCAGATTGGCAAGAGAGAAGGATCCATTCACCATAAAGGTAGTTGCAAGAAGTCGCAGCAGAGGCAGAAAGATAAAAATTGCGAACGAAAGCCAAACCGCCACCAAAGCAGAAAAAAGTGCCGGGTCTGTTTTCATCAAGGATGCCCGTTTTGACTTGTAGCCATTCGTATCAAACATGACAAGTTCCTTTGTACCGTAGCGTTTGGAAAAGGATCGCCAGAGAGCCGAAGCCGGTGGCGATCCATCCATTGCAGGTTTTACTGTTGGATAACGTCAGCTACCCAACGTTCGACAAGCCGAGTCCGGTTCTCACCTTTCCAGGCAATATCCGCTTCGATCAATTTTACCTGAGACATATCCAATGCAGGATTGGTAACCGTTACATCGGGACGAGTGGGAATGTAGTTGATCTGGTTGGCAACCATAACCTCGCCCAATCTCTTTGAGGAAGCCCAATCCATGAGGGCTTTTGCTGAGTCGAGGTTTTTTGCACCCTTGATTATGCCTGAGGCTTCTACGCCATAGGTCACGCCTTCCTTCGGATAAGAAAGCACCAAGTCATACCCCTGCTGCTGAATATCCAGGGCATCGACGATGTAAAAGATTCCGGCCCCTGCCTGACCTGTTGCCACTGGCATTGCTCCGCCGGCACCACCTTTGGTGTACAGCTGGATGTTCTGATGCAACTTCTTCTGGTAAGCAAAAGCTTCGTCCTCACCCATTACCTTGACTAAGGAATAGATGCGTTCGGTTGCCGTTCCGCTGGTACGGGCATCGGCCATCTGCAGACTATTTTTATAAGCTGGATTCAACAGATCATTCCAGCTGGTCGGTGCCTCGAGACCCTTGTCCTTAAGGAAGGTTACATTACTCATGAAGGCAAGGGGAATTACCCCGATACCAGTCCAATAGCCTTTCGCGGACTTGAACTGAGTTGGAATCTTGCCGGCTTCAGCAGGCACATAGGTATCGAAGACACCCTCAAGTACACCAGCTTCATAGGTATCAGCCGGACCTCCCCACAGTGCATCGACTTGGGGGTTTGCCTTCTCGGCGATGATTCTGGCAAGAGCTTCACCTGAAGACAGTCGTACGAAATTCACACTAATACCTGTATCCTTGGTGAATTCGTCGAAAACCTTGGTGGCATACTTTTCAGGCATGATGGAATACACATTCAGCGTTCCACCTGCTTTCGCTTGTTCTTGTACACCAGCGGCAAACAGAGGTACCACACAGAGCGCAATCAGGACAAGCACAGACACAATCTTTTGCAGTTTCTTCATAACGTTCCTCCCTTTTAAGAACCGTAACGACAGACTGGGAAATTGGTTTTTCCCAGCGTACGCATTCAGTTTCACGCTATTATTAGGATATGTGCAAGTTACAAAACCGTAACAATCTCACTTGCCGGTGGCTGCAATGTCTGTCAACAGATACCCATACCCCCAACGGTTTAGCAGATATCTAGGGTTTGTCGGGTCCTTCTCAAGTTTCTTGCGAACCCGGCTGATGTTCACTTTTACCATCTCTGCGCCTTGGATCCAGTCTTCGCTGTTCCATACCTGCTTGAGCAAAACCTCGCTTGTCACCGGGGTATGGGCATGCTTTGCAAGCAGTTCCACAATTTTGTATTCGGTGGGGGTGAGGTTTACTATCTCCCCCTCAACCCATACTGTCTGGGTGCGAAAATCGATAGCCAAAGAACCTATTGCAATCGCATGCTCTGTACATTCGTTCAGTTTGGTTCTTCTGAGGATTTTTTCGATGCGGAGTAAGAGCTCTTTCAGATTGAAAGGCTTGGACACATAGTCTTCGGCTCCGACCTCCAGCCCTTCCACAATCTGGTCATCCCTGTCATGGGAGCTGAGTACCAAGACTGGAATGTCCATGGACACCAGACAAGGACATACTTCCAAACCACTTAGGCCAGGTAGTCCGATATCGAGGATTACAAGATCAGGTCTCCATTGCGTAACCAGACCAAGCACCTCATCCCCCCGATCAGTAGTTCTTGTTTCGTATCCAGCATCCTCCAGCACAAAACCAAGGACATCCAGAATGTCACGTTCATCGTCTACAATCAGAATTCTTCCTTTCACTGCATCTCCTTTGCCGGTAGGCTGAATGAGACCATGGTCCCCTGCTGCCTTGAACTGGTTATATACACCTGCCCATGATGGCGTTCAATAATCATCCTCACGATGGTAAGACCAAGGCCAAAACCATCCTGATACTCCTTCATATCCTGTTTTTCCTGATAGAATTCCTTAAATAAGGTTTCCCGTTGTCTGCCAAGCAGACCATGACCGTTATCGGTTACCGTTACAACAACCTGTGATTCATCCTGTGTTACCGATATGAGTATAGATCCTTGCCCATCGGTATGTTTGGAAGCATTGTGCACAAGATTGATCAGCACTTGTCGAATCCAGGCCTCATCTGCTTTCGGATGGGAAAGCAGCGAAGGAAAGGAGCACTTGATATATTGGGTCTTACTTGCAAGCATTGGCTCCATGATCTCAACAACTTGCCTGATCAGGTTTCTCAAATCGATGGTCTTTGACAGATCCGGTTGCCAATCACGCTCCAGTTTAAGAAGGGTCAACATGTTCTCAGAGAAGGCAATCAGACGCTGGGTATTGATAAAGATTGAATCCATGAATTTCTTCTGCCGTGCATTCAAGGGCCCTGGGATTTCCTCAAGAAGCACATTTTCAGTCGTCTGCATAATGGTAAGGGGGGTACGTATCTCATGGGCAAGTGTGGCAAGCATCAGTTCATGGGCTTCCTTGGTGGGCAGAGTTTTCTTTTTAGGAAGCAAATGAAAGAACCGGGCGACAGGATAGCGATATCTTGCCAAAAAGGCCGTACTTGAGCCAAGCAAGAGAATCGGCAGTGCCCCTGGCAAGGGCAGTGATGAAAACAAGGCAAACAGAAAAGGGCCGGCCAACCAGGTTGTCAGATTAAACAAAAGGGGTCGATTGCTGTACGTATAGCGTACAGTCATATAAATGAGTTGGAAAGACAAAGCGAACGTTGCGTCGGAAACGATTTGGGTTAGCAAAATGACTACAACATGCTCACCTACCAACTCAAGCATCAAAAGGCCGGAAACCAAGGATTTTCGATTATTCATAGACTACTCCTTGATTTTATATACATGGAACGTCTCGGGATGAAAGGTCAGTATCACTGGGGTACCGGTAGCATATTCCAGGGCATCACCTCGAATATTCGGGTGCAGGACCCTGAGACTGGTATCGCCAAACGTAGTTGTATACTCGAAGGATTGGCCGTTGAACAGGCACTGTTCAACAATGGCGGTATACCCATTTTCCCCTAAGGCCTCACGAGAGTCGGAAAGTGCAATGGTGATTGGGTTGATGGAAAGCAGTATCCTTTCGCCCTTGATGGGCAGGTGGTCACATTGCGTCAGGGGAACACTGAAAGTTTCATCATACAGGGCAACCAAGACGGAGGATGGTTCAACGGAAACGACACAAGCCTCGTAAAAGTTGGCATTTCCGATAAAATCAGCAACAAAGGGGGTTTTGGGGTTGTTGTAGATTTCTCTCGGTCTTCCTTGCTGGATGATTTTTCCTTTGTGCATGACCACTACCCTATCGGGAATGCTGAGGGCTTCCTGTTGGTCGTGTGTTACATACAGCACGGTAATCTTAAGAATCTGTTGCATGCGTTTGATTTCCGCCCGCGTCTGGATTCTTAGCCGTGCGTCAAGGTTGGACAGAGGTTCATCAAAAAGAAGTATCTTGGGTTTTATGACCAAAGCCCTGGCAAGGGACACTCGTTGTTGTTGCCCATCGGATAGCTCATCAGGAAACCGAGTCTCCATACCCACAAGATTCAGCATCTGGCACATCATGGCTACATCGTGAACGATGGCATCTTCTGAGTACTTTCTCGCCTTCAAACCATACGCTATGTTCTCAAAAACGTTCAGATGGGGGAAAAGTGCATAGTTTTGAAAGACCATGGGGATGTTTCGTTGCTCAGGGCCAAGGGAAGTGATAGATTTTCCCTCAAGCAGAATATCCCCTTGGGTGGGTTTGAGAAATCCTGCGATCATGCGCAGCGTCGTACTTTTGCCACACCCCGAGGGTCCTATGAGGGTAACGAATTCACCCTGTCCTATACAGAAAGAGACAGAGTCTACAGCCTGCACTGTATGGCTTTTCGTAAGATAATAGGTTTTGCTGACATCCCTGAGTTCCAAAAAGGGCGGAGTATCCTTGATTGCATTCATGTAGAGAACAGCTCCTCAAGGGAAGATGATACACCGAAGAAGGGGAAACCACCAGAAAAAAGACCAAGCATATATTGTAAGAAAACCCTCTAGGTTACTTGGATTTATGCAGTTCTTTTCTCCAAAAAGGTAAAAACAGGAAGATTAACGACAGCCTCTCACACGCAACACTTTAATCCTTCACATTTTACCTACCCTCAAAAACTTTTGGGAAATGCCATCCCTTCAAGATATCTAAAGGTCAGCCTGCCCATACCAAACGAGTTCGGCCTCACCGTTGGGACAAGGGAAAAACCGAAGGGAACAGAAAGAAGTCCCACCCTCTCACCTACTGTCAAGAATTGCCTTGGCTTTGGGAGCTTGCCATACTCTTCAATCCTCAAATATTGGTTCAATATGTTCCTTTATAAGTTCCAATCTATCTTTTGCATTTTTTACAAACGTAGAAGCAATGGAAATTATTATTTTTTTCTGTGTATTGAAATAAATCACATTCCCTCCATCTCCCATAGCTGCACAAGCATGCTCTTTCTCATCGATAAGCCACCACAAGTAACCATAGGACAGATTGAGTTTTTCCCATCGGCTATGTTCTTTTATACTCTCGTTGATCCATTTCACTGAAACAATTTGTTTTCCATTCCACATTCCGCCATCCAAGTATAACTGGCCTATCTTTGCCATATCCATAGCAGAGAGAGTAAGCCCCCATCCTCCTGTATTCACGCCAGTCGAGTCAGCAACCCAACCGCTGATATCCTTGGCTTTATTGAATGCAAATTGTTCCTCTTTACTATGAAAAGTCACATTACTCTTAACAGTAATTCCCAGTGGCGAGAAGACATTTTCTGTCGCGAAATCAAATACGGATTGCCCGGTACTCTTTACAAGAATACCTGACAAAATATCAGGCCCTATGAGGGGGGTGTATCTAAATTTCCCTATCTGTCCCCTACCTCCCAGTAAATCAAGCGTAAACGTTACCGAGTCATCACTTGTGAAATACTTTACGTAAGGAACAACGTGTTTATATTTATACGGAGCTGTCATTGTCATCAGATTCTCAAGAGTAATCTTCTGTATTGTTCTTTCTCCCTTTTTAACTAGGTAATCCGGGAAAAAAGACAATACTTTCTGGTCGAGACTTTTGATACATCCCTTATCCAGGGCAATCCCGATCAATAGGGAAACAATACTTTTTGTCACTGAATAGACATGGATCCGGCTAGTATCTGAGCATCCATTAAAGTAATGCTCATAGAGCGTCTGGCCGTCTTTCAGCACAACTATGCCTGCAATATTGCTATAATCCTTGTTTATTACCTTTTCCAACGCTACAAATTGTTCTTGATTCATATGCTTTTCCCTTTATCACAGAATGCCTTTCCACCCAAGCATTTTTTCTTGGTTCCTATGACTATATAAAAGTTGTGTGATCATATTTTCTGGCCTAACTATTTGATGCTTTCTTTTTGACTGGATAATAAATCTCTGTTATAAGCTCACTTTCCTTGGTAACTTGGGAAGGGTCAGTTACGTACACTTCATACAGGGCATTGCTGGATTCATAGCCTTCCCCTTCTGCCCATTCGCGTTGTTTGGTGTATACGGAAGAGAGGCCAGAATAAGAACCAACGAGAACTGTCTTCAAGCATAGCCCCGGAGAAAAATCCCTTGTACCGGTAACATACTCTTTTACGGGAATGGCAAATTCAGTATCCAAACCAAGTGGACTAAATTCCGCACTGTGAAAAAGCACCATTGGAGGAGCGGCTACAGTTAGATTGTCATCTGCAATTTTTCTGAATAAGGCACCAAAACAATTGCTGTATTCTTCAGAAAAACCATATTCCTGAATCATTTTTCGCATAGAGAGAAGGTACATCCTTGAGACTTCCACAAGTTGGATATCAATGCCTTTTAGATAGGACATAATTGATTTGCCTTGTTTCAAACTTGAAATATCATTACTCAATTGGTCTAACGTTCTTGAAATTTCTTGTTCTTTTTTCTCAATTTCATTTTTCTTTCTGGTAAGTGCCAAGCAGAGTTTTTCGTCCTGGAGTTCTTCTGATTCAAGTATGGTCTTGATTTCTTCCAAAGAAAAATTGTACGTTTTCAGCCGATTGATATATAGCATCGTTTCCAATTGCCCAATAGAGTAATATCTATAACCATTTTCAGGGTTGACTTTATCAGGCAGAATCAGCCCTATCTCCGCATAATAGCGAAGCGTCTTTGTGGAAACCCTACAGATATTTGAAAATTCTCCGATAGACAACATGGATTATACTCCTCTTGGCCAATCCTCTGGCACCTATCCTTAACGTACACCTTGCCCTAAGGGTAAAGTCAACACAATAAAGTACTTGATACTGGATGGCCCAGAGAATTGGGAACATTTTCCAAAAACCTTCATTGTTACATTGTTCCTTTCAATACAAAACAAAACCACTTCTTCTTGGCATGTTGTATAGGTTGAGGGAAAAGAATTATTTCACTTCCCCTATCCTGCCCCTCGATATCCGCAGAACCTCCCAGAGTATAGACACTTTACCCCCTTTCTCAGCAGTCGATTTGATCATCTGCGTTAGAAAGGATGAAGTGTTCAGAATGGATCAACCACTTATTTTGTCATATCCGAGGGAAAAACCATATTCCCTGCCCGGTTACCAGTACCTCCCCATAGGTTTCCAGAAGCCTTGCATCACTTGTGATGCTTTCAAAGTCGATAAAGTCCGTCCAAACAGGAAGTCCGGAAAGAATTACCATCACCCCGGCATGCGCAAGGGGCACCTCTGATGTAAACTCCCGCTCCTTGTAGGTAAGTCTACCGTATCCGCCTTGGGAAACTGTTTTGCTCACAAAGCCCACCATAACCATGTGTCTAGTTGAAATATTGGCCAGCAGTCTGAAAAATGAAGGAATTGAAACGCACCCATTAACTCGTACGAATCAATCGCACAAGGGGAAAAAGTCAATGCTAAACGGTCTGAGAAATATCAAAATATAGTAATACAATCAGTATTATTTCGCTTGCAAAATCAAATCACGGAAGACTTCCTCTTCCAATGGCTTCGAAAAATAATACCCTTGCACCCTCTCAATACCAGCACTTCTTACCATGGATAGCTGTTCTTTGGTTTCTACGCCTTCTGCTATCACACATTTACCCATTTTTTGAAGCATCTCTGTCAATAGTAAGAGCATGGAAGGCTTTGCCATGGCTGCATGAATTACGCTTTTATCCAACTTTACATAATCATAGGGTAGATCTATCAAAGCTCGAAGATTTGAATAACCTGTCCCGAAATCGTCCAAAGCAAAGGCAATTTTTTTCAGTGATAATTCGACCATGACTTCAGATACCGTTTCATACGATTGCAACACCACCGATTCAGTAATTTCAAACCCAATCCGTTTTGGTTTGACACCTTCCTGTTCAATAATATCTAGCAAAGTTTTTCCAATGACCTTCGATTCGAAGTCCTCGCTAGAGAGATTCATGGCGATATGGCTCAATGGGGAATTTTCTTCAGGAATTTGTTTGATGAATCTACAAACCTTGGCAAGCATGATTTGTGTGAGTTGCATAATCAATCCGGTCTGCTCTGCAAGAGTTATAAACTCGTCTGGCTTAAGGAATCCTAGGTGTAAATCATCTATTCTTATCAAAGCTTCGGCAGATACGAGTTGTTCAGTCTTTGCATCATAGATTGGTTGATAATATACCAATATCTGTTCGGTAAATTTGATGGACTCACGTAGTGCAGATATGATATTCATTTTCCGTTCATGGTCAACTGTACTTTCACGGGTATAAATAATGAGCGATTTATTGCGTAGCATTTTTATCTCAAGCAGTAATCGGCTAGTGGCCTGTTTGAACTCTTCCATAGTTTCTGCTTGCTGAGGTATGTTGATTACAGCCATGTTGACTTGAATGAAAACAGTCCTCCCGTTAAGGTCCCAGGGTTGATTCATTCTTTCTTTTATTTGGTCGGTTACAATTTTTGCAGTTTCGTCTGCACCGGATGGAAGACAAATGCAAAATTGATCGTCAGAAACCCTATAAACCTCATTAGCCCTCCCTATAGTCTTAAGAAACTCTGCTAGTTTCGCAAGCATTTGGTCTCCAAGGAATTGGCCATATCGGGAGTTAAAATATCTGAAATTTTCAATGTCAAGGAAAATTACTGCATAGGAAGATCTTAATCGAAAAATTCTGATAAGTTTACGCTTCAAGAGCGTATAGGAAGGCAATCCTGTCAAAGAATCAACTCTAATTGAATCCCGCTGCCCAATAAGATAGTAGAGCACCATCATGAAGGAGTTCACCATGACAAACATGACATGAATATGTGTGGCATAGAAGGTCATGAACGATATGGTAAAAGCAATTGGCAAAAGCATTGAGATAAACAGAAAGGAACCTTGCAGTTCTTTCCGATGCCCCAATGTTGAAAGGAACATTGCCAGACAGAAAAAAAAGCATAGAGATACCATGTAGTAGGTGCCGATGACCGGAGCCATATGCTCATATCCAGGATTGAACGGGTAAAAGCGTTGTTGTGGTATATCGATGAGAGTAATTATAATAAGCACCACGAGAGGAATAGCATGGACGAGAGAAAGCAAATTAACAAGCTTTTCATTGTCAATTACATTTATTGCATTGAAATGCATCCACATTCCCAATAAAACAGGGAAAGAAAGAAAATGCAATGCCCAAAGAATTCTACCTATTCCTATTGGATACGAAATGATATTTTCTCTACCAAGGCAAATTAGGATTGTGATGACAAGGAATATCGAGTAGGCAATCGCCAACTCGGCGAAAAAAAGACTTCCCCGATCTTTTTTAAGTAACGGGAATCGTAAAACATCGACTAGAATGGCCAACATAAGCACCATAGAAAGTAAAGTGGCTTCAAAATAATTCATGAAAAACTCCTCAGATTTATAAAGCAGTAGGAAAACCTGGCAACTTTCTTGCAATACTTGGTCCTGAGTAGTCTGCTTTATTCAGGAATCTCCCGTAGGCCCGAGACAAATAACATTGTCATGCATTCCTCACAAATAATGATAACAAGTATACTTTATTCCTCAAGGATGAGAAGGACATATTCCAAGTATTAATGGCTATTCAATATGCTCAGATAGCGTAGACTTGGTTATATTTCTGTTCGAAATATGGTTATTAATTGGAATATTTTAAAACCGCAGCGTCAAGGACCTATGTATAGCAAGCATTGACAGTCTGACTGGTTTCTTGATGCTGTGAAAGCCGTGTTTCCCCAGACCAATGGCATGAACTGCATGCGGACGGTGGAGAAAAAGCGCTTTAGCTTTTATTGATACATCCTAATTAAAGATATTGATAAAGCGAATGCTCTGAATCTAGGTCAGAGGCTTTCTGGAAAAGAACATTCTCGGGATTTACTCCCCCAGAGCTTCCGGCAACATCGCCAAGATCTCCGGATTGCTCTTCACTTCCTCGTATTCCGGGGTATCCAGTACGAAGCGTAATGCTTCCAGGTAATTCTCCCTCGCATTGCTCAACCCCAGCATAGACATCTGTTGCAAAACCAGTTGAGTCGAACTTAAACTCTTCAAGAGGATTCTTTGTTCGGAAACTACTGCAGCGCAGAGATAAAAGCACCTAACAGGTTTCAAGGGAATCGATGGTATCCCAGCTGTATCCAGAAGAGGTTGCACTTCTTCTGGAAAGCAAACCCCTCGGGGAAAATGAGCTGAGTGAAGGGCAGAGACAGCAAGAATCGAACCCTGTATCGTTAGAGGCGTTCGTTAGTAAAAATGACCATTGGACGCTTAAAAATAGAATTGGGGTTAGCAAAGTATAATATCTAATTGCCAACCCCAAAAAACAATGCTATTGACTATTCAAATTCACACGAGAATATTTGATGAAATGACCCTATTGAGAACATGGTTTAGATGATCGGCTATGGCCTTTTTCACTGCTTCTTCATCCCGATTGAATAAAGCCTCAACGATATCAGAATGCATGGCGATGGTTGCTTGCGATCCACCGACCATAGAATAGTATATTGATTTGAAACTGCTACTTTTATTCAGGAGGCCTTCCAGAATTTCCAATGTCGATTTTGTACAACCGGAAAGCTCACCGATATGCTTGTGAAACTCAAAATCAAGTTGCATGTACTCTTTTGATGAAGGGGAAACCTCCGCCATCCTGTCGTTAATACTTTTTAGAGTTTTCAGTTCGTCATCAGTAGCTACTTTACTGGTTCTCGAAGCACAATATTGTTCAATGAGTATTCTGATTTCATATATCTCAAGGACTTGTTCTTTTGATGGCATAAATACCGTAGCACCATAATATGGTCTATTTACCACAAGCCCCTCTGACTCGAGTCTTCTGAAAGCATCCCTTACGGGAGTACGGCTCACGCCAAGATCCTTCGTGAACTCCTCCTGGACAAGATGTTCTCCTGCTTTCAATTCACCAATTATGATTGCATTTTTTATCCGAAGGTAGACAGAATCAGCAACTGTCGTGGGTTGGATCTTTTGATGGTTCATACTCAATATTCATACTCCGTATTTCATGAAAGATATATCTCTTCAGCTCTAACAATCAGAAAACAATTTTCTACATCTCGTATCCAATATAGTTTTCTCCAAATAATCAATGTCTTAATTCCTCAGAATAACCTGCAGAGAATACATTCACTACTGATAAAAAGCCATCAGAAACATAGAGGTATTATAACAAGTCACTTACATACTGTAAATCTGCATAACTTTAAATATGTAAAGAAGTTTCAGCAAAACAACCACAAAGGACGCATCTTTATAAATTACTAAAAACCTTTCTCATCGTGATATTTCATAGCTTGGGAGAGCACCGATATCTGTGCCGTCTCTTCTACTAATTCTGCAAGATACACTGCCTCTCTCATCGTCTTTCCTACCGTCACTTGGCCATGACCCCTCAGAATAAAAGATTTCAGGTTTTCGTTCTCTTGAAACAGATTTACAATCGTCGTGAAATATTCTCGGGGAACAACATATGAGTGGGTATCGACCACAGGGCAAAAGTTCAATTTCTCCCGCGCATGATGCGTTGAAAATGCAAGGGAATCATGATCAGATGCCCATGCTGTGGCATAGGGTGAGTGACAATGCATAATTGCATTGACATGCGGCAAAGCACTGTATAGTACCCCATGAAGCAAAGACTCTTTTGATGGCTTGCAGCTACCTTCAATGACATTCCCTTCAAAATCGGTGACTACCAATGATGAAATGGCTATTTCATCGAAAGCAACATTTGTACCTTTCACGATCATCCAATCTTTCCCAGGTACTCGCATACTCAGATTACCGCCATCACTCATTTCATAACGGAACGAATACATTTTTCTTGCCGCAAGGATAAGAGAATCAACAAGGTCGGCATACTGAGAGATGATTTCCATCATCGTAGTCCCCCCTTTTCTAGAAGAGCCAGCATTTCGTTAGCACAAATATCTGCAAAATCCGGATCATCAAAATTCAAATCAAAAGCTTTACACACTATTTCAGGTTTTAATTCTTCATCGAAAATCACTTTCATTTTCTTGATAGTATCTGGTTTGAAGAAAAACTCCCCTGGTCTGCTCATCGTTCTCAGTCCACCAAGAGGCAACACAATCTCTGTTATCCCTTTTGCGCAATTGACTCTTTGAATAATTGTTCTTGTGATATCGAGGATTTCACTTTCCCAAAGCCTTGTATGCGTTAGATAATCCTTGGAATGCCATACAAAACCCCGTTTGTCTTCATCGTCAAAAAAATCTTCTTTGCTCAGACAGGCAAAGTCTATTCCCCCTGGGCAAATGAGACTGGGGATTCCCATCTCTGCAGCAGCAAGCAAACGATTGTTAGCTCCTTTGCTGTATCCAAGGCCTCCAAAATATTCCGCTGTCATTTCATGCAAGCATAGATCCATTACTGCCGCAATGTTGCCATCTCGAATCTGTGAATCAAGTACCCTTCCCCCTATACCGGTGGAATGGAAGCTGATAACATTTTCCCCTTTTACAGTCAAATTGTTTATTGCACGCATAACTGTATCATTTGTGATGCCCATCAAAGTTGCACCTATATAGTGCTTTCCATGCGTATCAATTTCGTGCTTTCCATATTTTACCATTCCTACTACACTTGCCACAGAATTTGCCAAGACGACTTCACTGATCGGATTAATGCCGGCGAAATCGACAATGGAAGGCATTACCGTAATATCCTTATCTCCAACAACAGTATCAAAATATCGGTTACCACTAGCAATAGTCGAACAAATGAATTTTGGAAACCCAAGGGGAAGCTGGCGTAAAGCCGCTGAACATATAATAGTGTTCTGCAATCCGCCCATACCCAAGACACCATCAATCTTTCGCTCGCTATGCAAGGTATATATCACTTTGGAAACACAATCAGACATAGATTTGATTGCATTGCCTTTATCCAATTTTTTGATGGTCTCCCAAGAAGATCCTCCCATCCTGAGAACATCATCTCTCGGGATATCTGCGGTAATCGCAATCAACGGAGGGTTCGGCCCAGTACTAATGTCTATTAGGAATGGTGTACATCCAAGTTCTTCAATTTGTTGTTGGACATATGCTACTTCATGATATTTTGTATCAAAACTAGCAATGACAGCAATAATGGTCACAAACAACCTCCTTATTATGCAATCAACCAAGCACAGGTGTATCTTTCACACGTTCCAGCATTGATCTGTCATGACACGTCAAGATTCTATCTTCACTCTGTGCCCGATTTTTGATCTTCTCAATGCTATGCCAGGTTTCAACGATATCTGCATATCTATTAGGAGGCGTAATGTTGTAATGAATCTGCGGAATCGGTTTCAGGTTATCCAGGATAAAGATGGCATCACCACAGATGATATAGGTACCCGTATTGGTATCTACCTCAACTGCTTGATGGCCAACTGAATGACCTGGGGTTTCAAAAACCCGAACGTTCGGGATTATCTCTGTCTCACCTTCTACCAAAGTCATCTGAATACCTTCAAAAGGTCTGACGATTCCCAATTCAGGTGCCTCATATGATTTGTAATAGAGAGGAATTGGGTTCATGGCAAATTCATATTCTTTTTTATGCACGATAAATTGTGCATTGGTAAATTTTTCCATATAGAAGCAATGATCCCAATGAAGATGCGTAAATACAACTATATCAATATCAGTGGGTTTATATCCAATTGTATCGAGCTGCTCTACGATGGACATTCCTTTTGGTTGATATGAGCCTGGATGATGGTATGTATCTGCTCGTTTTGTGTCAGCCATACCGGTGTCAACAAGGACCAACTTTTCGCCACCCTCAATCAGATAGGTGAAAACTGGAAAATCTTCCTCTTTATTTGATGCATTCGGATAATACTTGATGGCGGAATGATGATACAGATACAAGCTAGGAATCATTGTTACAAAGCCTGTGTTCATCGGCCTAATTCTTACATTATTCACTTACCTTCTCCCAAGTTGTCCCAATATATTTGTGTGATCTCAGTTTTTTGGAACCATAGTTACCTGTAAACTATGTATGTAAATCAAGGGTTGGTACGATAGCATCCGTATAAAATGTTCCATTGACCTAACCCTTGATCTACCAATACGAGAAATTTACGAGCAGAGCATGAAAATTATACCAAGGCCTTTAAAAATTCCTTGTAATTCATGACTTTACCAATCTTAGGGAATATCCATTTCTCACAGAAATCCTGTTCCTCTTGTGTATCAGTGGCAGTACAATCGCCAATAACGATAACCCGATATCCTTTGTCATAGGCCGATCTTGCCGTTGATTCAACACACCAATCTGTGTGAAAACCAGTGAACGCCACATACTCGATCTCATTGGCTCTCAGATAGTAGTCCAAGCCGGTTGAATGGAATGCATCTAGTGTTTTCTTTCCTTCCACCACAACATCGCCTTGCTGTGGGGTCAACTCCTTGATGATTTCCGGACCAGGTGTTCCCCGAAGCCAAGCACCCGTACCCCAGTCAGCTTCCATGTCGATCTCTATTCCACGAAGGCCTTCATAAGCAGGGCCACCTTTCTTCAACTCTGGGAACCCAGCATCAAACGGATGAAACGGACAGTAGAAAATCTTTGCCACCTTCCCTCTTGCACTTGCAAGCAAATCCTGAAGATTGGCGATCACGTTTCTCTCCTCCAGTTGTTCTTTTATGTGTGCAAACATCGTTCCACCGTGTGACAAAAAATCATTCTGGGGTTCAATCAACACAATTGCAGTTTTTTCCATCGGGATCCTAATTTCGCTCATTTTACTTTTCTCCTTTCACGAATTAATTTTATTTACATATTGTTTGGCAAATAGGTAACAAGAACTGGCACAAGAACCAGCAGTAAATCAACAGCAATAATTGCAATCAGATACCATGTCGATCCTTTGAAGATATCATTCACCGTAGTACCCTCATACCCTTCAATTCCCTGTAGTGAGGACTTAACCGTAAATACATTCATGCCAAACGGCGGAGTAACCATTCCAGTCTCAATTGCAATAATCATGATGATTCCAAACCAAACCATGTCATAGCCCAAATCCTGAACGATGGGACACATCAGTGGCGTGGTCAGTAATAGGATTGAAGTGGAGTCAAGAATACATCCAAGAACCATGAGTATGAACATGAAAATCAGGATGATACCAAGAGGAGGAATGGTAAGACCTTCAACAAAGAAGCTTATCGAATTAATAATTCCGCACATTGAAAGTGTTTTTGAGTAGGTGGAAGCCGAAATGAGAAGGATTAAAACACTCCCTGAGGTAGCTCCTGCTGATAAGAGAGTCTCCCAAATCTCTTCTCTATTGAATCCCTTCTTAAAGAGTACCAAAACAAAAGCACCAAATGCACCAATACCGCCAGCCTCCGTCGGAGTAAAAAAGCCTCCCCAAATACCTCCCAGGGTAACAAGAATCAACATAATAATCGGCCAAGGTTTCAGTACAATTTTCCAATAATTTTCTTTTTCAAACTCAGAGAGTTCTTCTACCACAGGAATATATTCAGGCTTTACTTTTCCTACGACCGCTATAACCAAAATAAATGCAAAGGTCATAATAAGCCCAGGAACAATAGCCGCAACGAAGAGCTTTCCAATGGAAACATCAGCTTGAGATCCATATACAATCATCAACAAGCTGGGAGGAATCAACATTCCCAAAATTGCAGAACCTGCAATCGTTCCCAAAGAGAACTTCTTTTCATATTTCAATCTATTCATTTGAGGAAGTGCAATTTTTGTAAAGATTGCAGCAGAAGCAACGGTAACCCCGGTAATGGCTGCAAAGATAGCATTCGCAATGACGGTAGCAATACCTACACCGCCACGTACTTTTTTCAGCATAAGCGCTGCTGCATCATACAAATCACTACTGGCCCCTGACAGATTTGCAAGCATCCCCATCAAAACGAACAGAGGGATTACTCCAAACATGTATTGTCGAACGGAACCCCATGCAGACTGGGACAATACATTCATTGCAACATTAATCCTGCCGGTAAACAGTAGAACAGTTGCAAAGCTGGTAATCATCAAGGAGATATTCAAATGTACTCCGCTGAAAATTAGGATCAACAGCAAAGCCAACGAGAAAACCGCAATAACAATTGGACTCATTTAGATCCTCCTTCACCTTCACTGGATTTTCCCGTAACAAGGTCATAGGAGTACTTGATTATCTGATTCAGGAATTCCAATATCATCAATACGGATCCGAAAATGATGGCAAATCTCCCTGGAACCGTTGTAATTCGGAAAGATCCTGCAATTTCAGCCTCATTGATATCAATTGCATTCAAGAAACCGGGAAAGCTTGCTTTAATTATTAATCCATAAGCAACTATCCCAAGAAGACAAGCAACAATATCGATAATATCCTTCCCTTTTCTTCCTACCATGTCATACAGGACAGTTGTCCTGACATGCCCTTTTCTCATCGAGACGTAGGGAATCTCCAAAAAACAGACAATGATGATAATGCTACTCACTATCTCGGCAGTTCCAACAAAAGGTTTGTTAAACAGCAATCTGCTAAGCACATCAGCAGTGATCAACACCATAATTACAGCAATCGAGATTGATGCAATACCATCCATCCATGATAGAAACTTTTCAAATCCCTTACTTATTTTCCGTATCACATCCATACACTGCCCTCCAATCAATGAGTAAACACCTTGCATTCCTTCAGTCAAAGGATATAGAAGTGGCTTCATCCTTAGTGAACAAAGCCACTTCACATCTTTATTTTGTATTTGCAGTGTTCCAGTTGCGGATACGCTCAACACCTCTTTCTTCAAGTAGCTGATAATAGCGTTCAACTATCTCAGAACCTCTGAATCCGGCATTATTCAACCGCTTTACCAAGTCATTTACAATATCGGGAAGAGATGCTGCCCATCTCACTTGCTCTGCTCTTGAAAGAGTAATTACTTTCCCACCCATCTTTACGACATCACTCAGATCTTTTTCATGAACTGAATTAATATACTTTGCTTCATAATCAAGATATCCATCACCAACTTCGGTCAAGATTGTTTGAACTTCCTTTGGAAGGGAATCCCACGTTTGCTTATTTACGGTAACGGAGTTGAACGGAACAACATTGAAATTGGCATCCAAATAATAAGGAGCAACTTCAGGAACCTTCAAATTGATACAAGAATGGGTGGGCTGGATTGTTGCCTGACAAACGTTCGTCTGCAAATTCTGGTACGTATCATTTAATGAAGTCTGAACTCCTGCAGCACCGGAACCTTCAATCCAGGCAAGATTTATGCCTGCGGCACCAATCTTCATTCCTGCAACATCATCAAGAGATTTGACTTCTTTGGTGGAAAAGAATCCATACGGATCAGATACACCAATACCAAGATAATGCTGATTGAACTTCTCTTCATATACGGTGGTGAACTCAGGGTATTCTTTATACATAGCCTTTACTACGTCAGCAACGATAAGAGGATCGGAACATGAGAACGGCATACTATATACCATGTCAACCAAAGGCAACCGCGAGGCTTCAAAGACGAGGATTGTGCATCCGATGTCAACCAGTCCATCTTGCACGCCTTGCAATTCATTTCCAAGGGTTATTACAGAACCACCATAGTTCTTTACCCAGTTGATTTCATAGTTTGTTTCGTTTTTAACACGTTCAGAAACATTTTTCACGAAGTAATCTTCCAAGGCAGTGATCCAAGGATTTGAAGTTGAGTGACCAGAACCTATTCTCAAGGTAATCTTCTTCTTTCCCTCTCCACCGGTTTCAGATGATCCATTTGCAAATAGTGCTAGCGCACAAAGCAAAAGAACCAGAACAGCAAAACCCTTCTTTTTCATGTGTTCTCCTTTTTTCCCCAATTTTTATCCAGTGGATACTGGACATTGGATACAATTTTTAATTCATAGTATCACCATTTTTTCATTTGTCAACAAGAATCTTTTCCTTTCCTAATTCTTTTTATAGTAATATTTATGCTCTTATATGCTACCTATTATCAGAATATCGATGGAGAGAAGGCCTTGTATATTAGTATGAAATACCAGTGAAAAAAGGGCATTACTGACAGCATTTGAAGAAATTGGGTGCCAATTTTGAAACTCGCAGAGTCCACAGTCTATGGCCTTGTTTATTTGTTTTTGTTCAGGAATTCCAGATTCCAAAGACTTGACTCAGCCGGGATAAAACTTCCCTGGTAGTTACAAGAAGATTTTTCCCATACCTTGCAATGATCAAAACACCTATGTACTAGCAAGAGGCAATAGCGTATGATTCCCAATGGATAGATAAAGTTAAATAAGTAGTGAAAAAGGATTAAGTCCATAGTTCATTTAGTTCTTTGGGAATCTCGCCGTCTCTTGCAACTACGTTAGGGCAGGCAAACCTAACAACCCCCTCTCCTATTCAAACAGAAGCAATCCTGGGAAACAGGGATATCCTAGGTATTGGGATAGATGAAAAAGCAGATCCAAGGGAGCCCGTAAAGCAAAGGTAGAAAGGTTGTAGAAACATTACAAAAAAATGATATCGAGGCCAAGGCAGATCTCCTTACAATCTTTCAGGAGGGAACATTGAGAGGGTTGGTTCCTACCAATCCTCTCTACAGAGGCATTGCTATCGATATCCTTCCTTCTGTAATAAACTATGAACTGCCTCGTTCTCCTAACTTTTTTATCCACAGGATAGGAAGAACAGGCCGTACAGAAAATAGTGGCGAAGCTATTGCTTTTGGCAACTTTTCCATGAAGACTCATTTCAAGGTGATTGAAAGGAAGATGAAGTAAAGAGTTCCAAGAAGGGCTTGCAAGAGTTTCGATTTGTCGAACGTGTAGAAAAGTGAGCGGATTTGTTGCCTTGAACCTGTCCTGTGGCTCATGGGCTTACCATAGACGAGAAGTTTTCATAAGGAAAGAAAGGTATACTATTGAGCAACCCTAGTGAGCAAAACTATTTTTATGTTATTAATTATCCCTTAATTGAGAAGGATTTATGTCTTTTGGAAATGAAAAGCCTTTTTGGAAAGGCCCCAACCAAAAAATATTTTTTTTCTTCTCAAAACATCGACCCATCGCGTAGTCCCTTTATAAAATTAAGAGTTTCTATTCTTTTTACGGCTTCCACCTTGGAAGAATTAGTACAGCTTCTAATTGATGAGAAACTGACCTGTAACAATTTTAAATTTGCAAGATTTAGAATTGAGGAAGGAGAGCTCGGTTATGCAACCTGGATACAAAGTGTTACAGCTTTAGGGAAAGTTATTCAGGGTGAAGTGGATATGAAAAACCCTTCTACACAATTTGGTACTACACTCATTGATGGCTTTTGGATTTTTGGTATATACGAAAAGAATGAGAATCCTTGGGAAAAGCACAATCTGAAACCTTACACAAATAGTAATTCCTTAGAAACACGTATAGCTCGGACTATTGTCAATATTGCTATTGGACAGCAGCTACAAGCTAGATTAGTGGATCCTTGTTGCGGAATTGGAACGGTAGTGCTTGAAGCTTTGTCCTTGGCAATTCCTGTGGTCGGGTATGAGATTAGCTGGATCATTTCAGAACAAGCCAAGCAGAATGTTTCTTACTTTGGATATGATAATTGTATTGTAAAAGCTGATATGAATGAGATAACCGAAAGGTATGATGTTTCAATTATTGATTTACCCTATGGATTATTCTCCCATGTTACTTATATACAACAGAAGGATATCATTAATTCTTCCAGGGGCATAACCAAAAAACTAGTAATAATTACCTGCTCAGATATGGACGACGATATAACTGCTGCAGGCTTTACCATTGTAGATCGATGCACAGTCAGCAAAGGGGCGTTAGTCCGTTATGTAAGGGTGTGTTATTGATTCTTAAAGAAATCAGTGACACGTATCCAATACATAGACCCCTAATGCAACCTTTTGTGTTTCACTATCCATGCAACGATACGGACAGGATTCATAATCAAATCGCATGCCAGTACCAGTTATAACATCCATATTTTCACAGAAATCGTTGAAACAGAGCATTGCTAACAGGATTTTATAGGAAAAGAAGGAGCCAATATCCATACTTGAAACCCATAGAATCCACAACCTTGGGTGTAGTTGTGCATTGGCAACCATCGGTTTTCCCTAGGGGCATCATGATTGCTGTAGATTTTGAAAATGTGGAAGTTTTTCCCTGTACCGACAGAACCGTTAGTACGGACACTAGTGTTTGACATACAGAAAACTTCAATATACGATTCATTATAAAGTGTTCAACCTGAGGCCCTTTTGCATAAATAGAGGATTGCCAACAATGAAAGAATTTCTTGTTCCTACCGTACCTGGCATACTTCGCTATAATGATTTCCCCGGAGAGGGAGTTCCCATCCTTTTCATCCATGGTCTTGGATGCGCCGGATCCTTTGATTATCCACAGGTACTGGCACAATCCGAATTGAAACATGCCCATTGTGTTGCCGTGGATATATTCGGATCAGGATATAGTGATCAACCTGAAAATTTTGGCTATTCAGTCGAAGAACATGCCAGCAGTCTCCAACAATTGGTTTCGCATCTCCACTGGGATACCTATACTGTTTTTGGACATAGCCTGGGAGGCGCAATTGCCCTGTCGCTTGCCAATCTGGATAGGAAAAAGGTTTCTTCCATTATCCTGAGTGAAGCAAATCTCGATGCAAGCCCAGAAGGTTCTACCAGCAAATTCATCGCGGACCAATCGCAGGAATCCTTCCTTGCAAAAGGATTCCTCCAGTTGATCGAAGAGAGCAGGAGTACGGGAAATACCATGTGGGCAGCGACTCTATCACACTGGTCACCAAAAGCAACCTATCTCATTGCAAAATCTGCAGCAGAAGGAGTCACTCCTTCTTGGAGAGAAATATTGTATACCCTTCCTTGTAAAAAAACCTTCATCTTTGGTGAAAGAACCCTCCCTACGCCTGAGTACCAAGAACTTTCTTCCCAGGGAATAGAAATTCAGGTTGTCAGGGATGCAGGGCATTCAATGGCTTGGGAGAATCCCCAAGGGTTGGCCCAAGCGATAGCAAAGGCATTATAGTAACTTGGTCATTTTCTGGTAGCTTCGTCCTGCGTACAGGTAAAAGTGCCTTTCCTTTGGTTTTCAAGGGAATTTACCGGTTTAGGGGAATTACAGCCCCATTCTCCGCTATGCTTATTTGGACTTCTTTCTCATTGCAGCTGCAACCTGGGATTCCACAAACATCACGCAGGATGGAGGCAAAGCTTCTGCAGGGAACCACTTTGTCTCGAAAAACTCATAATTATGATGAAATATACGTTGGCTGGGCAATTGAAAGGAATACACTGCAAAGTGAAAGGCAGGTATATGGATTCTCCAGATAGGGACAATTGAGGTAACGTCTTCTATGAGGAAATGCAGTTCCTCGTTGGTTTCCTTAATAGCTGTTTTGAGGTAATTTGGATGGCCTTTGTCGTCAAACGAATCTTTCCTCAGGTCCCACCCCCCTCCCGGAATAGACCATTTGCCCTTTTCGGGATTAATCGAACGCTTGCCGAGAAGTATTACCATCTTATCGTCTTCATCTTTAGCCCAGAGAAGCACCCCGGCTCCATGGTAAGGAATTTTCAATAGCTAACCTCCTGTATGCATCTTTGAAGTCTGATGCTGTGCTCACGTGCTTACCTTCCATCCACCCTTGATGACAGCAGAGATTGAATTGTAAGTAGCAAGCACCTCATCAGTTGTATAGTCGAACACTCTCCAGTCCCCGCTAAGGGCATCCTGGAGGGTAATGTACCCATAGCTCCCGTCAAGATGGTTGAGCGTACACCCCTTGTTTCGTCCAGACAGATCAAACGAGAAGGCAATACTATCTACCCGTTCCAATATATCCCTGGTCAATGCATTTTGGTCTTTGCGCCACTCATTTCTCGTCGCCATTGCAATGCTCCTGTAGAGATTCGATCATTCCTGGTTATCCTGCCAGGAGGCTAGACCTCTCAGTCATCGAATTTTCCGATAATCGCCAAGGATTTTTCAAAATCATCCTTTGCAAACGCCATAAGGATTTCCATAGCGTCTTTGAGCGCCAGTTCCAAGGCCTGCTGCCTGCTTTTCAGCTTTTCCCCAAGGGTCTTATAGGAATAAGGTTTTTTATTCCCCTCTTTGATCCTTACAACCAACCAGATCTTATCGCTTCGAAGCAACAGATACCCCACATTTGCATTCCATTGGGAAAGGTACTCATACTCATCATAGACAAACGGATATTCTGTCGATCCCCCATATGTTCCGCTCCCCATTCCTTGCACTGAAGTCAACGGAAACATACCCCACCTGCCTTTTTTTGCTGCAATCATTGCACACAGGCACCCGTCATTGAGGGCAAGCAACTCTTCAGCTTCATAGGGTTTTTCGTCTCCATAAAAGTACTGCACGATACACTTCTTAGGTTAGGACCACACCTTCAGACTCCAATATTGCAGAGCAATCTAGGTTTCTCTTAATTGCAAACCTTTCCCAAAGCCAACAGCATTATATCATGGCTTATAGTATTACATACTTGTTTATAAGCGTAGATTGAAAGCATATTTTAAAAATAGAGCTATTTTTTACCTGAACCCTCCGTACGTACTGAAAAAGGGTCTCCTGGATTCCGGGACACCCTTTTCCTGTCAGAAAGGGTAGCTATCAGCTGTCCGCAAAAAAGTGCTTCTGCTTGCCACAATTGATTGCAGTGAAAGTAAAACCCAAGGTCTTTAGTATGTGTTTCTCCCTATAAAGCGTGGAAAGACAAGGATTATCCAACGCAGCGTACGTTCGTCCCGATGGGGAGTATGGGGTTCTGCGTACCGCATCGAAGAAGCATCCTTGCCCTTTTATGAGCAGGAGAACAAGAGCTACGTTGCTCTGTTGGGCAATAGAAACTGTGGTATAGTTAAAAACGAATGTGATTCTCCCTGATGGAAAACCAGATAAAAAAGAGTAGAGGCGAAACGCCTTTGGGAAAAGAGGAACCTACCGATGATTACCATTTCCGTACTGCTTGAAAATACGACGAAACTTGTCTCGACAAAAGCAAAGCATGGGCTGTCAATTGCTATTGATGCCAAAGATAGCCATATCTTGCTCGATGTAGGCCCTAATGCCTTGTTTGCAAAAAATGCACTACAGATGCAGTATGACCTCAGAAAAATTGACACACTGGTACTCTCCCACTCCCATGTCGATCATACAGGGGGTCTATCTACCTTTGCTCAGATCAATCCTACAGCAGATATATTCCTGTTTGATAATCCTGACAGCAGGTATTATGTAAAAGTACTTGGCTTTCTACCTTTCAATGTAAGTTTAAAAGCCCCCAGGGCAGTAGCAAAAAGAATAACTACCTTACACGACAATCATTCCATACATGCAAATGCCTGTTTTATAAAAAATACCTGCACTGCCTATAGTAAGCCCCAGCTCAATGTAAATTTGTATAAAAAGGAAAAAGACGGGCTTGTTTCAGATAATTTCAGTCATGAAGGAATTTTGGTAATCGAAGACGAGGGAGAACTGGTACTATTCAATTCCTGTTCCCATACTGGTGTTTGCAATTCGATAGAAAGCGTAAGGCAACAATACAAGAACCAGAAAATCCGAGCATATGTCGGAGGCTTCCATTTTCATGATCCCTTGAGAAATGCTAATGAAAGCAAAGAAAACCTCGATGCATTCGTCCGGTATATACAAGAATCAGGGATCAATCTCTATACCGGACATTGCACCGGAATTGAAAATATCAGGTACCTGCAAAGCAAGCTCGGTGATCAGATCCAGAGGATAGCAACAGGTGAAAGCCTCTGTATCTGATGCATATAGAATCGGCTCGGTGATCAGATCCAGAGGATAGCAACAGGTGAAAGCCTCTGTATCTGATGCATATAGAATCGGCATTGCCTTCTGGAAGGTGCCAGTTTCCTATCTGTTGACGTAGAACAACACCCCAAGTGCAGCCCCGAGATCAGGGACTACTGCATTCGAGCGAACCCTGAGACCAGGTGTAAGTTTGAAAAAGAATTCAACAGGGACTTCAATCAAGAAATAGGAGATGCCAACAGGGAAATTGATGGAAAAACCATCGAAAGCGGGATTAAAATTGGCTGCTCCCGTGATTCCGATATTCAGGTAAAAGGGAAGCCTATCGATAGTGAAACGATCCCAGTCATATTGGACTCCGGCTTCAAGGGCAACATTGTCATTAAAACTGTAACCGAGGGTTCCCACGATTCGAAAATCACCCATACCATATTTGAAGGCTGCCCCGGCTACTGGGTATCCTGCGCTAAGCCCAATTCCAAAACCATCAGCTCTATCATATTTTGCTGCTGATATACTGAAGAGACTAGCCATGATGAGAATAACGACTACGAGAGTTTTTTTCATATTTTTCCTTTGAAAAGCGCTAAAAAGATTTTCTAATTACTTAGTATATCATATATAGCAAAAACAACCCAGTAGTAGCGAATACCTAAGAAAAGTAATGGATACAGTAAGTGTAAAGGTGTATACGTCCATGCCTCAATCTGTTTACTCGCCTGCTTATCGCAGGGAACCTTGAAGTCGAAGAAGCTCTTATGGCATCACTACCAAGCTTCCGTCTCTTTGGGGAGCAGAAAAACCAAGAGGTTCGTTATCCGGACAAACAGAAAAACCCCAAGTCCTATAGCCTTGGTAATCTGCTTGGTTTTCATACCTTACCCAAGCCAGGGCCCTATTTGGCAAAGAGGGAGCATAGAGTATCGAACGTAAAGAGTATAACCAATAAAATACCATGGATTTTTCTTTCCCCTGTATAAACCGGTAGGAATGTCAGCTGGGCTCTCTTAGGCAAGAATGCTCATCTTGTAGTGAAGTATAGGACCTCAACAGCTTACCTAGCATAATAATCACATAAATATACAAAATACTGTATATCCAAATTGACAAAAGGCTTAACACCCAATAGATTGAAGAATACTTTTGGGGTAGTATTCATGGAACAACATACGCAAGCCTCGCTGACCAAAGAAGAGGTCAAGGCTCAAGAACTCTTAGGGGAAAAAGAACCCGATAGCAAATTACGTACCTATACAGGTCCGCTTGGACAGATTACCACCATCCTCTTTTTGGTATGGGCAGTTTTTCAAGTCTATGCAAACACCCTTGGAACCATTGATGTGATGGCCTTACGCACCTGGCATCTTTTCTTCCTTTTAGGGTTTACTTTCCTGTTATTCCCAACCTATGCAAAGGAAAACCGCTCGCGAGCCCTGCCCCCTGTCTGGGACTTGGCTCTTCTGGCATTGACCATCTTTACCTTTGCCTATTTGTTGAAAAACTACACGGTCATAGCCAAACGCGGCGGCTATATGCTGACACTCGATTTGGTAATTGCAGCAATCGCGCTTCTCCTCATCTTTGAGGGCGGCCGGCGTGCCTGCAAGAACCTGGCCATACTTGGTCTGGTATTCTTCCTCTATAACTTTTTAGGAAGGTTCATCCCAGGCGAGCTGGGCCATGTCGGGTTCAGCCTCAAACGGGTCCTCAACCATATGATCTGGGGCAGCCAAGGAATATTCGGGGTAGGTATCGGGGTCAGTGCAACCTATATCTTCCTCTTTGTCCTCTTCGGTTCCTATCTTAAATACAGTGGATTCAGTCAATTCATCAATGATATCGCTCTTACCCTGGTGGGAAGAACTGCAGGTGGACCGGCAAAGGTTGCCGTTCTTGCCAGTGCCCTGCTGGGTATGATCAACGGGTCGGCAATTGCCAATGTCGCGACGACAGGGACTATCACGATTCCGATGATGAAGAAAACCGGGTACAAGAAAGAATTCGCCGCGGCAGTAGAGGCAGTTGCCTCAACAGGCGGGCAATTTGCACCTCCGATCATGGGGGCTGTGGGCTTTGTAATGGCCGAGTTCATGGGGGTGAGCTACACAACGGTGTTGCTTGCAGCCTGTATCCCTGCTTTCCTCTACTACCTTACGCTCCTCTTTGCAGTACATTTCGAGGCCAAACGCCTGGGCCTTTCAGGACTGAGCAAGGAAAACATCCCCGTAGCGTTGGAAGTAATCAAGAAACAAGGGCATCTGGTCCTTCCTTTGGTCGTCCTCATCGCCCTGCTCAGCTTTGGCTTTACCCCCCTCTTTGCCGCAGTTGTCTCCATCTTTGCCACGATACTTGCCTCCTGGCTTCGCAAAGAAACGAGAATGACCTGGTCAATCATTGTCCAGGCTACTGTCGAAGGTTCCCGGTCAGCCATTTCCGTAGGGATGAGTTGTGCGATCATCGGAGTAATAATCGGTACGGTTTCCCTCACAGGTCTGGGCTTGAATTTCGGCTATATCATTTTGCGAGTGGTCGGGGAGGGACAACTCTATCTCGGGGGCTTCATGGTCATGCTCATGAGCATCGTTTTGGGCATGGGTGTTCCCGGGGTGGCTGCGTATGTCATCGTGTCCACCGTATCTGTACCCGTCTTGATACAGGCCGGGGCAATTCCCATGGCGGCCCACATGTTCTGCCTGATCTATGCCTGCCTTTCAAACATCACTCCCCCGGTAGCGATGAGCAGCTACGTTGCCAGCGGGATAGCTGACTCGGACCAGACAAAGACAAGCCTCATAGCTGTCAAACTTGGATTGACTGGGTTCATCCTGCCCTTCTTTTTCCTTAACAACCCCATCCTTTTGCTAGGTACCGTTGCAAACACCCCGCTCTTACTCACTATCAGGGCAATCCTAACGTCATCAATCGGGGTCATTGTCTTATCGGCAGGATTACAAGGGTATCTATTCTCGAGACTCAACATCATCGAAAGAGCCTTGCTTGTTATTGCGGGCTTGTTGTTCATCGAGACAAACCTCTTCACCGATATCATTGCTTTGCTGCTTTTGGGAACTATCATTGTCATCCAATACATACAGAAAAAATCACGCAATAAGGAGAATTAACATGAAGAAATCCAGAGTACTGGTAATGCTCGCAGTCGTCGCTCTCTTGGCCAGCTCAATGGTGTTTGCAGCCGGGGCGCAGGAAACCGGGGCAAAGGCACAGAAAACGGTTATCAACTTCCCGACCGCGGCTACCACGGGGGCTGTGTACCCTCTCGGTGCAGCCATGTGCAACCTGTGGAACACCAAGCTTCCCAATGTACGTGCAAGTGCACAGGCCAGCGCCGGGGGAATTGCAAACCTCAACATGCTCGCTGATGGCGAAGCCCAGCTGGGTGTGGCGGTTACCTCCATCATGTATGAATCCTTCAATGGAATAGGATCCTTTGAGGGAAGGCCAAACCCCAACCTGCGCGTTATGATCGGCCTCTACTCCAATCCCAACCAGGTGGTGGTAACCGACAACAGCGGTATCGATTCGCTTGCAGACCTGGCAGGCAAACGCTTTGCCTCGGGAGCCCCGGGATCGACTACCGAAGTTGAAACCAGCATCCATCTCAATACCAGTGGCATACGCTATCCAGATGATTTGAGAGTGCAGTATGTCGGCTTCACGGAAGCCATCGACCTCATGCGTAACAAACAACTCGACGGAGCCTGGATTATGGCAGGAATTCCGAATGCCGCAGTAACCGAGATGCTCTCCACTGCAGGTGGCAAACTGCTCAATCTCGATGAAAGCCTCATTGGGAAACTACAGGAAAAATATCCTTGGTATGGTGCCTATACGATTCCTGCCGGAACCTATCCCGGACAGGACAGCGATGTGCTTACCTCTGCTATCAAACTCACCATCTGCACCGATGCCAGGGTTGATGATGATGTCATCTATGAGCTGACCAAGTCCTTCTGGGAGAATTTCGAGGAACTGAAAGCCACCCAGGCACCTTTGAAGAAAGTAAACCCGAAAGACGCAGTCAAAGACCTTGCTGGTCTGCCTATCCACGAGGGAGCGGCTCGCTACTACAGGGAAATCGGATTGCTCTAAACGTTCGTTACCAGAGGGAATTCCCTGACGGTATTTTTATTGGGATCAGTCTGTACTGGTCCCAATTTTTTATTCCCAGCTGGAATGACCTCAGGGAGATTGTGTCCATCCTTTCCTTTCAGCGGTACCTGTTACCAATACACCCGCTTCAAGCAAAATCTGGGGTAGGTTCCATCCAGCCCTGTTTGTACATTTCAGCAATATCGAGGCAAACCCCTCGAATTCTCAGAGGCACCGATCAAATAGTGATGATCACTTTGCCTTGAGCATGCCCTTCACTCACGTACTGCATTGCTTCTGAGGTCTGTTCCAACGAATATTGCCGATCGATGACAGGTCTGACCTTGCCGGCTGCAACCAGTCCAATTACGAATTCCAAATCCTTCACATTCGACTTTGCAGCTAACATCCGTATTTTTCTGCTGCCAATTGACAGAAAAGGCCCAAATAGCATTGTTTTAAAAATCTGACGCAGGGAGCCACCCACCATGACACAGATTCCGTGGGGAGCAAGTATTCGCTTGTAAGCTGACAAAAGATGGTTGCCGTTGATTACGATTATCCTGTCAAAGCTTCTATCGCTCGCAGTTACATCCTCAAGGGCATAATCAATGACTTCACTTGCACCAAGGCTATGGGCCTGAGCTACGTTCCGCGCACTGCACACAGCAGTCACCTGCGCTCCAAAAAAAGCAGCCAATTGGACAGCATACGTGCCTACACCACCGCTTGTCCCATAGATGAGCACCCTTAACCCCGGTTGCATAGCCCCCTTGTCACGCACCGCCTGCAAGGCCGTTACGGCAGCTACCGGAACCGCAGCAGCAATCTCATCTGGAACTCCTGCCGGTTTCAGGACCAACACATCCTCTACCACTGAGACGTATTCGGAAAAACCGCCGCTCCCACAATCCGAGATGTCACCAAGTACACTATCGCCTGGTTTGAACCGTGTGACTCCCAGTCCTACCGCCTCCACCAAGCCCACAATGTCGGCCCCGAAAATTCCGCTTTTCGGGCTACCGATACCCATTTGCATGCTTCGATAATCAAGTGCATTAAGGGATGAGGCGTGGATGCGCACCAATACTTCCCGGTTGCGGGGGATAGGTTTTTCAATATCACGGAGAACAAGCGCCGCCGCCGATCTGGATTTCTCGAATATGACCGCTTTCATTGGCTATCCCCTTTGGCTTCATAGCTGAAAACCTCACTGATTTGAACGCCGAATACCTTTGCAATGCGAAAAGCCAACTCCAAGGAAGGTGAGTATTTCCCTGCCTCTACCGCTATGATGGTCTGCCGGGAGACTCCAGCTTTCTCTGCCAGTTCCTGTTGAGTCATTTCTTTGGCAAAGAAACGCAAAGTCCTGATATTGTTGGTGATTTCGATTTTCTTCGCCATTTCAGAGCCCCTTCCTATAGTAGTAGAGGCTTAGGCCTCCTTCGAATAGTGATCCAACGCTGAAGGAGAAGAAAAGGAGATTAAGCATGACCATAGGAGGTTGTTCAAACATAAGGGAAACCAACGCTCCAACAAATCCAATCCCTGCAAACAAGAACCCAATCCGCAATGATTTCAACTCAATCAGTTTATCCATCTCGTCTTCGACCATTGAAGATTCGAGCGTCTGGTTTATTTTTTTTTCGTCACAATTGCCTTGTTTCACTGCAAGTGCGATGGCATACAGTATATGAAAGAGAATCATGATGAGGATGGAAGCGACAACCCCGATTCCTATGAAAATCAACATGGTCCCCGCCCAGAATTTCAAATCACTTGCCTCAACCAAGCCCCTCTGGTATTTCCCAAATGCGTATAGATAATAGGCTACGAGAACGGCAATCCCCGAAAACATGTTCGTAAGGGTTCTTTTTTCTTGGTATGACATACAGTTTTCTCCTCGATTCTTGCATATTAGTATATGTTTTTATAGACATATTGTAATATATGTATTACATATTGTATAGTATTTTTTACATTTGCAGGGTATTGCCATGTAGAGTATCTTATAAAAACTACCAGAGGTAGCATTGCGGCCTTTCTCTTGAAACCCCTGAAGGAGCTCCGTGAAAGATATAAGAGTTCACAGAGCAAGCTGTTTATCGCCTAAAATGGGCGGCAAGTCTGCAGAGACTCCAGGGGACTGACTTGCAACTTACATCATTTCTTCTCTAGGGAATATTTTGATTTTTCCGATGTACGATCCCATCGCTGTGTCAGAAACAGCCACTTCAGCCTCTATCGTTCAACGATGACGAAATTGCAGTAGCTCTCAGTCTGGAAGCAGCAGGACAAAACAATAGCTATTCCTGTGCCGAGGCTTTGCAGGAGGCCTATCTGGCACAGTGCACCAAAAGAAATTGCAACGAAAAGAAAAGTATTGAAACAGAAAAACAAAGCTGGACCGAAAAGACAAGAAAAGCCCAACAAATCAGTACCTGCTTACCATCGGGATGTCTCACAGGGCAAGATTCGACAACCTAGCCATTATAGCTTTGTTAGCCTGATAGAGATCGCGATATATCTCGTAATGCTCAGCATACCTTTTATTCGCTTCACCATTGGGTACCACCGGCTCTTTGCTCCGCTTTACAATGCGTGAGCAAGCTTCTTGATAAGAAGAATATATTCCGACCCCTACCCCGGCTGTTATTGCGGCACCTGTGCTTGCCTGTTCTTTCATCTCCACTTTATAGACAGGGACATTAAAGACATCAGCTTGCATCTGAAGCCACAAAGGGCTCTGGGAAGCTCCGCCTGAAGCAATTACACTTGCATATGTTCCGCCGAAGTTCTGCTCATAGACAGAGAGGCAATCCTTCATGGAGAAAGTCACCCCTTCCATTACCGCACGAAACAAATGGTAAGGCGTGTGATGCAACGCCAGCCCAAAGAACATTCCGCAGGCATTACTGTCCATATAGGGAGTTCGCTCACCGGAGAGGTAAGGAAGAAAGAGTAGGTTTTCAGACCCGATCGGGAGTTTTGAGGTAGCAGCATCAATCGCCTTATAGCTCTCATCGGTATTGATCAGGGAACGCAACCAACGAAGAGAGAGACCTCCGCTCAACGTTGCACCGAGATAATACCAAGACCTCGGTTTGTAAAAGGAGAACACATGGGAAACCTGGGCAGGGTCACTCAGCGGCCTGTCCAGCGGGGAAAGCACCTGTCCTCCGGTGCCGATAGTAACTGACACTTCACCTGGGCAAAGCAATCCGTTTCCAATAGCCTGCATCACTTGGTCAGCACCGCCAAATACAACCTTGGTGCCAGCTTTCAACCCAGTCTCGCTTGCAGCCTTTTTTGTAACTTCCCCGGCAATATCCGAAGGGTATCCGATCGGGTCGGGAAAAAGGGAGCGTGAAAAACCAAAGCAGCCAATAAGTTCGTCTGACCAGCAGCCTTTTGGCATATCGAAAGCCAAAGTGGCTGAAGCATCGGTACTATCGGTTCCGATATTCCCGGTGAGCCTACACCTAATGTAATCCTTGGGTAGAATGAGGTAGGCAGTATTTTCATAGGACTTTGGCTCATGTTCTTTCAACCACAGCAAAGAAGGAACCAAAAAGCCGGTCCCAATCGGATTATGGACAAGCGAGGCTAGGTGTTGCTTTTCCACCAAGGCTTTCGCCTCAGCTACCTGCAGGCTAGTCCTCTTGTCACACCATATGATGGCCTTGCGCACCGGTCTCCCCTGTTTGTCCAGCGGGACGAGCCCATGCATCTGGCCAGAGAATCCGATACCTTTTACTTGTGAGGGATCAACCTTGGACAAAACCTCTTTCAAGGTCTTGACTGTGGCATTCCACCAAGTCTCAGGATCTTGCTCTGCCCAATTGAGATGGGGCATATCGAATTGATACTCTTGACTGGCCAGCGCCAAAAGATGGCCTTCTTCGTCCATCACCAGGGATCTTACGCTTGAAGTCCCCAGATCGATACCCAAGAGAGCGGTCATCAGAGTATCAAGGTGCGACGTGCAAAGGCCGCGGAATCAGCTGCAAGCTTATCCAAGTCGGGATTATCAAACAAATTGCGCCACACAGATATATCTTGACCAACCTGTCCCCCGGGAAGAACGAAAGGTTCCTCCACCAAAGGACCGTCAAAGCCGATAGCATCCAGGGCAGATCTGATCTCTTTCCAGGGCTGACGTCCCAGTCCGACCGGTTTGCGGTTTGTTTCACCGATATGCAAGGCCTTGAGATGGGAACCTGCAAGCTGTATGGCAACAGGTAAGGAATCTTCCTCGATGTTCATGTGGAAAGTGTCGAGCAGGATACCACAGTTCGGGCTTCCAATCTCTTCAACGAAAGGAAGGATTTCCTCACAGGTATTGAAGAGAAACTGTTCGAAGCGATTGAGAACCTCGAGGTTGAGGATGACCTCGTTGTCCTCCGCCACCTTTACCAGCTCCTTCATACTCTTCAGGCTCTGGTCTTGATATTCCTTCTTGCTGTCCCCCTTGGGAAGCTGTTTAGGCCAGGAGCAATAGGTCGATCCACCGATCATGCCTCCGCCCATTCTCCCTACCATCTTGATCATGTCTTTCATAAACCGGATACCATTCTGACGAATCTCTTCACAGGGAGAGGATACATCATGCTCAGCTGTCATTCCCAAACCGTAGGACAGGAGAATCCCTTCCTTACGGGCCTCTTCGACCAGGGTCAAACGGTCAGCCTCTTTCCATGAGACCAAGGTACCTCCGTTTACCTCCAATTGATCAAATCCGAGTTCTTTTACTTTGGAAACAAACGGTAAGAAATCAACATCCCAGTCATGCGTCCAGAAACCATAATAAATGCCCAAGGTTCTCATAGGTTTTCTCCCCCTGCAAATATGTGTGAAGATTTCCATTTTTCCGGAAAACAGTTCATCCACGGACAAGGCAATCAAAGGGTGATACGCTTCGATCCCTTCTGTTTCACCCTCATGTTAGACTTGCTCTAGCGGCGTCTGCTACTCTTTTTTCTGCCAAGGATCTTACCGTAGTCTATCATTGCCTAGAGCATTGTAAAGGGTTTCATTGGTTTTGGTTCAAATCCCTGCAATGCAGGGCATACAACCTTGTGGGAGATACCAAACAGTACTCCCTCAAAAGCGGGGTTATTACGATGCTCCATCGCTTCATGGTTATTTTATTTTGAAATCAATCACCTATAGGGTAGAATCAAAAAACGCATCCATTCTCATTGAGGTTATATCCATGAGCATACATTCTCTGTTCCATCCTGAAACCTTTCAAGGCAGACATAAAGAAAATGACTACTTCGAAGGATGGTATTTTAAAATGGCAAAACCTTCTGAGGTACTCGCAGTCATTCCAGGTGTAGCTTTTGGAAAAAACAAAGAAGATCGACATGCTTTCATCCAGGTCATAAGCAGCGCTGAGCATCGAAGCTGGAATATACAATTCCCCTTTGATTCCTTCAAAGCCGATAAAAAAAGATTGTTAGTCGAAATTGAAGGTAACCGTTTTACCCCCGAAGAAATAACCTTGGATCTTGCCTCTGATGGCCTGCAATTAAATGGAACTGCAAGAAACCTTGGGTTGCACCCCTTCCCCGTAACGTTCAAATCGCCAGGAATCATGGGATGGTATGCCTATATACCATTCATGGAGTGCTTCCATGGCGTGGTTTCGACCCAACATACGCTTTCAGGCTCGCTTTCTTTAAACGGTGTTGAAACAGACTTCACAGGAGGCTCGGGATATATAGAGAAAGACTGGGGAACTTCTTTTCCCGAAGCCTGGGTGTGGCTGCAATCGAATTGTTTTCCCTCAAAAAACGTTTCCTGTATGCTTTCAGTGGCAAAAATACCTTTTTTGGGAAAGATATTCCCAGGATTTTTGGGATTTGTACAAATCGGGGGAGAATTGATCAGGTTCGGGACCTACACAGGTGCAAAAATCACCAAACTCGAAAGTGACGAAACCCATGCCCGCATACAGATTCAGACGAAGCAACAGTACATTGAATTCATTGCAGAGCTTGGTCCTACCTCGAAACTTGCAGCACCCCGGCAGGGAAAAATGGAAAGAACCATTTTGGAAAGTATCCTGGGCACGATAACGGTCAGTGTCAGAGACAAGGACCACACCCTTGTATTCCAGGAAACCGGGACCCATTCTGGCATTGAACTCTCAGAAGCTAAGAATCTCTGGATGTAAAAGGCTATCCAGAAATGTACAGGGATCCCGGTAAGCAAAGTTCCTACCAGAATCAACAAAAGGGACATAGCAGATCCACTGGGCTTTTTTTGCGTCACTAGTATAATCGATGGTAGCAGATATCTGGTGAAATATTACAATCCTCACCTTTTGGGTTCCTGTTTCGGATGGAACCTTAAGCACAACTACTGCTTCTGGGCCTACTCACTTGAGCTTATTTTTAATGCAGATTTTCACCAGTTGAGGATGAGGGGGGGGATTTATCCGAAAACCCTATTCCTATGGCTCAAGCATACAAACCCATATTTCCTTGCCAGTACGACAATAGAAAGGGTATACTATAAAAGCCTAGAAACCTTAACAGGAGGAATCAGCATGGATATATTTGAAATTGCAATCCAGATGGAGAAAGAAGGTGCTGTGTTTTATTATGACCTCGCTGATAAAGCCCCTACCAAGGGCTTCAAAACCATCTTCAAGATGTTGGCAGAAGACGAGGAAAAACACCAGGAAGTGTTCACGAAACTCAAAAACAAGTCAGAATCAGTGATGGTACCAACCAAGGTCGCAGATAAAGCTATGTCCATAATCAGAGGCTTCAAAAAAGAAGACTTCGAAAAGGAAAAAGCCCAGATGCAAGTATATGAGCGGGCTTTGAATGTTGAAAAAATGAGCATTGAATTCTATGAAGCCCAGATGGGGAATCTTGAAACCGAAGAAATGCGCAAGAATGTAGAAGAAATCCTAAACGAAGAAAAACGCCATTATTCGATGCTGGAGGAACTCATCAAAATGCTCAGTCGTCCTGAGTCCTGGGTAGAAAATGCAGAATTCGGAGTACGGGAAGATTATTAAGGTTATACAAACCTATAAAAAGCCAGGCGTGGACAAAATCTAATAACGTATCGTGCACGCCAAGGTTATTATGTCTGTGGCAGTTCTGTAAAACAATCTGCCCTGAACAGGGCTGTCCTGCAATACCAATAGAGTGGCTAGGAACCTCCCCTTCCTTGGATAGGAAGGGGGGAGCTTTTTTCAAATATGAGAAACCTCCAGGTAGTGGTATCCTGAAGTGACCATGGCAAAACCTGTCAGGACATATTACACAGACATCTCGTCTTTCTCGATTTCAACATCTTCACTGAGGATTCTGTCCATTTCCTCAAGTACAAGCTGAGTGTAATCGCCAAAGTCGAACATCGTACGCAGTCTCTTGAAAAGCGGCTTTACAAAATGTCTGAGCTGACTCTGGTCGGTTTCCAGGGTGGACTTGTTCTGCAGAGCCAAGACAGTGACAGCATCCGGTGAATTGTAGGTTCCCACCTCGATAAAGCCAAATTTCTTATAGAGCTTGATTGTCTTTTCATCGTCGGCAAACACATCGATGATCAAATTCTCCACCCCTTTGCTGCGGGCCAGCAAAAAGATCAGGATCAAAAGACCAATGGAGGCTGTCGTGTTGCGCATCTCAGGCAAAACAGCCAGACGGATAATCTCCGAGCAGTTGCGCGAATGCAGACATGACTCAATATCAAAGTATTTGGATATTGGCAATGGCCAAAAAACTTCTGAGGTCATCAAAGAAACAGTCCCTACCGGCTGCAATCCCTTGAAGGCAAGGATGTGCGTGGCTTTCTCGTCTTCAGGCCTATGGATAGTCTCTTCCATATAGCCTTTTTCCCCAACCAAGACTTTCCTCTGGATAAAGAAAACATCATTCAATCCTGCTTGGTCCGTGACCAAGGAGAAATGAATAGCATCTCTTCCCGCTTCACTCAGTGGGAAAATTGTCGTAAATTCTGATCCAACGTGTTCTTCGCTTTTCACTCTGATTCTACCCCCCATTTTTTCTACTATACCGTAACAGTTAGAAAGTCCAAGACCTGTACCGGTACCTGGGGCTTTCGTGGTGAAAAAAGGCGTAAATATTTGGTTGAGATTCTCTTCCGCGATACCACACCCTGTGTCAGCCACCTTTATAAATACAAAACCATCTTTCTCCATGCAAGTAAGGGTCAGAGTCCCATTTCCTTCCATTGCTTGAATAGCATTTACAATAAGATTAAGGAAAAGTTGTTGCATTTCCCCTTCGTTTGCCTCGATGAACGGGAGGGCATGGTAATTCCGCTTGATAGTAATATTCTGGGAATCGATGCCCCTGGTTGCAAGGCGAAGGGAGAACTCCAGGATTTTGACAATTTCAACTTCCTGGATTTCTCTGACCTCTTTACGCGAATATATTGAAAGCTCCTTGATTACATCGGCAGCCGTCTTCGAATAGGAAAGGATATCCTCAAGGTATTCATGATGTTCACTGTCTTGGGGAACCTCTGACAGCATTATCTCTGCCGTACCCGAGATCCCGGCAAGGGGGTTGTTAAGTTCATGGGCGATACCGGCAGCCAAAGTCCCGATGCCTGCCATCTTCTCGGTGCGCACAAGTTCTTCCTGGAGGTGTTTCTGTTCAGTAATATCGTTGATGATTTCAATGAAAACACTCTTGGAATTCTCGGGAACCAGTACGTTATGATATTGAAAAGAATAGATTTTGTCTGAAACATCGGCTTCTGTCTCTTGGACTACTCCACTGTGATGGCAGTCAAGGGCCTTACAGAAAGGACAGGGTCTGGTACGGTGGAAGAAAGCCCTATAGCACTTATTGCCGATCAAATCCTTTTTGTTATTGCCAAAGAACGTTACGGCTGCCGAATTTGCCTCTTGTATCGTATAATCAATATCGATTAGGCAAACGGGAGAAGCAATGCCGTTGAAGATTGCCTCCAGTTTATTCTTGCTCATCGTCAGTTCGTTACCCTGGATTCTCAACTTCTCGAACGAAAGGGCGTTTTCAAGGGAAAGCGAACTCTGCGCAGCCAAAATCTCTAAAGCTTCCACTTCAATCTCTGTTATCAGGGATTTGGTGTAGTCATATCCGATCAGGATATAGCCGGCAATCTGTTTCCTGAAAACAAGCGGGATGAGCACATCGGCGGGGGGAAGTTGGGCACTCACCTGCATCTTTTGCTCGTCAGGACTGACATTGAGAATAGAGGAAACGTTTTCCCTTCTAAGTCGCTGCAACTTCTCGTCCACATATTGGGGGAATGAAAAAGTTATCGGATCATCTACTTTGAGTTTTGTAGGGCATTTACTGTTTGCGATCATCAAAAACCGGTCATTATCATTAATTTGCTTGACAGCAAAAACTACCCATTCGGTTTTAAGCCCAGAGCTAAGGTTTTTGACGACTTCTTCGCCAAGTTCCTTGAGGTCTACGATAGTTGTCAGCTTTTGGCTGAGATTCTTGATAGTTGCCTGATAAGGATGCCTCTTGGGTATAATGATAGTATCAACGAAGAAGGCAAGCATATTTCTCATGGGATGGATAATGATGACAGTTACGATTCCCAGAATCGTTGCCAGCTGGGACACATTGCCCGGTGCAAAATCACTGTTAAAGCTCTGGATAAACGTAATGATAACGTAATAAGAGAAGGAGGCAACGATTGCAAGGATAGTAGAAAAGATTATGCTCAGACCAATACGAGAGTAGTTGATAAGCCTGTATTTCTAGATGGTATAGAAAAGCAACATCGCATTGATGGTGGCCGAAAATATATCGATAGGGTATTTCCCGAGTCTCGGGTAGATATTCATAAAAATACCGATGAGCATAATGACCATTCCGATAAGCGGCAAGATCACATTGTTTTTATATTTTTCCGGGGAACTGGATTTTGAACCAAGCAACAGGATTACTAGAGTGAGAATCAGATAGACATAACTTATGGAATAGGCATACGCAGCGCCAGGGGCAAGCTGGTAAAAGAAAGCGCCGTCGGAAGTGAAGCCGGCATCATTGACGATATTTCCGGAAAAGTTGAAGATCATGAGGGGAATGAGGAAAAGATAACTTGCAGTAGTGAATATCCTGATTGGCTTTTTATGCAATTCAAGGATGTCGACGATAAAGTTGACCAATCCAAACGGAACCGAAAGTAAACCGACGAGCATAACCTTGTTCCAGAACAACGGTGTCATATATACACTGTTGAGATGCATCATCATGGAACCAAAACTCCAGATGGATACAAAAAGCATGTAGAGCTGGAACGACCAATAAAATCTATCTTTCTTATACTGTAAAAATCCAAAGATAAAAAAAGAAACATATAAGATGAAAGCGACTGCAGGAATAATGGTAGAGATATCAATGATCATGGAAAATCCTTTTTTACTTTCAAATGATAGCTATCTGTATTATTATTGGACAAATCATGGAATTAATCAAACTATTTTTTCTAGGTGCTATAGGATATTTCCTCGCAGGGCTTTACGATTTGGCAATCGTATATAAAAAACCTGTATTGAAAAGGGTCTTTTATCTAGGTTTTTTCATCACCCCCATCCCCTACCCGATACTATTCTTTACCCACGAATCACCGCTCTCATTGATTGCCATCTGGGCAACAATCATTCTTATAGGTGTTTTTTCAATACTATTAGTCTATTCTGTTCTTCTCGAAATTCCCCTAAAAGCAGAAAAAACAGGAAAACTCTATCGAGGTGGAACCTATAGTATTTCTAGACACCCGGGTTTTATTTGGTTTACAATGATTAATTTATTGATAGGTGTATATTTCTGGAATTTTAAGATAACCTTGCTCTGTATCGGTTTCACGGCCTGCAATCTGCTACTGATACTGATAGAGGATTTGATTTTTTTCCCAAGAATGTTCTCTGAATATGAAGAATACAAGAAAGAAACACACTTTTTTATATAACTGTACTAGGTACACTACCGGAGAAGCGAGAAATGGCTAAACATATTGTAACAACTGATGATGATCCTGCAATCCGAAAAATCCTGCAAATACTCTTAAAGAAAGAAGGGTACCAAGTCACCCTCTGTACGAATGGGAATGAGTTGCTTGACTTGCTCAAAACCGAATCAGAGAGTATTGACCTCATTCTCCTGGATATAAAAATGCCCGGGCCATCCGGATTCGAGGTACTGGAATCCATTCGCCACCGGTATCCAAGCATACCGGTCGTTATGCTTACAGCTTTCAGCGACCTCGATACCGGTATGAAAGCAATGCGTCTAGGCGCTTCCGACTACCTAGCCAAGCCGGTTCTGCGGGAAGCTTTGATTTCCTGTGTAGAACGGGTAATCGATAAGTCTACCGTGCAAAAACTGGAGTTTGACCAGAAAAACAATTCCCTGGCCAACCAGAGAGATCTCCAGGAGCAATTGAGATCAGCCCTGCTTACTTTGAAAAACACAACATTGGCAACCTTGGAAGCCTTTTCCGAGACCATTGAGCAGAAAGATGCATATACCAAAGGTCATTGCAACCGGGTTAGGAATATTTCCGTGGCGATGGGCAAAGCTCTTAATTTTTCTCATGAGAATATCTTGACCCTCGAAGGCGGTTCACTGCTTCATGACATTGGTAAGATAGGCATATCAGAGGAAATCCTAAATAAAACCACGTCCCTCACAAAGGAAGAGTATGAAATCATCAAGATGCACCCTGTTTTCGGCGATCGGATTATCAACCATATAGAACTCTTCCAGCCATACAGACCGATTATCAGAAGCCACCATGAGAGAATCGACGGGAAGGGCTACCCTGACGGACTCAAAGGAGACCAGATTCCCCTTGAGGTACGTATAGTCACTTTAGCTGATGCCTATGATGCAATGACCAGCAGCAGGGCCTACCGCTCAGCCTTGCCTACGGAAATTGCCCTAGAGGAGCTTAAGCTCTGCTCGGGTAGCCAGTTCGACCCTGACTTGGTAAACCTTTTCATAGACAAAGAAATTTTCCTGCTTTGATCGGGCAGGAAACTGCTTCAATGAAGGAAATGTGGGCTATTGGATATGGCCCACTCTTTTTTTATCAAGATGATTGTTTTTCTTTTTGGGGGTTTTTGAGCCCTCATTCGCCAGCATAGCGCTTTTCCTTCAAATCTTTTTTAAACATCTTGATTGCTTTTCTCTCTGATTTTATATACTCAAAATCCGGGGAATCTTTATCATGTTTCCCCTGGTGATAATAATCATAGGTATTGGTATAGGACTCTATTTTTGCAAGGGCACAGCCAGTGGCAATGATTCCCGCGATTTTAGTCGTTTTCTCTTCCAATTGCTGAATGAGAAAGGTTAGATTTGCTTTCGAACAGATGCTCAGCCTTACACACAGTAGAATTCCATCAACTTGTTCGAGCAGCCCCATGAGGCCTGAAGCATATGCTAGGGGAGGAGCGTCAATAAAGATATAATCGTAGCTCGTATCCAAGGCTTCGAAAATTGTCGCATAGTTGGTCTGCGAATAAAATACTGAAGGAATCAAAGGAGTCTTTCCAGGAATCAAGACATGAAGCGAATCCAGTTCCTTCACTGGACTGATACAGATAGCCTCCAAGGACCCTCCTTTCTGGATTTGCTCGACATACCCTATCGTATCTTTTTCCAAACCAAAGAATTTACCAATCGAATGAGTCTTTAAATCTCCATCGACTAGTAAAACCCGATACCCCAAATGAGCAAGATAGAGGGAGACATTGCAGGTAAGATTGCTTTTCCCTTCGTTAATAGTACTGCTTGTTATCAAGAACACTTTTTTATCACTATTTTTTCCGTAGAGCAAATTAGAGGTAATCGTTTTATAGCGTTCTGCAATATAGCTCCCTTGGTTCTTATAGTGTGTATTCATAGAGATTTTATTGGCTGAATTCTTTTTGATTTCGATCAGGGGGGTCCATCCAAGCAGAGGGATGCTAGGGCCCGCTATTTTTCTAATCTCTTCAAGCGAATGCAGGCAATCGTCTTTCATCTCGAGGAACAGACAGAGCAATACCCCTAGTGCCCCTCCGAGCAAGATACTTACTGCCACAATTAAAAGCGAATTGGGACTTACCGGATGGAGAGGAATCTTAGCAGGGGTCACAAGTTTAACATTGTTGTTCTGTGCAGCTGCAGAAAGGGTTATCTGCTGCAAGAGGGAATTCAATTCTTTTCTGATGGATTCAAAGGAATCAACATCACTTTGCAGTTTTGATAGCTCTTTTTCCAATATCGGCAGTTTATTGAATTCCTCTTGAAATACTTCAATGGTTTTTGTGATGTTGACTATATCCACGTCATTGCAGATTGTATCAACTACCGTAAAACAATAGTTATCAAGGGTATGATAATAATCAGTATACCTATCAGTACCGATTATCCCTGTGTCCAGAACAAGCGTATTCACCCTTTTTGTAAGTTGTTTTCTCGACTCAGACATCTGGCGATTCAGCGTCGTAATTCGATCATTGACACTTTCATTGATATTGCTGTTTATAACCGAAAGGGAGGTGGTGTTACGATAATCATTGTTTGAAACAACATCATATTGAATCAATTCATCGAACGCCATCCCATAAATTTTGACAATCTCTTGTATGGCATCATCTTTCCCATAGACTTCGAGGAATGGCAACTGATAGAGGTAAGCCTCCTGGAAACCCTTCAAAAGAGCCTCGCTCTTGACGATTTGAAGCTGTAAGGGCTTTTTCCTCATTTGTAGGTAGGAGATGTGATTCACCAGTGAGGCTGTATTATTTGAGAGGAAATCGATTCCTGTATGTGCCTTGTAATCAAACAGCCTGTCGTTAGCTTCATCCAGTTGCTTTTCGGTAGCTGGTATTTGCTCCTGCAAGAACTGGATTTGTGCTATCTTTGACTCTTTCCCATACATAGAAAGCATTTCATTGAAATTACTGGCTAAAGCATTTGCAAAATCAGCTGCAAATTGAGGATTTTCATCCGTTATGGTCAGCTCAACGATGTTTGTGTCCTTGAAAGTATGTATGGACGCTTTGCTCTGCAGACTCCCGAGGGCCGAGGGGTTTGCATAGGAGATACCCTTACTGTTCTTTTAGGTTGAAAGGTCCAGTCTGCGGACAGCAGCCTCCAAATCGATAATATTGGTAATCAAATGGATTTCGGTAGAAATGTCCTTGTCAGAATTGAAGAAATCCGAAGAAAGTATCTTTCCTATAGTAGAAGACCTTGCAATCGGCTCGACTATCATTGTTACGGTAGTCTGATATTCCTTCACTGCATAATGCAGATATACAAAAGCTCCCATAACAGAAATAAAAACAATCAAAAGGAGTATATACAACCTGCTAAAAATACTTTGGAATAATTCTTGGATACTGATTCCTTCATCAAATTCCTCAGTTTGCATAGTGTCTAAACCCTCTTTTTTGTGTGATAGGTATGCTATAAAAAGCTATATGATGCTTATGAGTTACCCCTTTACTCATTAAAACAGGCACAGTTAGATACCATGCTATTGGGCAAAGGAATTTTTCAATTCCCTTGAGTCCCCTGAGAAATTACACTACTGGAAGATTCATAAGCGTTGGGAAAAAACGATACTCACCCAACATGCTGTGACATATGAGCTAACTTGCCCATGATAATGTGATGCACCAGTAGAAAACAAGCATTTTCTTTCACTAAAGATACCTTTTAGTGATATATAGGTATAAATGTATCAAAAAAGAAGGGCTCTTGCTGGCAGCTAAAAGCCCCTCTAAAGGAAATTCTTTTACAGTTCAATCATCACTTTCACCACATCTGGATGGTTTGCGGCTGCAAATTGATATGCTTCAATTGATTTATCGAATGGAAATGACTTGCTGATCAGTCGTTTCACATCGATCTTTCCTGCACTTACCAATGCAACCGCTTTATCGAATTCATTCACATAGCGGAATATTGTCTCAATACTGATTCCTCTGCCTTGCAGGAAAGACACATCGATCAATACAGGCTCTCCTGGAATTCCCACCAGCACAACCTTGCAGCCTGGACGAGCACATCGCAAGAAATCCGGATAGACAGGAGCATACCCACTGGCCTCAAAAATACGATCGACCCCATATCCCCCGGTATACTGAGAAATGGCCTTTACCAGATTCTCTTGTATAGTATTAATAGGAATAAGATTCGGATAGCCTGCTGCAATGTCTAATTTTGGCTGTTTCACATCACTGATGAACACTGTAGAACAACCGGCAGCCAAAGCACTGAGGGCTACCATGATTCCAATAGTCCCACAGCCTACAACCAGTGCAGTGTCTCCTGGCTCGATTCGAGCCTTCTTGGCAGCTTCCATGCCAATTGCCAAAGGTTCCATCATGGCCCCTTCAGCAAAACTCATATTATCTAACAGTTTAATACAAAACATTGCAGGATGGACCACACTCTCACGCAGACAACCCTGGATTGGGGGGGTTGCCCAAAATCTTACTTTTGGATCAATATTATAGTTTCCACGTAACGTTTCCTTGCTTTTAAGATCAGGAATCCCTGGTTCCATGCAGACCCGGTCGCCAAGTTTGAAACCTTCGACATTTGAGCCGAGCTCAGTAATTACTCCAGCTGCCTCATGGCCTAAAATCATGGGTTCGCGCACTACAAAGTCACCTATAGCCCCATGCGTATAATAGTGAATATCCGAACCGCAGATACCACAAGCTTTTATCTGAATTCTTACCTCATCAGGACCGACAGTTTCTTCAATGGGAAAATCACGCAAACTCAAGCTTTGCTTTTTCTCCAACACCAATGCTTTCATTACCTAGCTCCTTGTTGCACCTATATAGGCTAATAGAGCAGATTACCCATGTCATACGTGCAAAGCTCTATTTTAAAAACTACCCTACCAACAGCAATACCCACCATCTATGAGAATATCGCTACCTGTTGTGTAATCCGAAGCCCTGCAGGCAAGGTACAAGCAAGCGCCTTGCAAATCCTCGACGGTAGCCATCTTTTTTTGGGGAATCAGTTGCAACCAGTCTGATTCCATTTTTTTCCCCTCTGGAGTTGCAAGCAGCTTTTCGACCAGCTCTGTCCTTGTATATCCGGGACTGATGGAGTTCACCCTCACGCCATAGGGAGCCCATTCTGCGGCCAAAGATCTGGTCATGTGGAGAACCCCCGCCTTGGATGCATTGTAAGCTACTTGATTCTGTGGGGTATTCGATATATGGGCGCTCATCGAAGCAGTATTGATAATTTTCCCATACCCCTCGCGTATCATATACTTTGCCTCCTCCCTGGCACAAAGAAAAATCCCATCCATGTTTAAAGCCATGGTCTTTCTCCACATCTCATAGGGCATGGTTACTGCATCGCTCCAGATTCCCATGCCAGCGTTGTTAACCCCTATAGTCAAAGTCCCCCATTCTTTGACAATATGTTTCACCATTGCCATCACCTGATCGGGATTAGTTACATCACAGACATAGGACATTGATGCAATCCCCGCTGCTTGCAGGTCCTTGGCTGTCGCTTCAGCAGTTTCTCCATTGATATCAACAATGGCTACCTTGGCCCCGGCTTCTCCCAGCGCAAAAGCATATCCGCGTCCAATACCCTGACCACCACCTGTCACCAATGCGGTTTTCCCTTTTAAACTGAACCTATCCAGAATCTTATCAACCATAACGAACCTCCAATTCCCTTCATTAGTATACCCTGTATTATGTTACAAATTATTGCTGAGGTTTGATCATCACTTTCATAACCCCTGCCTTTCCCTCAACCAAGGACTGCACCCCCTGATTAAAAGAGGTAAGAGGCAACACAGGATTAATAAGAGGCCTAACATCAATCTGATGACTTTCCATAAGACGAATCGCTTGCATTGAGTTTCTTACAGACGTATAGGTCCCCATAATTCTCAGGCTCTTTGAAAAAATTTCAAAAGGGCTCAGAAGGATCATAAGGTCGTTCTTCGGTACGCCAAAAAACAAAACTGAGCCACCACCCCGGGCATAGTGCACACTATTTTCCAACAAATACTTCGACCCAGAAGCTTCAATTACAACGTCAAATACCTGACCTTTAAGGGATTCGAGATCATTACAGACCACATCAGCTGCATACGCCTTTGCCATTTCAAGTCTGCTTTCATTTTTATCCACTTGGGTAATTGTGCAAGCTCCACGAATTTTGGCTGTTTGAGCAAGCAACATCCCTATAGGTCCAGCTCCAAGTACCAAAACCCTATCACCCAGTTTTAGGGGAACTTGCTCTATCCCATGCAAAACACAGGACAAGGGTTCACAGAATGCCCCCTCGTCAAAGGGCAGTTTTCCAATCGAAAACACTGCTTTTTCAGGAGCTTTAACATATTCAGCCATTCCTCCTGGCATCGAAACCCCTACCCCTTGCCAGTTAGCACAAAAATTCTGTCGGTTTTCAAGGCAGTTTTCACAATTATCGCAGGCGATATTTGGTTCTACAGCCACATGGTCACCTACTTTTATCCGTTTTACCTGTTTGCCGACTTTTTCCACGATTCCACTAAACTCATGACCTGGGATGATCGGGTAAGAGCCAAGATATTCCCCATGGAAAATATGCACATCTGTTCCGCATATCCCACTGGACATTACTTTTATAAGTACCTCATCTTCGTTGACAACAGGAATAGGTACCTCCCTTACAGAAATCATACCGGGTTTTTCAATCACTATTGCTCTCATCTGTCACCGTCCTTGTTCCAAATCCGATACAGTGCATCGTTAATCGGTTTTTCGCTCTTGTATAATTTTCTAAAAATTGGATATAGCTCATCATATTGGCTGGCTTTCAAGCTTTCAGGAGTAATACAATTTTCTTTTACGATCATTTGGTCGATAGCTTCATCCAGGTCATGGTAAAAACCTACAGCTACCATTGCAGCGATTGCCGCACCAAAACCTGAACCTTGGGTTGGATGTTGTTGGGTTTTCAAAGTTTTTCCCAAGACATTGGCTAGCATTTGCACATAAGAAAGACTACGGGCCACACCTCCTGTTACTGTTAGGGATTCATAGGTAAAACCCAATTCTGCATAGACATCCAACACATTTTTCAAAGCAAAAGACACACCCTCATATACGCTTTGGGCAATATCCAGGGGACTCTGGGATAGTGAGAGACCAACGAAGGAACCTCGGGCTTTGCTGTCCCAAAACGGAGATCGATCTCCAAGCAAATACGGGGCAAATAGAATACCCTCGCTTCCAGGCCTTGCATTGCTAAGATGCCTTTCAACCTTCTGTCGTTCCAACCCAAGGGTTTTCAGTATCCAGTCGAATGCGATACCTGTACACTGAACTGTCCCACAGACATTGATATGCAAACCATCAAGGTCAAAAAAATGCTGCAACCGCATTTCTTTGTCAGCAAGTATCTGTGTACCAAGGGTACTGATCCAGGCACTGCTGCCAATGCAGGCATAGGCTCGATCGGTATCCTTTATCCCTGCACCTCTAGTTGCACAGGCAGCATCCCCAGCACCCATTGCTACAGGAATACCCTGTTGCAACCCCAGTAAGGCTGAAGCTTCTTTTGTAAGGTAACCACCAAGTTCAGTACTTTTTTTCAGCGTTGGGAAACGGTTTGGATCGAGCCCTAAGCTTGTCAGCAGATCACTATCCCACTCTCTTGTATGCATGTCCAAACAACAAGAAAGGGAAGCATCGCTGAAATCAGTTTCCCCGACAATTCCAGTTAACTGAGTCCTCACATAATCTTTCGCATTAACAAAAAAGGCCGTTCTTTCATAGGTCTCTTTTTCATGGCGGTAAATCCAATAGATCTTCGGCAAAGACAAGTGTTCATCCACTCGATTTCCATTGATCTGGTATATTTTAGGCTGGATTTTTCTGAGAAGATTACATTCCTCGGTACTCCGGGTATCGCTATGAATGAGTTCAGGCCTAATGCTCTGTCCTTGTTTACCAATGCAGAGTGCTCCATTCATATGGCCACTGATTCCGATTCCCAAGACCATGGACTTACTTATTTCCGATAAATTCTGAGTTCCAATAATTGCAGCCTTCCAAAAATCCTCGGGATCCTGTTCGACACATTGCTGGCGATAGGAAGTCTTATATGGAATGGAAATGCTTTCCGTTTCCCTTCCATCGGTACCAAATAAGATTGTCTTAACGCTGGTGGTTCCAATGTCGTACACCAGAATCTGACCAGTCATTCCTTTACAGCTCCCATCGTCAAACCTTTTACCAGAGCCTTCTGACTCATCCAACCGAGAATCAACGCAGGAAGAATGGAAATGGTCGAGGACGCGGACAGCTGGGCAACAAATAATCCTTGCTGTTCACGGAACCTGGACATATATACAGGTAACGTAGCTGAGGGATTCCCTGTCAGATTGAAGGAAAGAAAGAATTCATTCCAAATCTGTACGGCGATAATCAGTCCCGCACTGATGATACCGGTACGAGCCAAAGGAATCGCCATCAAAACCATCTGTTGCCAGCGGGTACATCCGTCGATGCGGGCCGCCTCGAAAATATCTTTTGGCAAATCACTGAAAAACGAATGAACCAACCAAACAGCCAAAGGGATATTGAATCCAACATAAGCAAGCAGCAAGCCCAGTGGATTGTTTTTCAGGTTGATTCTCTGGTAACTGATGAACAGGGGAATCAACACAGCTACAGGTGGCAATAAAATGGTGGTAATAAACCAGAGGTAGATTTTTCCTGCGCTATCCTTTGTCTTCAGTTTGCCAAACACCAAGGCAAAAGCCACCGGAATCCCCAACAGAAGACTGATTCCGGTACCAAGAAATACTTGAAACACTGAGTTCTTCAGATATTGGATCATCGTTGGGTCTGACAACACTTTCCTATAGGTTTCAAGCGTCGGGCTGAACCTGAGTGAAGGATTTACTGCCTGTTGTTCTGTCTTAAAACCAGAGAGAAACATGTAGAGAATCGGAAAAAAGTACGTAAGCGCGATACTATAGATTATGAGGGCCAAGAATATTTTCTTGATAATTTTCTTAAGGCGCATGGAGCGCTGAATCTGTGTAATAGTCCTTGCTTCATTCATCATCAGACACTCCTTTTTTTAATCTGTTTGTACAGGATCCTGATCAAAACCAAAGTTAGGGCAACAGTAATCACCGCAAGAGCACCTGCCCGGCCAACCTGATTTGAATACACTGTCTGGTAGTAAACGTAGAAAGGCAAGGTATAACTGCTTTTCCCTGGGCCTCCGTTAGTAGTGACTAAGATTAAGCCAAATTCCTTTATCAGGAAGACTAACCCAAGCATGATAGCCACCCGGACCTGATTCGAAATCAAAGGCAACTTAATCAAAAAGGTCCCTTGAAGCCAGTTGACCCCATCCAGGTGCATACAATCTATCAAATCTTTCGAAATCCCCTGAAGTCCAGCCAAAAGAATCAAGACAAAAAAGGGCATCCATTGCCAGACGAATAATAAAATGATTACACCGACAGGATGGTAGCTTATCCAGTCAACCGGTGTAAAATTGAGTTTCTGAGCAAGAATTCCATACCAACCGAAAATTGTATTGAAAATTGTAGTCTTCCAGATAACGCCACTGGCAGTTGACATTACAAAAAACGGACCAAGTATCAGGGTCCTTGCAATGTTGATAAAAGGAACCTCATTATCAAGTAAAAGAGCCATCAAAAAGCCAAAAACCGTGCAGAGCCCCAATGAAACCCCGGTAATCTCAATGGTCTGCCACAGTATTTGCCAAAACTCGCTACTTTTTATAAAAAACCAGTAATTCGAAAATCCTGCAAACACTTTCGGAATATCAGGGCGGGAGAGATTCCATTTAATAAACGAAAAAATTATGGTGATGAGAAAGGGAACTTGGGTCATCACAGCAACAACCACTATACCAGGAATTAAATAACGGTAATCCGTTTGTTCTCGAGACCGTTTTTTTGTGAATAAATTGGTCGCTAGGATTTTTTTCTGTTTCGCCTGGATCGAATTTTGCTTTTCCATATGCATCCCTATGATTGATTAGATCCCCCTCGATAGAGCCCCTAGCTCGACAAGAAAGAACAAATACGTCCGGTGGAGAAACCCACCGGACAGAAAACTGATTGAACTTTATCAAAGGTTAAAACCTATCATTTTTTATAATTTCCATCCTTTGCAGCCTGTTCGAATACAGCCTGAGTTTTTCTGATAGCCTCATCAAGGCTGGTTTTGTTAACCACATAGTCAGCCAGATATTCAGTCATGGCTGTACCGATATCTGCAAATTCAGGAATAGCCATGTACTGTAAACCAACATAAGGAGCTGGATTGAGTGTCGGTTTTGTAAAATCAAGATTCTGGAGCGTCTTCAATGTGATTGCAGCATACGGAGCCTTTGCATAGGCACTCAATTTGTACGTGCTGTAACGGTTTGCACTGGGAGTCGTTCCACAGGAAGGATCCTCTTTAAGTGTCAAAGCTACATAATCCTTGCTGGTTGCCCACAGTATAAAATCGAAGGCTGCCTGTTTTCTTTCAGCGGTAATATTCGGGTTTATGCACATGGTCCAGTTCCACAACCAGGCAGTGTTCTTCTTCAGCTGATCATGGGGTGCCATCACATACCCGATATGACCTCTTACAGCACTATCAGAAGCTTCCAAAGGAGGAGCAAGAGATGTGGCATCATAATACATACCGCACTTACCACTCGACATGAGGGCTATACACTCATTGTAGGTGTAACTAAGGATGTCTTTCTGGCCAGCTTCGGTAAGAATTTTCTTATACATCATCCACGCATTACGCATCGCGGGGGTATCAATGGTAGCATTCCAATTCATATCATAAAACTGGGCTCCAAATGCATTGATCATCGTAGTGAACGGTGCTCCGCTCATTCCCCAACCAGGAGCTCCACGCATGGTCATTCCTACAATCCCATTGGCAGGATCATTGATTTTCTTGGCAAAAGCATATACCTGGTCCCAAGTCGGTTCTTCAGGCATTGTTAGTCCCGCTTTTGCAAACAAATCCTTGTTGTACATAAGAAAGGAAGTCTCTCCATAGAACGGGATACCATAGGGAATACCATCAAGGGAAACAGAATCCAGCATGCCTTTGATAAGATCATCGTAATCGTACCACTGTTTCTGCTCTGGGGTCATCTTGTCAAAATATGGTTTCAGATTCTCTAACCATCCGTTCTTTGCCCAAGTCTGAGCCTCGTACGGTCCGATATAAATGATATCGTAGGTACTGTCCTTTGTTGCAGCTCCTGTCGTCAATTTCTGACGCAAATCATTCTCGGGAAGAACCGAGATATTGACGTTTACACCATCAGCTTTGTATGACTGCTGGGCATACTTTGCCAGTGCCTGAGATAAGGGGTTATTAGCCAAAGCAACATTAACGGTAACAGGACCAGAAGCTGCCTTCGTTCCTTCTGTTCCCCCTTGGGCGAAAATTGCTGATGTTCCAATCAACAATACCAGAGAAAGCACTGTCACCAATTTCACAAACTTTTTCATAATTTCCTCCTTTTGAAAATTAAAGAAAAATAGTTAGGTAAAATGTTAGTCGACTGTACACTCTTCTTACACGCTATAACGTAAGACCAAACGTGTAGGGATACGCACAATCCTGTTTGGTTGTTCAGAAACCTTATTTGATATACGTTCATATATTAACTGTCCCGAAACAGAACCTATCATGTCAGGATCCTGTCTTACCGCCGAAATGCTTGGCGTGGTCATCGAAAGCCAGAAGGAATCATCAAAGGTCATGAAGGCCATCTTATCAGGCACCGGGATATTCACTTCCCGAAGATAATTATAGGCGCCAATCGATGAAAGGTTGTTTCCCGTGAACAGAGCGGTAACCTCACCTGCTTCAATCAATTGTTTTGCTTGGGTGTAGGCAATACCATGGAGAAGTTGATTCTGCGATATCGATATATCATTGTTACCGGTCATGATGTAATTCTCATTCACTTTCAGCCCAGCCTCCTGGTAAGCTTGGCGATAGCCTTCAATACGTTCTTTCATTGTCGAGTCATTACGACTGGTAATAAACCCGATTTTCTCATGACCTTTGCTAATCAGGTATTTGATTCCGAGGTATGCCCCTTCATTATTTGTGGAGAGTACCATGTCACTGGTAAAGCCAAAGGGTTTACGGTCAACAAAGACAACAGGAACATCATGGTTCTCTAAAATAAGCTGCAGATAACAACAGTCCTCTCCGGTTGTTGCGATAACCAGTCCGTCGACAGAAGAAGCTAGAAGGTTCCTGACATTTTCAATCTCAAGGGCCTTGGATTCTTTGCAATCCATGAGTGCAACATGATAACCGTACTCTGACAGACTCCGCTCAAGGCCGATTGCAACATTTTGGAAAAAGTAGTTTGAGAGGTCCGAAACCACAAAACCAATAACCTTGCTCTGACCTTTCCTGAAATTTCTAGCCAAGGGGTTGATCTGGTAATTCAGCTGACTTACTGCTGTCTCGACTTTTGCTTTTGTTTCAGGTCGAACATTCTTGGTATTGTTAAGAACATTGGATACCGTGGCAACTGACACACCCGCTAGTTTGGCTACTTCTTTGATTGAGACTGACAACTTCCCCTCCATAAAAACTGAAAATTATTAAAGGGTTTACTCTATTGAAAATAGCATAAACCTAGGCTAGTGAATTGTCAACAAAAAAAGACAGGGAAAGAAATTAGGTGATTTTTACAAGAACTTTTTCGATCAATTTTATTGCGTTTTTTAGTATAAAATAAAAGCTCATTTAAACGATTAACCTATACATTTAATCGTTACACTACCTGCAATCTGTAAACATTAATTTGTTAATTTTTTTTATTCATTTGCAGTGTTTCAAAAATAGTGGTATTTTGGAATATGTCATGAAATACCAGTCATTATCCATCACACTGACCAAAGCTGAACGTAAATTTTTTGAAGATATTGTTAAAAAAGACAGGAACGAAAATGAAAAGAAGAGGGCTTCCATCCTGCTTGCAGTCGATGAATCAGAAAATCGGATACGAGTCAAAGATACCATCGTGGCAAACAGGGAAAAGACTACGGTCCAGACAGTCTGTCGGGTAAAGAAAGATTTTCTCAACGCCCCCGAAGGCGAGTCTGCAATCCGAAGGAAAAAACGAAAGACCCCACCTGTCCCTGCCAGGATAACCAGTGAAATCGAATCACATATAGTTTCAATCTGTATTGATGATCCTCCTGCCGGATGCAGGAGATGGTCACTTAGGCTTATTGCAGACAAAGCCGTCGAATTGGGTTATATCGATGCTATATCCCATACCACGGTTGGAAAAATTCTCAAGAAAAATAAATTGGACCTTGTTTGAAAGAATATGGATACGTTTCTTTTGACAAATCGCTGAGTATTTTCAAGAGGGAAAAGGCCTCCGACATCTACTACATGGATAGATTACCCTCAGGGCCCAAATCTACATAGATACACCTATTGCTGCTGTTCCAGAAGTAATTGAAGCTTTGCAATGGTAAGGGGTGCAGAGCCCTCATAATGGCTGTTTACGTTGATATACAAAGCGGTCGCGGTCTCTGCAAGTTTTGACACATAAGCAGCTATCCTCTCAAGTTCTTCATCCCGGGGAGTGACAATTTTGCTCCAATCCCCTCCTGTCTCCTGTTCGATTCCCTTTCGATCATCACCATGCAATCGAATACAGGCTACCGGCCCGATTCGGTTTGCATACCTTTGCAGCACTTGGGAAATATCATCCATCCAGTAGCCTTGGAGCAATACCGGCCCTATGTGGTGCGAACGGAGGAAATCAAACCAAAAAGCATCCAACCAGCGGGGATTACGGATTTCACAGCCATAGGGAAGAGAGGGGGGCAACGAGTTAAAAAAAGCATCCAACTCGGCAAGGAATTTTTCCCTTGACTCCATCTTCTCCTTGTTCAAGTATTCGAACTGGAATATAAATAGCCCTATCTTTGGAAGTAGCCCTTCCAAGGTGTCCAGAAAGCGGGAAAACACTTCACGGTCAAGAAACCAAGGATTGGGTTCGGTCCCAGATTTATAAGCATACGGGACAGTGAGCGTATTTGGACATTTAATGGTAAATCGGAAATCAGAGGGGGTTGAAGCATTGTATTGGGCGACCGTAGCACGGTCGGGAAGACCATAGCTAGACTTACCCAAAGACCAGAACCATTGGTCAATCTCAACACTACGGTATTTCTGTGCATATTCTGCGAGAAAATCAGTTGGCTCCCTGCTTGAGTAGACAAGCTTTTCCCAGGAAGGGTATTTCCAGGAACAGGATCCAATATAAAGGTTTTCCATACCCCCATTCTATACTAAGGAAAAGCACAATGCCACAGGTTACGTCCCTTGCTTTATGGATTGCTCTTGATAGAACAATTTGCATTGTAGAATCGTCTTCCCAGGGAAACCAGTAGGATGCTGGCAACCGTTCCCCCTATATCTGGTAGTTTAAAAACACTTGCCAATCATGTATGCTGGTGCAAGCTTTTTTGTGTTGGGGAGAGACCTATGGGCAAAGCCTTTGAAGCTATTATGACCATCATGCTTTTGTTTCTTTGTGGATTCGTTCTCTACAAGAAGAAATGGGTTACCAACGAGACAATGGCCTTCTTGAGTAAATTCATTGTGTTCGTTTCCGTTCCGGCCATGTTGGTAACCAGTCTGACGTCCATGTTTACCCATGAGCAGCTATTGGACTTGATTCCTTTGTTACCTATGCCTCTCATCATGCAAGTATGCCTTTACTATCTGTCCTATCTCATAGCTCTGTTGCTGAAAGTGCGCAAAGGAAGGAGATGGACTTTTGCCATGATGGGGGCTATCAGCAACACGCTGTTCATCGGACTGCCGATCAGCATGATATTGTTTGGGGAAGCAAGCCTTCCAGCTGTAATGCTTACTTTTTTATCATCGACACTTGTCTGCTGGACATTGGGGATTTCAGGCTTGATGAAAGACGGGAAAATCTTTTCCGGAATTTCCCTAGAGAAACCAGGTTTTTGGAAACGCAGCAAAAATTTCCTGCTCAATCCTCCGATCCTTGGCCTGCTAGTCGGAGTCACCTTATCCTTGCTGGATATCGAGCTTCCTTCTTCAATCGGAAACACCCTAGCGTATATAGGAAGCATGGTCACCCCGCTTTCTATGATCTATACCGGGATGTTCCTTGCAACTATGCATTGGAAGGAGATGGTACCTGACAAAGATACCATCGCAGTCTTTTTCATCCGATTTCTGCTAGCTCCCGTATTGATGTATGTTTCCATTGGTTTGATGCGCAAATCCGGAGGTGTTATCTCGGATGTAACAGCTGATGTCTTGATCATCCAGATTGCCGCATGCGTAATGACACAAAGTTCGATTCTGACTATCGAATGCAAAGGTGATGGTATATTTGCAACCCGAGCCGTAGCCTTGAGCAATCTCGTATTCCTTGCCGTATTGCCGCTCTATCTGTATGTGCTGGCGTAGGTATAAAAGAGATAAAACCTGGAAGACTCAAGGAAGGTTACGCCAGTGCTTCCAGGTAAATCTTCGCACAGGCAATCGAGTCACTGAGTGCTTCGTGGTGTGTCAGTTCAATATGTAGATATTCACTGACGGTATCGAGTTTATGGTTACAGAGCTGTGGCCATTTGCGCCGCGCACATTGGACTGTACAGACAAAATCAGGAACAGTACAGTCAATTCCATAATAACCAAGGCAATATCGCAGCACGCTTCGATCAAAGCTGCTATTATGGGCAACCAGAAAATCATCGCCGATGAATTCTTTCATCTTAGGCCAGACCTGTTCGAAACTGGGTGCATTTGTTACATCCTTGTTTCTAATCCCGTGAATCCGGGTGAAGGAGGGAATGATATCCATTCCCTCAGGTGGCTTGATCAATGTATAGAAGGTTTCGCTAATCTGCCCTTCCCGTACTTTGACTAATCCTACGGCACAGGCACTTGCCCGTTGGTAACACGCTGTTTCGAAATCTATGGCACAAAAATTACAATTGCTCATGTATCCTTTCCTAGTGGGAGTGTAACACTGTTTGCCTGCTCTAAACAATGCAATCCGTTCAAGGAAATCCTGCCCTCTGGCAGCTCCCAAAAGCCGATGTCCCCTTGCGCATCAATTACGCAAACAATATGCTTGCACTTCGTTCTTTCCTGTATGCGCCTGGAGTAAAAATCTTGCCAAGGCCAAGACATCTGGGAGTCATCGGTAAGTTGCGCAACAAAGCAACCTTGGCCCCGGTCTTCAATTGTCCTGTTCATTTTTATCATTCCTCTTGAACCTTGTTTTAGTAACTGCAAAGAGGGAATGGGATTTCCAGGTAATGACTACTGCTTTCAGGCACTTATCAAGTATATCTTGGACATTGCTGAGAAAGACGCAATATTTCCAGTAGAAATTACCGTCCCCCCCAAAGAGGTCATATTCGCTGCCATGCTTAGGTCCTTACAGTGAAGGCAAGGAACCAAGAGTGCACTTTTTCCCCTGCATCTCTCTTACAAATAGGAAAACTAATACATTGTTCGTAGTACCATTATCCCTTTTTCATAGATACGTTTGATAGTGTGCCTCGAGAATAATCGGTAATGTTAAGTCAGCAAGGAACACTGTTTCTTGCCCTCGATAGTATCAATTGATTTTCAAGGAGTTTGATGCTATGAAAAAAATGAATCGTTTTCTTCTTTTGGCCGTTGCAATACTGTTCATTACGACGACAGGGTTTGCCGACGAAGTAAAAACCAAGTATACGGAAACAGGTGTAACCAGCAATAGTGAAAAACCGTATTTCTCCTTTGTGTCCTATGGTTCTTTGGGCGGTGGAAATTCCTTTATTGGCGGCAAAAAGCCACCCATGGCTGAAATTTCCTCAGGATTCCAGATTGCACCTTGGATTGCAGCAGGGGTTTTCTGTGCAGGGAATCCCCTCTCCAATTTTGCAGATGCCAACTTTGACCTAGACCTTGCCAACAGGGAAGCTTCCTATGCTCTGATGAGTGGTACAGAAATCCTCTTTACCCCCCGGTCAGAAAGATGGCTTCACTCAATCGTACGAATAGCCCTGGGGGGAGTCAATGTAGGATACCTCGAGGACTTGGATGGTGAAGAAGGATATGACCGGGCAAATGACAACCGGTATTTCTATGCAAGCTTATCGACCGGTGTGGAGATGAACTTTTCAAAACATGTACGGATTGCCCTTCGCGGCGGTTGGCGTTTCGTAGAAAACGAGTACACGCTCGGTATTGGCAAAGGAGAATTGAGTGGACCTGAGGTCACCATCTCTGCCAGGACCCTGTGGAAAACAGTCCTCGATTGAGAAAAATTGTATTTCAATCGGTACGAAGACATCATAGGGAGGGGTGGCCTCTGCCACCTCCTTCAACCTCTGCAAAGGCCATCAGAAAGATTTGACAGGTCTTAATCGATTGTCACTTTCCCGGGTAGCCAAGTAACAGCTTTTATACTAATGTCACCAAACCCATAAGTACCAAAGAGATGAGAAAAGGCATCCCCCCCGATTAAGTAAGGATGCCTCTTTTACTAAAAAAGCTATTAGAACGAGTAGTTCAACATAAGGGCTACACGCTTGAAAGATAGGTCTTTGTAACTAATCTCTCGAGTAACGGCATCTTTTTGTACCGTGGTAACCTGTGGGATGACCGTCAGGTTCAGAGAATCGGTAAAGGCATAGTTCATTACCAAACCAAGGTCATAGAGGAACGGATGGGCAGTGACAGGGAACATATCAAAGGCATAGGTCTCTAAAAGCACGGCTACCATATTGAGCTTGATAGGCATCTGATACCCTACCAGATATTCGCCCTTATAATTGAAACCATTTTCCATTGCCCCACTTGTCTCATATTCCCAGGCAATGTTTTTGTCAGCATTGGTATATCCCTGATAGTTCAGCTCATGATAGGTTCTCAGAACCACGCTCGTCCAATCCCCAGGAAAGATAGCTGCAGTATCGAACTGGAAAGCAGCTCCAGCCTTCACCTTATAATACATACCACCCAGTTGATCGGAAGAGAGCGCAGTACCGATTCCTCCCGTTGAAAGTCTCAGACCCTCAAGGTCGAGCAAACCAAAATCCCAGCCGGTACCGAAACTAGCCCCAAGGTTCAATTCAATGACCGCAATCGGGGTAAGGATAGCATCTAATGAAACGGTAGCTGCAACGGGAGATACTCCCACCAGACCCTTGACCTTCAGGTTGTTTCCACTGAATAGGGGTCCGTCGCCCTGCATCATGGGAATCTTCAGGCTATAGCCGGCTTCGAGCTTGGCTTCAACGTTCGGTCCAGCGGTAATAAACTTCACATTCCCCGCAGAGGTTGTTTCTGCAAATAGCCCTATGGTAACAATGGTGATCATGACAAGAATAGCAACAGATCTACGCAATAAAGTGTTCTTCACAACAAGTTCCTCCAAATATCATTCTTTTCATGCTCCAGCATAGCATAGCTAATAGATTTTAGGTACGGAAAATCCATGCACTATGAACACCAATAGACTCAAAGTAGATAACACCCTCCCCCAGAATAATTGAAACCAATTTTTATTTCATTCCCAGCAACAGTCTTGCCCCCATATGGGTGCAATCAACAGCGAGAATCTCTTCTAGCAGATGCGTTGCCTTCTCCTTCTCACCTTTTCCATAGCAGCCAAGTGCCATAAGGTAATTGCAATGAATCTTGTTCTTCTGGTCCAGATCCTCATTGAAAAGTTGCAGGTCTGGGAGGGAGACAGCAAAATAATCTATCTTGACCGCATCAAAGAAATGCTGCTCGCCGTAGTCAACCAATTTGTTCAACCTGACCTGGGCCCCATGGTCATCTCCCAGTTTCCTGCAGGCAAGGGCTTGGTAGAGAATCATATCTGCAGGCTGGTCATTGTAGAACATCATGCCTGCAGGCTCCAAGGAACCCACGCTCGCTTGTTTGAAATGCAGTATAGAGGCATCCTTATCCCCTAGTTCTTCATAGCAAAGCCCTAGATAGTAATGGATATCATTGTCTTTTCTACCCTCAAGCTTCCCCTCTCCAAGATTATGGGGATAGGACAAGGAAGCATTGAGCAACTTGACGGCCCCTGCATAGTCGCCAGTTCCCATACAACCTCTTGCAAGCTCCCGCAAAGCAAAGACATATTGTGAGGATACCCTACCTTCCCCACCTTCCCAAGGGTGGAAGGTGTTCGCCTTCAAGAAGTCATAGGCTCTGTGATATTCGCCGGTAAGATTGAGCAGGGTAACATACTCTGTCTTCAGGTCATCACGCACAATAAACAGATCTGAATATCTTTCATAGTTTTGCAGACGCTGTTCATTGGAAAATCCAAGTTTCCGGTATAACTGGTCAAGTTCCAGAAACACCCGGGCGTCTGTGGGGTCGAGACGGAAAGCCTGTTCAAGCTCTGTCTGGGCAGCCTTTTTATCATTACGCTTATTAAAGAAAGCAATTGCCAGATTCCTATGCACAGTCGGAAACAAAGTATTGCAGTCTCTGCTCCTGAGCCAACAGCTGAGGGCCTCATCGTACCTTCTCTTGTCATAGAAAAGATTCCCGAGCAGATAGAGGGCCACCCAGTCTTTGGAATCCCTCCCTATCGCATACTCCAAGACAATCTGGTCAAAAAGCGTATTTGCAAACCTACAGGCTAGGTCTGCACATTTAGCCTTTTGCAGATATTTATTGTCCCCAAGGCCAAGTTTGCCTGCATAGAATGCCTTATGGTACTCAACCAGTACGTGAGTCCCTTGATAGAGATTGCAAAAATCGAGGGCCATCTGGTATTGTCCGAAAGAAGAAAGCAGGAAACCACCCTCCAGATAGGTCTCTTCCCTTTCGCCCATCCGTTGGCAAAAATCGAAAGAAAGGCTTTGCCCTTCTCTGGCAAGCAGGAATGCAGCAATATAATCGAAGGGATCCAGTTCTATATTTTGTCTTGCACAGGCAAACCCTTCTTCTTTTCTGTTGAGCATCAACAAGAGCAGGACCTTCAAATCCAGTGCACTGATATTTCTGCTGTTATATTGCAGGGCACGCTCTACAAAATCGAGTGCCTGTACATATCTGCCAGCTTTGCAGGCCAGAGAGGCAAGTTTGTAATTTGCAACCCCTGCCTGCGACTGTGCCCAGGTAGCCTTATAGAAGGCATCGAACGCAGCCTCATCACATCCTTGGTATTCCAAGACAAATCCGAGATTCGTATAGGCTTCGCTATCGTAGGGATTGGGATGCATACTGGTCAGCCTCTCCAACGCTTTGGCAAAATGACTTTCAGCCTCTTTGAAAAGCCCTTTGCGCATAAGTAGCACACCATAGGAATTGTTCAGGCGAATATCCCCCTCATCCCTTTTCAAACCTTCCAGATAATAGGGTTCAGGCAGATAGGTAGCGTGGCGGTATTGCTCGATATGCTGGGCTGTTAGATACAGTTCCTCACAGGTCAAAATATCCTTGGGATCCTTTGCAGCGCTAGCCGGTTCAGGCATCGGTTTGATAGTCTCCTCTTCCTTCTGATACCGCAAAAGAAGTATGCCCCCTTGATCGAAGACCGAAAGGACCAAAGCCGTGTCAGGGCAGGCTATAGTATTAATTTCCCTGGAAAACACTTCACAGGGTGATACTTCTGCGATTTCATCAAGGTAGGTCTTGTCACCCGAAAGTGTTATCCTTACTTCTCTCTTGCTTGTAGTATAGACCGACACAACGGCAATTCCGTTAGCAACCTCGCAATTCAGCAACACATCTATGCTGGCATTCTTTACTGCCCCAAGCTGTTTATATGGCATGAAATACTGCGTAAAATGCTTTTCCTCATGACTCTGGAGCCAGGAAAAGTCTGGTTGGTTATCGGTAAAGACACCAGTCATCAACTCAATATACGGACCGTTTTCATCGGTAAGGTTTCGGTCCCAGGCCTGCCCAAAATCCCCGCAACCCCAGGTCCATTGTTTTTTGCCAGGGGAAATATGATGGTCGGCCACATGGAGGATTCCTGCCTGCTGGGCATAGTCGTACCCCCCGACAAAATCATATTTGCTTTTATAAGCCATATAGGAAGTAGGGACTGGAAGGTTCTTATACCGGGAAATATCGACGCCCATACTGTAATCATGCTTATAGTATTCCCCAGTCGCTATGGGGAATTTCGAGACAGCTCTCTTCCCGTGATCAAAAACCGCATTGACATCGGGAGGGAAAATTGACTGGGTGTTGTCATTTACTGCTACCGCCGGATTGGCCCACCAGAGAAACGTCTGTGCCTGGCTGGTAGGATTGAAAAGACTTGCCCCGATTTCGATGTAGCTTGTATCCTCATGCAACGTGAATGTCGTAACGACATTTGTTCCATGTATCCTGTCATGGTCAAAGATTCTTATAAAGGCATCCCCATCCTTATTCCCGTACATGAAATCAGTATGCATGAAGGTTGTCGGCCTGTGGTGCTGAGGCCAGTTGAATTCAATACCACCAGATACCCAAGGGCCAAGGAGCCCTACCAAAGCGGGTTTTATAACCTCGTTATGGTAGACAAAATCATACCCGTTCGTCTTATCGACCGCACGGTGTATCTTCCCACCTATTTCAGGCAGGACAAGGACTTTGATATATGCATTTTCAAGGTACAAGCCGATATAGGGCATATCTTTCTTCTCATCAACCAGGGAATCAATGACTGGGTATGGATACACCTTTCCGCTAGATCCCTGGTAAACTCTTTTTTCCAGAAACATAGGATTCTTGTTTGGTTTGCCAATTCCATAGGTCGGAATTGTAACAGTCTCTTGCCACACTCTTGCTTTTTCCATCGAAACCACTCCTTTGACTCATGCATAAATCTATCATGGCAAAATGGCTGTGTAATTAACTATATTTGCTCTGTTGTTATAAAAAATTGCCATATCACAAATTCAATTTATTGCTTTTCCCCCCTGCATGATGCAATACTGTCAGAAACCAACGAACCAAACATCAAAAACCCGAAAGGGAGGAAACTGCATTGAAAGTCCAGGAAAAAGGGGTGCTACCTGCATCAGAGGTCTACTTCCACACGGCAAGTAAGACTGCCCAGACAATTTTCTTCCATATACTGTGTTGCGGGAATTATGATTGCGACCTTCACTACAAGGTGAAACGAACCAGCTACCACAGCTACCTTTTGATACTCGTAGTAAAAGGTTCTGGGTATCTGCTCAGGGATGGAAAAAAGGAACCCCTGCAGACAGGGTCCCTAGCCCTTGTCGATTGCTACAACCCCCATGAATATGGGACAGACACAGGCTGGAAGATTCTCTGGTGCCATTTCAACAGTGCACAGGCTAACGATTGGTTCCATACAATCAAAGAAACATCTTCTTGCGTAATTCAATTACTCAACCCTAACCCTTTCGTGCTTAATCTCGAAAAACTGATCGGCATGTTCCAGAGAAACGGAGGGGCAAACGAAGCCTTCACCAATAAGCTAATCATAAACCTGTTGAGTGAATTTTTGATTCCAAATGAAGAAGAACCTGGGGAAAAGGGATCTCTGGACGATATCCTCGGATATATCAATGAGCACCTATTTGAGAAAATAGACGTTGACACCCTCGCCAGGAAAGCTTGTCTTTCCCCCTATTACTTTATCAGGACTTTCAAGACTAAAATTGGCTATACTCCCCATGAGTACATCATCAACACAAGGGTAAACGCCGCTAAATTCTATTTAAAAACCACCAAGGCTTCCCTGAAAGATATTGTCTATTCTTGCGGTTTCTCCAATGAGAGTTCGTTTTCCAATACGTTCAAGAGGTTGACTGGGTTCACCCCGCTACAATACAGGGAAACTGAAACTATCTAATACATTGTGAAAAAGGGCAGGTTACCCTGCCCTCAATCACAATTCACTTCTTCAAGACAAATTAGTCGGCATACTTGCCCATTACTTCCCGATAATTCTGGGGAGTGACAACTACTGCATCGACTGCAGTTTCCATGGGAACGGTTTTACCATTGATTACATCAAGAAGTACCTTTACAGACCCTGCCCCTACACTTTCGGATGAGAAGTATGCGGCTGCCTTCATCGCTGATCCACCTGGTGCCTTGAATTCGTCTTTGGCCATATAGGCACCAAGACCGACTACGCAGCTTGTCTTGTCCAGTCCTGCACTTTCAAGAGCACGGACTGCTCCAATGGTACCTTCCTCATTTGCTCCGGTAACCAGCCAAGTCTTAATCTCGGGGTGTGCAGTAAACACTGCTGAGGAAACTTGGTTTCCCTTATCCGTGGTGCCATCGTAGTCGGCATAGAAGATACGGTCTTTGGGGAACTCGGGACTGGCTGCAACGAACTTTGCATATTCGCCTTTTGCCCTTGGGACGCAAGAGGATACGGTATCCATGGTCATGAGCAGAAGACCTACCTCAGGATTGGTAACAAGATTGTTTTCCTTTGCATAGTTTGCAAGCCATGCACCGTTTGCTTCACCGATAACATAGGCATTGATACCTACCCAGGGTGCAATCTTCTTGCCATCTGTTTCGAGGGCATCATCAGCGGCAACAACAGGAATTCCTGCGTCGTTCATCTTATCCATGATAGCACTGCTCATGGTCTGGTCAGGGGTACAGGTTACGATACCTGCAGCCTTGTTTGCAATTGCATTATCAAGAGCCCGCAGATATTCTTCAGGACTCATTTTTGCATCAACATAGATAAAGTCATACCCGGCAGCCTCTGCGGCAACCTTTGCTGAAGCACCTTCGTCTATAAACCAAGTCTGATCCCCAGCTTTATAGATGCCATAGATAACCGGTTTTCCTGATTTAGCAGTAGCTTCCTTCGATCCATTGGCAAACAACATGCCAACACTACAAAGCACTAATAGCAACAGCACACCCATTTTTCTCTTCATGGTCCACTCCTTATTTTTATGGAGCCAAGCTCCATCGTTTTCAATAGTTCAATGCCAGGAAAAACAGCCTTGGCAACACCCTGAGCTGATTATTCCAATCAGGCTGCTATGCATTCGCGGCGGCTTTTTTACTTGCCTCAAGAAGCGCCTTCTCCCTGTTCTGTTTTCTGATAAAGTCACTGCTTAGCGCAATCAGAAGCAAAGCGCCACGTGCTACGTATTGCCAGAAGGACGGAACGTTTACCATGGTGAGGCCAGTATTGAAAGCCTGGATGAGCAGGATGCCCAAGAAAGCTCCTCCCATATCCCCGACACCACCGGCAAAGGAGATACCGCCCAGGACAGCTCCGGTAATGGCATCGAATTCCAAGTTGATATTTGCCGCAGGTTGCCCTGAATGCATTCTTGCAGAGAATACAATGCCACCAACTGCACTGAGGACACCCATGATCAAGAACATCCAGATGACAATCCGTTTTGGATTGAGCCCAGCAAGCCGTGCGGCAGATTTATTTCCACCTATTGCATAGATGCTTCTGCCGAAACGGGTCCTGGCAAGTATGAATCCAAAGATTATCATCATCACAAGCATGATCCAGACGGAGGCGGGAATGCCAAGGAAACGGATTTTCCCCAATGCGATATAAGAAGGATTATTGATTGCCACCGGTTTTCCACCGCAGATAATATAGGCGGCCCCCCTGATAATGGACTGGGAAACCAAGGTTGCGATAAAGGGCTGCAAATTAATTTCATTGACCATGAAAGCATTGAACAGCCCGATCAGGGCACCGGAAAGCAAGGTAAGGGGAACCACAATATAGAAGTTCACCCCGTGTGATACCAGCAACGCCGCGAAAACCCCGGAAAAAGCAACCACGGAACCAGGTGACAGGTCTACCTGTGCTGCAATGATCAAATAGGTTTCACCAATCGCTATCAACCCTGCAAGAGAAGCTGCAACCAATATATTAACCATATTTGTCGAAGACAGATAATTCGGATTCAGAATCGTAAAAAGAACCGTCACACCCACGATTGCAATGATGAGGATAATTTTTCCCCCATCCATTTTCTCGAATTTAAACTTCTTATTCAGCATGTATACACATCTCCCCTCTGGATCAATGAATTTTCTCAGTCATAGCCAAGGCCAGCAAACTGCTTTCAGTTGCATCTTTTCTCTCGACAACGCCACTGATTCTTTTGTTTTTCATTACTATGATTCTATCTGACAAGCCAATGACCTCGGGCAATTCACTCGAAATCAAAATCACCCCAAGGCCTTGGCGGGCAAACTCACCGATCAGATTGTAGAATTCGTTCTTTGCTCCCACATCGATACCTTTGGTAGGTTCATCCAGGATCAAGACTTTCGGTTTTGTAGCCATCCATCTTGCAACGATACATTTCTGTTGGTTTCCGCCAGACAGTTCAGAAATCATCTTTTTGGCATTCGGGGTCTTTATTTTAAAGGCCTCTATCCCATCACTAACCAGTTTAGCCTCTGCTTCCCTGTCGAGAACCCCTAGTTTATTTGAATTCTGGTCCATGGCACCGATTGCGATGTTCTCCGCGACATTAAGATTTTCCAGTATTCCCTGATACTTCCTGTCTTCTGGAACCAAGACTATCCCGTTCAGGATCGCTTCATGGGGATTCCTATTTTGAATCTCTTTCCCATCCAGGATGATTTTCCCCCCTTTGAGGGTATCAGCACCGATAATGGCCCTCATCACTTCCGTACGGCCAGCCCCGACAAGTCCGGAAAACCCTAAAACTTCCCCTCGCCGAAGAGAAAAGGAAACCGGTTCAACATATTCACTTGTTATGTCTTTCACTTCAAAATAGACTTCCCCGACATTCTCATTGCGGGCAAGTTTTGAAAAACCGTCACGCAAATCCCGACCAACCATCAGTTTTATCATTGTTTTCTCGTCTGTGGTCTTGGCATCCAGGAGTGTTACGAATTTTCCGTCTTTGAATATGACAACCCGGTCAGCTATCCGCTTTATCTCGCTCATTCTATGGGAAACGTAAATGATTACTTTCCCTTCACTTTTCAATTTCTCGATGATATTGAAGAGAATATCTATCTCTGAATCACTGAGTGAAGCGGTTGGTTCATCGAAACAGATACAGGTAAGGTTTTTCCTGCTGTAGGCCTTCATGATTTCAATCATCTGCTGGTAGGCAATTGATAAATCCTTGACTTTATCAGTAGGTTTGATTTGCTGGAGGCCGAAATCATGTATTATTTTTGCAGCCAGCGCATTCCCTTTTGCAATATCGATAACACCAAATCTGTTGACCGGCATGTTTCCGAGAAAAACATTTTCAGTGACTGTCAATTCCGGCAGGATCTGCCGTTCCTGGTAGATGATACTTACCCCTGATTCTATTGCCTGGTGAGGATTGCTGAAATGGACATGGTTGCCATTTAGCAGATAATTGCCTTCGCTTGGCTGGTAATCACCATTCAAGATTTTAAGTAAAGTCGATTTGCCAGCACCATTCTCTCCCAGAAAGGCAACAACTTCCCCTCCTTTTGCGGTGAAGCTTACATCATCAAGAGCCCTGACCCCTGGGAAGTATTTTGTTATATGCTGGAATTCAACAGAATATTCCACTTTTCTATCTCCTCATTCTCTATCGTTCTCTACTTTTCTCATAAACTCTACCATGACTTTTTTTATAACGAATTAGCTAATATTGCGATAATATTATAAAAAATTGCTCTAAATTATATCAGATTTTAGGTCATACTATATCCATCAAAGGTGGTTTTTAATGCAGGAGCAAATTGAAATAAAAAACAAGCAACTATCCTTGGTTCTCTCAAAACAAGGGTGTTCAATGCAACAACTCAGCGTAAAGGGCCTAGCTTCGCCATTGATGAGCCTCTTGCCACTTTCTGAGGGCAACCTCCCAAAGTCTTACAGTGGGTACACCATAGGCCCTTTGTGCGGTCGTACAAGACAAGGAACCATAACGATTGGGAAAAAGGTATATCAACTTACCCAGAATGAAAAGGGCAATCACCTGCATGGGGGGACCCATTCTCTTTCCCATTTTCATTGGGAGATAGAAAATCAGTCAGGAGCTTCAGTTCAGATGCAGGTTTTCCTTCCTGACGGTACCGATGGATACCCAGGGAACAGGAGAGTTCACTGTATGTACACCCTCTGTGACCATTCAATTGTCATTACCCTTCGCGCTTTTACGGACAAACCCACTTTCTTCAATATTACCAATCATGCCTATTGGAACCTGAATTCAGATTTCTCCACGGACATACATGCCCATGTATTTCATTTTCCTGCTTCCCACTATTTCCTGAATGACGGCGATTTCCTTCCCCTGGAAAAAGCCCCGGTGAAGGGGACATCCTTTGATTTCACTGAACCTAGAAGTTTTTTGGATTCCCTCGCTTTTTGCTCTCCCAAAGAACAGATTGCAAATGCAAAAGGTATAAACCATGGATTCTGCACAGACAGGGCAGAGGTATCTGGAAATACCGCTTCACTTGTCGTTGAATCCGATGCCCCTGACCTCTGGTTCTATAGCGGGGGGTTCCTGGGAAAAGAAACCCAATTGGCAAACGGGTCTTTTGCCCACCCCAGCTGTGCCTTTGCATTGGAACCGCAACAAGTCATAAACCAAGAGCCTACCTATCCTTGCCAACAATACTCCCGCACCATAACGTATACGCTTCTCACTTGAACCATTCGACTCCCGATTCCTCCACGGTCTTTGCAGAGCCAAGGCAAAAAATCTCCCCTTTTGCTGAAGCCATAATAGAAAAAGCCGTACGGTTCTGCCTCGGGAGAGACAGACCTACCGCCTGAGAGGGCATGAAGCTGCTCAAGTACTCCACACAGGTCGAATAACTGCCAGTATACGTTTCCTTTGAGCTGCAAGCGGGTAATAGCCCGGTATGCGATAGCTCGCTATCAGCAACAGCGAAGAATTGGGTATTCTTTCTTCATTTCACCCCGTATGTTTCTTCTTCCCTTTGTTTTCTTCTTTCTTTATTTCTTTTCGGGAGACTCTAGGCCCCTTTGCCTAGGGGGGGGAATCCAATCGGCATATTTACTTTCCAAAAAAATCCCCGATACTGGTACATAGGGGGACACTCCTCGTTGACAGGAAAGGATATACCGCTATGAGAAAACTCAAATTACAGGTACAACTGACCCTCGATGGCTTTATGTGTGGACTCTATGGCGAAATGGATTGGATGACACTGCCCTGGGACGACCAATTGAAGAGCTATGTTCAAAAAATCACCGATTCTGTTGACTGCATAGTCTTGGGGCGAAAACTTGCCGAAAAGTTCATCCCCTACTGGGCATCCTCCCCAAAGGGAGAAGATGCCTTGGGCATCAAGAAAATGAACGAGACGCAGAAAGTCGTCTTTACCAAGACTCTGGTAGCATCAGAATGGGCCAATACCATTTTGGCAACCGGTGATCTGGAAGAGGAAATAACCAGGCTGAAAAATCAAACAGGAAGGGACCTCATTGCCTATGGGGGAGTATCCTTTGTCTCAGCATTGGTAAGGCACTCTCTCATAGATGAGTTCAACTTGTTCATCAATCCCACCTTAATCGGCAGGGGACAGTCAATTTGTCTTGAGCTGGAAGCAAACCAGACACTCTGGATTAAAAAGGCAACATCCTTTCCGTGTGGAATCGTTGCTTTAAGATACGTTTTGGCCAAGGATTTCTGACCCAACCCTCTACCTTGTCATCGCTACGGAAGAATCGGCACACCCTCAACTTTGGTTCTTAACTGTATTGCATTTCAGATGACTTCAACAATCGGCTCGATTCTGACTTCCGTCTTCATTGAATTGGAGATCAAGCAGTATTTTTCAGCCTTCGAAAAAAGGTTGAGGGCTTTCTCTCTTAGTTCTTCATCGGCAATGACCAGTGTCGGGGTAATGACAATCTGAGTCATCCAGAAACCTGCCTCCGTTTTTTCAAGGGTCCCCCTGGCCTCTGAATGATAGCCTTGGAATTCCAGTCTTGCTTTCTCGGCAAGGGATAGGAACGTGGTCATCAGGCAAACTTCAGCAGAGGCGACAAACAGATGTTCAGGAGACCAGATCCCTGCATGGCCGCCAGGAAACTGGGGAGGGGTAGCTACCTCAATTGAAGAAAGGCCTTCCGAAGAAAGCATTCCTTTCCTCTCTTCACTCCATTGGACTGCAGTATGATAGGTATGTACTTCAGACATGGTAAACTCCTTTACTATGGTACTTCCCCTTAACTATATGGCGGTAAAAGATACTTGGCTACAGGGTTCCCTGGCAATTGACTGCTCTCTATGCAGGGAAGGAAAATAAAAGAGTCCTACCCTCCGCAAGGAAAAGCAGGACTCTCTACATTGCCCAGAAATTGGACTGAAATGTATTACATTTCCTTGATCAAGGAGAAATCACCTGAAACAGCTGCGCGGAGAATCGGTTCCATGTAGGTATCGACATCGTCAATAGTCATGGGAACAGGCATATTCTGGAGTTTCATCTTCAACTGGGGATCTTTGGCCGCATTCAGAGCCCTTTCGATATACGTATCGCCAAAGCCCTTGAGTTCCCCGAGGGTAGTCGGGGCATTGATGCTCTTGCCATAGGCAACCATAGCCTCAGCTACCGCCAAAGCCAAAGGCCTCCCGTTCAGATTCTCGATATCGGCATCGGTATATCCGAAATCCTTGAAAATCTTTCCGACAACCTTAAGCTGGGGCTGGATCGCCTTGGAATAGAATACCGCATAGTACGGGTTCATGATACCGCAAGCAGTGCCATGGCCCACAAGGTCGACCAAAGAGAAGCTGGTAAGGTGGGCACCACTGGTCCCTCCGACCATGATGGCATACCCGCCAAGGTCCGTTGCCAGGCCGATAGCTTCCCTTGCTTCAAGGTTCTTGGGATCCTTGACAAGGATCTTTGCATTTTCAGCGCAGAGGCTGATAGCCGTTGCGGCCAGTTCTCCACAAAGAGCCTGTTTCTCGCCCTTTGCCCCACAATAGACCTCAAAGGTATGGGCAATGGCATCGAGGGCTCCGTCAATCGTAACACTGATGGGCATCGAAACCGTTACCTCATAGTCGAATACACTGGTAGCGGGAATGACAGCCTCATCGACGATGAGTTTCTTCTGCCCTACTACAGGGTCGGTGATGTTTGAGTATTTGGTAAGGTGTGCCCCGCTGGAGGCAGAAGTCTGTACGGCAATCTGGGGAACCAGTTTCTTTTTGGTCCTTTTCAAATCCTCGGTAACAACACCAGTCCCGAAATAGTGGTCAACCTCTGGGGTAACCTCAGAACCAAGGGCAGCCAAGGCACTGGCACATTTACAAGCATCGATGGTGGAACCACCCCCGATAGCAACTATGCAATCGGGCTTGAACTGCAGAATATAGGTTACCAAACGATAGACGTCTTCACGGGGTGCATTCGGTTTTGCATCAGGGGCGACGGAACCTCCAGCCAAGGTAACCCCCTCAGCTTGCAAATACCCTACAACCTTGTCACAGACCGGCTTCATATAGGTCTGGTTGCTGACAACCAAAGCAGTTTTTCCGTATCCGGCTGCAAGCTTGCCAACTTGGTCGAGGACTCCCATGCCAAACACATAGTTGTCACCTTTCCAGGATTTCAACAACTCATACGCTTTTTTCTTATAATCCATACCTATCACTCCTCTATTTCTAAAAATTAAAAATTTCTACGTCCTACCCAGAAAATTCCATTATGGTATATTGTATACAATGCCAATAAAAATAGTTCTACTCTCTTTCCGAAATACCCAGGATTTTTTCCTTGTCTCGGCATTTATTTCTTATGGAACTACCTGTATTTTGCCATAGTATAGCAAAGATACAATCAGTTTAAAATTATCATTGGAAACAAATATATGTACATTTCTCTGTTTTACAAAACAAAACACTTGGATTTTAATGCTACAAGGGAATGCCGCACAGAAAATTGCACCAAAGACAAAGCTTAATTCCGCTTGTCCTTTGTACTGGTATACTCACCCCGGAACAACAAGGCAAGGTTGAAAACAGCTGCATCGCCCAGCTTTCGCGGGTCATAGCCGGTATCTCTCTCAATCTTCCGTAATTTATATTGAAGCGTATTGGGATGTTCATTCAACCTATCGGCAGCCCTATAAATTGACCCGTTCTCTTCATATAGAACCTGGATGGTCTTCATCGACTGGAGTATTTCCTCCTCTGAAAATCCTGAGAACACCTTGTTCATGAATGACTGCCTGGTTTTCTCGGAAATATCAGAAAGCAGGAGTTCCAGGTCAAGGTCCGAATAGAAGGTAATAGCGTTGCTTCCCCGTTGTCTGGCGGAAATCTGGGCTTTGAGGGCCTTGGAATACTGTTCGTGGATTTTCAAATAATCTTCACAGGCCTCATCGATACCGATAGATATCGCAATATGGGGGTTGGAGAATTTTTTCAGGAGATTTTCGGCAACAGAGAGTAGTTTTGCATCGGAAGGGGCAATGAGGGTAGCCACCAGGACATTGGAGGTTTTGAAAGCAGTGTTGGAAGCATGCAGCAGAAGAATCTCACGTTCTATGGAATCCTCAATACTGTCAAGATTGATCAGTTTTGAATACGGTGAAGATTCTCCCTTGATCTCGTTCAAAGATATGACCATAATCCTACGATGCACTGTTATATCGATGCCAAAATCCCTCCCACGTTCCTTCAAGGCCTCTGAAACCTCAGTCTGTGCATTGCATATCCATTCAATCTGGAATCGAGTCCGGGCAATCTTGTTTCTGGTCTTCTCATTCTCCCGTTCTTTACCCTGAATGAGAATCTCAGTCATTTTCTTGATGATCTTGCCGTAGGAAACAGCTTCTTTATATGGACCCGTGATACCCACGACCCCTACTATCTGGTGGTCGATGACAATAGGAAGGTTGGTTCCTGCACAAGTGCCTTTATACTGGGCAGTATCCATGACAACCAGCTCATCAAGCTTCTCATCGATGATCTTCTTAGTTGCCTCATGGAAATCGCCGACCCTCTGGGGATCGGAATTCGCAATGATGATTGCATCGCTATTCACAATATTTAGCTTAAGCTTGGTAAGGTTGGACAATTCCTTGACAATCTCATCTGCGTCTCTCTGTGATATTTCCATTTTCCTTTTGCACCTTTTTCCACTCGATACCCCAAGTATTTGCATTATTGCAAAGACTGTCCAGTACTCTGAAGTCTTTATCATCAGCTGAGACACTTGCGTTTTGGAATTTCCTACCGTACCATATAGTATGACTGAATGTACCGCTACCAATGCATTTCTTTCGAAGCACAGTATGTTTGGAGGTTTAACCGAGGAAGAGCTGGAGGTTATCCACAAACTTCTTGACGAAAAACACTATGCAAAAGGTTCACTCATCCTACGGCAAGGGGAGCCAAACAATAGTGTCTACTTCATCTTGGAAGGATCTGTTTCAATTCGAAAACATTGCCTTTCAGATGACAAAAATGACCGTGAGATTACTGTTCTCCATACAGGCGACTCATTTGGAGAGATGGAATTGATTGACATCCAAAGTTGCGCCGCCTCAGTCGTATGCCTTACAGACACCACGGTAATTACCCTGAGCAACAAAGACCTGTACACGCTTTCAAAAGGTCATCTCATGACCTATACCATGATTATCTTGAACCTTGCCAGGGAAATAAGCAGGAGACTCAGGGCAACAGACAACCTGCTTGCCCTTGTAACCACCAGGCAGGGAACTTCGCTCTAGTTACGCCATAGGAAACCCAAGGCTCGTTTTCCCAGTATATAATCGTCGAAAACAACCCTTGCAGGACTCTGTGCCAAAGAAAGACAAACATGCAGGGGCAGAAGGTGCTCTTCCCGTGGATGGCAATACCTGGCAAACGGTGCTTACTCCCAGTTCAAAAGCAATTCTTCCCGCTCAAATTGGGTGTGCTTTTCTGAGCAGGCATCGATAAGATAGTTCTGGAATGCATCATTTTGGCTATCGTTCTTCTGGCCACCTTCCCAGGAGAATGCATGCATATTATGGAAAGAGAAGCCCGAACCGATCCATAGGATGTTTTCTTCGAGCAAGGGAGAAAGCGCTTTACCTAACACAAGGTGTTGTTTGCTATCCAGGCTATGGAGAAGAGACAGCTGAATTACCGGGATATCGGCTTGGGGATACATCAGTTTCAAGGGAACAAAAACCCCGTGGTCATACCCTCTTTTTTGGTCAAGCTGGGCATGAATGCCTGCCTGCTCGAGTAAGACAACCAGCTTCTCTGCCAAAACAGGATTTCCCAAGGCTGGATACGTAATGTTGTAAGCCTCCTTGGGAAAACCGTAATAATCATAGAGCAGGGGAGCTTTCTTGCTGGAGATAACGGTTGCTTCTGCTTCCTCCCAGTGGGCACTGACTACTACGATTGCCTCTGGCCTGTGCAAATGGGCAGGCAGATCTTTCAGAAACGCAACCATAGCTTGGTGACTTTTATCGCCAAGCAAAGGCAAAGGCCCTCCCCCATGGGAAAAATATACGACCTGGCCCTTTCGTGTATCGAGTTTCATGTCATTCTCCTTTTCATGCAACCTACCTTGACAATATACCTAAAACCAAGCAGATGCAAAAAAAAATCAATCCACTGTATATTTCAGGCTTTTTGCAAGACTATCGGGATTCTCGTAATGTGAAAAAGATAAAGCATTATTAAAAATTACAGGGAATACCCTATAAGTAGTGAAAAAACCCGCTACTTTGGTTTGGATTGTCAGCGAAATTCCAATATAGTAAACCAAGACAACCATTTTATTTCTTCCAAGGGATGACAGAATATGAGAACCATTGAATTCACATTACTCGCCCTGGTATTTGGTTCAGTTATCGGATCCTTTGCCTTCAATAAGAAAAACAAAAGGAGGCAGGCCTTCCTGCTCGTTCTTTCCAGCATTGTTTTTTTTGCCCATGGGGTTGTTGAAGGTTTGCGTCTCCAAATGGGTTGTGTCTACCTTGCCCTGCCAATCCTTTGGCTTATATTTCTATTTAGCAAGAAAAAGATAAGCAGGAAAAAACAAATAAGCGTTATTTCCCTCTCGTTGCTCTGTCTGCTGGGGACCCTTCTTTCCCTGTATCTATTCCCGGTTAACACGATGCCAAAACCCACTGGACCCTACACGGTGGGAACTGATAGCTATGAGTTGACAGAATCGGGAAGAAAAGAGCTCTATGGCCAAGAACCCCATCTGGACAGGCATATCAGATTCCAGGTCTGGTACCCAGCAGACACAAAAAAGGGAGGAAAGCTGACTAAGTGGCTCGTTGATGGCAGAAAAGTTGCCTCAGGGATCCCTGTGATGTACAAGCTTCCCGATTTCCTTCTCGACCACACAGCGCTGGTAAAATCCCATAGTTATAAAGGACTTCCGATAAGCAACAAGGAACAGACCTACCCTCTTGTAATCATCTCTCACGGATGGACAGGTTTTTCCAGCCTCCATTCCGATCTCGGCGAGATGTTTGCAAGCCATGGTTACATAGCGGTAAGTATCAATCATACCTATGGGGCCGCTGTAAGTGTTTTCGAAAACGGAGAAGTGGTATATGTAGATCCAAAAGCGCTTCCTGACAGAGCATCGGTTAGTAACTTCGATGTCTATTCCCACGCCTTGGTCAGTACGTTCGCCAACGATGATCGTGCCGTACTCGATTTTATGGAAACCAATCCTTTTTTTTCCGACAGGATAGACAAACAAAGAATCGGGGCAATGGGTCATTCCACCGGTGGTGGAGGAGCTGTCAGCTTTGCAATAACCGACTCTAGGATCAAGGCTGTGCTGGGTTTCGATGCGTGGGTTGAACCAATCGATACAAATATCTTGGAAAAAGGACTGCAAATTCCCAATGCTTTTCTTAGAAGTGAGCAATGGGAAACAGGACCAAACAATGCATTTCTCAAGCAGCTCTTTGAAAACACAACAGTTAAACCAAGCATCTACCAGGTCCAAGGTGGCAACCATCAGGATTTTTCCATGTTGTACATGTACTTACCGATAACCAGAATTTTGGGAGCGACCGGCAGTCTGGATCCTTTAAAAAACGCAGAGATCCAGCAAAGCTATGCACTCACCTTCTTCGACCAAAACCTAAAACAAGAGGAAGTGGATTTGCAAACTTGGTTCAGAACCCATATAGCTGTCTCGAAAATTACCGAATTCGAATAACCCATCCCCTTTCCAATCCTTGCCATTACGGACAAGACAGTACAACCTACGGAGAAAATTCAAGATAATGCATGCAAAAACCCGACTTTTAATCGCCATGACCGCTTTTGGTACCATTGCCCTATTTGTAAAAAACATTCCTCTCCCTTCTGCTGAGATAGCCTTGTACCGTGCTGTCATCGCTGCCGTTTCCATTTTCCTCTACCAGTCTTTCAGGGGAAATCGCCTTAATCTTGCCAAGGCAAAAAAAGACAGTCTCCTTCTGTTACTCTCCGGCTGTGCCATGGGATTCAACTGGATTTTTCTCTTTGAGGCTTACCGGCACACTACTATTGCAATAGCTACCCTTGCCTATTACTTTGCACCGGTCATTGTCATGATTGTTTCAACGTTTCTCTTCAAAGAAAGGCTTACCAAAAAACAGGTTTTCTGTTTTTTCATGTCGACTGCGGGACTCATCCTCATACTCGGGACAAAGGGGACTGAGGCGTCCGCCAATCATCTGCTCGGAGCAGGACTGGGCCTTGGAGCCGCAGTGCTCTATGCAACGGTAATACTGCTTAACAAAGGAATCAAAAATGTCAGCGGTATAGACAGAACCCTCATGCAGTTCCTTTCTGCCATCATGACACTTATTCCCTACATTGCCGTAAGCAGGGGGTTCCATCTGGGACAACTGGGCATGACAGGATTGGCTAACCTGCTTATTCTGGGAATCTTCCATACGGCAATCTGCTATTGCCTCTTTTTTTCTTCCCTCACGGAGGTTTCCGGCCAACAAGTGGCCATCCTTAGCTATACGGACCCTCTGGTCGCAATTCTGACATCAGTGTTAATCCTGAAAGAAGGCATTACCACTTTCCAGGTTATGGGAGGATTACTCATTTTGGGATTCACGCTCTACAATGAGGTGCAACCAAATAAAAAAATTGCCGAGGCAAACGAAACCTTGCTGTAAAGCTGCTTTTTTGTGTTATTCGATGCCCTGTACTGAACAGTTTCTACCTTGACTCTTTGCCTGATAGAGGAGGGAATCGACCCGGCCAAGGATATCTGCATCGGTAAATCCGGTAACAGTATCAAGGGTCAAGACGCCAAAGCTTGCACTGACAAACGGAACCGAAGGGTTTCCCGCATGGACGATATGCAAGTCAACGATTCCGGTTCTCACCATCTCGGCAGTATAGAAAGCCTCTGCTGCGTTATAGTTTGGAAGCAATAGGACAAACTCTTCCCCACCATACCGAAATACGGTATCTGCATCGAAGTTCATCGATCCCAATAGCATCGAGGCCACCATTTTAAGACAATCATCACCCTGGACATGGCCGTAGAGATCGTTATATTCCTTGAATCTATCCAAATCAAAAATAACGATGGAAAAAGGGGTTTTTGATTCCGCACACGATAAAAGCACCTCACCCAGACGATTATCGAGCATCCGTCTGTTCTGCAATCCTGTCAGGCCATCGGAGGAAGCAAGAATTGCCAGTCTCTTGTTGATTCGCCCGAGCTCTTCCTGTTGCTGGAAAATATAGTTCATTTGGGTATTGTTTCTCACGGCATTCTTCCAAACCATAAAGGAAAGCAGACTTCCAATACCGACTGCCGTTAGCGCGTTGACCCGATTAGAAAGGACCACTGAAGGATTTAGTTGGTAAATTCCTATCAGTGAGGAAAAAAGTAAATAGCCAAACGAAAAAATGGCAATTGCCAGGATAGGCCGCAACTGGAACATAAGCGAAATGATGATGCAGGCAACCAGAAAGGGGGTTATACTTGCCGTCACAATCTGATCCAACGTCACCAGGTAAATACATCCGATAAAGGTCGCCCCAATTACAATGAATTGGAGAACCATTTCATAGATAGTTCGCTCACCGGTTCTTCTCTTTTTCTGCAACCAACTGAGTAGGGCTATTACGAGCATGATCGAAGTCAAGGTGATATGGGTCATTTCAATTCCCCTTCTCCAGTACTCCTCCCCAGCTGATGCGGTTTCTGTAAAAAAATGGAATAACAAGACATGGGAGAACGTTATCAGGCTTCCCATAAGGGTAATGACAGGCAACCTGTTGAAATTGGAATCATTGATGGTAATCAGGACCCTTTTATCAACAGGTATCAATCCGAGCTGTAGTTTCAGCCAAGGAATAACCCTTTTTGCTATAGTTCTTTCACTTTTCATCAATTCTCCTCATGGTATGCATGCAAAGGGTCTTTAAATTACTATACGGTGGCAAATTTGTATTGTCCAGAAAGAAATAGGCAGTATCAGAAATGGTTGCCTATCTATTATAGGCGAAAATAGAGGGGGAGGATTTGAAAAACCAGGCACGCATTTCCCTGTATATATCCCTGCAAACTATGCGCTTCTGCATTTTAAATCAAAAAGAAAGCTATTGCATACTACAAAAAAGCAAGAAGGATTTCACTACACGAACCACTCTGTTTTAAGCGAATTATCAAAGATTACAGTTACTCAAGGCCAAACGGAGAAGCAATTAATTGCTAGGGAAAACTATTTGACCTAGGAAAATCTATAACACCTATGGTATAGTTTTGTCATGCTTAAAAGTAGCTGTTCTCAAAAGTCTAGTTCCCCCCATATTCGAAAGACTCTCTTCAAATACAGCTTTCTTGTAGCGACATGTCTTTTGCTACCCCTAACAAGCCTCTTTTCTGCAGAATTACCAATTATTAGGATTTCGGTAGAAAACACAGCATCCCATGTACAGACCCAGGCTGTTGAAAAATTTGCAAAGGCTTTGCAGCAAAACCTTGCAGGAACATATGAGATCCAGTTCTTTCCTGCAGCTTCACTCTTCAAAGACTCAGATATATTCGGAGCACTCAGCCAGGGAAAAGTCGAGATAGCAGTCCCGGGAACCTGGCAGTTTGACCGCTATATCCCAGAGGTCGGTTTGTTTCTGCTCCCTTCGCTCTATGGGAAAAAAGCTATAACCACCTACAACCTTATGCAAAGTCCCTTGGGAGAAAAGATCATTACCGCAATTGAGAACTCGATGGACGTAAAAATCCTCGGAAGATGGATTGACCTCGGCTACATCCAGGTATTTAGCACTGAAAAGCCAATACGCAACCAGAAAGACTATATAGGAAAGCTCATCAGGGTTGCCGGGGGAAAAGGGAATGTTTTCAGGCTGGAAACCCTTGGGGCAAAAGCAGTATCAATCGCCTGGACAGATTTACCTCTTGCGCTTTCCCGCTCAAAGGTTGACGGTATCCTCACTTCCTACGAATCGGTTGCAAGTGCCCGTCTATGGGAATACGGGATAAAACAGGTATATGAAGACAACCAGTATTTTGCCCAGTATGTCCCAATTATCTCGGCGCCTTTTTGGTCTCGTTTACCCAAAGAGGTACAGCAAACACTTCTTACTACCTGGGATTCAATTGTCGATCAGGAACGGTTTGATGCCAAGTACGCCCAGGCAATTGCAAAAGAAAAAATCCGTGCAAAGAATATTGCAATCAAGGTTCCCCCAGAAAAAGAAATACAGGAAACAAGGGACCGATTATTATTGACAGAGAAGGAAACTGCCACCAAACTGGGTATTCCTACTGAAACATATGCCCTCCTCAAGCAATTCTTTCTTGAACAAGAGACTCTCTAGATCAGAAAGGCACCATGAATAAATACCTTATGACCATTAAAAACAAACAATATATACGCTTCTTTCTAATCCCTACTATTCTCTGTCTCATTTTGGCTATTTCGGTTGTATTTGTCTTGCTCAACCAACGCAAAGGGGAGCTTGTAGACCTTGAAAACCGCTCCCAGCTCCAGACCAGTCTCCTCTCGGAGAAAATTGCGGGTAAGTTGAATTCCCTGGAATTGGTTCTTTCCATGATTAACCAAAGCGCCCGCTCCATGGATCTGGATAATGAGACAGACCGCGAGAGACTTATTTCCCTGGTAAAATCCCAATTGTATTTGCAAGATGACCTTGAGGGGCTGTGCATCCTCTCCCCTGATGGTTCAAAAATCTATTCAAGCTTCCACATAATTACAGAAAACCTGCTTGAAAACCAGCAAAGAATGATAACGACCCATACGAGGCAAGACATCTCGTTCTCCCTGTTTTCCTTCATTGACAATAAAGCCTGGCATCTTGTCCTAAGCCGGAGTCTCTTTGACCAGAGTGGAGACCTTGTTGCAATAGTTGGTCTTCTCATAGAAACCCATTCGTTTTTTGATCTACTTTCCGTAACGGAAATCCCAGGACTCGAAAGAGCCATCCTTTTCGATACTGCAGGAAAGACCATCGCAACCTGGAACCAAAAGGATGCCTTGGGTAAAGAGACAATACACCTAGAGGAAAACATTCACCTGATTCCTTCGTTCTCCGATTCAAACATACTGAATACCCAAGATCAAACAATCAATGCCGGAATCAAAACCGTACGTTTCGAAAATTCCCTGTTGACCACGGTCAAACTGGGAAATTTTCCCTTAAGCCTAGGTATGGAAACATTTATAGACAAGGCAATGGCTTCATATGACAATGCATTGGTTATCAGCATGTCCGTTCTTTTCCTGTTCATCATTATTTCTTTGACGGTCATCACCCTCCTGGGAAAGCAGGTAATCGAACAGGAACAGGTACAGCAGGTCATGATGGATGAGCTTTCTGAAAAAGTTAAAAGCCGGACAGCGGAACTGGAGAAACTAAGTACCCTGGATAGCCTTACCGGTTTGATAAACCGGAGAAAAATCAATTCCTTGCTAGCTGAGCAAATTGACAACCGAAGCAAAGAGCCTACCTTTTGCTGTATCATGATTATTGATATTGACCATTTTAAGTTGGTAAATGACAATTTTGGTCACCAGACGGGTGATGAGGTGTTAATTCATATTGTCAGGGTACTGCAGCAAAGCCTGGGACCCCTTGGGACGCTCTCCAGGTGGGGGGGAGATGAACTTCTGGTTTTGCTTCCTTCCCATAGTGCACAGCAAGCTTTGGACATCGCAAAAGACCTATTGGTTCATATCAGGGATAATCCGTTCTCACCCGATATAATGAGCACGATAAGCATAGGGATTGCCCAGTACCGGGAGGGTGAATTAAGTTCAGATTTGATTTCCCGTGCCGATACCGCACTCTACGAGGCCAAGGGTTCCGGACGAAACAGAGTAATCCTTGGTTAGTGCCTGCTTTCCTTGGCTTTTTCCTCATTCTCGGCAATCCTATACCGCAATAGTTTCCGTATGAGATCCTCGGGGAGTTTTGCACCCAGGGGAAACTGAATGGTCCCCTTTGAAGTATGATATCCCGCAAGCTCATGCGCGAAAGCCTCTATGCCGCTAGGAAGCGGATAGAATCCGATATGCTTCTTAAAGCCAGCAAAAAATACAAGCGTTCCTTTATATTTGAAGGTCGGCATGCCCCAACTGATGGTCTCCACAACATCGGGAGCCTCTTCGTGGATTATTGCACGCAATTGCAGTAACAGTAATTGTACAGCCGGAGGGAATGTAGAGATGTACGCATCCACCCTGGTATCGAATCTTTCCATGTTCCCTCCTTTACTAATCGCTGTTTGATTGCCTGCCAAAGTAATCTTGGTAGGAACAGGAAAGGGATACCGACTCTCCAGCCAATATCCCTTCTCTCCCTACAGGACTGCTTTATTTTGTCAATCTATCGATCTCTGCCAGCTCGTCTTTGGTAAACGGACGGGAATTGCCCACAGCCTGCAAATTATCTTCAAGCTGTGCGACTGAGCTCGCCCCGATCAAGACTGAGGTAACCCTTGCATCCTTGAGCAACCAAGATATGGCCATCTCCGAAAGAGTCTGCCCCCGTTTTCTGGCAATAGCGTTCAGTTGGTTCAACATCACGACCATTTCAGGGGTAATCTTGTCCGATTTGAGAAAACGGTTCTGGCTGGCGCGGGATCCAGAGGGAATCGTGCCATCGAGATACCGGCTGGTCAAGAGACCCTGGGCAAGCGGGGAAAAGCAAATCATGCCAATCTGGTTATCCATTGCATCGAGCAGGTGGTCATCCTCTGTCCACCGGTCGAGTATCGAATACCGAACCTGGTTAAGGATACAGGGGCAACCAAGTTCATCAAGGATTTTTTTTGCCCTGAGTGCATCCGCTGCATGGTAGTTGCTGATCCCCACATATAAAGCTTTTCCCTGCCTTACCAACTGGGCCAAGGCTCCCATTGTCTCCTCAAGGGGAGTCTTTGGGTCGGGTCGGTGATGGTAGAAAATATCCACATAATCAAGGCCCAAACGTTTCAAACTCTGGTCGCAACTGGAAATAATATATTTGCGCGAACCAAAATCACCATAAGGACCCGGCCACATCAGATAGCCGGCTTTGGTAGAGACCAGCATCTCGTCCCGATAGGAAGAAAGCAGGTGTTTCACTATTTTCCCGAATCTTTTTTCTGCACTTCCCGGTTCAGGACCATAATTGTTTGCAAGGTCAAAATGGGTAATACCCTTGTCAAAGGCTTTGCAGATTATGTCAGACGTCACTTTATCATCAGCATCCGTTCCGAAATTATGCCAAAGCCCCAGGGAGAGCTCAGGCAACTGCAAACCGCTATGTCCAGCATACCGGTACTTCATCTCTTCATATCTGTTATTTTCTGGTGTATAGCTCATACAGTGATAATACAACGATAAGAGTACAACTTCAAAGCTTTTCCGTCAGGGTTTCTTCATGCTATACTCCTACAATGAATTCTACAGTGAACACATTCCTTGATTTGGTAGCTATCAATTCTGTCTCGAGAAACGAGAAAACAATCGGAGAAGACCTCGCAAGGCGTCTGCAGAGGCTTGGCATCGAAACGGAAAAGGACGAGGCAGGAAACCTGTTTGCCTTTGTAAAAGGCCAGAAAGAGACAATCCTGTTCAATGCCCACATGGATACAGTCCCCCCGGCCGAGAATGCAAAGGTTGTAATCGAAAACGGAATAATCAAAACTGACCACACAACAGCTTTGGGAGCAGACGATAAAGCTGCCCTTGCCGCCATTCTTTCTGTCCTGGAGAGATTGATTACCCAAAAGGTCGAACACCACAGCCTCATGATTCTCTTCACTACCAGTGAAGAAATCGGGCTTCAGGGAGCTTCTCTGGTTGCTAGGGAAAAACTGGCTTCCGTTTCCTATGGCTACACCTTTGATGCTTCCGGCCCCGTAGGAACCTGCATCACCGCAGCTCCAGGCTACGACCGAATCGAGGCAACTTTTCACGGCAGAGCCTCCCATGCTGGTTTTTCCCCCGAGACGGGCATCAGTGCAATCCAAATGGGATCTGAGGCAATCGCTTCCATGCAACTGCTTAAAATCGACGAGGAAACGACGGCCAACGTAGGCTCGTTTCTGGCCCCCGGGAACAACAATATAGTCAACCCCAAAGCTATTCTGACTTTTGAATCACGAAGTTTAGACAAGCAAAAGCTTGAAAAGCAGACAGGTCATATGGTTTCCTGCCTACAAGAAGCAGCCAGAAAACGGGGAGGTACAGTAGAAATCACCGTTGACCACATGTACGGCAGCTATACACTCGATACCGCATGTCCGGCTTTCCGCTATTTGAGGGAAACCTGCGAAGCACTGGCTCTACCCTACCATGAACAGCCAACTCTCGGTGGCAGCGATGCCAATGTCTTCAACACGAAGGGACTGACCACCGTTGTCTGTTGTTGTGGCTATGAGCACGCCCATACGGTACATGAGGAAATTTCCATTGAACAGATAGACAGGCTTGAAAAGCTTGTCTTTGCATTAGCAACAAGGTGAGGACATGAAAACAGTAACACTTATCGGAACGGGAGCGGTTGGAGCTTTATACGGATGGCGTCTTGCCCAGGGCTTGGGAATGGATCAGATACAAGTCCTTGCAGAGGGTGAACGGAAAAAGCGCTATGAGCAAGAAGGATTCTTTCTCAACGGGGAGCAGGTTTTCTTCCCGATAGTAACCCCTGGCCAAGCAAAGCCGACCGACCTTGTCATTATCGCTACCAAGAACCACCAATTGAAAGAGGCCATCAAGGCTATTGAAAACGCAGTCGGAAAAGACACAGCTATCATGAGTCTTTTGAATGGTACCGAAAGCGAAACCTTGCTCGAACATGCTTATGGGCCAAAACCTGTTCTCTATGCCTTTGCCGTAGGTCTCAGTTCAAGGCACGAGAGGAACCACATAGACTTTACCGAGGAAGGCAAGATTGTCTTTGGAGAAAAAGATAACAGCAAAAGCGAACGTATCCGATCGATTGTCAATCTGTTTGAACAATCACATATCAAGTATCTGGTACCTGAGGATATACGTCTTGAACTCTGGAAAAAATTCATGCTCAACACTGCTTTCAATACGCTTTCCTCAATCTGTTTGGCCACCTATGGCGATTTCAAGGCAGAAAGCCTGAGAACCTTGGCCTGGAAAGCCAGCAAGGAAGTACAAGCGGTAGCAAAGGCCGAGGGAATCATCCTTACCGATGCAATGATCGAGGCTAACTACAAGACGATCACTTCCCTTGGAACAGAAGGAAAAACCTCGATGTTCCAGGATATGGAAGCCGGGAGAAAAACAGAAAACCAATGGTTCTGCGGTACGGTAGTAGACCTAGGGCAGAGACACAACATCCCTACCCCTGTCTGTGAAACCCTCTCCCTATTGGTAGAAGGCTGCGAACAAGCCCGGTTCAGGCACCTTTGATCTCTGCAAGGGCCGCAGATTTCCCCACAAGAAGCAATTCGACCAATTCCTGTTCACAGTGCATACCGCACCGATAACAAAAAGAGTGAAAGGAATTGGCGTCGGCAGGTAGGTTCTTGGCCATATCTACCAGGACATGTTTATCGAGGATTCTTACTGCAGGGACATTATATTTTTTCGCCAACGTATCTCGGGCAATGAAGAAATGCTTGAGATAAGCTTTCTCTTCCCGGTTGAGAAATTTCCAACAGGCAAATTTGGTCCACCCCGGTTTGTCCGGGCCTTTCGGCTTGGCAATATTCAGCATGGTTGCATTGACCTGGGCAGAAAGACCTTTCTCGGCAATTTTCGCCTGGAGAATATCCTTGAGGGAAAACAAATGGGCTACATCCGATAAAGCATATTGGACCTGATCATTCTTCAGAGGCCTTGCCAACCAGTTTGTCATCTGGTTTTTCTTTTTGCTCCCGTTTGTCTTTTCTTCTTGTTCTCCAAGGTAGAGGCTCACCAACCCTGAAAGATTTCCCGTATAGCCCAAGGCAAGGGCAGGAACCCTGATATCGTAGATGTTTTGCATAAGGATCCCGAATTCCTTACGGACTAGGGCAGAGTCACTGGCACAGTCAAACATAATTTTCTCTATCTCTGCATCTTGTAGAAACGCCTTCAGAGAAGAGGGCTGAACTTTAAATGGGTCAATGAGGTAAAATGAAGTACCGTCATACAGTTGGATAAGGCAAAGATGTTCCCCATATATATGAAGGTTGAATTCTCCTTCAAAGTCCATGGCAAGGACGTTGGTCCCCTGTGCCTTCCATTGCGCAACCATTTCATCAAGTTGCAAATCCGATTCAATTACCAAATAGGTGTACATGTTGTCATCGTAGCAGAATTCACTCTGTTTGCAAACAGAAGGCCCGTGTAGTAAATGAGCCATTCCATGGATCTGCGGGGGATGTATTCTGCAATAAGCGCTCCAGCCTGATAAAGGGAATAACCCCTCAGTCCTGGCTGATTACAATTGAAACAATTCCCCAGAGGGATTTTTGCTGTGAAAGTATGCTACATCCTGCTATTTTGAGCAGGGGAAGCACACCGCCAAGGTGTTGATACTCCATAAATCCGGCGTAATGGTCGCCACCTGCCAGTTTTTCAATGAACCAGGCTCCTTTTCCCGCAAAAGAATGCGGGAGAGGAGAAGCATAGTCAATAACAATGAGCTTTTTGGACACCCTCTGCAACTCTTTGAGAACCATCAGGCGCATGTCTGCCTGCATTTCGTGCAAGGCAAGGGTGCAAGTACCTACATCAAATTCCTTATCCTTGAGAAAAGGTAAAGAGCTCCCATCGACTACCTTGAATTCGCATTGCTCGAACCCTTTTTCCTTACATCTTGCCTGGGCGCATGCAACAGATCCAGGATTCAAATCTATGCCCAGATATCTGCTGCACCGGTCAGCCAAGGCACAAGCTTGTGCACCAGTACCTGACCCCAGTTCAATAACAGTGCAGTTTTCACTCAGAAGAGCGGCTACTTCTTTTCGCAGGGATTTGAGGATAGGGTCGATAGTAAGCCGGTATAGACTGCAAGAAATTGACATCCATCACATCCTTATCAATTGCTAATTCCCAGATTGTTGGAGGAGTTACCATGTAGTATCTATAGCTTTGCACAGCGCTGTTTCAACCCCGGACAATCGAAGGGCATATAAAATATACCATAGAAACCAAAAAGGCAGTAATTCTTTCATCAGATTGGTGATTTTAGGATATACAGGTAGGTGAATGGTTCCAAACCCGTAAAATGGATTGAATTTCTCTAGTCAGACAAGCTAAAGGCCCCTAAAAAGGGGCCTTTAGTTGCTATTTTTAAGCTTACCAGTAAGAAATCAGAACGTTTGCTAGTTTGTTGCTTCTTCGACAGGAAGAACCAGATTGAGCAGAATACCTACCAGCGTTGCAAGGGCAACACCACCAAGGGAGAACTGCATGCTATCACCCATTGCAAAGGTAATGACCCCACCACCGATACCGATGACAAGGATAACACTACTTATGGTAAGGTTTCTCTTGTCCTCGTAGTCAACGCCACTATCTACAAGGGTACGAAGACCGCTCGAGGCAATAGTCCCGAACAGCAACATGGAAATGCCTCCAAGGACAGGTCCTGGAATGGTCTGGATCAAAGCACCGAATTTGGGGAAGAAAGAAAGGAAAACGGCGAACACGGCAGCTCCACCGGTGACCCAGACACTATAGACCCGGGTAAGGGCCAATACACCAATGTTTTCACCATAGGTGGTATTGGGTGGGCCACCCCAGAATGAAGCCCAAAGGGTTGCGATACCGTCACCGGCAAGCGTCCTGTGCAAGCCTGGTTCCTCATAGAAATTCTTTCCGACGACTTTTGAAATTGTCAAAGTATCTCCAAGGTGCTCGCAGATAGTCGCCAGGGAAACAATGATAAAGGTCAGCATTGGTACAATATTGAATTTCGGGAAGGCAAAGGTGGGGAGTCCGAACCAGAGTGCCTCTTTGACCCCTTGGAAATCAATGAGTGCATAGGCAGGGAATGCCATACCCATCACCAAAGCAAAGAGATAACCGGAGAACAATCCGATAAGCAGCGGGATAATACTGAAAAATCCTTTCGAGAAGATATTGGCTATTATGGTGACAGCCAAGGTGACAACCGCAATCATCAGGCAGAACAGGCTGTAATTACCATTGGAATCATTCATTGCCATACCCATCGCAGTGGGAGCCAGATTCAACCCGATTACCACAATGACTGAGCCGATGACCACAGGGGGAAGTACTTTTCCCAACCAGTTGTAACCGGATTTTTTGATAATCCAAGCTACGATGCAGTAGAAAACACCACTGGCAAAAGCACCGCCCATTGCATAGGGAAGGCCATACACGCTGGAAACGCCTATCAAGGCCGGGATAAAGGCAAAGGAAGATCCCAGGAACGCCGGGACTTTTGCCTGGGTAATAAGGATATACAGTAAAGTACCTGTTCCTGCGGTAAAGAGGGCCGTACTAGGGCTAAGGCCGGTAAGAATCGGAACCAGAATCGTTGCACCGAACATTGCAAACACATGCTGGATACTCAAAGGTATCCACTGACCAAGTGGCGGTTTATCCGCTGGTCCATACAACTTTTTGGATGATGGCTTATTGCCCATAGAATAGCTCCTTCGGCCTGCACAAAAAAAGAACCGCACAAAAAAATTACGTGCAGACTGGGGGTAAGATGTAGACTTTCTAGGAAGTCTCTCCATCCTACCCAGAAACCTTACAGGAGGGGAAGAGTGTCATTGCATAAATATTCAATAATTTTGCTAAACATCAATTTTATCCCCTCTGAATTAGGCTAAGAGCAGTGAATTCTGTTTTTCACGATTGGGCCTTGCTGGATTTTCCCAGCAATTGACTTCTGCATGCAATAGTGTTGTGTGGCTTTCTTTGACCGGGCAAAGTTCCAGGATAGCAAGTCGATATTTCTGCGGTATCTGCAAAAACGATTCTGTTTCATAGAACTCACGAAGATAGGTCCGTGCCAAACGACGTTTCTCTGCTCCCAGTTTTCTTCCGGGACGCGTTTTTTCCAATTCCTTTTTTCCCATCGTGCTACCTCCGAAAAATAGGAGAAAAAGCTCCGAACACAACAAGAACCGGTGAAAAAACCGTAGCAAGGATTACCAAGGCAACCAGATCTAATCCCGAATTGGTCAGAGTATCAAGCCAGTGGGGATACTGTTCCTGCTCCTTGGTAGAAAAACCGGTAGAATTGTTTGATTGTAGGCTCATAGATTCTCCTTTGCTGTATGGTCAAAGGATAATCCTTTAGGTATGACATAGAATGTCATAGACAATAAAAAAATGCTATTTTCCCAATTTTTACAGTTCTTCTGCCAGACTCTGCATCTTGAGCACTGTCGCTTTCCATGCATCAACAAAGGAGGGAGGCGATACAGGCCTTGCAGCAGAACCAAAGGAAAGCACTTTCGACAAGATTTCCTGCATATTCGCAACAGGGAGGGTTACTTCCAGAACTTCTTTCCCCTCTACCTGCAGGTGTTTGACTTTCTGCTCTTTATGCCAGGTCTGGGTAGCGACAGTATGTACGGCACTCCCGAAGATCCGGAAGGTAACGTTGATACTCTCACTCCCCATAAAAATTCCGTATCCACCATGAATAAAGGTATTGAGCTGATCCTCGGTGAAGGAGGAATGAAAAAAATCCCCGACGATGGCATTGATATCCTCAATCCTCGAAAGGTGGAAAATTCTCAACTCGCGGTGCTTCAAATCAAAGGCAAGCAAATACCATCGACCACTATAGTTGACCAACCGCAAGGGTTCGATATGCCGTACGGTAGCTTCTCCCTGTCCATTGTGGTAATGCATGGTCATGCGTTCGCTGCTTTTCATTGCGGAACATACTTTGTTGAAAATCGAATAGTCAGGCCAATCCTGGATGGGGGTAATGAAAACAATTTTATCGGTAAGGGCCTTGTAATCCTGGTCTACCCCACTATCAATGCCCTGGGTTATCATCTCGGTAACGACTGACATGACCCCTTGGGACTCTGCCAGACTCCTAAATATTGCATTGAGCACCAGCATACGTTCGTTTGTGTTGGAAAGCAGGGAAAAATGCTCGGTATAGATATACCCTTTCTGATTATGGTCATAGGCGATGGGTGCTTTCAAATTATCACGCAGGTAATCGAAATCCCTCATTACCTGCCGGGTGGAAATCTCATATTTTTCTGCTACCTGCTGGGTCGTTACTTTTCCTTCTTCAAGGATTTTTTTGTTGATGTAAAAGACTCGTTCGATTTTGCTCATAGCAAGAGTATAAAACGCATTATAGCTGAGAACATCAAAAAAAAAAATATTGAAAGGGTGAATTTCTGAAAACAATCCAGAGAAAACCAACAGAAGGAGATGGCCCTCATGTAAAAGACGGCCTCTCCCTCAGGAAAGACCGTCTTGATTAGCTAAATCAAAGGAAAGCGAAACAGTTACTTGGCAGCTTTGAGGTTTGACTCAAGGGTGTCAAGGAAGGTTGCAAGCTCGCCGGGGAGGTGCTTGCCAAACTTCGGGTAGTGGTTCGCACGGATATCTGCGACTTCATTGAGCCAACCGTCGATATCAACAGCCAAAAGCTCTTTCATATCTTCTTCGGTTACCCCTTCAGGGCGATCAATGGCATCGATGGTCGGCATGATACCAATGGGGGTATCAACAGACTTTGCAGTGCCTTCGCAGCTCTCGAATACCCACTTGAGGACACGGCTGTTCTCGCCGTAACCAGGCCACAACCACTTGCCTTCGGCAGTTTTGCGGAACCAGTTGACGTAGAAAATCTTGGGAAGCTTGTCCTGGTCAGGGGCAGCATGGCCTACATCCAACCAATGCTGGAAGTAATCGCCCATGTTGTATCCGCAGAACGGCAGCATGGCAAACGGGTCGCGGCGGATGGTTCCGGCCTTGACGTCGAGGGCAGCTGCGGTAACTTCGGAACCGACGATTGAACCAAGGAAGACACCGTGGTTCCAGTCATGGCTTCTGTGTACCAAAGGAATGGTCTTCGGGCGGCGTCCGCCAAAGAGGATTGCACTGATAGGAACACCCCTTGGGTCTTCCCATTCGGAGGCAATGCTCGGGCATTGTTTTGCAGGTGCTGTAAAACGGGCATTCGGGTGGGCAGCAGGTTTCTGGCTCTTGTCAGCCTTGTTCTGTATCCATTCGTTACCGTTCCAGTCGATCAACTTGCCAGGAGCATCGTAGCCGATCCCTTCCCACCATACATCATTGTCCTCGGTCAAGGCGACGTTGGTGAAGATGGTATTGGAAGAAGCTGCAACGAGTGCATTGTGGTTGGATTCGTCAGAGGTACCAGGGGCTACACCGAAGAAACCGGCTTCTGGGTTGATAGCATAGAGCTGTCCGTCAGAACCGTATTTCATCCAGGCAATGTCGTCACCGACAGTCTCGACTTTCCAGCCGGGAATGGTCGGAACCAACATAGCGAGGTTGGTCTTTCCGCAGGCTGAGGGGAATGCACCGGTTACAAAACGGCTCTTTCCTTCAGGGCTGGTAATCTTGAGGATCAACATGTGCTCTGCGAGCCAGCCTTCATCACGGGCGAGGACAGAAGCGATGCGAAGGGCAAGACACTTCTTGCCAAGCAAAGCGTTCCCGCCGTAGCCTGAACCATAGGACCAGATCTCACGGGTCTCAGGGAAGTGTGAGATATACTTCTTGTCCATCGGGGCACAAGGCCAGATGCCATTGTCAGACTCACCTTCAGCGAGGGGTTTGCCGACAGAGTGGTAACAAGGAACAAAATATCCGTCGGTACCAAGCTGCTCGAGAACTTTTTCACCTACACGGGTCATGATCATCATATTGCAGACAACATAGGCACTGTCAGTGAGTTCAACGCCGATTTTGGAAATAGGAGAGCCAATGGGACCCATGGAGAAAGGAATCACGTACATCGTGCGGCCTTTCATGCATCCACGATACAGTTCAGTCATTTCCTTCTTCAAAACAGCGGGATCCATCCAGTTGTTGGTAGGGCCTGCTGCCTCTTCGGTGATAGAAGAGATGTAGGTACGTTTTTCAACACGGGCTACGTCGGAAGGATCTGAGAGATACAGAACACTACCTGGTTTTTTTTCGGGGTTAAGTCTTGTAGCAAGACCGCTTGCGACCTGAGCATCGATAAGTTCATCATATTGGGCTGAACTACCGTCTGCTACGATAACTGCATCGGGGGTGGTAAGGGATATAAAATCCGCAAGCCATTTTTTTAGCCCATCATGCTTGATTTCATTTACGTTCATGGACTACTCCTTCAATTAGTATTTCATTTTCTTAACGCAACTCTAAACAAAGTTTAGAATTGTTTACTGAATTTACAATTTTTTGAATTGTTTATCAATAGAAATTGTATACAGGGGGAAAAGAAACCTGAAATTAACTTCGTATAATAGAAACTCTATAACATGGAACCATGAAACCGGGAATTGAAACTCAGATACAAATCGGGAGGAACATCCTTGGGGATATCCAGAAGGAAATCAGAAATCCTTTTTATCCTCTCCTTTAAGGTGTCTTTCTTGGTAAGCTGGGCCTCTTTGAGTGCCTCGAAGCACTCCTGTATGATAAGCTGCTCATTCTTGACTTCCTCTACTGCCATTTTGAATCGTTGGCTCAAATCAAGGATAATCTGTTGGGTCTCTTGGGGATGGGCTTCAATAAAGGCCGGGAACTTTTCCTTGGAAATCTCTACCAACACACAATCGGTCATGGCAACCGCTGTTGCATTCCTGGGCTCTTTTGTAAACAATCCCATTTCTCCGAGGCTGGAACCGGAAAGGGAAATCTCTACCAGCTCAAATTGCTCGGGTGTCCTGTAGTTGAGAAACAACCCAACAGTACCGCTTCGAAGCAGGAACATAGTAGAACAGGGGGCACCCTGCTCGTAAATGACCGTATCCTTGACTACCTCGACTATCAAGTTTCCAGCATCTGTTTTTTTCTGCATAGGTAACCTCCTTATCCGTATTTGTACGTAATTATACTCCGCAGAAGTCATATAATTCAAGATACGGTTCTTTCATCTTGCAAGCCGGAGCCAATGTGATACACTTTTCCTTATATTATGAATAATACAAACCCTATCAAGACAACTGAGAAACTTGCCTATGGTTTTGGTTGTTTCGGCCAAAATATGATTTACAGCCTCATGGCAAACTTCTTGCTTTTTTTCTATACGGATATCTTTGGGATACTCCCCTCCGTTGCAGGAACAATCCTCCTATTGGCAAAGCTCTGGGATGCAATCAACGATCCGATGATGGGTATGTTTGCCGATAAAACACGCACCCGCTGGGGAAAATTCAGACCCTACCTTATCTTTACCCCGATTCTCTTTGTCCCCTTTGCTGTCGCCTCCTTCAGCACCCCCTCTTTGTCAATGACGGGGAAAATAGCCTGGGCTGCCGTTACCTATATTTGCTTTGGTATGATCTACACCGCAAGCGATGTTCCTTTCTGGGCCTTAAGCAGTGCCATCACCGAGGATACAAACGAGAGAAACAGCGTTGTAGTCTATCCACGTTTCATTGCGACAATTGCCATTGCCATTGCCACCTTGTGCACCCAGCCCCTTATCAAGCTCTTTTCTTCCCCAAAGAGCCCGGCAAGGGGTTATCAGTTGACTGCCCTCTGTTACAGCATCCTTACCGTTGCCTGCTTTGCCCTGACATTCTTCTTTGTGAGAGAACGGGTCCAGCCAAGCAACAAGGAAAAAGCGTCTTTCAAGGATATTATCAAAACATTCACCAGTAACAAGCCCCTGATGCTGGTAATTGTCAGCGGGTTTTTTACAGGCATAGGCCAGACAGCAAAACTCTCAATGCTTATCTACTATGCGAAATACAATCTGGGCAACGAAATGATGTTCACCCTTTTCGCAGGGGCAAACATTCCTTTCATTCTCATCGGTATCGCGACTGTTCCCTACTTTTGCAGGCGTTTTGGGAAAAAGGCTGCCTGCATAGGATACTATGCAATCTACGCCCTTGGCTCGTTGGGATTTTATTTTGTCGGATGGAACAACTTCGGCCTCTTGCTGGCATTCAACTGCATCAGCAGCCTTGGGATGGCAAGTCCGCAAGTCATCCAGACTGCCATGATTGCAGACACCATCGAGTATGGGGAATTACAAACCGGGAAAAGGACCGAGGGAACTATTTTTTCAAGCCAAACCTTCCTTGCAAAACTCACTGCAGCAGTTACCTCAGTTATGATAGCCGCCTCACTGTCCGCTTTAGGGTACATTCCCAATGCACCCCAATCCCAGCAGGTTCTGTCAGGCATACATTCCCTCACTGCTTTTATCCCATTTTTCTCAAGCATTCTGGGAATTATTCCCATAGCCTTTTACCCTCTCAATGAGAAACGGCACGCCCAGATTGTTGTGGAATTGCATAAACGGGGTGTAGTTGCCGTCCCGCTATCAGATTGACAGAAAAGAGGTGGGAGGCTATCGTCATGATGGACATTCCTACCGGAATGGGCCAAAGGATGTATCATGACTGAATTAGCACTGCCCGCAGGATCTCTCCAGGCAGCCCTGGTAGCCTTCAAAGAAGGTGCCGATGCCGTTTATCTTGGCATGCACAGGTTCTCTGCAAGAAAAGAAGCTACCAATTTCAACTTTGAAGACCTGGCAAAACTCAAGCAGGTAGCAAATGAGCAACAGAAAAAAATCTATGTAACGGTAAATACAATCATTACCGATGAACAACTTAGTGATGCGGTAAAACTTCTACGCCAGATTTCCTTCATCGGTTGCGATGGAGTCATTGTCCAGGACCTGGGTATCGCCCACCTCATCAAAACCCAGTTCCCCTCGCTGAGCCTGCATGGAAGCACACAGCTTGCTGTCCATACTATTGAAGGCGTGAGACAAATGCAGGATATGGGATTCGAACGTGTCGTCCTTTCTAGGGAATTGACACTTGAAGAAATCCAGGTAATACGGGAAGCCTGTCCCGATATCGAGTTGAAAGTATTTATCCATGGGGCCCTTTGCTATGGATTTTCCGGTCTCTGTACGGCAAGCCAGCAACTTTGCGGCCGCAGCGCCAACTGCGGGGCCTGTGCACAGATCTGCCGTTCCTGGTTCTCCCTCGAAGGGGACAAGGAAGTTTCTGAAGCTCTCTCCCCTGTACCCGAAGGAAAAACAACCGGATGGTATTTTTCCATGAGTGACCTCAAGGGAGGCGAGGCAGCAAAGGCCCTTGATGAGATGGGTATCGAAAGCCTGAAGGTTGAAGGCCGCATGAAGGGACCCGCCTACAGCGAGGCTGCCAGCAAATATTATCGTTCTGTCCTCGACGGAACAGCAACGGAAGAAGAAAAACAAGCGCTCGAAGAGAGCCTTTCAGTCGTATTTGCCCGAAGACAGACCGGAGGCTGGCTCACTGGCTACGGAAGGACCAGCCAATCGTTCGTACCAAGAAAGAAACCTACCTTGGGCAGCACGAGCTATCCTGGGCACAGGGGTATCCCGGCTGCACAGGTTCTCGTTGTCAAAGGCGACTATGCAGTGGTGACAACCAAATGCAACCTTGCTATCCGCGATGGCATCATGTTTTTTACAAAAGGCATCAACCAGCCAATCGATACGGTCAAATTCAGCCTCAGTGGAATCTATGACAACAAGGGAAATAGTATCACCTATGCATACAAAGGCGAAACAGTAGAGATCGAAATACCCCGTTCCGGTCCGATCCCCCATGCAGGGGAAACCCTGTATCTGATCAGTGCCCACGACCAGAACCCTGCCTTGCTCAATGAGAGTGTGCAGACGGTGAAATATCCCTTGGACCTGGAAGTAAGAATAGGAAAAGAAGGGATCTCCCTCCAAACCAGTTTCATGGGCGAAAAGATTAATCAGAACTACCCGGCCGATATTTCGGTGGCCAAAAAAAGCCAGGACTTGACCCATCACCTTGAGACTATTTTTTCCCAGAGTGATACGTCCTACTGTACCTTGGGTTCACTATCCTATACGAATGAGACCGGATTGAAGGACGAAGAGGTATTTCTGCCCCTTTCCGTTCTGAAATCGATCAGACGTGACTGGTACGGAATCCTTGACAAGAAACTTGCCAATTGGTTGGAAAGTGAAGTTGTTTTCCCTGCATCTGAAAGAAAAGCCGATATGGTAACCCTACCAAGCAGGGAAAAGCTCTGTACAAAGGAAGGGTTGCCGTACCTCGACATCTATCAGGTTGCATCAATGCTGGAAAGCGGGAAAAAGATAGAAGGATTGCTGTTTTTCGAAAATGATCTTTTCTACCTGCCCCTCTCTCCTGTGATGTTCGAAGAAGAACGGTATTACAAAAGCCTCGATACAATCGTACGTATGCTCAAAGAAGGAAACTATCTGGAAAGAACGCTTATCGGGTTGAATAATATCGCCCAGATTCGCTGGGCAAAGAGAAACCCGGACGTACACTGCTTTTTCGACACCTACCTCTATCTTGCAAACAGCGAGGCTGCCAAGATGGCTTTACAGATTTATCCAAGTCTGGCAGGAGGATATCTCTGGATGGAAAATGATTCCTTTGCATCTGAGCGATGGCCGTTTGAGCCCTCCAGAGTAGGAACGTTGTATGCACCTCCCCTGTTTATAAGCAGGAGCTGTTTCCGCCATGATTCCTTGATGCTCAAATGCGACCAATGCCCACACAAGGGTTCCTGGTATGTAAAACAGCAGAACCACCGATATCATGTCATGGTAAATGATTGCATTACCACCGTGGTAAAAGCCTAGGAAAAGACAGCCACATTCGTTGCAAAAACAATCGGGTGTGGCTGTTTTTTTGTCTGTAGCCATAGCCCCTTACCTTCAATACGAATAAACAGACGTATAACATTGCCATCAAGCACAGTATTTATTACTATCAGATACGTAAGGAAATGAAACAATGACCTATATACACAGCCATAGAAACAAGATAGGTATTCTTTTAATTATAGGCTTATTGATAGCATTCAAAGCATTTGCAACCAATTCCACCTATGCAGAGGAAAAGCCTGCAGCGCTGAATCCTGTAACCATTTCCAGTATCCGATACTGGAAACCCACAACCAACTCCGAAATCTCGGTGCGTACGATAGACCCAAACCAGTTACAGACAACAGCTCCTGTCCGGGCAAATCCTAAACTGCTTGTCGTCATGTACCATAATATCGTGTATGGGCGAACAGGGAATATCTACAATAGGGACCTCTATAATTTCGAACATGACCTTATTGTCCTGAAGAGAAACTATTCGGTTACCGATTTTTCAGAATTGATCGACAATATGGGCAAAGGGACATTGAAGACCGACCAGGCTGTCATTACCTTCGATGACGGGGATCTTTCCATGTATGGCATCGTGTTCCCCCTGCTCAAGGAATACAAAACCAAGGCAACCTTTTTCCTCGTGCCCAACTTTATTGGGACGGTTGGCTATATGAGTTGGGAACAAATCCGCGAGATGGCCAATTACCGAGATGTGAACGGGAAACGCTTGTTTTTCTTCGGTTCCCATTCGCTTACCCACAGGCCTTTGGGCGACCTGACCTCCTCAGAGATCCAGAGGGAACTGTCCGAGTCAAAACGAATTATCGAACAGGAAACGGGGTATCCGACAGAGGCCCTGGCTTTGCCGTTCGGAAGCGGTGCGGGGGATAAGGAAATAATCGATATTGCAAAAAAAGTCGGTTTTACAGTAATCAGGACTTCCCGGCCTGTCGCAACCCTACTCAGTTCCCTGGACCTGATGCAAATCGGTGGTTTCAATGTTGAGAACTATAGTACCGATGTATTCACTCAGAATATGTTGAAACTTTCCGGACGTTGAATCCTACGAATTATGCTGAGACCTATTTTTCAGGAACGCTTCGAATTGGATCCTTACCTGTTCAAACCTTTGCGCAACGGGGAAGGCCAATTCCCCACGTTTGATTATTCTCTCCAATTCATGAACCGAGACCCATTTGGCATCAACGGTTTCACCTTCCTGCAATACAATATCAGTACATTTGATATCTTTCTGCGCTATGAACAAATCGACAAATGCATTTTTCTTTTCATTGGTTTCCAAAAAAACCAATTCGTCTTCGCTAACAACAATCCCCGTTTCCTCAAACAATTCCCTAGCAGCGCCCTGTTTGCTTGTTTCTCCGGCAAGGACTGCCCCTGCAGTAGTCTCCCAGTAATTGGGAAACAAATCCTTGGCAGGAGAACGGAGAGTCAGCAGGATTTCATTGTTTGCATTCACCGTCCAGATTGATACTACGAGGTGGTAGGTCCCTTGCGGAAGGGCAAATCCACGCTGATGCACGCGTCCAAGGCTCTTTCTGTCTGCATCATAAAGGTCCCAGTATTCCATCAGTTTCCACACCTTCACCTTTTTGGATATGCAGCTAGCATAGCATTGTATTCCCATTCCTAGAATACCTTTCCCGATAAAAATTTTGCCAAGACAATCATCTTTCCCTATTTTTTTTACAGGAATATGGACTTAGAATACAAGTTCAAAAGGAGTCAACTATGGAAGAGAATAGCAAGGTACTCATAGTTAACGGGAGCCCCAAGGGAGATTTGAGCCTTTCGCTCCAACATTCGTTATATATGCTTGGCCAGGAACCATCCATCGACTATCGAGTAGCCCAGGTGGGCGAAGTACTTTCCGATAGAGAATTCGATAAGGAATGGTTACAAAAGACCATGGCAGATATCCGTTGGTGTGATGCTATTGTTTTTACAACCCCTGTTTATACGATGCTCGTACCCTGGCAACTGATGCGCCTTTTCTCCCTTATCAATGCTATGGGGGAAGATAAAATCTTCAAGGACAAATGGGCAACGGGGATGCTCACCTGTTTCCATTATTACGATCACCTTGCAGAAGCTTGGATCAGGGCAACCTGCGAAGACCTTGGGATGCACTACATCGAAGGGAGGACTGCCGACAATGCAGATATGCTGAAATCGAGGGAAAGGAAGGACATGCGTTTCTTTATGCACAGTTTCCTTGACTCCTGTAGAAACAAAGCACCGGTAGAACGAAAATTCGCGCCCCTGCCTGACACACCAATCCCACGATTCTCCCCTTCTCCCAGACAAGGGAAAACAAAGAAAGACGATTCTTTCAAGACGGTCCTATTGACCGACGAATATCAGAAAAAGGGTAACCTCTCAGGGATGATCGAAGTCTTCCTGGAAGCATATCCCTATCAGGTACAGGTTATCGATATCAATGAGTTCCCCTTTGAATCAGGGTGTAAGGGATGTCTGCAATGCGAATTTGTAGGTGATTGTGCACGAAAGGACGGATTCCAGAGCTTCTATATCGATCTGGTCAACAGTTGCGATGCCATCGTGTATGCCATGAATCTTGAAAAAAGGTATCTCAAGCCAATATGGAAGCTTTTTCTGGATCGGACGTTCGCCAATGGACATAGGACAAGCATGATGGGCAAACATACCGGCTACTTGATTTCAGGTCAGCTGAGAAATCTTCCCAATGTGAGGGAATTCCTTGAGGGTAAAGACCAAGTGGGAAAGGAAAATTCAGTGGGGATTGTCAGTGATGAATATGAAGACTCAGCCTATCTGGAATCACTCATCACTGACTTGGCCAGACGACTCGACCTTTCAATCCTGGAAAATTACCAAAAAAGCAAAACCTTTCTCGGTCTTGGCGGGCAGAAAATCTTTCGTGACTTAATCTATGGGATGCGTGGATTTGCCAAAGATGACCATCGATTCTATAGGAAAAACAAGCTCTATGACTTTCCCCAGCGCAAGGTAGGAAACCAGATGTTCAATATCCTTATGGGAATTCCCTTCTCTTTCAAGTTCTTTCGGCGTGAAGCGCATAAGAAAATTCCCGAGATGTACATTCTCCAACACAAGCATATCGTGGAGAGCCATCGCCAATAAACGCAAAAATGGGCTCTTGCAAATACTATCTGCAAAAGCCCATCTGTAGCAAACTGCATAGAGAAGACAAGACTTACTTACGGAGGCCAAACCTTTCGACAAAGGCTTCTGCATTCTGGATTGAACCACCGGCAGCACCCTTGACGATATTGTTAACCAGCAACAGGAATCCAATCTTCCCGTTCTTCTTTTTCAGGCGCCCGGTATAGACGACCATGCCCTTCGGGTTTCCCCAGAAAGCATACTTTGGCTGGGGGAAGGTGTTGTCTGAACCGTATTCTACAGGCTGTTTAGGGGTAGAGGGAAGCTCTGCAACTTCCTTGAAGTCAGCCCAGGCCTTGATAACGTCCTCAATTTCCACGTCCTGCTCAAGGTCGAGCCATACTGACTCGAGGTGGCCGAACATGACGGGAACACGAACAGTATAGGCATAGACTTCAGGGGAAATGGAGAGAATCTTCTTTACTTCTTTTTCAATCTTCTCTTCTTCGCCCTTGATGAAAGGAATACAGTTGTCTGTAATATCGAAAGAAGAGAGTCCTGGGTAACCGGCACCGCTTACACTCTGATAACTGTTCATCATGATGGTCTTGATACCGAATTTACGAAGCGGGGCAAGTGCCATTGCAAGACCGGTCGTAACACAGTTTGCATTGGTAACGACAAACCCGCTTTCAGGATAACCTTGATCCTTGATCAAATCCAGTTTTTCAAGGTTTGTCTCTGGAATGAGGATTGGTACGTTACTGTCATAACGCATTGCTGCGGCATTGGAGAAAACATAGAATCCATTGGCTCTCAGCTGAGGCTCTGCCTCACGGGCAACTTCTGCAGGAAGGGCAGAGAATACAATCTGTACACCGGCTTCCTTCATTGCCTCAAAGTTGAATTCCTGTATTTCAATGGTTTTTATCTGTTCTGGCATTTCCATGGGGAGAACCCAGTGGACGGTCGATGCGTATTGAAGTCCAACACGGGAAGCTGAAGCTGTGGCATAACTGACCTCAAACCAAGGGTGATCGGCGAGCATCCACATAAATACCTGGCCAACAGCGCCAGTTGCGCCCATTACGGCAACTTTGAATTTCTTATCCATTTGAGTTTCTCCCGAACGGTTAGGTTACACCGTTCAAATACCTAAAGTGATAGTACGTTACCTTGTTTGGAAAACTTTTTCAAGGCACTTCTAACAAAATATGATTTATTTTAACAAATTGTTATTATATTAACACATAAATTCATCATAGTGAACGATTTTCTGTAGACTGGGTCAATTTGATACAAAGCATATCCTCTTTTTTGATAGTTGTATATCACTCTTGACTGTGCCCGAGGTTTGCAAATTTCTCCACTGGCAAGGAATAGGCAATACCACTTCCTGGTTGCTGCAAGCAGGGAAGACTGACTATGGCAGAAAATACATCCTCGGCCTTTTCTTGTTCGACCAAAATCATCAGCATCTCTTTTTCAGGTACCAGACTGGCTCCGAAAAAAGTCACATCGTCGGGTTTGCTCGTTCCTCGACCATCTACGATGGTACCTCCACCGGCACCGGCCTTGCGAGCCGTAGCCATTATATCGTCTGCATAGCCACTACTACAGATTACTTGAATCATTTCCCATTTATTCTGCATGTTTTTAGCTCCTTGTAAAGGATTGGTCGTTTGGTTTATATAGGCCCTAATACAGGGAAGGGAAAGACAGAGCCCCTTCTTTGTGTATCTGCCTTCCGTGAGGGCTTTGAAAACTGAGGAAAAATGCTGGTCATCCACTACAGTTATCAACATTTCCTTACGTGAGTCGCCAAGGCAGAGAAAAGAAAGGAAATTGCTACTGGCAGTTCCCCGGGCCGAAAAAATTGTTCCCCCGGTACTTCCTGCAGCTTTTGCAAGAGTCATCAGATTTTCTGCTTCATTTTTCTCTACAATGCATACCAGTCGGTGATATATCATGTTCTGATTTCTCCTTTGCTCTTCATTTTTGCTTGTTTTCGTTTATAGAGCAAGCCCAATAGCTGGATGGTCACTAGGGGAGTCATGGCAACGAAGGCTATCACCCCGAAGGCATCGGTAGCAGGATTGCCACCCAAACCCGTTGAGGCACCAATGGCAAAGGAAAGGATGAAGGTGGAGCTCAAAGGACCTGAGGCCACTCCTCCGCTATCAAAGGCCATTGCCGAGAACAAGGGGGGACACCAGGCCATCAAAAGCAGGGCAAGGCCATACCCGGGAAGCAAGAAATACCAGAGGGAAAGGCCTGTAACTATACGCAATAGGGATAGACCGATTGCCAGCGATACCCCTACTGCCATGGCAACGAGCATTACTTTCTTTCGTATATGTCCATTGCTAATGGTTTCTACCTGATCCACCAACACCCATACGGCAGGTTCGGCAATGACAGTTATTGCCCCCAGGATAAAACCCATACCTATAAGCAAGGAAGGCGATATTGCAGAAAGTGTACTGCCCATGGTATAGCCTACCGGCATGAACCCTCCCTGGGCACCGACAAAAAAGACAACCAAGCCAATATAGGAATACAGGATGCCCATGATCATCTTGAATACTTGCCTCACAGGCATCTTGATCAGGGTAATTTGAAAGAGTGCACAGATTGATACCAAGGGAGCCAGAGCCTTGGCAACGTCTCTGGCCATCTCGGGAAACAGGTGGAGAAAACCGTTGGTTTCATAAGCGGGCATGCTTTGTGATACCGAAACCATATCTGCATTGGTTTTCAAGAGTCCCAGCACCAAGACCCCAAGGATGGGGCCAATGGAAGCGAGGGCAATGAACCCAAAGGTGTCTGCTTCATTCTGGCGTTTCTGGATGCGGGCAATGCCCAATCCAAGCGCCATGATAAAGGGAACAGCCATGGGTCCGGTTGTCGCTCCCCCGCTGTCAAAGGCAACGGCGACCAGAGAAGGGTCGGAAAAAAAGGCAAGGATAAAGATAAGGACATAAAACAAGACCAAAAGTTTTTTGAGGGAAAGGGCAAAAAGAACCCGCAGCATACCCAATGTTACGAACAACCCTACCCCCAAGGCTATAAGTGTGATGAGCAATATGGGAGATAGGGATGGATTTACCTTCTGCACTTGGCTGGCAAGCACAGAAATATCCGGTTCTGCAAAGGTGATGACAAATCCAATAATGACGCCTACGAAGATCAGTAAGGGAAGGTTCCTTTTACCTGTCACCACGGAGCCTATCTTTTCTCCGATGGGAAGAAGCCCTATCTCAGTGCCTACCAAGAACAAGGCGAGCCCCACAATGACAAAAACAGATCCCAGATAAAAAGAAACAAGCTGGGACTCTACTAGAGGGGATATCGTAAAGTGTAAAAGAGTGACCAATATACATATGGGGATAATGGAAATGGAAACTTCCTTCAGCTTACGGAGCAGCTCCATGCATTCCCTCCTGATACCATTATTTTTCGGGAAAATAGTTGCGAGACCGTTAGTATATCAGACAAGAGATAAACGGACAATAAAACCGGGGTTTTCCACAAGAGGAATCATAAAGGATATTTACGGGACAAAGCCTTGAACCTACTTGACTTTAATTATTCCAATCTTTATTATTCACTCTGTTGTCGCTTCGGGGGTGTAGCTCAGTTGGCTAGAGCGTTTGAATGGCATTCAAAAGGTCAGGGGTTCGATTCCCCTTACCTCCACTTAGCAAGTCGCTGGTAATCAGCGGCTTTTTTTTTGCTCTTGGGAAAAGCATGGAAAGCCTCTGTTGGCACCGCCTCACCCATCAGAGGACTTTGATAGGCTATCATATACACTACAAAGAGATGCTAACGCAGACCGATAATTCCAACCGATGTCCGCTTTTGTGTGTTAAGCTTTCTTATATGAATAGCGATTACCGCCTCAAGATTCTCAATGACAAAGCACCCAATACCAACGGAGACTATGTAGTCTATTGGATGCAAGCCTCACAAAGAACCATCCAGAATGACGCGTTGTCGTATGCCATCCAAACGGCAAATGCTATGCATAAGCCGTTGCTTGTCTACTTTGGGATAACTGCGAATTTCCCACAAGCAAATAGACGCCATTACCGGTTTATGCTGGAAGGCATGGAAGAAACAGAAAAGGATTTGAAAGAGCTGGGCATTCCTTTGCTTGTCCATCCCTATGGCATCATCGAAGGGCTGAAACCGCTTTACAGTCATATGGCATATTTGGTGGTAGACCGTGGCTATACTCGCCATGAACGCGCCTGGCGTGCACAGGTTGCCCAAGAAACGCCCTGTGCAATGATAATGGTCGAATCAAACGTAATAGTTCCCGTCGAATGTGCTTCCACCAAGGAGGAATATTCAGCTGCAACCTTACGCCGCAAGATTACCCCAATGATTGGCGAATGCATCCAAGAGCTTCCTGTCCTTGCGCTTTCGGTTCCCTCCCTCAATCTAGATACCCCGTATGCCTCTGCCGACCTTTCCCAAATCCCAGCTTTGATGGAACACCTGGGTATTGCCGAGGAGGCAAGCCAGTGCCCTTGGATGCATGGAGGGCAAGCAAATGCCTCAGCAATCCTAAAGACCTTTATCCAGGAAAATCTAGAGGGTTATGGCAGTAAGAGTAATGACCCTGCAATTCCCCATGTATCCCATCTCAGCCCTTATTTGCATTTCGGCATGATCAGTCCCGTGACCATCTATCAAGAGGTAATGAAGACAGGTCTTCCTGACGTTGCACCATTCTTGGAAGAATTGGTAATCCGAAGGGAACTGGCAATGAATTTTGTCTATTACAACCCTCTCTATGATGCATATGAGGGTCTGCCTGCATGGGCCCGTGCCTCAATGCAAAAGCATCAGGCAGACAAACGAACTAGCATCTACACCAAAGAACAGCTCGAAAGGGCAGAGACCCATGATAGGTATTGGAATACCGCCCAAAGAGAACTTGTCGGGTTAGGGACCATGCATGGGTATATGCGCATGTATTGGGGGAAAAAAATCCTTGAATGGAGCGAAACGCCACAAGAAGCATTCGCTACCGCACTCTACCTGAACAACAAGTACCAAATGGATGGACGAGACCCCAATGGGTTTGCCGGGATCGCATGGTGTTTCGGCAAGCATGACCGTCCTTGGGCAGAACGTGCCATTTTCGGCAATGTACGCTATATGAATGACAAGGGACTGGAACGGAAGTTCACGATGCAGGATTACATTGAGCGAATAGAAAAGCAGCTGCAAACCCATGGCATCACAAACCCTACTGCTGAAAATACCTAGACAGCCAACGAAAGCAAAAAGACATCCACAAAGGCAATACCCTCCAACGATGTAACTATCATGGTACTTTATTGTTGTTTACATAGAAGCTTGTACGTTTGGTGTGTGGGAATTTCCATTCCAGCCAGAGGTTCATTCTTAGGGCAATCTGTTAGGAAGATGTGAGGGAAACACATGTTGCTACAGATTTCGAAGCTATACATGAGAGCATAATCTCACGGGAGGTCGTAAACGTATGCAAAAGAAATTGCATCGCTTTGTCAAAGTTTTTTTGGGAGCTTTTCTGGTCACCTTTTTGCTACTGGGCTGTTCATTTGCAGCAGATGGATCGGGGACAATCAAGTTAAGTCTTACCGATGCACCGATTGTCGATGCACAGAATGTCGAAGGGGTATTCATTACCATCCAATCAGTTGAATACAACTTGAATGGGGCATGGATTAAAGATCCTGATTTTATAGGTCCACAAGTATTCAACCTGCTGGAACTCACCGGGGGTACTGTAGCACCTCTGTCCAACACCGTCATACGTGCAGGAGAGGTTACCCAGATTCGATTCATGCTGGATGTGCAAGAAAAGGGAGCTGCACAAAAAGCAAATCCAAACAACTATATCTTGATTGACCCCAACAGCGAGGCTGACGGCAATTACGATGATGATGTAAAACACGAGCTTTTTGTACCAAGCGGGAGCCAAACAGGATACAAGGCAGTGGGTAATTTCACCATTCCAAGAAACGGAGAAGTTGAAATCACCGCAGACTTTGATGTACGGAAGTCAGTTGTAAAAAGAGGTGGACTTGACGAGTACATCCTCAAGCCTACCCTCCGTCTGGTTGTAAACCACCAAGCAGGAACTATAGCTGGCAATTTCACGACAAACCTGTCCACCTACAATGCATACACCATCTTTGCCTATGCCAACGGTAGCTATACAGACACTGAGGCCCCTTCAGGAACCGAAGACCCGGATGATACCTTCATACCCTTTGAAAATGCTATCAGCAGTGCTGTAGCTGACCCTATCTCAAACGGGTATGTACTTCCATTCCTATCAGCAGGCACCTATGATTTGATAATTGCCGGAGTTGCGGATGACGGTTCGTATACAGTAATAGATTCAACTACCTATCGCGATATAGTGGTGGAATCTGAATCAACCACCACCCAAGATGTGGCTGTAGGCGGCAGTCTTTAGGATTTTCATACAAGGACATACTGTTTTCAGGGAGAGAGGCTATAAAACCTCTCTCCTCTCTTTTTCTGAAGAACCGACCATTCCTTCTTAGTCAATAGAAAGGTTTTTATATTCCTGAAAGAGAAATAGCATCGAAGCGAATATATTCTCCTACAACCTTTACAAAGCAAGGCCAAAATTCTATGCTTTGCGCTGGAAGGGAGAAGCTCATGCGGATACTCGATTATCTTTCGGAATCATCAGTATTGTTTTTGAACAACAGTGACAAAAATGAAGTGCTAGCTGCAATGGTGGCACATGCGGCCTCATCTGGTCTAATACCAGATGAAAATTCATTCAAACATGCAATCTTTGAAAGAGAAGCCATCATGAGTACCGGTATGGGCTTGCAGGTAGCTATTCCCCACGCAAAATTACCGGAAATTCAGGAATTCTTTGTTATTCCTGCTATTTTGTCTCAGGATTCCAACTGGGATGCCATCGACAAACGGCCTGTTCGCCTTGTCTTTATGATTGGCGGTCCTAGCGATAGTCAAACCGATTACCTCAAAATCCTCTCAAAAATCACGCTTGTCATCAAGAACCCTGCCAGGAGAAAAGCCCTGATGGCCGCTAAAGATGCAAAAGCTGTTCTGGCTGCATTCGCAGAGCTCTAGGGTCAAGGAAACAGAATACATGGAATTTCATTTGTTTTTATATCTTGCCGCCATCTTTGGTGCAGGATACTGTATTAAATTGATAACCAATGCAATTAAGATTCCCGAGGTCACCGGGTATGTATTACTCGGTGTAATTTTGGGAACCTCACTTGTCAAACTTTTGACCACCGAGGTCTTGAATGCGCTCAGCCCCCTATCCACCATAGCCTTGGGTATGATTGCTTTCACCATCGGTATTGAATTGAAACTGGACGTAATCAGACGCCTGGGAAAAAGTATCCTGGCAATTGTAACGTTTGAAAGCCTCGGTGCCTTTACCGTTGTATTTCTTGTTCTTCAATATATTTACAAGGCAGACCTGAATACATCCCTGCTATTGGGAGCCGTTGCTTCAGCTACTGCCCCTGCAGCCACCGTAGCGGTAATCAAGCAATATAAGGCGAAGGGACCTCTGACTTCTACAATCCTTGCAGTTGTAGGCTTGGATGATGCTTTTGCACTTATTATCTATGTATTCGTAGAAGGTTTTGTCAGTTCCAGTCTCCTAGGGGACTCAGTGGCCATTTCTTCCATGTTTGCTTCTGCACTGCTTTCCATCCTCATGGCCTTGGGTATCGGCGTCGTAGCAGCTATCATGTATAGCCTTATTCTACGAAAGGTCAAAAACAACGATTGGATTGCCCTTTTGCTGGCAACCTTCCTTTTTGCCCTCCTCGGGATCTGCGAATTGCTCGGAATTTCGGAACTGCTCTCAATCATGGCTTTCGGCATGGTAATCGTAAACAGTTCACCTACGTTGAGCAAAAAAAGCGAGAACATTGTTGCGAACTTCTCACCAATCTTTCTGGTCGCTTTCTTTATTCTCGGAGGAGCCCATTTGGATGTTTCCTTGATTGGGAAAATTGGGATTCTCGGTCTCTTTTACTTCTTTGCAAGAGGCATTGGCAAAATGGGTGGGGCAACACTCGGGGCTATCATCGGAAAGGCTCCCAAACAGACAAGGAACCTTGTCGGTTTCGCACTCCTGCCCCAAGTCGGTGTCGCTTTGGCCTTGGCTTTGGCCATAAATAAGAAATTCACAATGCCTCAATTTGGGGAAAATGGGATAAACCTTGCGAGTACCATCATCAACGTACTGCTGTTTACCACTATTATCACTGAAATCATAGGACCATTATTAACCCGCTTTGCATTGAAGAAAGCAGGAGAAACGAACAAGAGTTCGGATTCCCAATAAAAGGAGAACGCCATGAATTTACTGGTTATTGAATTATCACAATTAGACTATAAAGAAGACGTATTTCTGGCTCTCCAGAGTATAGGAATAACAAAAGCCTCTGCTTTTGATGCAAAGAACCTAAACAGCAGCCTAGAGAGCGAATTCAGTCTCTTTACGGGTTTTTTACAAAGTAGGACCGACAAAGAGGGAGAGAGATTGATTATCATGGCGCCCATCGATTCCCCAGATGATGCCAAGGAGTTGCTCCAGAACCTGGAAGCAGGTGGGATTCCCCTGAAAAAAGAAGATATCCTCAATCTTATGGTGCTTCCTGTTTCGATGTCATTTGACCAAGCTTCAGGTTGGAGCAAGTAGGACAGAATCCTTACAACCAGACTTGCAACATATGTTTGCTGTATTACAAAATGAGTCACACGCATAAGACCGGAAAACACCTTCCAAAATTAGTATCTGGAAGGTGTTTTCAATAATGCCGGGCTTTATCTCACCCGCTTGAAATCGATAAATCCCCGGTTCACATCGGTACTCACCAGCTGAACACGAAGTCTGTCACCAATATCCAAGCCTTCAAAACCACTTTCGAGGCGTCCTTCCAGCGGAGGATCAAAAATACGCACCCACGTACCCTTGGCGGCCGCTCCTGTTACGATAGCATCGAACTGCTCTCCTATCCTTGATTCAAGGAGAATTGCCGCAGCAGATTTTACAACCTGCCGCTCTACTTTATTTGCGGCATTCTCGGCCTCGTTACAATGTTGGGCAAGAGAAGTAAGCTCTTCAACCGAATAGGGAGAGGGAATGCCAGCAATTGCAGATTTTAACAGACGCTGGGTGATCAAGTCAGGAAAACGACGATTGGGTGCAGTCGAATGGGTATAATTCTTTACTGCCAGTCCAAAATGCCCCTTTCCCGTTTGATCAGGCATCTGGACGATATACTCTCCGGAACCCAGTAACTTTATTACACTGAGAGACAAATCAGGAAACCGTAGGGGTTCCGCCCTCTGGGATGCAATGAGGAAATTCTCCAGAGCCAAAGAATCTGGTTTCTTAGGCAGGACAGTACCTTTGTCAGCGGCAATTTTTACAATCCTGTCCCATCTTTTGGGTTCTGTAACTATCCGCCTGATCGAAGGGAACTTTTTAGCGGTAAGGAATCGTGAAGTAACCCCGTTTGCCGCAATCATAAAATCCTCGACAATTTCTTTTGCACGATTCCGTGTATCAGGTACCAGATTCATCAGGGTATCACCAGAGAAAACCGGTTTGGCCTCGATCGTCTCAAGGACGAGGGCCCCGTGTTGATGACGGAGCAATTTCATTTTCTGGGCAATACTATCCTGCAAACGCAGACTCTCCTCCATCCCTTTGACTGAGGCAATTTCTACTGGCATAGCTCCTGTCCCATCCAGCCAGGCTGCGACACTAGTATAAGAAAGCCTTGCCTTGTTGCGTACCATAGCCCTATAGATTGAAGAACTGAGCACAGTGCCATCATCGGCAAGGTCTATTTCAACGACAAGCGAAAGACGGTCTCTGTCAAAATTGAGTGAGGTAATATCTGTAGATAACTTCTCGGGTAGCATAGGGAATACCTGTGGTACCGTATAGACTGAGGTAGTATTCTGCTGTGCATGCAAATCGATAGCTGACTGTTTTTTTACCACCGCATCGACATCTGCTATCGCTATCAAAATCTTGGCAAACCCCTTGTCAGAGGTTTCAACCGCAGTCAACTGATCAAGGTCTTTAGAATCATCATTATCGAGGGAGCACCAGAGCCTGTCACGTAAATCAATCATTTCCGGTACAGAATCATATGTTGCAGGACCCTTGATCGCCTCAAGTTCGGCAAGAACCGATTTGGAGAAATCTGGGGCAAGCCCACGGTCAAGCATTGCCTGATGTGCAATTTTTTCCAAGAGGATTCGGTCCTTCCTATCATCAGAAACATTCATTCCAACCACCTTCACAGACCAATGGATGTACATAATCCCAATGGCAGCCTGCAGAATCGACATCCCGGCTTTTTGGCCAGAAGAACTTGCTTATCAGTGATTTTATTGGGATACCCCCTACCCTCTGCCTAGGCTTTGGTCGCCTTCCCTTGGTCACTCACTTGCCGCATCTTCTCGGCAATCTCCCCACTGTCCCCCAGATAGTATTTTTTCTTCACTGAAAAATCCTTGGAGAACGTATAGATAAGAGGAATTCCTGTAGGGATATTTACCTGCATAATCTCATCTTCGCTGAGATGTTCAAAATACATCACCAGCGCACGCAATGAATTGCCATGGGCAACAATCAAAATCCGTTCTCCCTTAAGCATACGGGGTTTGATTTCCTCTTCAAAATAGGGGATGGTTCGCGCTATGGTATCTTTCAGGCTTTCGGTAAAAGGTAGTACATTCTTATCGATGCCTCGGTATTGGTTCTGTAAGGCAGGATTTCTCTCATCGTTTATTGAAAGCGATGGGGGCTGCACCGAAAAGGACCGTCTCCAGAGCAGAACCTGCTCATTACCATATTTCACAGCCGTTTCAGCCTTGTTCAACCCCTGCAGGGCCCCATAGTGCCGTTCATTGAGTTTCCAGCTTTTCACGACAGGCAACCACTGCCGGTCCATTTGCTCCAAGACAAGGTCGAGGGTTTGGATTGCCCTCTTCAGATACGAAGTATAGCAACAGTCAAAGTCAAAACCCTCTTCTTTCAGGAGTCGTCCAGCTTCAGATGCTTCCAGCCTACCGGCTTCACTCAGGGGAACATCTGTCCAACCCGTAAAGCGGTTTTCCAAATTCCACAGGCTCTGCCCGTGTCGTAACAATACCAGTTTCATTGTAAAGACCCCCTATAAAAGCTCGATCTCACCAGGTCATCGTTCAGTGTAAACCTGCTGACTCAATCAGTATAACACTGCCAGAAGAAGAAACCTAAGGTATTACATGGATAAGAGCTACGAAAACATAGGGCTTCTCCCCAATGCTATTGCCAAACTGAAACCTTGTTACGAGGCGAAGGGAAAGAGGCAATGCTAAGCTGTAAAAAGAGTGTTTTCCCTGATGCAGGAATTCTGGAAGAAACTGGGGGTATACGAGGGAATGTTCGCTGAAAAACCCGAAATTTATTCCCGTTTCAACCTTTTTGTGCAGGGGTTCCCTTTGATTTGTTGCCAACAAACGAATTGGTTTGCATCAGTTGCCGTCGCCCTTCCCCTATTCCATTTCAAATTTTATGATATCTTCCACTTTGGGTACTGCATTTCTTATCGTAACCCAGTTTGTAGTATTTTTGATTTTGTACGTATCAAATATAAACGGAAGTCCTTTGGCAATTGAAAAATCCCTGCTATCCATAAATTGCATATGCAGATGAGGCATTGTTGAATTTCCCGAATGCCCTAATTCCCCCAGGACGTCATGTGTAGTTATTTCTTGGCCTACTTGTACACATACAGACCCTTGCTTCAAGTGTACTAGCAATGCATATGCATCCTTTGCCATTTCAATCATTACATAGTTACCCGTGATCATCTTTGAAGACGCATAATTCTTCATAAATTCATGGGTTACAGTAATTGTATTTTTATAGTCTTTAAAAATATTGACTGGATTACGCTCGCGTATGGTGTTTTCAACTTCAATGACTCTGCCGTTTACCGGAGAATATACTCTTTGGCCCCATCCATAAAAATCATCCAGGGGAAGCCCTTTGCATACATAGCTAAAAAAACTTTTTCTATAGGGTTTTTTGCTTTTACCAGACTCCGGGATCATCACAAAATCTATTGCATACTCTTCGCCAAAGCAGGATGTTCCGTGACTCGGAACTTTTGACCCAGGGGTATTTGGTGAAATATAGACTCCAAGCAAGGGAGGCGATACCAGCAACATAGTACATTCCTTCTCATCAGAAATTGCATTATCCAATACGTAGTATAAAAACTAGCCTATTTTCGGTTCTTTCCAGGCTCTCCTTGGTCAGGGTAAACCCCCGTTTTACCCAAAAGCCTTTCTCCCTGAAACTGAATCTATTTGTATTGTATTGATTCCTATACAGTACACCTTTTTTCAAGAATACTACCAAGACAAACCCAGCAATCACTCCAACCTTCCAAGCTTCGATCGAAGCATAGGTTAGAAGCTATTTTCTATCAGGACAATCTAGCTTTGAGTATACGCAGAGTATTGCGATAACGGCAAGAGCTTTGCATCTTGGCTCAGAGCCTTGGGAGTGAGAAAAATAAAGAACCCCTGCAGATTGTAAAGTCTTGCAGGGGATTGTTCTTTTTTAATCGGGGCATGCAGTACATACACTTCCATGCCCCGGCTTTTCTCTTTTGAGTTTGCACTATCTGGGAAACCCAACGATTATAAGGCCTCCACGCTGGAAACAAAACACGCAATACCTTCGTTGGGATAGGTCTTTCTCAGATTGTCTACGATTCGTTTAATCGCCTCCATTTCCTCATCCTCAACGACAATCATGTAATGGTTGTTCAGCTGTGGCCAAATCTCATCCCCCATCTTGGGTACACTATGGCCTGAGCCAAGCACGCCTACAGCCTTGGTATAATGCTGGGCTACCCTCAGAACCTTGCAATCATGCAGAAAGTCCTCGTCGATCGCCTGACTAACGATAATCTCAAGTTTTTTCATCTCTTTTCCTTCTTATAACTGTTGCGAATCAGACAATCGCTCAACTTCTTTCTCCATCTTCTTGTGCATTCTCTTTTCACTACCCCTGTTGAACACATAGTAGAGAGTCGGCATAAGGAAGAGAGTCATCAAGGTTCCGAACCCCAGGCCTCCAAGAACAGTCTGGCCTATAGGCTGGACCATCTCCGAACCTTCGCCAGGGAAAAAGGCCATGGGAACCAGGGCAAGAATAGTGGTAAGCGTAGTCATCAGAATCGGGCGAAGTCTGCTCTTTGCAGCCTGTACGCAGGCTTCTTCCAACGAGAATCCCCGTTTCTGCAGCAAATCCGTATAACTGACCAACACAATGCCATTGTTAACGATGATGCCTACCAGTATCAACAACCCGACAGCAGTGATCAAACTGAAGGTCTGGCCGGTAATCATGTAGATTGCAACGATACCGATAATCGAGAGCGGTATGGAGAAGATAATGATAAAAGGCTTGAGGAACGATTCGAATTGACTTGCCATGACTGCAAATACCAAAAGTATTGCAATGATGATAATCTCCGCAAACGTGCGCAGGCCTTCCATTAATTGCTGGTAATCACCACCATAGCTAAGTATCAAATCATTGTCAGAAGGAATATTGGCAGCTACCATCTTTTCGACTTCCTTCTGTACCTTGTCGACGGTCTGCCCTTCCTGGAGTTTCGCCGTTACATGGACGATACGGCTCTGGTCCTCCCTTGTTATGGAAACAGGGGCCTTACTCCGCTCATAGTGTGCAAAATTGGAAAGCGAAATCTTCATCCCGCTGGAATTTGACACAGTAATCTCATCCAGATCTGCTATCTGGCTCTTATCCTCTGCCCGCAAACCTACAATTACGTCGACCTCATCACCGTTCTCACGATACCGGGTGACCGTTGCCCCCTTAATTGCAGATTGCAATTCGCTATTGACCGATGCAATATTAAGCCCCAGGGCATACATCCTTTCCCTGTCATACACTATGGTCAACTGCGGAAGGCCATCGTTGAGTGAACTTTCCACATCCTTTACCAAGGAGCCTGCCTCATTGGTAAGCAACTGCTTGATTGCAAGTGAAGTTTCCCTACAGAGTTCCAAGTCATTGCTCTTGATTGAGATATCGAGGCCACCGCCTCCAAGGCTACTGGTAAGGGAACTACTTTCAATGGTAAATTTCGCCTCGGGAAAGAGATTGAACAACTGTTCAAGCTTCTTTCGTGCAGACGCATCATTATCCCACCCTTCCTGTCGTTCATTGCTCGAGTAGAGCGTATAACGGGCTGATGCTGTGTTGGCACCGCCAGAGGAAGCCATAGGATTACTTCCCCCGCCACTGGAGCTAACGCTCATTTTTACACCTTCAAGACTCTCGAGAGCCAATGCATTGAATTGCTGCAAAACATCGTTTGTGACATCCAGATTGGTACCTTGGGGCAACTCTATGTTCACCGAAACGCTATTCTGTTCATTTTCAGGCATATAAATGAATCCGACTCGGGTAATCTGCATAATTGACACGCCAAGCAAAGCCACGATGAAAAGCAAGGTAAAGACCTTGTGGTGGAGAACGAAGCGCACCATTTTGGCATAGCTATTGTCCAGGGCCTCGAACACACTTGAAATCTTTTTCTGAATTCCTTTGGAATTTCGCTTCTGGATGTTCCCGAGCTTGAGATACTTGGAAGCAAGGACAGGAACCAGCGTAACTGCTACAAAAAGCGAACAAAGCAAGGAAATAACTACGGTAAAAGCCAAACTGTTGAATACCTGCCCAGCCATGCCCAATTGCTTCTTGTACATAATCATAGGGAGGAAAACACAGATGGTAGTCAGCGTACTGCTGACAATAGCGGTAAGCATTTCCTGGGAACCCAAAATAGCAGCGACGGTCGGCTTCGTACCATTTTCTCGGTAACTATATATATTTTCAAGAATAACAATGGAATTATCCACCAGCATCCCTACCCCCAGAGCCAACCCCGCAAGCGTCATCAGGTTAAGGGAAAAACCAGAGAAATACATCACTCCCAAGGTAATGGCCAAAGAAATGGGAATGGATAGCCCGACAATCAAGGTACTCTTGAAACTTCTCAAGAAGATTAAAAGAACCAGCACTGCCAAAAGCGCCCCTTGCAAAGCACTGTTTACGACCTGGTCGACCGCCTGCTCGACAACATCACTGGTATTGAAAGCTTCGGAAAGCTTTGTATGCGCTGGCAGCACATTCTGAATCGTTGCCATCTGTTTGCGCACGGCATTGGCAGTAGTAACCGTATTCTTTCCTGTCTGCTTCTGGATGGAAATGGTTACACTTGGAACCCCATCAAAATAGGCATAGCTAGCTACGTCCTTATAGCTATCAGATACCAAGGCAATGTCTCCAAGAAGAATACGCTTGGCTTCGGCATCACTGCCAACTTTGTAGGAAATGACCGTATTGCGCAGATCATCAAGGGAGGTATACTCGCCATTTGCAGCTATGGACCAGTCAAGTCCATCCTCATCAATCTGTCCGACTGAGGTCTGGAGATTCTGTATGGCGATCATCTGGCTGACCTGGCTTATGGTCAGGTTATACGATTTTAGTTTGTCTTTCTGGATTTCTACCCTGATGGCCCTTTCCCTGCCGCCGGACAACGTAGTTGAGGCTACGCCATCAATCTGCTCCAATCGAGGTTGCACCGTAGAATCGGCAATCTTTCGCAGCTCCTCGGGTGAAAGCGAATCACTCGTCAAGGCCAAAGTCATGATAGGCATCATGGTAGGGTCAAGCTTGAGAATCATCGGTGAGAAAGCCTCGCTGGGAAGATAGTTTCGTACCAGATCAAAGCGGTCTCGGATCGTATTGGCCGCTTCACTCAGATCCGTTCCCATATTGAATTCCAAAATAATGGTACTCGACCCCTCTGAAGAAGTACTGCTGAGTTTCTTCAGCCCCGAAACGCCAGAAAGGGCGTTCTCCAGGGTACGGGTAAGCTTATCCTCCACTTCTGAGGGTGAAGCATTCGTGTACGTAGTCTGGACCAGAATGTAGGGAATATCCATATCTGGAAACAAGTCAATCGGTAATTTCTGAATGGAATAAATTCCCAAGGCGGTCAAGAGCACAAAAATAATCAAGACCGTCGTTGGATGTTTTACTGCGCTTTTCGATGGGGACATCAGTTCGAACCCTCCACTGTGGAAGAAATGAGAACCTTTGTTCCATCACTGATAAGATTCTGTCCTTTATCAACGATTTGCATACCCGCTTTCAACCCGCTGGTAATCTCAAGAAGCCCTTCACTCTCAATGCCGATGGTGACCTTCACCTTACGGGCAATAGAATTCTCGACGACATAGACATAGGATTGCTCGTTTTCCGTAAGGACAGTTGCCCGGGGAACGACAATACAGTTGTCTTTCTCTTCGGTAATAACCTTGATCTTGGCATACATACCGGCAATGACACGGCTATCCTTTTCATTCAAGGTGCAATAAATAGTCCTCGTCCGGCTTGCCCTGTCCAGTACAGGACTGAGCCTGGTAATGGTAGCAGGGAACACCAAGGTAGGATATGCATCAAAAGTAACCAAGGCCTTCTGTCCAAGATTCACCAAGGACAGATACCGTTCCACGACTGAGAATCGAATTTCGAGATTATCAGCTGAGATAACCTTGCCAACCGGAATATTGGGAGTGGCAATGCCACCTTTCTGTGCGGATAAGGAGACAAGGACCCCGGACATCGGTGCCTTAACGGTACTGATGTTGTAATTCAACCCCGGTTTCGACTGGTCAATTTCAGCAATTACCTGGTCTTTCTCGACAAAGTCCCCTTCACTTACGGAAACGCTGACAATCTTACCGGTCGTTTCACTATAGACATCCAAAGATTCGACAGGATAGACATCCCCCCCGAAATTATGTGAAGAGACCAAAGCAGAGGTCCCCACTATATAGGTCTGTACAGCAGTTGCCTTGGGCTCTTCGACCTTTACCTCTGTTGCTACAGGCTCCTGTGCAGGGGAAATGATACTTTTGATTTTCGAACAGCCGCTAAGCGAGAGCAAGAGAAACAGGCAGGTCACTGCCAGAATGTATTTTTTCATGTTTGGTTCCTTTCTACTAGAATATAATTTGTGTAGCATATTCCAAATCCAACAAGGCTGTGAGGTAATTGTACTGCTCACTGAGTTTGCCCAGCCGCGCCTGATTGAGCTGACTCTCACTGTCGCGCACATCCAAGAGTTCCCTGACACCAGAGCCATAGGCACTAACGGTCATCTCATAGGATTTCTTTGCAAGCGAAATAGACCGTTCGCTGCTTTCAATTGCTTGTTCTGCCTGGGCAAGGGAGATTATGAGGTTCTTAATCTGCAACTGGGCACTTTCCTTGAGCATCGAGAGCTGGAGATCCATTTTCTTGACGTTATTCTCAAGTACCTTTGCATTTTGCCTTCCCGCGGACCAAGGAAGCAGATTGGTGAGATTCCAAGCTACGGTCATGCTGGAAGAGCCACTGTCTGACCAATTGTTACTGTCGAACCAGGAATCAGTAATATTGGAATGAACAGGTTGCAGAGAAAACCCGATGGAAACCGAAGGAATCCAGATTTGCCGGTCGATTGCTTCCCTTTGTACCAAGAGAATGTCTTTCTGTTTGAGTAAGCCTGCAATGTCATACCGTGCCCCGATTCTGGCAAGGCACTGTTGCAGGTCAACAGTCTTGAATTCCGGTTCGATTTCACCCACCAGATGCAAGGGTTCCTCTCCATCAAGATGTAAAAGAAAGGCAAAATTGGCAAGTTGTTGGGCCACAGCCTGCTCGCTTTTGAGAGTCATTGCCTTTAGGTTCTCGTACCCAACCTGAGCCTGCAAAACCGTAAGTTCAGTGGCATAGCCCTGTGCATACAAATTCTGGGCTTGCTCCATCCGGGCTTCCGTATTCGCCAGTGTTTCCTGTTGCAGGGCCAAGCTCTGCTGCTGGAGCAAAATGGCATAGAACAGTTTTTTCACATTAAGCACCGTCTCTGCCTTTGCCTGCTCGTACGTTATCTGGCCGGCAAGGTATTTTTGCCTGGAAAGTTCCATATTGGTTATCAAAGCAGGGTTGAAATTGAAGGAAAAGGAAAGGTTTCCAACAAAGGCGGTGGTTACAGATGCGGTTGGGTCAAACATTTTTGCAATGCTCGATACCTCATTGCTTCTAGACAAGGTGCTCGAAGCCTGGACAGTCGGTAAAAACCCATTCCAGCTCACTTCGCTGGCATCCTTGGCCATCTGTACATCCAAAGCAGAACTTTGCAAGCTCTGATTGCTTGCCAAAGCCCTGTTGACAGCTTCATCGACTGTCATATCGAGGGAATAGACTGATCCCAGGCACATGCATAAAACAAGGGTCAAGGCCATCGAAAATTTTCTCATGATTCCTCCGTTACACATCCGCTCGTAAAATAGCGGTACATTTTTTTAGTATCATTCATCCAATCGAGAGGATCGGCTGACTTGCAGAAATATTTGAACTGGGGGGCTATTGCCATAAACAGACACAGATTTCCGGCATTCTCCTGCAGAAGGGAAAGTTGATCGCTCCAATAACGAAGCTGTAGGAATTGGGAGGGAATACCTTTGTCATGAAAACAGGACAGCACAATAAACTGAACTGCCAGGCGCGGACGCTTGGATATATAGGAACCCGAGGCGCTGAACAGAATCTGTAGAGCCTGTCTTATATCCTTTGCATTTAAGAGTTTGCGATCGAGAATAGTCAAAAACTGGAGCTGTTCTTTGCAGGCAGTCTCACTGACCAAGGCTTCCTTTGTCGGAAAACTGTAATAGATTGAACTGCTTGCAAGATGCAGTTCCTTTGCAATTCTCTGCATGGTCAACCCATCCAACCCATATGTATTGGCTACCTTGTCCATGGAAACCAAAAACCTGTCTTCTTCGATTTCTTCTTTTCCTACCAATGCCTCTTGCCAGACAGGGTCCTCAATCTCCGAAAAAATTCCCAGACCGTGGGAATACCAGCCAAGGATTTTTTCGACGAACAGCTGGACATCCTTTGCAAACAACTTGTCGTTGCGGATATCACTTGATGCAATATATGAATACAAAGAGGAGCGATAGAGCAATCCAAAATCGGAATCGTCACATCCCGGATAGACAAACAACCGTTTCAAGAAATGAGAAACATCAATATGTCTGGCAATCATCAGGTGAACGATGAAGGCAAAATGATTCCTTTGCAGTAAAAAGGACTCGGTAAAGGTTGTCAGAAGATACCGTATGTCATTTGCCTTTGCAGGGTCGATATGAGCAAACAAAGCGCCAAAGTCATTGGTGACAGTTTTGTCTATGGTTTCCAACAATTCCTGCTTACTGGCAAAATGCCGGTAAATGGCCGGTTTGCAAATCCCTACTTTCCTGGCTATCTCATCCATGGTGAGGGGTTCGAGCGGGTGAACTGCAAGCAAACCCAATGTTGCGTCGATTATCTGCTGTTTCGTATTTTTTGCCATTATGTTACCGTATATTCGGTAATATATGTGTATTGCCAATAAGGTACAACCGCATTCGCAAAAAAAAAGCAAAGAAACCAAAACCCTTCCACCTATCGGTAGGGGACCATTGCTTTCAAGTCAAAGAAAAGCTCTTTGGCCAGAGAGAAGAAAAGAAGAGAAGTATCCCCACAAACCCTAGTGAAGAGGAAATCCCCGTTGCAAGTACATGGGCTGCTGCAACAGAAAGTCTTTCTGATGCTGACACGCAATTTCCAAAAGCCAATTCGGATTACGAAGCAAACCGCGGCCTACAGCCACAAGATCTGCAAAACCGCTCTGCAATGCATATTCTGCCAAATCAGGGCTGGAAAGCATCCCGACGGCAATGACAGGGAGGTCTACAGCCTCACCAATCGTCCGGGCAAATGCGATTTGATACCCTGGATACACAGGGGGAACGATGGGGACAACCCCACCGGAAGACACATGTACGGCATCGATCATCGGCTTTATTGCTGCAAGTACCTTGCTACAATAGGTGACATCATACCCGTCTGGGCTGTAATCGGTAGCACTGACCCGTACCCAGAGAGGCTTTTCCACAGGCCAGGTTGCATGCACGGCTTGCAGAACCTGGGAAAGGAACAAAGAGGGTTCCTTATACTGGTCGGAACGCTTGTTTGTCGCAGGACTGATAAACTGGTTGATGAGATATCCATGGGCCGCATGGATTTCTATCGCGTCAAAACCAGCCTCCTCTGCACGCCGGGCAGCTTGTTTGAACTCATCAATGACTCGATTGATAGTTTTTTCGTCCATTTCTTCCGGTATACGATATGAATCGTCATAAGCCAAAGGGGAAGGGCCCAAAATGGAAGAGACCCCATTGGTTGCCTCGCATTTGCGTCCAGCATGTCCCAGCTGGATAGCAATCTTTGCCCCCGTTGCATGGACACCCTCGACAAGTGACCGAAGGCCGGAAATTTGGCCATCGCACCAAAGCCCGAGGTCATAGTCCGATATGCGGCCTTCAGGTGCTACCGCGGTTGCCTCTACAATGACAAGGCCTACTCCTCCAATGGCAGGAGCAAGGTAATGGGCCTGATGAAATGGCGTCACCTTCCCATCACAGGCTTGTGCCTGATAGGTGCACATAGGGGGCATGACCAGGCGATTGCGAAGTTCAAGGTGCTTAAGGAAAAAGGAATCGAATAATTTCATGCGTTTCTCCTGAATCTGTAGTATAGCCCCTTGATTGCATTTCCACCATTGTCCTTTTCTCGAGTTCCTCCGCATTCGGCCTTGGCGATACCAATGGTAAGCTCTGCTCCCTAAATACAGCTCGCTTGCCTTTGCTTCTTTTGCGCCCTATAATAGCTAGCATGATTTCACAGGACCTTCTCATTTCCATCTGCAGATTCATCAGCGAAATCCTTGGGCCTAGCTCCGAGGTACTGCTTCATGATGCCCAATCGGGTTCCATTCTCTGGATCAATGATAAAGCCATTTCAAAAAGGCGCGAGGGGGACGTTACAACTACCTCCATATTGACCCTCTTGGACTCACGGTGCAAAAAAGAGCATACCGACCGTCTGGTAGGCAACTTGAATCGATCAGAGGCAGACACCTTGCTGCGAACCAGCAACCTGATGATCAGGGAAAATGACAAACTGCGGTATGTTATCTGTGTAAATCAGGATATCACGGGATTTTCCAATATCCAGGGAATCCTTGACCATATGCTTTCCACTTCGTCAACTCCGGTTAAAACAGAACGCGAGGAAGGCACTGATATCGAGGATATCATGACCAATATCATCCTTGAGGAAGTCAAACACCTGGATGTGTACCAGTTCGAGGGAAAACAAGCCAAACTGGATGTCATTTCCCGTTTGGATAACAGGGGTGTTTTCAAAGTAAAGCAAGCTATTCCCAAGGTATGTGAACTTCTGGATATCGCTCCGCCTACACTATACAAATACCTGAAGCAGCTAGGGCGACAAGAAGAGTAGTCATCCATAGCGAGCCTTCATTTTCCTAATTTTTCGCTTTTTACCCCCTCTATGTTCATAATCCATTATTATTATTTAATTAATTAAAATAATAATAAAATTATATATATAGCATCTAACACCATATTTATATTATTAATATTCTTTCGTGCATTTTATTTAGCATTTTTACACAATATTTTCATGAATTATCATAAATTTTTATGATTTACTTGACTTATTTGTATAGTATATTTTATTATCCTTTTAGATAAAAATTTATCCTCAAGGGAGAAAAAAGTACTATGTCCTCTAAAGAATTCATGAACAAAATTCTCAATGGCATGAGCATCGGCATCGTTGCTGCTCTGGTTCCCAGTGCCATCCTCGGCGAACTCAGCAAGGCATTGGGTTTGACCACTCTCGTGCTCTTAACCACTATAGCTGCACGGCTTGCAGTCGTAGCCATGGGGTTGTGTATTGCCGGCCAATTCAAAATGAAACCAATCCATTCAGTGGCTCTCGCCATCTCCACTCTGCTCGGAAGTGGGGCGATCAAGCAGATAAACGGTGCCTTGGTACTTGCTGGGATGGGCGACATCATCAATGCAGGTATCACCGCAATCATTGCTACTTTGCTATTGCTGTGGTTCGGTGACCGTTTCAAGAGTTACACCATGATCCTGGTACCGACCTTGACCATAGCCATCAGTGGGATCATCGGCCTGTTTACCTTGCCCTATGTCTCCATGATCACCGGGGAAGTCGGACATTTCATCGCTTGGTGCACAACCTTGCAGCCAATATTGATGGGTGCACTCATTTCAATGAGTTTCTGCATTATCATCATCTCACCCATTTCCACTGTTGCAATTGCCTTGGCAGTCTCCCTTTCAGGGATTAGCTCTGGAGCAGCAAACCTCGGAATCTGTGCAGCAGGGTTCGGCCTTGCCATTGCAGGCTTTGAGAAAAACGGATGGGGAACTTCCTTAGCATCAGTCCTTGGATCACCAAAACTGCATATGGCAAATTTCTTGAAAAATCCGAAAATGAGCCTCCCCTTGCTCTGCAACGCTTTGGTACTGGGTATCCTTGCAGGAATATTGGGAATTGTAGGAACCCCCATGAGTGCAGGATTCGGTATCAGCGGTCTGATCGGACCTTTAAACCACCTGGGAATCGTCGGCTATTCGTTTACCAACTGGATGATCACCCTTTTGGTCTTTCTGATTCTCCCCATTGTCCTGGGGTTTGTTTTCAAAGTACTCTTCTTCAAAGGTTTGAAAATCGTAAAGGCCGAAGACTACGCTATCGAAATCTAAGTAAGGATTAATAAAATGGATACAGTCAAAGTAACAGCATATGCGAGCAGGCCGGACGAACAAGCAAGTTTCATCCGACTTGGCAAACAATTGGACCTAGATATAAAATATGTCAAGGGAAACCTTTCTTTTGAAACCGCAGAAGAAGCTAGCGGGAGCCAAGGGGTAACCATCCTGGGCAATTGCGATGCATCAGAACCAGTTTTGGAAGCTCTTGCCGCAATGGGTGTGAAATTCGTTGCCAGTAGGAGTGCCGGGTTCAATAATATTGACCTGGTTGCAGCCAAACGCCTGGGAATCAGGGTCAGCAATGCACGGTACTCGCCGAATTGTGTTGCCGATTTTGCCCTCATGCTTGCACTGATGGTCAACCGCAGGGTCATGGTAGCCCTCAAGCGAAATGTCGGTAATGACTATTCCCTGCCTGGCATACAGGGGCAGGAAATGAAAAATATGACCATCGGGGTCATGGGTACCGGAAGAATCGGGAAAACCGTCATAGACAATTATAGCGGGTTCGGCTGCAAGATCCTGGCCTACGACACTTACCAAAATGATGCTGTCAAGGAGCGTGCCACCTATGTCGACCTCGATACTTTACTAAGTGAATCTGACATCATAAGCCTGCATATGCCCTTGAACGATGAGACCTACCATATAATCAACAAGGAAACGCTTGCAAAGACAAAGCAGGGCGTAAAGATTATCAACACCGCACGGGGGGAACTGGTAGACACTCAGGCTTTGATCGACAGTCTGAAAGCCAAACATGTTGCCGGCGCTGGCCTTGATGTCCTGGAAGGCGAGCTTGGGATCTATCATACCGACAATCGTCTTTGTGGCATCGCCAATGACCACATAGCCATTCTCAAGTCGCTTGACAATGTAGTGGCAACGGGACATATGGCTTTCTACACCGACCAGGCAGTAGATGACATGGTAGCCTGTGGGCTGAGCAGTCTCTCCCAGTTCATCAGAACCAGTTGCTGCGATTGCGAAATCTCCCTCTAGTTTTTTACACTTACTAAAAGGGCTGTCCCAAACAAGAAATGTGGGACAGCTTTTTTTTGTTACCTGCTAGGAAAAAGAAGGAAAGGAATCATACCAATGGGCAAGAATTTTATGTTTTACCCAGAGATTATTTCTTTGCTTATTTGCTTGCAAAGCCCTTTCCAACTGGGGTACATTGCTCAATAGTATGAAAACAAATACAAGGTTGATGACAACAGGATCGATTCAGAAAAATATCATCTCCTTTGCCCTGCCGATATTCATCGGAAGCTTGTTTCAACAGCTGTACAACACGACTGACTCATTGGTAGTCGGCAATTATGTAGGCAAGGAAGCCCTTGCAGCCATTACCTCCTGCGCACCTATGATCTTCCTTCTGGTCGGTCTATTCCAGGGTATTTTCGTTGGTGCCGGAGTGGTAATATCCAATTTTTTCGGTTCAGGGAATTTACCATCGGTTCGCAAAGCCATCCATACTGCCGTAGCGTTTGGCCTTGCCAGCAGCCTTGTGCTCACACTTCTCGGATATTTAGGGTCCCCACACCTCCTCCGCTGGATGGGAACCCCTGACTCAGTATTCCAGGATGCAAATACGTACATCCAGATATATTTTCTAGGAATCGGTTCCCTTATTTTATACAACACGGCGGCAGGTATCCTACGGGCCGTAGGAGATAGCCGGCATCCGCTGTATTTTTTGATCATAGCCTCGATACTGAATATCGTGCTGGACATTCTCTTTGTTGCTGTGTTCCATTTGGGCATCGCAGGCACAGCCTATGCAACGATTATCAGCCAGACGGTCAGTGTCTTTTTCTCTTTCCGTCTGCTCTTCACCTCAAAAGAAATCTATAAAATAGAATTACGGCAGATTCGATTCCATGACTCGATGTTGCCCAAAATCTTGAAAATAGGGATTCCTTCGGGGATTCAGAACTCTGTGACTTCCTTGGCTAACGTTTTCGTTCAGGCAAGTATCAACCTATTCGGCGCTACGGCAATGGCTGGCAACGGGGCCTTTCTCAGGATTCAGGGTTTTGCCTTGATCCCTGTAACCAGTTTTGCCCTTGCCTTAACGACGTACACCAGCCAGAATCTGGGAGCGGGGGAATTGGACAGGGTAAAAAAAGGGGCAAGGTTTGGTATCATTTTCTCCATGATCCTTGCCGAAAGTATCGGCCTACTGCTCTATCTCTATGCAGGACCCCTGCTTTCCCTTTTCAGCAGGGACAGTGAAGTCATCGCCATAGGGATACAAAAGGCACGGATTGCTTCCACGTTCCTCTTCGCAGTTGCCCTTTCCCATACCATGGCGGGTCTGTTTCGAGGCGCAGGAAAATCCATCGTTCCCATGTCTGTCATGTTATCCTGCTGGTGCATTATACGGATGCTATACATCAAGATTGGGCTTACAATCCTGATGGACATCAGAATTGTCTTCTGGGCCTACCCAATCACCTGGACTTTGAGTTCGATACTCTTCCTCACCTATTATTTCACCTCCGGCTGGATGAAGAACAAATTATAGTCTACCTGAAGGAGCAAACATTGGGCTGTGCTTTTACAAACCTTTGGCTTTATCCTTCCCTGTCCCTTTTGCTCTAGGGTATACTGGTGCAACAGTTCTGGGATGGTATGGCCATTCCGTTTGCGGGGGTGCATTCAATTGCCAGGAAATTCTCTTTCTATCGTTCGGGCCAAGAAGATTCTCAAGACAGTCTTTGGCTATGATTCTTTTCGGGATAACCAAAAAGAGGTCATATCTGCCATCCTTTCAGGGCGTGATGTGTTTACGTCCATGCCCACAGGGGGTGGAAAAAGCCTGTGCTACCAGATACCCGCTGTGATGTTCGAGGGGCTGACAGTCGTCATCAGCCCATTGATTGCCTTAATGAAGGACCAGGTCGATGATGCCGTCTCCAAGGGCATTGCCGCATCTTTCTTGAACAGCAGTCTTGAAAGCAAAGAGATAACTGAGATTTATGCCCGGCTCCACCGAAATGAAATCAAACTGCTATACATCTCCCCCGAGCGATTGGCAATCGATGGATACCTGCAATGGCTGCAAACGCTCAATATCTCCTTCTTTGCCATCGACGAAGCCCATTGCCTCAGTGAATGGGGACACGATTTCCGGCCTGACTATTTATCTTTGGCTCAAATTCGTGATGCCTTCCCAACGGTTCCGCTGGCAGGTTTTACGGCAACCGCCACCCAGCAGGTACAGGATGATATCATCCGTATCCTCAAGATGCGGGACCCTTTGACAGTCAGGGCTTCTTTCAACCGTAAGGAGTTGTATTACGAAGTTCGCCAGAAAACCGAAATATTGTCACAGATAGCAGATTTCATCAAACTCCATAGTGAAGAATCGGGCATCGTGTACAGAATCAGCAGAAAAGATGTAGAGAAAACCGCAGCATATCTAAAAACCCAAGGGATAAAGGCGCTCTACTACCATGCAGGCCTTAGCAGGGAAGAACGGGCAAAGAACCAAGACTTGTTCAACAATGACAAAGCCGATGTCATCGTAGCCACGATAGCCTTTGGCATGGGTATAGACAAAAGCAATATCCGCTATGTCATCCATGGTGATCTTTCGAAAAACATGGAGGGGTATTATCAGGAAACTGGCAGGGCCGGCCGTGATGGGCTTGCCTCCGATTGCATTATGTTCTTCGGAGCAGGGGATGTTGCCAGACAACAATACTTCATTGAGCAGATCGAGGACCCTGCAGAACAGGAAAAAGCAAAAGCAAGCCTCAATCGTATTGTTCGGTTTGCAACCGTGCAGGTCTGTCGACGAAAACAAATTCTTGAGTATTTCGGGGAGGCCCATGAGGGAAACTGTAAAAGCTGTGATGTCTGCAACAATGTATCGAAAAAAGTCGAGGCTACCCAGGATGCCCGCATGATACTTTCGGCAATGGCAAGAACCAATGAAGGATTCGGGGCAGGACACATCATTGATATCGTCTGGGGTGCAGACACGGAAAAGGTTCGAAGCAATAACCATCAGGCACTCAAGACCTTTTCTGTAGGAAAGGACAAACCAAAGAAGTGGTGGCGGGGTATCGTAGAGGAAATGATCGGACAGCAGATAGTGTATCAGGACAGCGAACGCTTCAATATACTTCGCATGACTGCCTCAGGCAGAAAAGTGTTGTTGGGTCAAGAGCTTTTCTACGTCAGCGAGGCAACGGTAGCAACCAAGAAAGAAATACCTGGGAAAAACCATGGCAGCGACTTCCTTGGTTTTACTGACGAAGTCCTGTTAAAAAAGTTGAAGCACGTTCGCTCTGAACTGGCCCAGGAGCATAAGGTACCGCCGTATATCATTTTCTCGGACAAAACCCTGACTGAAATGGCAGGCCTCAAGCCAGAAACCTCTTCCCAGTTCCTCTCCGTCTCTGGTGTCGGGGAGAAGAAACTGGAAGCCTACGGTTCATACTTTTTGCAGGCAATCAAAGAATATAACAAAGAGGCATGAGAATTATTCTGTAAGAAAATATTTCTCTTGCTTAAAGCCTTATGTCTCCTTTTCCTCCCTTCTTTATAATTAGCTGGACAAACAAGTTCCACTATGGGTACAATCTATGGGTTTGGAAGGGGAGTCATACATGAACCGCTATGGGCGAAACATTGGATTGAATTATCTGTTTACCGCATTGTCTACCTTGAACCTGACCCATGGGATATGGATGATTTACCTTGCACTCAAAGGTTTCTCTTTGGTCGAGCTCGGAATACTGGAAGGAATTTACCATGTTACCAGCTTTCTTATGGAAGTCCCAACAGGAGTCATTGCAGACCTCTGGGGAAGAAAACTAAGTCGGATACTGGGAAGGATTGCAGCAGTACTGAGTGTCGCTATCATGTTTTTCTCTTCTGGTTTTCTCTTGCAAGCCTTGGGTTTCATCCTGACAGCCCTAGGCAACAACCTGGAGTCGGGAGCAGGAGACGCCCTGGTCTATGATTCCTTGCTACTCGATGAGAAGCAGGATATCTATATCCAGGTAGCCGGTAAGCAGGAATTATGCTACCAGATAGCCGCTATTGCCAGTTTTCTTCTGGGAGGATACCTTGCCGTCCACTCCTACAAGTGGGTTTTCTCCCTGACCATGGGTTTCTATGTCCTTGGAGCCTGCCTTGCCCTGTTGTTCATCGAACCGGAAATTGAAAGGGTTACGACAAAAAATCTCGAAGCAAGCCTTTCGAAAAAAATCGGGTTGTCGATGCAGAGCCAAATGAAAGAAAGTTTCCTGCTTCTCAAAAGCCGTAAACGGATTGCTTTTTTTATTGTGTTTTCCGAATCGTTATTCTGTTTCCTTACTGTCTTGTTCTTTTATCTGCAGAATTTCTGGGTGTCCGGCGGGAAAACAGAATTCCAGATAGGAATCGTGTTTGCTGCCAACGCACTCGTAGCAGGCCTTACGGCCCTCTTTGCGGGTAAAATTGAGCGGAAGATAGGAGAAAGGGGCGTTCTGACCTCCATGCCTCTGCTTCTGATCATATGCCTCTGGGGGGTCGCGCTAGGTACCTACCAGGAATTCTTTTATGTCCTTACCGGCTGTATCGAGGGAATTCTCATTGCCTCCATCGGGACCTATCTGAATCGGCTTATCCCCAGTGCCCAGAGGGCAACGATATTGTCACTGCAGAGTATGGCTTTCAGTTTTTTTATGATCCTTATATTTCCCATTGCAGGGGCTATCGGTGACCATTGGTCCCTGCAGCTTGCTTTCCTGCTCATGGCAATTCTTGCAACACTTCTCTGTGTCGCCTACCTGTGGGCCTTCAAGCCCTATACCATACAGAAACAAGGGATTGCCTTGGAGTAAGGCAGATGAGGAAACCCGATGGAAAAAGAATTTCATAGTAAGATTGTCGATACAGCAGATCCTGATTTCCTGTATCTGGTCACCCTTTTGGATAGGGAACTTGATAAGTCCTGCCAGCAAGCCCATCAACTTTGCGAGCAATACAACCAATTGGATGCAATTCTGGTAGTGGTACTTATCTATCAGGAGAAAATCCCTGTTGCCTGTGGAGCTTTCAAGCAATTCGATTCCAATACTGTGGAAATCAAACGGGTTTTCGTAAAAGAGGAATATCGAGGCCTAGGGCTGTCCAAGCTCCTGCTTGCAGAACTCGAACGGATTGGAAAAGAAGAGGGATATTCTTTCGCCGTCTTGGAGACGGGAAAACACTTGCACTCAGCCAGAGGTCTCTATGCCCATAGGAACTACAGGGTAATACCCAATTATGGCCCCTATAGGCAAATAGAGAGCAGTATCTGCATGAAGAAAGAACTCATCTAGGAGAAGTAAGCCAGGTTATGGCATCTTCTTTCTGCTCAAAAATCCTGAATTGACCGCTACGGTTTGCCTCTAACGCCATTTCCCAGAACTTGCCTTGGTAACGGTCTGAAGAAGAAACAATCAATGCCGTTTTCATAGTATAGTTGGCAAGTTTCTGTAGCATATTGCCAGCTACCTTGGAAGAGAGATGGAAAAACGTCTCTGCCAACGCTGATTCATGCAACAAAAGCAGATGGGTTTTACGTTCGCTGCAGAGACCAAGCAACCTAATGATATCTTCTGTTGTCCCCATCGGGGGAGAAGCCGAAAAGACTTCCAGATACGGCTTTGCATCGGCTTCCCCGAAGACATAGTGAATAAGGGATTCCTCGACAGCGGGAGGAATTTCACGAAGTTGTTGCCTCACCTCTCTCACCCAATCCAAATCCTTCTTGTAAGAATCGAGGATATTCTGGGCTATAGCTTCCCAGATATACTCTTCACGGGAATTTCTTCGGGGATTGTTTAGGCCACGTTTCATTTTTTCCTGTTCCATGACTGAATGCAAGGTCAATTCCTCTTCATAGGCTGACAGCATCAGGTCCAACTCTTGGTCAGACAAAGAATCAGACCAGGCTACCTGCACAAGGAAGGATTTTCGATATTCAGGAGCCTGAGGAGAAGATTTCAACCATTTTCTCAAGGCATCTGTACCGGCCCCTGTAATAAAATATCGTTTTTTCAAGGGTGAGCTTTCCTGGTGGATTACCTCATTCTCTACAAGTCCTTCTTTCTTGAGCAATAACAAAGTCTTATAGATCTGGTTATTATTTCCAGACCAATACATGAATGACGAGGTTTCAAATAGCTTTTTCAGTTCATAACCTGTACAAGGTTTCCAGCTCAAAACCCCCAGGATTGCATTTCCTATTGGAACCATCTGATACTCCTTATATTTATAACATATGTTACTTTTACCATAGGTTATAAGAAACTGTCAAGCTTGACCTCAATCTATAGGATTGTTTCTGGTTTACAATTCTAGACATCTATAGAAAACAGACCCTGCAGATTACCCTAACTTTTCGGTTGTCTTGAAACTCGAAAAACAACCGTATAAAAACAATTCTTTTGCCCTGTTTCAATTATAGAAAATAGGCAATCCCTACTTGACTAAAAGGAAGCAAGTTCTGTATGCTATCCGAAATTCCAACCATTTTGGTAGGATATCCTTTTCTTGGAGGCGGCACCATGAAGTCAATGTCTATGACTGATTCACCAGATGGTATGATGTGCCGCTGCGCATAACATACAACAACCTTTGCAAGCAATCAAATCAATGAACTGAGAATCGTGACCCTAGCAATGACCGGGGTTCCTATTCCTACACAAGGTGTTTTATGAAACAAGCAATCTTTCCAAGATGCGGTTCGGTCAAAGACCGTATGGCAGGCAACCTATAATTTTCCCTTCAGAGCCGTTACAGCAGAGCAATAGCTGTATCTCCATGATTGAAAAACAAGGAACCCTACCATGAGCAATAGTAAAAATCTCCATTTCGAGACACTTCAGGTCCACGTCGGACAGGAACAGGCCGATAGTGCCACCGATTCCCGTGCCGTACCCATTTACCAGACCACTTCCTATGTGTTCAGAGACTGCGCACACGCCGAGGCGCGATTCAACCTCTCCGATTCGGGAAACATCTATGGGAGATTGACAAACAGCACCCAGGAAGTTTTCGAGAAACGTATCGCCGCCCTCGAAGGAGGGATTGCAGCGCTTGCTGTGGCTTCTGGGGCAGCTGCTGTTTATTATACATTTCTCAATCTTGCCCAAAACGGTGATCATTTTGTTTCAGCAAAAACCATTTACGGCGGAACGTACAACCTTTTAGCCCATACTCTTCCCGAATTCGGCATAACCACGACCTTCGTCGATGCAGATGAACAAGGCAGTTTTGAGAGGGCAATCAGGCCAAACACAAAAGCTCTCTTCATCGAGACCATCGGAAATCCAAATGCCACCCTCATCGATATAGCAGCAGTTGCAGCTGTTGCCCACCGGCACAATATTCCCTTGGTAGTCGATAATACCTTTGCCACACCGTACCTTGTTCGACCTATTGCATTCGGTGCAGATATCGTAGTCCACTCGGCAACAAAATTCATCGGGGGGCATGGGACTGCAATCGGGGGTGTCATCATCGACAGCGGGAAATTCGACTGGGAGTCGAGTGGCAAATTCGAGTCCCTTACGAAACCAAATCCCAGCTACCATGGGTTCTGTTTCACCAAGACTGCCGGCGCAGCTGCCTGGATTACGAAAGCAAGGGCGGTATTGCTCAGAGACACCGGAGCAACCATTGCCCCGTTGCATGCTTTTTTGTTCCTCCAAGGTCTGGAAACCCTTTCCCTACGGGTGGAAAGACATGTAGAGAATGCACTCAAGGTGGTTGCCTACCTCTGCGAGCATCCAAAAGTTGAGTCAGTTAAACATCCTTGTTTACCCGGAAACAGGCACCACAAACTTTATAACGAGTACTTTCCCAAGGGGGGAATTTCAATTTTCACCTTCACGGTGAAAGGAGGGGAGAAAGAAGCCAAGGCATTTATAGACCACCTTCAGATATTTTCGCTTCTGGCGAATGTTGCAGATGCAAAATCATTGGTAATCCATCCGGCCAGTACCACGCATGCTCAATTAAACCAGGAAGAATTGCAACAACAGGGAATCCAAGGCAATACGATCAGGTTCTCAATCGGGATTGAACATGTTGATGATATCATTTCTGATCTTGACCAGGCTTTCGCGGCAATCTAACAAGGAGTCAGCTATGCCAGTAAAAACATGCGGAGGCCTTCCTGCCGTCCAAACATTAACTGAGGAAAATATCTTTGTCATGACCAGTGAACGGGCTGTTTCCCAGGACATCCGACCGCTGAGAATTGCCATCTTGAATCTCATGCCCACCAAGGTTGCAACAGAGACCCAGCTCCTCCGACTGATTGGGAACACCCCTTTGCAGGTAGAGACAACGTTCCTCTGCACAGCAACCTACCAGAGCCAAAACACGCAGCTTTCCTACCTCAAAACGTTCTACCAGACCTTTGCCGATGTACAATCCCAGCAGTTCGATGGGTTGCTAGTAACCGGTGCCCCGGTAGAGACCAAAGAATTTGCCGAGGTCCAGTATTGGGAGGAACTTACTAAAATCCTTGCGTGGGCGGAAACCAATGTCTATGCCTCTCTTTTTATCTGCTGGGGGGCCCAGGCAGCCCTCCATACATACTATGGATTGGAAAAACATCCTTTGAAAAAGAAACTCTTCGGCATATTCCCCCATTCGGTTCTCCAACCAAAGAATAAACTGGTGCGGGGATTCGATGACACTTTCTTTGCACCCCATAGCAGGCATACCACTGTCTTCACCGAAGATGTCCATGCCATCGAAGACCTTGAGGTGTTGAGCGTTTCAAAAGAGGCTGGGTTATATCTGGCAGCAAGCAAGGATGGTCGGAAGGTATTTGTAACCGGTCATAGCGAATATGATGACCTGACTTTGGACAATGAGTACCGCAGGGATCTTGAAGCGGGGAAAAACCCTTCCCTGCCCCGTAACTATTATCCAGACAATGATAGTTCCCGAGCCCCTACGGTTTGTTGGCGATCACATGCCAATCTCTTGTTCAGTAACTGGTTGAACTATTTCGTGTATCAGGAAACCCCTTTCGATATTGAAAAATTGCCAGAGAAAACAAAAGCCCGGCAACCCTGCAATTTCTGATATCCAAGTCAAGGCAGGGAATTCTCCTGCCTTGACTTGGATTCTCTCAAATCCTAGAATACTTTTCGAGGAGTGCTTGAGAATGATTTTGCAGGGTTCTTTTTTTTCAACCTATCTTGAAATGGAAACAGGGCTTTCAATCTATTTACCCAACAAAGCCCTTGGTTCCCAGGCGCATAAAGTAATATATCTACTGCATGGATTATGTGGCAATAATGCAGACTGGCTGAACTATACCATGCTTCCTGTATTCGCTGAGCGCTATGATGCAATATTCATCATGGGCGAAGTAGGCAGAAGTTTTTATACTGATATGCAGTATGGACAAAAGTATTTTTCCTATTATGCAAAGGAACTCCCTCAAGTAGTAAAGAATGTTTTCAATATAAGCGCAAAACGTGAAGACACTTTTGCAATTGGAGCCTCAATGGGAGGTTACGGAGCCTTGAAATTAGCCTTTTCGAATCCTGGCGAGTATGGCGGCTGTGCAGCTTTTTCCCCTGCATGCCTATTTCTCAAGGAAGGGCTTGGAATTATGGAAAACAATACTTCCGAACAAAACAACCAATTGTTCGGGAAACAGTTGGTACAAGATTTCCAGGCAATCTTTGGCCAGGATTTTTGCTCTAAACCAGAATTCGAGCTCACAGAGCTTGCACAAAGGGCATTTCTAAAAGGGGAAAGCCCTTCCCTCTATCTATCTTGTGGAACTGAAGATTCTTTTCTGGAAGAAAACAGACGATTCAACAATGTTCTACATACAATGGGATCTCCCTGTACTTTCGAAGAAAGAACAGGGGAACATAACTGGATCTTTTTCAACCAAGCTTTGGAAAAAGCCCTGGAGTTCTTCTTCCCCATACAAGAGACCTAGAAAAATAGCCCCTGTTTTCCGATGCTCTATTACCTCGCAGGAAATCCCAATAAAGCATCCTATCGGAACATTCTGGTACAATACCCTGGAACCTTTGTTGATGAAGAAAAAGCCAGGGAAGTGGAATCTTTGTATTCTTTTTACCAAAGCAGTTAAAAGAAAACAAGCAGCGCTGTGAATTGACTAATATTGCAATTTCAAGTACATCATAGTCACTGGTGGTGGAGTTCGCCGTTAACCGCTGTTGTCACAGCCAATGACTCCTGTATAAGATTGCTAATCTTCATACAGGCGAGGTGTCCCTGTTTGAAGCAAGGAGCCATAGCATGTTGCAACTTTCCCAGCTATTTATCATCATTATCGCCGGTGGGTATCTATCGGGAAAATTGTTTTCCAAAATGAAATTCCCTTCCATCCTGGGCATGGTCCTTTTCGGGATTGCCTGTTCTTTCTTCCTTACCCCCTATACTCCGTCTGTCCTCTGGGACATTACCCCTTTCCTAAAATCCTTTGCCCTCATTGTCATACTGCTCCGTGCAGGTCTCGGTCTAAAAAAAAGCACGCTTAAAAAGGTGGGAAAGACCGCGATCGCCATGTCTTTCATCCCCTGCCTTACCGAAGGGGCATCCTTGCTTTTCCTATTCCATTTCTTTTTTGGTTTTTCCTGGCAAGTCTCTGGCCTGACAGGTTTTATGCTTGCCGCGGTTTCCCCTGCAGTGGTGGTTCCCTCCATGCTTGATATACAAAGCAAAATATCGGAAGAGCAACAGATAGTCCCAACCATTATCCTCGCAGGAGCTTCGGTTGATGATGTTTTCGCCATTACGCTGTTTTCGGTGTTTCTCGGACTTGCACGTAGTGGCAGTGTACATATTATCAAATCGATTCTCTCCATACCCATTTCCATAGCCATAGGGATTACTGCCGGGATAGCCATTGGTTTGCTTTTGACACTGTTGTTCAAAAAACACTATACGGATATCAGGGCAACTGAAAAAACCCTTATCTTGTTGGT